>JAFGIY010000011.1 GCA_016929335.1 Acidobacteriota bacterium | reverse complement strand
TAAAAATTCGCCGCAAACGGAATTATTGTCATCTCAGCAGATATGATCACTGCCAGTTATACAGTTCAGCTCAATTGGGCGAGGCTCAGGATAGAAACTCCTGGGCTTTTGTCTGGAAATTCTGCAGATACTGATTGCAGTATCTGTTCTGTCAGATTTTGTTAGTCTGATTCCTGCTGTACCGGCAGATCGAATGCCGGACAGAAAGGTTGCAATCAGCCGACCAGTAAAGCTGCAATCAGCCGACTATAAAACCTGCAATCAGCCGGGCTTCGGATATAGGGTTGGCCGCAATGAATACGAATAAGCTCTATCCTCGATTTGCTGTCAGGCGCCTCAAAGAAGCTCTCACAGACACGCCGGTCGTCCTCATTCATGGGCCGCGCCAGTGCGGCAAAACCACTCTTGCCCGGCTTGTAGGCGATCCGCTCGGATATTCCTATTTCGGTTTTGATGATCCTGTGCTCGCCAGCGCAGCCGAAACGGATCCCATCGGTTTTGTCGATGATCTGCCGAACCACACGATTCTGGATGAAGTTCAGCGGGCCCCAAGCCTTTTCCCCGCGCTGAAGATGGCCATTGACCGCCGCCGCACACCTGGAAGATTCCTTCTCACCGGCTCAGCCAATGTTATGCTTCTCCCAAAGCTGTCGGAATCTCTTGCCGGCCGCATTGGGATTATTCAGCTTCATCCGCTGGCTCGGCGTGAACTCGCCGGAAAGGAATCCCATTTCCTGGACGCGCTTTTTGCCGGATCATTCAAAATGCAAAAATTTGAGCGGCTTGGGAAAGCGCTGGCCGAACTCGTGGCAGACGGAGGATATCCTGCAGCTTTGGCCCGCCCGAATCCGCGACGCCGTGCCGCATGGTACCGCGATTATGTCGAAACACTGACACAGCGCGATGTGCGCGATTTGATCCGCATCCGATCTCTGGATGTTCTGCCGCGACTCCTGGAGCATGCGGCCGGGCAGACAGCGCGGTTGATGAATGTAAGCGAGCTTGCCGGCTCTCTTCAGGTCAGCCGCACGACAATCCGGGAGTATCTGACACTGCTCGAACGCGTGTTCCTGATTGAGGAGCTTCGCCCGTGGCATAGCAACCGCGTAAGCCGGCTGATCAAGACTCCGAAGCTGCACCTGGGCAATACCGGGCTTGCGAGCGTCCTGATTGGACTAGATGCTGCTGCGCTTGAAAAAGATCGAACATCCCTCGGCCCGCTACTGGAGACAATTGTGTTTCAGGAGCTTCGCCGCCAGGCAAGCTGGTCCGAAAAGGACATCCGCTTCTACCATTTTCGCGACAAGGACAATTTCAAAGTGGATATTATTCTGGAGCGCGGGGCTTACGAAATAGCGGGCGTTGAAGTGAAAGCGTCTGCTACCATTACTGGAGCCGATTTCCGGGGTTTGCGCAAGCTCAGAGATACATTAAAAAATCGCTTTGCCGGCGGCATTGTGCTGTATGACGGAGAGACCTGCGTGAACTTCGGAGACGCCTTATTCGCCGTGCCGATCCGTTTGCTGTGGGAGATTGCATGAGTCCGAGGGAAACGAAGAGCGCGCTGCCGAATTTTATTGGAACCATCACATATCAAGAAGCACACTAGTCAATGTCTGTATAAATTCTGGCGATGCCAGGAGAGCACCCCGATATCGGGACGACATATTGGGGATGTGGGAACAGCAATGCCTTCCCCATCGTACTCCTCGAGATCAAATTTTTGGCGCTCTGCACGACGCACTGCAGGGCTGACCAATACTTCATTCACATCAGAAACCTTGAATAAGCCGGCATCGAATGCCCAATGATGGCGCTTGCAGAGGGAGAGTGCGTTTCGAATATCAAATGATCGAATTGCTGCCGGGATCCATTATCATTCCCCGTGCGCATGCGGCCGCCACAATTGCGAAATTGAGCTCAGAAGGACTCATCATTGAGATAGCCCCCCCGTACGGTAAGTATTATTATTTTGGATTGGTTGCCCTCGGGATCAAGACTCTAACACGATATATGTCATAAAGATGGGAAAAAGGATCATTCTTTAAAAAAAATCCTGCGGCCAGGGCTTTCTGGAGGTTTAAAAAGCTATTCTGCAAAAGAGCCGGCGAGACGGCGGCGAGACGGCGCCCCGCCAAGAATTCTGTCGACTGCATCACGGCAAAGCTGAAGTGCTTTCGCCAATTCGGGTTCCTTCTTCGCAAACCTCACCATAGGTGTTGGAATCGTTATTGCAGCAATCTCCCCTTCAAGCCCGATGATCGCAGTTCCAATGGCGGAAATCCCTATTGAGTGTTCTTCGCGATCGTAGGCAAGTTCGGTTTCGCGGATCCTGAGAAGCTCCTGCTCAAGTTTCTCCCAGGATCGAATGGAATTTTCGGTGAAAGCAGTCAGGCGCATGCGCTTCTTCAGCCGGCTTAATTCCTTAGCATCAAGCGCGGCCAGCATTGCTTTCCCGTTAGCGGTACAGTGCAGCGGGAATGAAACACCGATGGCGGATACCGCACGAAGGCGATGGGATCCGGGGATTTGATCTACAAAGACCGCCTTTTCCCCATCGAGTACTGCGAGGTCTACGGTTTCACCCGTTTTCTCTGAAAGCTCCTGAAGATAAGGCCGGGCAGTTTCGGCAATCGGGAATCGAATGGAATGGGCAATCCTAACCAGAGCCGGACCCAGCCGCAGGCGTCCGCCGGGGCATGCTGAAACCACAAAATTTTCAGAATCAAGAGCATTAATGATTCGCTGCACGGTCGATTTGGGCAAGCTGACTCGTCCCGCAAGCTGGCCAAGACTCATTCCATTGCTTCCCTCAAGCGCCCGCAAGATCTCGGCTGCGCGAGCTATCACCTGGACCCCATTCCGATCACGAGCTTTGGGTTTTGTTTTGAAACGCTCTACCACTGAACTCCTCTCCCTTTCTTATTGCATCCCGCAGGTACCGCGTCAGCCGCTCGCGGACATGCTGTGCCGACTCCGGCGTCCATTCGTAGAATCCCTTTCCCGTTTTCATCCCAAGGCGTTGTTCGCCCGTGTAGCGTGCCAACAACGGACTTGGTTCAGGTGAAGCTTCGAGGTGCCGAAGGATTACATTGTGGATCGCGAGAGTCAAGTCTAGTCCCACAAGATCCGCATTCTCCAGCGGTCCCAACACAGGCAACCGCATCCCGAAGCTGTTTTTGACCACGAGATCGACCGTTTCAGCATCGCAAATTCCGGTTGCTACAATGGAGATTGCTTCTCTCCAGAGCGCATGCTGCAAACGGTTGCCGACAAATCCGGGCACATCACGTTTGACGTGGACGGCTACCTTGCCGGCCCGCTGCAACAGATCGATACATTTTTCTATATAGACCGATTCCGTACCAGGTGCCTGGATGACCTCGACCAACGGAATCAGATACGGAGGATTCCACCAATGCGTGCCGAGGATGCGACCCGGGTCCTCAGATTTGGCTGCGATTTCTCTAATGGGAATTACCGAGGTATTGCTGGCCAGGATACAGCTTGGCGGCGCTGATGTCGACAATCGCGCAAAGATGTCCTGCTTCAACGCGAGGTTCTCGGGCGCTGCCTCGAAGACAATGTCGGCCCTTACAACCGCAGCTTTAAGGGTTCCGTGCAGGGATATTCTCTCGACACTCGATTCGTCAAGGCCAAGGCTGCGCAGGTTTGCACATACTCGCTCTGGAACTCGGGCCAGCACTTCCGGGAAAGGATCGTGGATCGCAACTTCATGCCCATTTGCCGCAAAAACCTGCGCAATGCCGTGTCCCATGAGTCCCGCGCCAATTACTGCAATTTTCTCCATATTCCGGCACCTCCGGTTTTATACCACACCGTATTTATATATTCTTGGAGGAACGGGATTGATATCCTTCTCATCAATCAGGGCCGCCATCCGAACGATGGATCCGTCTCCCATATACCATCGCAACGGGAGTCCCATGATGGTGACCCGTTTTCCTACAACCATCGCGATATCGCCGCCCACGTTCTCCCACCCCATGATCCCATTTCTAAGAAGAAGGTTGTGACAGGGTTCCCATTCGGGGAAATCCTCCAGCACGTCCCGTCCTGTTATCTGTCTATATTCTTCACTGAGTGACGGCATGATGGGGCCGGGACCGTGCGGACCGATCGCGGTATGCAAAGGGTGATCCAAGGCTTGCTGGTCTACGCCGACTGCTTTTACACCTTTGGCGACAAACCATTCGCCTGCTTCGCGTCCGAGACCGGGAGAGTAACAGAAATACTGCTTATTGTCCCCCCAATACCTGTGCCATCCGGTGTGAACGATTACGATATCACCCTTTTCAATCTTGGGTGTTGCCTTCTCCAGATCTGCGGCCGTGATCAATTCCCATCTGTTCTTTGGAATATCCACTACAACGCCAGTCCCATAGTAGAGATCTAACGGCAATTCATGTGTGAACCGGAGGCCTTCGACTACATGTCCCGGCGAGTCGGCGTGTGTCGTGCAGTGCATCACGGTAGTAATCTTCTGCGAGAGGACGCCCGATTTGGCGTGATAATGCATTCGCTCAACCTTGACATCCTCGAAGTACGGCCAAAGCGGACATCCAGGGCCAAAAGGGTGACTGAGATCCACTAATTTCATATTGTCGCTCATAGGATGGTCTCCAATTTTTGTTTTTATCCGGCGACTGTGCCGCCGTCCACATAAAGGATTTGCCCGGTTACGAAATCCGAAGCGGGAGAAGCAAGATAAACGGCCGCGCCAATGGAATCCTGAGTCAGCGCAGCTCTCCCCATAGGAATCCTGGACATGAACACTTTGTACAGCTGCTCGTTCTCCAAAACCTCCTGAGTCAGCGGTGTCCAGAAGATGCAGGGAGCAATCGAGTTGACATTGATGCTGTATTTTGCCCATTCAGTCGCCAGTTGCTTGGTCAGAAGATTCACGGCGCCTTTGCTGGTGCCATAGGCAGCATACCCGCCCGGATGTCCTGCGAAGGCGCGTACGGACGAGATCGTGATGATTTTCCCTTTTTTCTTTTCTTTGAAAATCTTCCCGACATGCTTGCAGCAGAGGAATGTCCCCCGGACATTGATGTCCATTACCTGCTGCCACTCATCAATGGGAAATTCCTCTGCGGGAAAACGCTTCGCAATTCCGGCGACCGTGACCAAAATATCCACGGTGCCGAATGCATTCAACGTATCCCGCATCAGGGCCTCGACATCTTTTTCAACGGCGACATCGCAGCTCAGAGCCAGGGCTTTTCGGCCGGCAGCCTCAATATCTTTTACAACCGGTTCCAGCGTCTTCAGCGTACGGCCGGTGACCACAACATCGGCGCCATGGACTGCCAACCCTTGTGCGATTGCTTGCCCCAAGGCTCCCGCGCCGCCCGTTACGATGGCCACTTTGTTTGCGAGGCTAAACATGTTTCGAACGTAGTTCAAGTCAACGCGCGATTCCATTCATTCACCGCCTTTCACCGGATCGTTCACGGTTATTTGTATGTAATGATCACGAGCATGCTCGCGGGCTTGTTCGTATTGTTGATGATCGCCCTGGCCTCGTTTGGCCCGACGTAGAGCGAATCCCATGCTTTCAGCACATAGGCCTGCTTGTCGGGAGTGCTGACAGTGACCTCTCCCTCGAGCACAAAATAGAGCTTTTCCGCGGGGGTCGCGTCCATCTCTGCGCCTCCATTCGGCAGGAAATGAGAGAGACCCATCCAGAGCTGCTGCGTTCCTGTCTCCTCTTTCCCATGCAACCGCAAAGCAGTCATGTTGAAATGCTTGGGCGGCGCATAGGGTTTTGCATCCTGCAATTCCACCTTTTTCATCCTGATCTCCTTTCCTTGTTGCCGGGTCGTACCGCAATATGATATTAAGATACCACATTGCGGCATATTGGAACTCACCAAAAGGAGACGAATTATGAAATCAACAAAAGTTCTGCTTATTGTGTCCGTTGCGCTTCTCTGTCTGGTTCCGGCCCTGGCCGCCGATATTTCAGGTAAATGGACCACTGTTATCACGACTGGAATTGGTGAGATGACCTACACCTTCGACTTTAAAGTTGAAGGAGAAAAGCTCACAGGAAAGGCCGTGATGTCCATGGGAAGCGATTCCAGCGAGTCCCCTTTAACAGAAGGTTCTGTGAAGGGAACGGATATCTCGTTTGTCGAAACGTTGAAGGTTCAGGGCCAGGAACTAAGATGCGAGTACAAGGGCAAAATTTCAGGCGACGAGATCCGCGGTTCTCGACAGGTCGGCAGCTATGGAACAGAGGAGTTTGTTGCGAAGCGTGCAAAATAGCCTTGAGTTTTGTGGATCGTCCATATCTATTTTGCAGCAGACAACCAGATTACATAAATCGGGGGAGTTGACATGGCAGACAAACTCATCATCACATCAGCATTGACGGGCGCGATCACGATCCCAACCCAGACGCCCCACTTGCCGTTTACGCCGGAGCACCTGATTGCGGATGCGATCGCATGCGGCCAGGCCGGGGCAGCGGCGGTCCACGTGCATGCGCGCGATCCTTTGAACGGCCGCCCGCTTTCCGACCCCGATCTCTTCGAGCCGATTCTGAAAGGAATCAAGGCAGGCAGTAACGTCGTGGTCGGGGTTACAACCGGGGGCGGCATGGGCATGTCGCCTCAGGACAGGTTGCGTGTGATTCCACGCTATCGTCCCGAGTTGGCCTCGTTTAATCTGGGAAGCATTAACTTTTCCATCCATCCCGTAGCCAGGAGATATAAAGCCGAGGACTACAAGTACGATTGGGAACAATCGTACGCCGAGGGCACCAAGGATTTCATCTTCCGAAACACCTTCGGAGATATGGAGACTTACGCCGGCACTTTTGCAGAGAACAATGTGCGTCCCGAGTTCGAAGCCTATGATGTGGGACATCTCTACAATCTGCGGTTCATGATGAAGAGCGGCATAGTGAAGCCTCCTTTTTGGATCCAGTTTGTTTTGGGTGTCCTCGGCGGTCTGGCCGCAAATGTCGAAGACCTGATCGTGATGAAACAAACAGCCGATCGATTGTTCGGAACCGAGAATTACCGCTGGTCAGTCATCGGCGTTGGCTATCCCAACGAAATCAACCTTGCCACGATGGCGATTATGATGGGCGGGCATGTGCGCGTGGGCCTCGAAGATAACATTTTCATCGGCAAAGGCAAGCTCTGCACAAACGCACAACTTGTAGAGAAAGTCGTGCGTATCGCGCGCGAGTTTGATCGAGATATTGCAGCACCGGAGGACATGCGGCAAATGCTGGGGCTGAAGGGAGCAGGAGCGGTCGGGTTTTAGAGAGGGAGCAATGGTAATGAACAAATTCCTCAGCTGTACTGAGGCCGTTGAGATGATCCCAGATGGAGCCTTGATCATGATTGGGGGGTTCATGGGAGTCGGGTCGCCGCACCGCATGATTGCCGAAATGGTTCGCCAGGGCCGGAAAGATCTCACAATCATCGCTAACGATACCGGTACACCGGGTTTCGGCATTGGTAAGCTGGTAGCAGCGAAAAGAATTCGCAAACTTATTGCCTCTCATATCGGGTTGAATCCGGAAACTCAGCGGCAGGTTATGGCAGGCGAAATGGATGCGGAGCTTTGCCCGCAGGGCACGCTGGCAGAACGAATTCGCGCCGGAGGCTTCGGACTTGGCGGCGTCCTCACTCCGACGGGCCTGGGAACCGTAGTTGCGGAAGGCAAGCAGGTGGTCGATATAGACGGCAAAAGATTCCTGCTCGAGAAACCTTTAACTGCCGACTTTGCGCTGATCGCCGCTCATCGTTCTGATTATCGCGGAAACCTTGAATATTCGCTGACTGCGCGTAATTTCAACGTCGTCATGGCTACAGCTGGCCGGACCGTCATCGCCGAGCCCGAACACATCGTCCCGACCGGGGGCATACCGCCGGACGCAGTGGCGACTCCCTTTATCTGCGTACATCACATCGTCGGGAGGGGTGCAACCGATGGACGATAAGGTTCTGATTGCGAGGCGGGTGGCGAGTGAATTAAAGGATGGCAGCCTTGTGAATCTTGGCATCGGCCTGCCCACGATGGTTCCCATGTATTTGCCGCCCGGGATAGAAGTCTATTTCCAATCCGAGAACGGCATCATTGGCATGGCTCCGATGCCGGGCGCAGGAATGGAAGAGCCGTCACTCACCGACGCAGGCGGAGATTTCGTCGGCGCCATCCCCGGCGCTGCGAGCATTGATAGCTGCCTCTCATTCGGCCTGATCCGAGGCGGCCATCTCGATTTGACCATTCTCGGTGGACTGGAGGTGGATGAACAGGGATGCCTGGCGAATTGGATGGTGCCGGGCAAGATGTTGCCGGGAATGGGCGGGGCCATGGATTTGGTGACAGGCGCCAAACGGGTTATTGTCGCCATGGCCCACACGGCGAAGGGCAAACCCAAAATACTGAGGCGGTGCACTCTGCCTTTGACCTCAGTGCGGCGAGTCAGCCTGATCGTGACAGAAATGGCTGTGATCGAACCAACAGAGGAAGGCTTGCTTCTTAGGGAGCTAGCGCCGGGGTTGAGCATAAAAAGTGTGCTTGCCGCGACAGAGGCAACGCTGATTGTTCCAGCACATGTTCCCGAGATGGCATTAGGACTCGACGCCATGCTGACAGATTCTCAACACCAGAGCTGATGCAGGAAGAGGAATTTCAACCGATTCAATTCGGACGTATACCATCAAAAACGAATTGCCTTGCCGCCTTTGCACGGGGCTTGGAGTTGATTCGCCGTCTGTTTCAGTAAGCGCCTTAGCCAAATATGCCCTGGATCATGATAGCGATGCCATTGAAAGGAGGATCGTAATTAGCCTCGTTGTCAACGCAGGACGGGTGAAGCCAACTCTCCTGTCGATGCGTTCAAGCCAAATCCGTGAAAATCTGAGACTGAATAAACCGGCGCAAGCGTAATGCGATCTAAAATAGGCAAACAAATGATATCCTGTTGCTAACGTTATAAACGTTAGGTATATTAACGGTATGGACGTTAAGACAATAAACCAGCTGCTGGCCGAAGGAAATATAGATCGGGATGATATGTGGCCTCGGATTGTTGAAATGGAATCCAAGGCCCATCAGTTTCGTTTTGAATTCGGGCTGAACGAGCTTCCGAAGGAACCGGGACTCATCATTATCCGAGGACCACGCCAATATGGCAAGAGCACTTGGCTCGACATGAACCTGCGATGGTCGGTGGCGGAATTTGGCAAAGGCTCTACCTATTATTTAAATGGCGACGAAATCGCCAACGCGGATGAGTTGGCCGTGGAATTGACCAGTCTGCATGCTTCCTTTTCCAGAGACGCCGGTATCAAAAGACTATTCATCGATGAGATAACTGCCGTACCCGGCTGGGAAAAAGCCATAAAACGCGCAGTCGATCAGGGGCTTTTCAGGGATGTTCTCATCATCACGACCGGTTCAAAGGCGTCCGACCTTCGCCACGGTTCGGAAAGGCTTCCCGGCAGAAAAGGGAAACTGCCTAAGAATGAATACATATTCCTTCCGATATCTTACCGGGAGTTCTTACTGAATGCTCGAGAGATTCATGGAGAGAAATCCTGGATCGCCTATCTGCTGACGGGAGGTTCCCCCGTTGCCTGCAATGACATATCCCAATTTGAACGCCTTCCTGAATATTTTATTCAGATCGTGCGCGACTGGGTTTTAGGGGAAGTTGTTTCATCCGGAAGAAGCAGGCTGGCTTTGACCCAGTTATTGCACGTCATCATGAATAACGGCGGCAATTCCGTCGGTTTTGCGAAGCTTGCCCGCGATGCGGGGCTTGCCAACAACACAGTGGCAAGCGGGTATATAGAGCAACTCTCCGATCTTTTGTCGGTTATGCCTTCATGGCCAATTGAGACCAATAAGAAAAATGTCCTTATGCGGAAGCCCTGTAAATTCCATTTCATCAACTTGGCAGTGGCCATCGCTTTTCACCCGTCATCGTTGAGATATGTTCACGAATTCGAAAACCTTCCACCAAACATACAAGGAGTCTTCATGGAATGGCTGGTGGCGCAGGAAATCTGGCGTCAAAGCGTCCTCGGAGGGAGTTCAAATCCGGAGGCGATGGGTTTCTGGGCCTCGAAGGAACACGAGATTGATTTTGTAACTCCGGATAAAGACTTCATTGAAGTCAAGAGGGGGAAGGCCAGCCCTCTCGATTTCAGCTGGTTTTCCAAGGTTTTTCCCCGCGACCACCTGACAGTTATTTGCAGCTCTCCGTTCACGTCAAAACAGGTGACCGGAGTCACAATAGAGGAATTTTTGCTCTCAGCGCCTACTTCACTGGCATATGCTCCTTGCTAGGACGCGATTGCAGTTGCACCATGGCACTGGGTGCCACCGTGGCATGAGGCGCTATGGCACCACATGCCATGGTGACAGTAGTTTGAAATGCTATTATTATGGATCGGCGCAAGGGTTTGGATACAATTTTTATCGCGCAGAATAAGTCAGTTATCCGAAGATGCGGGATTTGGTAGATGGATTGGCCATTATGATTTGGAGCAACAGTGAAAATATTACGGGCTTTGGCAATTGTGAAAACAGCGATAGTCCGAATTTCGAAAAATGACTTACCGTGAACTTACCGCGAAACATAGCGGGATAGTGCGAAAATAGCGGAAATTGAGGAGAGAAAAACCGAAGCTAAACCGTTGATAGACTGCAATAACTGTATTTGTTCTAGATTTTGCCAGTCTTCAAAAAGGACATAAAATCCTGGGCCTGGCAACGGGCGTGGGGGTTCCGCCTTCGCCCTGCGGGCTTCGGCGGACAAGTCAATTCCCGATCTCGGCACCAACAAAATCAACGACTTAGCGCAAATCCTCTCTTCAATCTCCAGTAAACAAATTGGCCAAACTTACCGTGAACTTACCGTGTTCTCGGAAAAAGTCGCCAGTATTTGCTGCTGCCAATTCATACCTGTAAAAAT
>JAFGIY010000091.1 GCA_016929335.1 Acidobacteriota bacterium | reverse complement strand
TACGTCGAGGAATCCGACCGAGCGCAACGCAGCAGACATGCCCGGATCCGCCGCCGCAGCAGAAGCTTCATGAATAAAGCGGGTTAAAACCGCCGTCTGGTGATGACCGATCTGCCGAATCATGCGAGAGCCGCGCTTTTAAACGCATATGAAAATATTGCTCATTAATCAATGTTTTTATCCTGATGTGGTCAGTTCGGCGCAGCATCTGACTGATCTCGCAGTTGAATTATCGAAGTGCGGCCATTCCGTTACCGTTCTCACGGGCAGGCGCGGCTACGACAATCCCGGCATATGTTTTCCTAAAAAGGAAATTTGGAAAGGGATCTCCATCATTCGAATCCCCTCAACGGGTATGGGAAAAAAATCGCGCTCCGCCCGCGCCATAGATTTCGGATCCTTCATGCTCTTTTCCTTTGCACGCATGCTCCTCCTGCCGAGGCATGATGCCGTTGTTGCACTGACCTCCCCGCCGCTTATATCATCTTTGGCTGCGATCTTCGCATATTTCAGGCGGGAACGCTTTTATTGCTGGATTATGGATCTAAATCCGGATGAGGCGATTGCCGCCGGATGGCTTCGGGAAAAATCGATAGCGGCAAAAATCCTTTCAGCGCTTCTGAGATATAGCACCCGTACAGCCAGAAAGCTTATTGTCCTGGACCGGTTTATGAAAGACCGCTTGCTCGCCAAGGGAATTCCGGAATCCAAAATCGCCGTTATCCCGCCATGGTCTCATGACCCGCAGATTTCATACAGCCGGGAAGGACGCGCAGCATTTCGATCGGCTCATGGATTAACCGATAAATTTGTGGTGATGTATTCGGGCAACCACAGCCCCTGTCATCCACTGGATACGCTGTTGCAGGCAGCCTCTCGGCTCGCGGACCGACCAGACATCCGTTTTCTCTTTATTGGAGGAGGGAGCGAGTTCGGCAAAGCACAAGCTTTCGCGGTCCAGCTGGCTCTAAAAAACGCAGACTTTTTGCCCTATCAGCCTTTAGACCGTTTGTCCGACGCCCTGTCATCGGCCGATTTACATGTGGCCGTCATGGGCAATCCCTTTACCGGTATTGTTCATCCGTGCAAAATCTACAACATTCTTACAATCGGATCTCCATTCCTTTATATCGGACCGGAGAAAAGCCACATCGAGGACATGATCCGTCAAATGGGAGATTTCAGCAGTATTTACTCAGCAAGACATGGGGACGTCAATTCGGTAGCAGACAGCATTCTGGATGCTCAAAATCGCGCCGATCCGGGCCCCCATGAAACCCTTCAGAAACTTGGCGGAATGTATTCCAGGGCCCGCCTTCTTCCCCATCTGATCGAAACCATAGAATGCACCCCGGAAACGGTTGAGAAAGCGGATATCAAATGGGAACTATCCAAAATAGAAACATCCAGAATAATTCGCTAGATCTTGCAGCTTATTGCATATAGCGGAAATAAAGCAGCTCGGAATTGTCACGATTTTTCGATATTCGGGCAAGATCGGAATTCCAAAGACGGCCTCTGGAATGCCCGATCCTGCCCCTTTTTTTGCATGCCCCCGCCTGCTGCGCCATTTGACCCAAATGAGCGTCCGCTATCTACGAACCAATTCGAAAGATTCTTCCAAGAGACTGTGATCCTTGCCACAATCTCTTCCGATAAGAACAAAATGAGACTGGTGTGCCATGGCCAGGCAAATGAAGTATCGAACCTTGAATTGGCCATGCCGGCAGAAATCTCGGCAATGGATTTATGGCTGACATCCTGGATGCCTGTTTTAGGAGGACATTCACAAGGGAGTTTGAGCCGGCTCAAGGATGGAGGATTGCCGGCGTGTTGACCGGAGTGCGGTTGCAGCCGTCAAAAGGGCACCCGAACCAGCCTTTATTCAGCAAGCGGAAGCGGCCTTTATGATTTCCTATCTTGCGGTATTTTTTCTCGCCTTCCTGATTTCCCTGCTATCCACGCGTCGTGTCATGGAATGGGCGAAGCGAAGGGGATGGGTAGATCATCCGGACTTCAGCCGCAAGCTTCATAAGATTCCCATTCCGCGTATCGGCGGGATAGGCATTTTTATAGCCGTTATCCTGACGCTTTGCTGTCTGTATTTTCTCCCCACGATCATCGCGGCTCATTTCAGGCATTCGCTGCTTGATACAGTGAAGCTGTTGTCGCTCAGCGGAATGATGATGCTGATCGGATTCCATGATGATTTGAAATCTCTGAAGCCCTGGACCAAATTCTCGGCGCAAATCGTGGTTGCAGTAGCCGCATGGTTCATGGGTTATCGAATTCTTACCAGCTGGTCTACGGAAGGAACGCTGCTGTATTTGGGCATGCTATCTCTTCCGCTGACTGTACTCTGGATTGTGGGCATCACAAACGCCTTCAATCTCCTTGACGGGATGGATGGGCTGTCTGCAGGGGCGGCGCTGTTTGCCACGACAGTAATGCTTGTTCCCTCCTTCGTGCTGGGCCCGATTCTATCTCCTGTCCTGCTGCTTGCTCTGGCCGGCGCCATTGTTGGATTTTTGAGATTCAATTTTAATCCCGCCTCCATTTTTCTCGGTGATTCAGGCAGCTTTCTTCTTGGATCCATGCTCTCGCTCCTGGCCATTGAATATTCCTATAAAAGCGCGACCGCATATGCCATAGGGATTCCCATTGTAGCGCTTGGCCTGCCCGTTCTGGACACTCTCACGGTAGTCCTGCGTCGGTTTCTGAACGGCAAGCCGATATTCATCGCCGATCGCCGTCATATTCACCATATACTTGTGGAACGGGGACTCAAGCCCCGCAATGCGGTAATTCTTTTATACGGAGTGTGCGGTTTATTCGGAGTGTTCTCGCTGCTATTTCTGAATCCATCGGGAAAAGGAACCGGGATTGTCCTCGTTTTGCTCGGCTCCTGTATCCTTGTTGGAATGCATCAGCTGCACTGCTCGGAATTCAAAGAATTGCTGGGGTATCTTCTTCGCGGCATACGGTATCAGCGGAGATATCTTATAGGAAATGTAATGGCCGGGAAAATGATTGACGGATTCCATAATGCTCTCACCGTACAGGATCTGTTGAAAAGCCTTTCCTGCTTTCTTGAGGAAATGGAGTTTTCCAGCGCAGAAGTACGTATTCCCGGGCAGGATGAAAAAGACGGCACTTCGCATCTGAAAAACTGGACTGCAAATAATGATGGTCCCTTCCACTGCCTTTATCGATGGACAAAGGCCGGGACGGAAGCGACCGGCGGTGGAATCCATTCGGAACCGGCCGACAAATCCGCAGACAGCAGAGGTTTGAGCACACACTTCCGACTTGAGTTTGTCTACAAAATCGCCGGCCTGGAGAATCATCCCACTCTTCCCTTCAGAGATTTTCCCGGAAGCGATGTTGGTCGATTGACTTTTTATCATCCTACAACCATGCACCTTCCTGTTTCGGCAGTTTGTCTTCTCAGCCGGCAGGGCTGGCGGGAATTTGAAGATGCTATTAATCGAATTGTCGCGCAGTCAGTCGCAACAATAAGCGATGAGGAAAAGATCAAAAGCGAGACCGCACCCGGCAAGACAACGCTGCCCGCCGCTAACAGGTGGCGGCCGTTTCTTTGGGCCGCACCCATTGTTCATCGCATGACCGGTTCCCATCATCGGCGCTAATGCCATACGTCTTGAATCCCTTGAAATCTGATCATGCTTGATGGTCTGATCCGTGAAATCCGTGGCGTTATTCTCCTGGTAAATGCAGATATCTGTTGGATGCACTGCACCGGCGAGCGCATCTCGCGGGAAAACAGCAGATTGACACTCGCCGTATGACGGCTCATTCATCGAGGGGATGTCGGAAGTGCAACAATCCGTATTAATCGAGTCGCAGGATGAACGGTCTTTGCCGGAAGCGGTCCATCTGCTGGCAAAATACGGCTTCTACTTTTCGCTGGCGGCTTATTTTTATGCCGTTATGTTCCCCTTCCACATTGATCTTTCCCGGCAACAGCTGTGGCATGCATGGTCTCAGGCAATACTCATCCCATTCTGGGATGCAAACCGAGGAGTGCACATTTCAGGAGATGACCTGGCTAATATCCTTTTCGCCATGCCCTTCGGCTTTTTTGGATTCCTGTTTATCACTGCAGAGAAGAAGAAATGGGTTTTGGCTCAATGGTTCCTCTATGGAATGGCTCTCGGTTTTGCAGCCGAACTGATTCAGCTGGCTGTGCCCACACGCGCGACGGTCGTAACAGACAGTATCAACAACGGGATGGGAGCATTTCTCGGAGCAATATTTGCTTTCGTCAAAGGTCGGGCAATTTTGGAATTTTTAACCGGAGCAGCGACCGAACGGAGAAACATCTATCTTTGGCTGCTGATCTGGTCCATGGTTGCAATGGTGGGCCCCTACGACGTCAGCCAGGACTTTTTTGCCGATTTTGGCATCGGGCATCCTGCCCCTGCCGTTTATCCTCAGGAATCCGGCACACTGGATAGAGGTGAATGGCTGCAGATGGCAGGATTTGCTTTGATCGGCGCTCTCGCGGTCAGGCTTGCTGTCCCGGGGAGGAGGAAATCCACCTTGGGACAACCACTTTCCGCGGCTGCTCTGGTAATTGTTTTTCCCGCCGTACTTCAGTTTGCCCGGCTTCTGGTCGAATCCCGGGCTCCCGTACTTGACGATATGGCTTTGGATATATTTGCAGCCCTGGCGGGCGCCTTTGCCAGCCTTTTCATTTCTCCGGCGATGCAGGCATTCAGCGGCTTTATTCTATTCAAGGCGGCTCTAGTCGTTTCCGGATTGAGCCCCTTTTACGGCTGGCGACTGGCTGGTGGATTCCAATGGATACCGTTTTATGAATTCTGCACCAGCCGCGCTCCTGCCGCCCTGTATGAAACCGTGCTTTGCTTTTCCAGCTTTGCCATTCTGGGCGGATTGCTTCAGCTGTCCTTCCCTCAGTTCCGGCGCCGATATGTGGCTCTTTATGCGCTGGCCTTTGCAGGAGTAATCGAATTCTGCCAGACTTTTTTGCCCGCACACTCTGCGGGAATCACGGACATAATTATGGCAGCACTGGGAGCATGGACGGGCGCCCATATCTGCGCGGCCGTTGAAACAGCCCGGTTAAACCAGAGATTATTCGTACCTCAAGCACACCAATCCTGAAGAATCTCAGGATATCTGCCTTCTGGCGAACTTGATAAACGTAACAAACTGATAAGCGCCCGATGTTACTTACGGCGCGCCATGATTAAACCGACGACGGCGACAACAGCTCCTATGATCATGCCCGCAATTTGTTGCAGGCCATAGCCGGGATTTCGTCCAATTCCAATCCTATCGGCTAGTGCAAACAAAATCAGCGCGACAATCCCCAACACCAGCAAAATCGTGCTTATGGTCTTTTTGGCACTCATGGGCTCTATCCCCTATCCCGGCAGAACTGCGGTCCTGCCCTGCCGCGGGTTTTCTTATCTTAAAATTGTTTACGAAATCCTAAGTAATTGCAATTATACACCTGTTTATTTAGTTGTGTTATAATCGCTTTCGGTTAAATCCAGGCACATCAATGTACGTGTTTTAGACCTTGTACGACTAACGATAAGGATATTGTTAAGATGGGCTGTCCAAAGTGCCAGTGCGAGGAAATAAGCGCTACCGGGATGTGTCTCTGGTGCGGGTACCAGGTTTTCGAGCCGTCTAAGGAATCGGGCCAGGATGCGAAGGAAAAGGCGGAGGCGCCTCCCGTTCAAGCTGAAATTGAACCTGAAAAAGCGCCTGAGTGGAGGCAGCAGCTATCACAGCGCCTTCAATCCATAAAGCAAAAGCAGGATGCCGTCAAAACGGAGCAAGAAGAATCAGCAAGCTCTGCTGCCGCGGAATCAGTCCCCCGTGAACCGGTAAAGACATCCGAGCCTGAAATTTCGGCTACCGATGAGAAGTCCCCCGAAGCACAGGCAGCTCAGAGCTTTGAAGAAAGGAAACCGCAGCAATATCCGTACACAAATACCCCCTTTATCAATACTTTAAAAGGTGCGCGGCAAACGAAATCTTCGGATTTCGAAACAAGCCCTATGATGCTTCTGTCCCGAATCCTATCCGGTCTGGTGGACCTGATAATAATCGGCTTGTGCATGGCGTTCCTGATCCTTGCGGCAGACATTTTTTCGGGGATAAAGGTGCTTGGTCTTGGAAGTATCCTGAGCTATGCGATACTCTTTTTGCTCATCTTCTTTTTGTACTCACTCTTTTTCTTCAGGATATCCGGCCAGACTATCGGCATGATGATAACCCACCTCCGCGTGGTCACCGGCTTTGGCGCAGAGCGTCCCAGGATAGGACGCATTCTCTTTCGCTGCGCCGCATTTCTGGTCTCGCTCTTCTGCTTCGGACTTGGTCTTCTATGGGCTTTTTTTGATCCGGACCACCGGTGCTTTCACGACAGATTGACAGATACCCGCCCTGTGCGAATCCGGTAGCGGAGCCGCGAAATCTTCAAACAGATCAGCTGCGGAAGAAAAAGGCAGGAGCTATGGGAGCAGGCGCTCTGTCGCCTTGATACCGGACATACTCCAGAAACAGTCCGGAAGGAGGCGCTGTCCACTGCGCAACGGAGGATGCAGGCATTTTGAGAAAGTCTGCAATGCCGCGGGGTTCCACATTGCCTCGTCCTACCTCCACAAGAGTGCCCACTACACGCCGCACCATCTTCCAGAGAAAATGTGAAGCGCCAATCCGTATCAGGATAAGGTCATCCCGGCAACGGATTTCAGCCCGCGTTACTTCAACGATCGTCGAATCACCCTCCTCATCCCTGTCGCTGAAAGCCCCGAAATCGTGTCTGCCCGGCAGCAGGTCGGCGGCATCGATCATGTCCTGCACATTCAGGCGGTCCTTGATCCACCAGACAAACGGCTTCGAAAAAGCCCTCCTCCGAGTTGAAATCTGATACAGGTAGAAACGCTCCACCGCATCATGGCGCGCATGAAAGCGTGAATCCGCTTCGCGTATCTCTTTGATACTGATGTCCTGCGGGAGCCGGTCATTGATCTGGTTCCTCAGATCCGCCGTCCGCGGAAATTTTCGCGCACGCAGATGAGCAACCTGGCGGAGCGCATGCACGCCTGCATCGGTGCGTCCTGCGCCGATAATCTCGACCTTTTCATCAAACACACCTTCCACCGCCGCACGAATCTCCCCCTGCACCGTCCGCGCATTAGTCTGTTCCTGCCACCCGCGATATCTTGTCCCCTGATATTCTATAAAGAGCTTCCATTTGGGCATGTGCGCACTCTATCAGAAATTTTCTGTAAGAATGATGGGAACCGAATTCTCAATAACCGCGGTTTATCCCATGAGGAATGTATTGCTTTTTTTCGTCAGATTTTGACGGCCGCTCCTGATCGAGAAGAGCATATGGCGGCAAGCGAGACCTGAATCGCCTTCCTCCCATCTTCGAGCATGCATGCCGGGGTTTCGTCCCTGCGGATGCATTCGGCAAAATGGCGCCAGACAGAATCATAGCTGGCGGTGAAATCACCTCCACTCCGAATGGATGCCAGGGCGCCCGGAACCTCCCGCAGAGTGAGCGCAGCCGAACGCAACCGTGTTTTAATGCTTCCCGGATAGGAGGTGTTTGCAAAAAACTCCAGACCGTCGAAGCGATAGAGAGACAGAAGCAGGCGGCCTCCTTCTCCGAATATCTCCAATTCGCTTTGATCGTTGCTGCTGAATGAGAAAACGCCTGTAGCCAGCATTCCATTATCCAGTCTGGCGCTCACCACGCTGGTATCGTCGTCAAAATGCTCTGAAGCCACAGTCCTGGCGAATACCTCCGTCACCTCGGCATCCAGGAGAAATCGCCACAGATCGAAATGATGGACACCGTCATTGAACAGAACTCCGCCCCCGAGCGCCCGACGTTTGTGCCAGGCAGGCGCGCCGGCACCCGGATGGCAATGAGTGTATACACTGCGAACCGCCCTTAATTTGCCGAGTATTCCGCTGCGAATCAGATTTCTGCCGCGCAAGACGAGACGATGCCAGCGGCTGTTCAAACCGACCATCACTTTGCAGGGAATGCGGGACGCCTCGGAAATCAGACGATCACACTCCTCCAGGGTCAATGCAAGAGGCTTCTCCATAAAGAGGTGCTTCTTCATGCGAAGGGCGGCTAAGCCGATTTCCTCATGACTTTCTGTGGGAGTCACAACCGCAACCGCCTCGATATCCCCTTCACTCAGCAGGGTCCTGTAATCCGCGAAGCGTTTCGGAATGCCGTACATATCTGCCGTTTTATTCAGGCGTCCGGCATCGAGATCGCAAACCGAAACTACTTTGAATTCCGACATATGCGCGAGGGCCGGCAGATGATGCACGACAGATCCACGGCCGCAGCCGATTATTCCCAGGCGAATCGGGCTCCCGTCATTCGACATGAATCTTACCCTCCTATTGAAACAGGCTGCCGGATCCCCTTCCGGAGCCATATAGCCCACGCACTTGTGTCTGTCCTGTCGCGATCGGAGGCGGGACAGTTTCGGCAGAAACTAATCGTATGATAGGCGTCACGAATCTGCCGGCGCACATGAATGGATTGCCGGCCGAACCACAGATCAGCAAACCGCGTCCTCTCGTCCAGAACGCCCAAAGGCAGTTGGGCATTGAAATCCTGTTCGCATGCCACCAGCGTGCCGTCTGCAAACAGAGACGGATACCAGAAAGGCTGCATACAGATATAGTTCTTTCTTTTTGATGAAATATCCTGCCTCTTTCCGGCGCGATTAAAATCAGCAAGATCCGTTGTCAGTTCCAACTTGCTTCTTATCCCGGAATCCGAGTCAATCAGCGACAGTATGCGGATACTGAGCATATCAAATCCATGGGACCGCGCGAAATCCTCCGCTTCAGGAAGCTCCCGCTGATTGTGCTTCATCACAATGAACCGCATCTGCAAGACAGGTCTGTCCTGACCTCTGCGATTTCTCTCTTTCATCAGTTGCTCAACGCCTTGCAGCGCCGGTTCCATTTTGGCGCCAACCCGAAATCTCGAATTGCTTTCATTGGTCAGTCCGTCGAGAGCAACAATCAGGAATGTCGGAGGATGCTCGATAATGGCCTTTATGACTTCGTCGCAGTTCAGGTTCTGGCCGTTAGTGGAAAGCAGAACGGCAGCATTGTA
Organism: Acidobacteriota bacterium; assembly: GCA_016929335.1. Taxonomy (GTDB): domain Bacteria; phylum Acidobacteriota; class UBA6911; order UBA6911; family UBA6911; genus UBA6911. Next base: position 30,127 of record JAFGIY010000091.1, on the reverse strand, counting down.
TCGTCGAGCTTCACTCAGAAACACCGCCAGCTCCGGATGCAGCAGCGACTCTCCCCACCCCCAAAGCGACATGGTGATCAGGCGGGGCCCGGCTTCCTTCAATGCCTGTTTGAAAAGCGCAGGGTCCATATTGCGCGGCCGTCGCTTCATTTCCCTTGTGCCTGTGGGACAGACCGGGCATCGCAGCTGGCAGTAATTGACAAGCTCGAACTGCATATGCAGCGGGTAACTCCAGGGCTGCAGCCGCCGGCATATCAGGTTGCAGCCCGACCGCAACAGGTTCAAGCGCTGAGTTCGGCTCATACGACAGATTCGAATAGGCATCTGGTCATAGATAAAATCGTACCTTCCACCGAGCACGACACCGGCCAGTAGTTGAGGAGCGCGGCAAATACCGCGGATACGTTCAATTGCCTTCATTTTTGTCCGATCGTTCAGCCGATTGAATTCGGGCGGCAGCAACTATTTCTGCCAGGAATCCTGCCGCATTGGCCGCCTGCCAGACTATCATCAGGAGAGTCAGCATTGCGCGGTTTTTTGCTTTTGCGCCAATCACACCGGGCAATTTGCGCAATAGCGACCAGTAAAATTCCGGTTCAATACTTGATTTGCCCTTATGGCGGGTTCTGTAAGAACGATAAAATTTTGCGGCACCGCGCCCATATCCCACATGCTGCCTCCAGAAATCGCCCAGATTGAGGCGATGCGCATGCCGGACTACGGCATCCGGAGCGAACGCCAGCCGATGTCCGGAATTAATCCAGCGGTCACAAAAATCCCGATCCTCCGACGTCCGGAATTCCATGGCAAAACCGCCCAAATTCCGGAAAGCTTCTGCGGACATACCAATATTGTTTGACGCAAAAAACCGTGGATCGCCTTGATCCGACCGGTAGTAGGCATAAACCAAATCCACTATAAGCTGGCTTGCTTCAGAATAGGGATTCTCTTCCAGAGCATTGATCACGCGGCCGCCGGCAAGGCAATCATGGTTTAATCGCAGGCATTTCTGAAGCTCTATCAGCCAGTCCGGCGCAGGCCTGCAATCATCGTCCGTAAACGCCAGATATTTACCCCGGCTTATACGGGCGCCCGCGTTGCGCGCGGAAGAGGGACCCTTGTTTTGCTGCCGCAGGCCGGTAATCGCCAAAGTCTGCCGGAAGCGCGAAATGGCATCCACCGCCGGAATGTCGCCTCCGTCATCGACTACAATGACCTCAAACAGGTCTTTCGGGAAATTCTGTGCGTCCAGTGCTTGCAGGCATTCGGCCAATTGCAGCGGACGGCTGAAAGTTGGAATGATGATTGAGAAATCGGGTTGAGTCATGCCTGAAACTCTGCCAATTGCTCGCGATCGGCTCGATTCATGAATTGTTCGCGGTGAAAATCAATCTGCGTGATTCGCCGGGCCGCATCTCCGAGACCGAAAAGGTAGCCGTTCATTTCCCCCAGCGCATCGACTGCAAGCATTGGCAGCATCCATGGAATGATCGCTACGGAAAACAAGAAAGGCCGGCCGGGGCGCTTCATCTCTCGAATAATCCGAAAGAGCCGAACGAAAGGAATCAGAAAAGATCCCGCAGCATAGAGGCCCCGCCGCGCAGAACTCCAGCCCGAAATCCGCATGCCGGCAAAAAGCCTGCCGGCATTGAATCGGAGCGATACGGAAGGCAACAAACGCGAAAAATTGAGATGTCGAGTCAGAGCGGAAGGCTCCAGATACAATTGATATCCTTTTGATCTGAGATCCCAATGAAGCAGGCTCTCCGATTCAAGCCGGCTTTCCAGATCACTTCCATAGAGCATCAGCACTCCCCTCTTATACGAGCTATTGTGACCGGGAAGGTGATGCATGGCTCCTTTTGGAGCCGGATGCAGCCATTCGTTGTACTCGATCAGAAAGTTGGCCCAGCTGAGCACGCTGCCTGGATTCCCGTTTTTCACCGCGGGGCCGACTACGGCCCAATCGCCGCTATGCGCCTTGATTAGCGCTTCAGCCCATTCCGGTTCCGGCAGGCTATGGTCTTCGGTCAAAACGATTAAAGAGCTTGAGGCCTCCCGTATTCCGGCGGCCCGAGCGTGCGAGGTCAGATCCATTCCCGGAATTTCTATTGTTTTTACAGCTGCAAAATCCGAGGAAGGAACATCGTCCAAACTTTTTGCTGTTCCGGAAGGAACCACAAAAACCAATTCGAGCTCACGGCGAATAGTCTGTAGCTGCAAACACTGAAGAAGCCGCCGGATTGTCGGATAACCGTCCGGGGATACGATTATTACTGACATGAGTGCCATGCTTTTAGTCCCTTGGCTTCCCGGCTGCAACCTTCCACCTGAGAATATATTCCCCATGACTTTCTTTCAAGCTCATACGGGCGGCAAATATCACTCCGGCCGAGCCGGAGGTTTACTTAAAAGCGAATTACTACCGGCAAAATGCCTATGGCTGCCGGACAGCGTCCGAGACAAGACCGGAAGTCATGCAAATGACCGGCCGCAGAGCTTCCTGCGCAAGAGTACCTTTGAAGAGATCAGCGTTACATAGCGACCCCTTAATTTGCCGTCCATCAGGACCCTATCGCTGAATTTCATCGCTTGCTATGGCTTTTTGAATTCCTCTATAGTACTACTTAAAGAAATTATATGTACGCTCGAAGGATTAAGCATTTTGATTTTTTAACTTTTGCAGGGGGTATATTATGCGGTGTTCTAAATGCTTGCGGTTTTGTCTGTTCTGTTTCCTTACTGGCGTTTTGCTGCCGGCTGCCTGGGCAGATCAGGTAATCCTGAAAAATGGCGATCGGGTGACCGGAAGCATCATAAAAAAAGACGGGACCAGCATTACCATCAAAACGGAACATTTCGGCACAGTTGCTGTTCCTTGGGATCAAATCGAATCATTTGTCGTCGACAAACCAATCCATGTCGTCCTGCAGGACGGCAAAACGCTTCAAGGCTCTATGACGGCAGCCGGTGGGAAAGCGGAGGTGACAACGCCTCAGGCCAAAGTCAGCATAGCACCGGCGGATATCACAGCCATGCGCAACGAGGAAGAAGAGGCGGCTTATCAGCGGATGTTGAATCCGGGTTGGGGAGAGCTTTGGGCCGGGACCGGAACCATTGGATTCGCCGGCACGGCCGGTAATGCCAGAACGCTGACCTTTACTACGGGCATTAACGCCGACAGAGTGACAAAAACCGATAAGACTTCGCTATATTTCAGCCTTATTAAGGCTTCCGCGCGCATCGACAATGAAAGCCGGGATACGGCAGAAGCAATCCGGGGTGGAATCGGTTATGGACACGACATCAACTCGCGTCTCTTCGTCAACGCTTTTAACGATTATGAGTATGACCGGTTTCAGGATTTGGACCTCCGGTTCGTTATCGGTGGAGGCCTCGGATTTCATGCTTATAAATCGGAGCGGAGCCGCCTGGACCTGGTTGCCGGCGCCGCATATAACCGGTCCAAATTCACTACGCCTCTGATCCGTGAATCGGCCGAGCTCTATTGGGGCGACGATTATTCTCTGAAACTGACCTCCTCAACATCCCTGGTGCAGAGCTATCGGATGTTTAATGACCTGACCAACTCCGGCTTATATCGTGTAAATTTCGATATTGGTTTGAGCACTAAGCTCCTGAAATGGCTCTCATGGAACGTATCATTGAGCGACCGCTACCTCAGTGATCCGGCTCCAGGCCGAAAGACGAACGACTTTCTATACACAACCGGACTCGGAATTACGTTCGCTAAATAGTCGCGTGAAACGAATTTCGGCTGGGATATGAACGGCATTCTTACAATAGGCCGTGGTGTTTCGAATTCAACCATCAACTTGAAGGGAGGCTTCAAATGGGAAGCAAGTTAGGTGCGGAGTTCCTCGGGACATTTTGGCTGGTGTTCGGCGGTTGCGGCAGCGCGGTTCTGGCGGCTGCATTTCCCGATCTGGGCATCGGATTCGCCGGCGTTGCCCTGGCGTTCGGTTTGACCGTTCTTACCATGGCTTTTGCAATCGGCCATATTTCCGGATGCCACCTCAATCCTGCGGTATCCTTCGGACTATGGGCCGGCAAACGTTTCAAGGGGAGCGAACTGCTGGGCTACATCATTGCCCAGGTTCTGGGCGGCATAGTAGCCGCATTCGTTTTATATATCATTGCCAGCGGCAAAGCGGGATTCAGCCTTGGTTCGTTTGCCGCCAACGGTTACGGGGAGCATTCTCCCGGCGGATATGGAATCGGTGCTGCTTTCCTTTGCGAGCTCGTTCTGACCTTCGGATTCCTGATGGTGATTCTGGGAGCAACGGATAAGAGAGCTCCGCAGGGTTTTGCCCCCATCGCCATCGGCCTTGCTCTCACGCTCATTCACCTGATCAGCATTCCGGTCACCAACACTTCAGTCAATCCTGCTCGAAGCACAAGCCAGGCCGTTTTCGTGGGTGGATGGGCACTTCAGCAACTCTGGCTTTTCTGGGTTGCACCTATCCTCGGAGCCATTATTGCCGGTTTCACCTATCGCGGTTTATTTCAAAAGGAATAATCCCGGGCCATAACAATGCGCCTTATATTTGCCGTGCGCGGATTGCGGTCGGTATGCCGCAATCTCCGCACGGGCAACCTTCAGGCTCAGATGTAATGGAGGACAAGAAAAATGCGCAAGCAACTGTCGATGCGGATTCAGGTTCTGTGGATCCTGATGCTTTGTGTGATGTTCTGCTCCTGTGTCAGGAATCCGGTTACGGGCAAACGGCAACTCGCACTGTTGAGTGAAAGCCAGGAAATTGCCATGGGTCAGGAATCTCATCCGGCCGTCTTATCCGAATTCGGGCTCGTCGATAACGCAGAACTCCAGAAATATTGCACTCGCATAGGAAGCGACCTTGCGAAAGTATCACATCGACCCGACCTTCCCTGGCACTTTGCTATCGTGGATTCACCGGTGGTGAACGCATTCGCCGTGCCCGGCGGATACATCTATATTACGCGCGGAATTCTCGAACACATGAATAACGAAGCCGAACTGGCCGGAGTCCTGGGCCATGAAATCGGGCATGTGACGGCGCGGCATTCCGTTACTCAGATTTCGCAAGGTCAATTGATCCAGGTTGGGCTTGGACTGGGTTCCATTTTTTCATCGAGATTTCGACAGTTTGGAGGACTGGCTCAAATGGGCATGGAGGTCCTCATGCTGAAATTCAGCCGCGACCACGAGAATGAGGCCGATCAATTGGGCCTCAAATATATGGCTGATTGCGGCTATGATCCGGAACAGATGAGCAGATTTTTTCAGGTTTTTATCGGAATGAGAGAAGAGAGCGAACAATCCATACCCGGCTGGCTTTCCACTCACCCCACCCCTCCGGACCGTATAAGAAGAACTTCGGAAACGGGGATTCGGATAAAGCAGCAATCCGCCCGTCAGAATTACATAATAGACGCGGACACGTTTATTCCAAAGCTGGGAAATCTTGTTTATGGAGAAAATCCTCGGGAAGGTTTTGTTGATAACAACAGATTTATCCACCCTGACCTGCGTTTCCAGATGGATATCCCCGCCGGATGGAAAGTGGAAAATACCAAGAGCTCGGTAGTTTTTGCCGAACCTCAGGGGGGAGCCATAGTGGAGCTTACCATGACTCCTCCTGACGCGGGAAAATCTCCCGGAGATGTGGCTCAAGCAATCGCGCGCAGTGAGGGGACCCAGTTCTTATCCGGAGGTTCCGAACGCATCAATGGGAATCCGGCATACCTCGGACTGTATCGCATCCAGAGCGACAGCGGAAATATCGGAGTCAATGCCGCTTTTATAAGCTATGGAGGACATATCTACCAGGCAGCGGGGCTGGCTCCCGAAGCCAGTTTTTCAAGATATTCACGGTCTCTGAACAATGTTCTGCGAAGCTTCCGCGAATTGACGGATCAAAGACTCCTGTCTGTTCAGCCGGACCGGGTGAAGATTTATCGCGCTCGAAAAGGCGACTCGCTGCGCAGCCTGGCAAAATCCATAGATCAAAACCGTGTAAGCCTTCAGAATCTCGCTCAGATCAATCGGCTGGACCCTGATCAGCCGTTGAGTGCGGGGACATGGGTCAAGCTTGTGCAACTGGGAAAGAGATAGGCTTTTCTGATATTGACGTTTGAGCTTTCATATAACGCAATTGCATGAAAGAGGATACTATGTGGAAACTACCGATAGGCGCTGAGACGGATTGAATGCTCCGCGTTTATCCTCATGTTCACTCAATTAAGGAGGAAATATGCTCTATCTGCTCTGGATCATCATCATCGGATTCGTCGCGGGCGCTATTGCCAAACTTATTATGCCGGGCAAGGATCCGGGAGGATTTCTGATCACTATCGGTCTGGGTGTGGCAGGAGCCCTGCTGTCCACTTTAATCGGGAAATTGATAGGCTGGTATAAACCGGGCGAATCAGCCGGCTTTATCGGCGCCTTGATCGGAGCCATAATTCTGTTGGTTATCTATCGGCTGTACAAGAAAAAACAGCCTGCCGCATAATTACATGCGGCTCATTGCCGCGATGCCGACAGCTGAGGCCGAAGCACCGATTTTTGCATGAGCCGACGCACTGTATCAGTAGCACGATGCAAGGCGGATTTTACAGTACCAAGTCTGCAGCGCTCAATTCTGGCGATTTCCTCAAGCTTTCGACCACGAAAGTAACGATGGATGAATATTTTCCTCTGCAGATCGGGCAAGGCTCCGGTACAACGTAAAACCGCCTCAACATCCTCCCTGGTTTTAACCGCGTTGAAAGGCGACCGCGCGGAGCAATCCGTGGTATCTGAGAGCAAAAGCCGGCCCGAGTCGCCGTCAAATAATGGCGACTCCATACGGCGGTAGCGGGCACGATAGCAATCAATGGAATGATTGGCCGCTATTCTATAAATCCAGGTTGACAGCTTGGATTTTTGAACATCCCATAAGTGCAGAGATTTATAAAGCTTGAAAGCAATCTCCTGCGTCGCGTCCTGCGCATCCTCAGAGTTACGTATGATTCTATATGCCGCCGAATAGATGGGGCGCCGATAGCGCTCATAGAGCAAAGAAAAGGCGTTTCCGTCACCGCCAAGAATGCTCTGGACAAGGCCCTCATCCGTTAATGCTTGCGTTTGCATCTTGTGCTGTCCCCTCCAAAATCTCAGACTGCTTCATTGCTGAGAGTAATTCTTCATTAAGACGATTCAAAGAGCCGAAAATTACATAAAACGCATACACAACAATTGCGGCATGACCCCGTTCAAATCGTATAGAGGCTCGGATTGGGTTGAAGGTTAGAAAAATTCGAGGGACAGTCACCAGTGTCCCCCGAAGCAGCGGGGAGAAGAGGCGAAAAGGATATTTTTGTCCGTAATCGACCACGCCTGCCCCGCACAGCGCTAACTGTTACGCACACTTGACACTGTGGGGGGCCTCTTTTATGCGAGCGAGCTTTGGAAACTTTCTCCACACTCTGCAACAAGCTTAAAACTGCGTCAGCGATGACCCAATCCAAAACAAAAAATTCATGTGGGTCGCGGCTTCAGCCGCGACACGTGTATAAAAACAGAATGGCAGACATAAGCATTTCTCACACCTAAAGATTAATCGCGCGTCGCGGCTGAAGCCGCGACCCACATGAGAAAGGACACCTACACTGTCAAGTGTGTCCCGCAGTCTGCGCACAGCGGGGAGAATTTCCAATATCTCGGGGTCGCACCGTCATAGGTCGTGGGATTGGGTGGCACTAGCAAATGATATACTTTATGGGGACGCTGGTGACTGTCCCCCATTTTTGCGTACATCCACGCAGTAGAGCGCACGATGAGCCAGGATATATAACGTGCGCCCGTCCTCGCCTCCAAAGATGATATTGATCGGGCGCTGAGGCACATCGATGCGCGCAAACTCGCCGCCATCGGGGCTGTAAACAAAGATCTGTCCATTCGCAACATAGATGTTGCCGTCAGGGCCCACGGCGACGCTTTCACCGCCGCGCTCGACCAGGGGCTTCAGGTCGCGCAGGGCGCCATCGGCGCCCACCACGGCGCTATAGGTGCGATCTTCTGATGAACTGGCAATGTAGATCCGATCGCCCACAGCGGCGTTGAGAAAACCATACGCATCCAGATTATCGGAGAAACGCCATCCGGTGGCATCGGGCGGCCCCTGCTGGACAACGAGCCCCGCCGGCAGAAAGATGCTGCCGTCCGGCGAGACATACTGCTTCTTCTTCGGCGTGGCAACATCTTCAATAAACATTTCGCTTAGCGTCCTGTAACGCATCGTGGTGAAATCGAGCTGGTTTCTGAACTCGCCGTTGTTCCAGTAATTGGCCGGCAGAATCGCTCGCGCCTCAGGACGCGGCTGCGTCGGCTGCGGCTTCAATACCGTGATATCCGCCGGCTCGCCCGGCTTGAAGGAAAATACGGTTCCTTCCGATCCCCATGAGGAAAGCACCATCAGGTTGCCGGACCGATCAAAGGCCAGGTTCACCGGATCCAATGGATGATCGTTTTCTATGATTAGCCCCTTCGTCGGTGACCAGCTATAAATCCGGTTTCTGTGATGTTCGACAAAGTAGAGCTTGCCGGAAGCATCCACTGCCGCGCCGGAGATGGAGTGGAAGCCCTCCTCCAGCTTCCGGACCTTTGCGCCGGGAGCAAGAACTGCCGAGGCATCCGCAGGCGCCGGCATGGGCGGATTTGCGGGGATATCCAGCACGGCAAATTCCCGTTCGCGCACTTCCAGGCGATGGGTCCTGTCTTGGATGGAGTTCTCAAACGGGAACTTGCTCAAACGCAGGAATGTGTGGCAGCCATCCGCATTGCAAAATCCGATTCCGCTTTCTGCATTGACGTGAACGTTCCGGAAACGAATGTCCTCGGAGTTGTAGATGCGAACCGCCGCAGGAAAAGGCGCCCGCGAGCGAGTCACTCGATAACCGTGATAATTGGCAATGGTTATGTTCTTCGATGATTGGATCTCCATTGACACCGCTTCGATGCTTTCACCGGCTTCCCCCTCGGTCTGCGGCGCGTTAATGTCCCAGTTCTCCACGCGATCGAGTCTGATTTCAGCACGGACATGGTGTTCGTTCGAAAGCTGATAGACATGGCCGGGAGTTCTGGTATTGGAAACGTAGAAACCCGCCTGGGCATAAGTATTGGGTGTCCAGATGTTGGCGAATGTTCCTCCGCCGCCATCCCTTATCCACAGGCTTGGATACTGTCCGTCCCACCGCTTCCGCAGTTCGGGATCCGCTGTATTGTTATTGTTGTAAGTTTGCCCTGTGCCACTGCCATGGCCGCCAAGGAAGCGCACGTCATTAATCATCGAATCGGCGCCCGCGCGCCAGATCACGCCCGATGCCCGGGGATTCACGCCACCGGTGAAAAGCCCGAAACCGCTCAGTATGTTTTTGCCGCCCGAGGGAGCAGAGATCATCGGCCGGGGTGTTCCCATACCCTCAAAGCCGGGGGCAGCATCCGGAAGGTTGAACTGCGTCATGAGCGGATGCAGCCCGATCATGACGGTGTCGGGTTTCAACGTCAGCGTATTTTTGATGATGTAGCGGCCGCTCGGGAAATAAAGCACGCGATGCCCGGCGATCGCCTTCTGGATCGCGGCTGTGTCGTCGGTGGCGCCGTCCCCGGCAACTCCGAGAGTGCGAACGTTCACCCATTCCTCTGTCGGCGGCAGAAGCCGGATGGCCGGGGGCAGAGGCTCCGGCATTATCTCCAGGGGCGTCGCCCTGTAGATCATGTCGACTTTGCCGGTCATACCCAGTCCCGGCACGATAAGCCCGTAATTGAAATCCTTTATCCTGTACTGCTTCCCCTTGCCGGCCACTGCCTTTCCGCTTTCCCGGAAACGAGCAAACACCGGCACGTCCCGCAATACGGCGTTTTCAACTCCGACTTCGACGAGCGGGTTATTCTCGTTGCTGATTATAATGGCGGATCCGGAGATGCTCTCGAAACGACAGTCTTTGACCCACAACTGGTCGTAATACTCCGGATCAATTTCGATGGCCGTCGGCGCGTTTCGAAAGGTATTGCGAATCAGCGTGAGTCCCGCTTCATGCTCGCGTATGCAAGCCTTCCGCTGCCCTTCGAATATCGAATCGATCAGTGTGAACTGCCAGGCAGCCGACGGCTTGCCCGTCAGTATGCCGTAAGCACCACCATAGAACCGCAGATTCTCGGCCTCATTCCCTATCTCTGTGAGAGCCGCAAGACCGGAACCGATATGGAAATCCATGTGTCTGAGAAAGCAATGCTGGGCGTAATGAGCGCGGATAGCAACGGCGGCGGGGTTCCCTGCTCCAATTTCAAAATCGATGTTGCTCATCGCCGAATAAAACGTACCGGGACCGGCGTCTCCAATCGCATCATTCGACGGCACAATTCCCGGCGGCGGAAAGGGAACACGGAACGATCCCGGAAATCCCTGGCGGGGAGCGGCGCCGGCCGCAGGAGGTCGGGAGCCTGAAAACATCACCATGAGTCCGATTCCCTGCTGGTAGCCCGGCGTGTTGTCGCCGAGCACAAATACGGGACGCGTTGGACCATATCCGTAAACGCGTACGCCTGCCCATATAAATATAGTGCGCGTCAGTCGGTAACGCCCCGACGGCACGAATACGATGCCTTCCCAGAGACGGCTTGCGGCTTTGTCGATAGCCTCCTGAATAGCCGCGCTGTCGTCTGATACGCCATCGCCGTGCACTTTGAAAGCAGGGGTTGCCAGGTGCACCGCTCTGGGATCATCAAGCCTGGTAGTTATGGCAGATGCCGCAGCGAGCACGGAAACACCGCCGTGCAATGCGACGGCAAACAGGAAACACTTGCATGCTACAATTTTCATATCAATCAACCGGTCTTCACATTATTAAAATACATTTTGGGATATCGTTAATTACCTTATGATGAAAACGTGGATCTTTACCGGCCCATGTGAACATTACTCCGGGAGAGTCCTGACTGCAGGATACATTTGACAATGCGGGTGTCCTTTCTTATGCGTGTCGCGGCTGAAACCGCGACTCACATGATTCACCGCATGCCCGCTTGCAGCCAGAACGAAAACAGCCACAGCGTCAATTGTGTCCCGCAGTCAGAACAGAACCGGGCGATCTCCCAGCCGATTAGCCGGAATAAGTGGAAGCATCTTTATGGCTTCAGGCGGTTACTTTTTGAAGAATTTGGAAGCCATTCCCAGAACATCATCAAGTACAGATCCATCGCGGTCCGCATCCAAAAACTGGCCCAGCATGCCCGAGAGCCCATCAGCGGCTGACGCACCGGGTGTCTGTTGAACACTCGCGTTCTGACGGCTGAGTGCTCCCATTGCCAGAGTTGCCACTATCGGAAGCATCTTTTTTAGTATATCGGCACCGATTCCGGTTCTTTCCGATGCTCGCTGCGCCACCTGGCGGCTGACATCCTTGCTTCCCAGGATGTGTCCCAGGATACCGTTTCCGTCGTTGATCGAGTCCTGTTGGCTCAAAATGGAAGGATCTTCGAGATATCTTTGATGCCGGCCTTCCGTAAGCGCGCCCAGAATGCTCTCGAGACCGCCCTGGGAGGAAGCGTTGCGGGCAAGACCCTGTCCGAGAGCGGGTAGAAGATTCGAAAGTACCGATTCAGTTTGATTTTCGTCGAGTCCAAAATTGTTGCCCAATTGACGCACAGCCTGTCCGCCGCCCTGGTTCAATAACAAGCTCAGTAAATCCATAGCATTCCTCCTTAGCTCCAGGATAACTTTGTAAAAGCAGTCAAAAGAATGACTGGCAGTATCATTAAAATCGGATAATATAACTTTTAGAGACAACAAAACCAGAATATTTGTCGGAGTGAAGCAACATGATTCCGTCAACTCGAGCCTCCGTGGCAGCGCGTCTTCTGAAAAATCTTAATTTGAGATTTCCTACTCTTGTGCTCATTCTGGGACTGCTCACACTCATCGACTTGTTCATACCTGATTTCATCCCCTTTATCGATGAAATCGGATTAGCGATTCTAACCCTGTTGTTCGGAATGTGGAAAAACCGGAATCCTGTAAATAGCCCCGGCGGGGATTCAGAGGAGGGAAAATTCACGCCCTGATGGTTTGCGTCGGAATCAGGTTATTGTAAGCAAGCAGTTCCTGATGTGCCTCTTCCGTCCATCTGGTCGCAGCATCGGTTGCCGTTGCAGACCACAGAAAGCAGACCGGATAGCCCTTATCCTCCATGCAGCGAAGTCTGTTTGTAATACTCTGATCCCTATGCTGCCGCTGAAGCTCCGGCCAGGCTTTCCCTGCAGCTGTCGCAAATTCACCCACGGCGCACGGCCGGTGCGCCGGGTTCGAGTTTATGGGCAGTTCACGATTGTTTTGCGCGTAGTAGTGAAACTGAAATAGCGTAATCCCGAGCCTTTCCGCGTCCCATTTATCAAGACTCTCCCAATCGGCAAATCCAACGGAGGAAAGGAACGCGGCATTTTCATCTTGTGTCTTTTTTGCATTGATACGCCGGATCCCATCCGCGATGAAATCTTGCATATCCCCGCGCGAAACCGTTCTGTTCGCATTTCTGCTCCAGAACCTGCGAACAACCCATTCGGGTTCATTGATCAGCTCCCAGGCATAGATGGAATCACGGTACAACATGGAGACGGCAAGCAGGGGTTCCAGCGTCCTTTCGAAAAATGCTTTTCTTTTTCCCGGATCAATCAGGATTTCGTATCTTCCTCCTTTGATGATCCCGGTATTACCGGTCATTGGTGTGCCCTGAAGGCACCAGCCAAAATCAATCAGCGAAGGAAAAATCTTCACGCCATGCTTGCGGCAAACATTCAGAAGGAATTTAAAATCGTCATAAAGCTGATCATAATAACTATGGCCCGCAGGCAACAGTTCGCATCTCCACTTATCGCCCGCTTTGCGCGGCGCAAGCTCATTCATTCCATAGTTGAGGCCGTCTCCGAGCAGAAACCAGCGCACGGCATGCATCCCCTGCCCTGCAAATCGCCCGAAATCCTCCTCAATTTGCTTTCGTTTCGCTTCGCGCCATGCAGGCAGACGGTCGCCGGCTACCCACGCCTCCGGCGCATCGCCAAAATCCCATCCGTAATTAATCCACGGGTAATTGATTCCGACCAGCATGGTTCTGCCGCCGATGATTAAAGAGCCTGGCGCCTTATGCGTTTGCCATGCGGCGCTTCCTGCTGTGGATTTTCCACCAGATAAAAAGTCCCAAAAGCGCCGCAATCAGGATAGCAGCCAATACCGGAAGGACGATTGCCATGAATGCGGAAACGCCCGAGACCACATCCTCTGCGGCGCTGACAATCGGGTTTGCCGTACCCGCCGTACCTGCGGTAATGACGGGGCGCGCGGTTGCTTTCGCCGCGTGCACTCCTCCGGCCACCAGCAGTCCGCAAATCATGGCAGCCACAGGACTGATATCGCTGATAATGTTGCTCCCGGCCGCAAAAAGAACCGCACCGGCGGCCGGGCGAATGAATGTCTGAATCGCATCGTTCACCGTATCCACGGCGGGTATTTTGTCCACTACCGTTTCAATCAGCAGCAGTATCGCCACCACGACCAGTACCCACGTATTTTCCAGCGTGTTCCACGGTGCTTTAAGCGTTATCCAGTCGGTGAACCTTGCGATTACGCCGACGATGAGCAGCGGCAGATATGCGTTAAGGCCCGTTGCTGCAGAAAGACCGAACGCCGATAATACTTCAATCATCTCCACTCTCCCGACACAATTTGCGTCCCGCTGCAAGTATACCAACTATCAACGAAAATTTAATGATGAGAAAGGACGCCGAAGGTTTCATAATCCTTTTATAATAGCGTAACGCTGTACCCGAAAAACGAAAGGGGAGGAAGAAGGTTATGAAGAAACTGCTGGCTATGATATTTGTTGGCCTGTTCGCTGTCTGTCTTATTGCGTGTCTGGCCCAAAAATCCGCTTCCTGTGATCGCGCATGCCTTCAGGGCATTGCGGACGGATACATTTCGGCCATGCTGGCACATGATGCTTCCCAGGCTCCATTATCCAACAATCTGATTTTCACCGAGAACACGATTCAGCTCCCACCGACTGAAGGACTCTGGTTCACGGCCTCAGGGATGGGAGATTTCAAATTTTATATCTGTGATCTGCAGACCGGCCAGGTTGCGTGGACCGGAGTCGTAAAAGAGCATGACAAACCCGTCCTGCTTTCCGTGCGACTCAAAGTGGAAAACCGCCGGATCACCGAAGCCGAATCGATAGTAGTACGCGATGTGAATGAAAAAGTGCTTGCCAATCTGAAAGCTCCTCCGCCGACCTTTACCGAACCTCTTGCCCCATCCGAGCGCCTGTCACGCAAGGAAATGCTTCGCATGCCGGATATTTATTTCGAGGCACTCGACAAACTGGATGACAGGGAAATTCCCTGGGACAAGGACGCATTCCGGATCGAAAATGGCATGGTAACCTGTGGAACCATTCCCAACGCCGCTCCTCCGATACCGGGGATGCCTTCCAGCCGTTCGTGCCAAACCGCCGACGGCAAAATTCCTCCATCGCTTAAGACAATCTCCAGCGTTCGCCCTCGCCGCACACCCGTTGTTGACGAAGAGATGGGACTTACATGGGGCCTGTATTGCTTCAACCATCGCGGATACGCATCCATCAAGATGCCCGACGGAAGCGTTCATCCCAGCTACGCGACCACGCCGAGTTCCATGCCTTTCGCCGATATCTTCAAAACCGGGAATGGGAAACTTCGCGGCATTTTTGCGTACGGAAGTATGCTTCCCTACGGAGTCGGCGACGGCTGGTCCAAAGGGCCGCAGTTCTGAATGCTGCCGGATTAAGTCTTTGGCGGAGGGAAGCCGGAGGCTTGATATGAGTACCGCTCAAAGCGGTTGGCACTGCATGCTAAACCCGGAAGATGATTGCATCATCTGTGGCTCCTTTGAGTCGTTGAGACGTGGAGTCTTTGAGTTTTATTAACTCCAGGCTCAAAGGCTCCAAGAGCCGACCATTATTGATAGACTCAGCAACAGGCACTATTGCTTCGAAACTGAACCGCGGTAGGAGAAACATATGAAAAGCAAGGCATACTGCATTTATTCCGTTCTGGCTGTGACATGTTGCCTGTTCCTGACCGGCTGCAAAAAGTGGAGCGAGACAGAGGCCGGGACTATAAAAACCGTTATCAACAGAGGAGGCCGGACTCTTGGCTACTCGACAACGTCCGGAATCAAGCTGGTTTACAGCAGCGGTTTCGCATTCAAAGATCTTAATCGAAACGGCAAGCTTGATCCCTACGAGGACTGGCGTTTATCCGCCGATGAAAGAGCAAAAGACCTCGCTTCAAAGATGAGTATCCGGCAAATCGCCGGGCTCATGCTGTACAGCGCACACCAGTCCATACCTGCCGCCGGAGGTCCGTTTGCATCAACATACCGCGGCAAGCCATTTACAGAAAGCGGCGCCGGCGCTTCAGATCTAACAGATGCCCAGATAAAATTTCTTACCGAAGATGACCTGCGGCATATTCTGATCACTTCCGTCGAGAGCCCTGAAATTGCCGCCCGGTGGAACAACAATATACAAGCGTTGTGCGAAAGCCTCGGGCTGGGAATTCCCGCGAATAACAGCTCCGATCCGCGGCATCGCACTATTGCCGATGCCGAATACAACGCCGGCTCGGGCGGCAAAATTTCCATGTGGCCCGGATCGCTCGGAATGGCCGCGACATTTGATCTTGCCTGCCACGTCGATTCGGAAGGCAATACCTACGATTTCGGCTTTGGCCTGAACTGGAGCGGTGTAATCCGGGATGCCCGAACCGCAAAATACGGCAAGTAAGAAAGATTGGAAGCATGAGGCGCCCTTGAGCAATTCCAGCTCTAAGACTCAAAGCCTCTAAGACTCCAAGAGCAGCGATGCAGAAATACCTTAAGGAAGTTGAGGAGTGGCTCGACCGTCTTTACATTGCAGCGGAAGGAGCCACATTGCGCAAAGAGGATCGACGCAAGGCCTGCGAAGTGGCCGCAATGATGGAAGAGATCGAACGCGCGGCAAGCCGGTTTTCCCGTCGCTCTTCCCTTCTTCTGGTCGATGCGGCTGCGGGAAAATCCTACGTCGGTTTGCTTGCAGCGAAGCTCATTCTTCCTTCAATCGGTTGCGGGACATATGTGGTAACAATTGAATGCGATCGGCAGCGGGTTGAAGCGAGCCGCCGTGCGGCTGAACGCCTGTGCTCATCCATCCCGATTGACTGCCGCCAAGCCTCAGTCGAAACAGCCGATGCGTGGCCCTCGCAGCCTTCCATAATCACGGCACTCCATGCCTGCGGAGAGGCGGCGGACGCCATCATCGATCGAGCCATCGCATGCAGGACCCGCGTTTTGCTCCTGGTCCCTTGCTGCACAAGCGAATCTGTTGCCGCATCGCGGCAAGCGCAGGCACAGGCGGAGGCTTTGGGCATTCCGCGCCATGCTCCGGTTCGCCGGCGCTTCATTCAATCTTTCGTGGATGCCGAGCGCACTTTGCGGCTGGAATCTGCGGGATACGAAACGGAGGTTGTCGAATTCGTGGCGCCGACGGTTACGCCCCACAATGTGCTCTGGCGCGCGCGTCTCGTCGGAGAACCGCAGCGCATGAAATCAGCTCAAAGCGCTTTGGCCAGTCTGCTTGCGGCAAAATAGCATTTCGAAATTTTCCGCACCGGCGGCGGATTTTTGACATGCGCTTTATTGGCAGGTTTAATCGGCGTCTGAATAGAGCCGGTTTTTAGAATATCCCCGGCATCCGGATGCTCCTTCATTTAGTCAGTTTTCTGATCTCCCGCAGCAGCACCTTGGGATTCACCGGCTTGTCGAGCCATTTGTCCTTGGGAAAATAGCTCTCGTCAATCTGACTGCGATAGTCATAAGATTCGTTTACGCTCGTCAGCATCACAATTGGGATTGTTGCTGTTGCCGTGTTCTCTTTGAGCTTCTTTGCCGTATCCAGACCGTCGCTCAATGTCTGCATCATGACATCCATTACAATGCAGTCGTATTTCTTTTTTGCGATCCTGGCCAGCGCCTCTTTTCCGCTATTGGCGGTATCCACTTCATATTCCTGCGCCACAACCGTGCGGATTTGTTCGATCACGTCATCGTCGTCATCGACCAGCAGCACCGCCTTTTTCTCATTGCCCATGAAAGCCTCCTTCCACCTATACAGATGTAACCCTTTGCGGCATTTCCAACAAGAAAAAACTGCCAAATGTTTTTTCGTATTTATGGCAGATTTTTTCCGTGGGATCCGCGACGTTTCCGTTCGTGCCTGCCTGAATCACTCCGGATGCGTTTGCCGAATTGTCCGTTTTATCCCTTGGTCAAAGGCAATGGGATTGAATTCCCTCCCTGTTCCAGCAGCTTTAGCGATCCGTCGATCTTATCTCCGGATATCTTGCCGGTATATTCGGATCCCGACATTTTCATCCATAGATTGCCATCTTTCATCGATGCCTTGAGTATCCGTAATCCCTTTACATTCTGCTCGGGGATGTCGATAAAAATGGCATTCTTGCCGTCGGGGTTCTGCTCAAATCTGAAAATTATCGATAAACCTCCCAGCTTGCATGTCCATCGGCCAAGAAGCTGGTTCATCACTTCTGCAGGTATATCCAATTGAGCGACTTGAGGCTCATATTTTGCCCCTTTGACCAAATTGAGCTGATACTGTTTCCCTGCGGTTTCGTAAGTGCCCGAGATGGTGTCTTTGACCAGCTTGCCCGCGAATTTGCCGCCTGTTGCGGGAATCCGGCAGCTGAATTGATCAAGTTTAAGCACCACATCCGCAACCCGGCCGCCGACACTGCCTCGTTCAGGACAATCCCAGTAGGCAAATAACCTGCCGTCTTTTGTTTTCTCGAATCTCAGGATGATATTGTGAAGCACGTCTCCCGGAATATCCAGTTTGCCTGCCCACTTGCCCAGCAGCGTATTCATTGTTTCAACAGGCACATTCAGAGGAGGAGGTTGATATTTCCCTTTCGAAAGGTCCAATTCAAATTCAGCTCCGCTTTGCTTGAAGGAACCGTCCATGCCATCCCTGATGAGTTTTCCAGTGTAATCAAATCCCAATGAGGGAATCTTGAGGGAGATCCGGGATCCTTCCAGTACGACATCGCCTATCGGGATGCCCTTCGCTCCCTGCTCCGGGACATCGAGAAACCCGGCAATGTTTCCGTCTTTGGCTGTTTCAAAGCGGAACACAATCGTCAGTTCTCCGGAACCGGGGGGAGCAAATTTCCCCTCCCACCTCCCCAGCAAGGGTTTTAAGGCCGCGGCTTCCGGCTTCTTATACGGGGTCAAAACAAGCGGAAGAGTGCTTCCCTGCTGTCTCCATTCGCCCGTCATGGTTCCTTTGGCTACCGTGCCCACATAGGTACCACTCAGGTTGGCCACCTCGACAGTCAGCTTTCCGGCCGCATACTTAACGGAAGTTGCTGCCACATTTTTTATGCCGCCCGAATCGGGTGAGTTGAGAACCACTCCGTAGGAGCCGTCGGCTCTCCTTGTAAAAATGAACTGGATCGTCATTTTGGTGTTCTGGTCGATGGCCAGTTTGCCTTGCCATGTGCCGTTCAGATCCGTTTGAGCGAAAGCACTGCTGCAAAAAAGGAAGCCGAATATCATGAAAAGCTGTATGGTTTTTTTCATGGATATCTCCAAGTAACTTTTTTCTATCCTATTACTCATATTTATCTCGCAAAATACGTGCCGGATTGGTCCGGGCAATATAACCCGCTTTATTCATGAATAAGTCGGGTTAATAGGATTGCGGGGTATTAGCGAGAAAGCGCACCGCGACCACAACCGCGGACTGCGTATCAATTCCCAATCTGCACCGGCTGCTCAAACACCAGCATATCCACTTCATTGAACGCATCGTATCCGGAAGTGATGATCCAATCTCCTTCCCTCAAACCCTCCAGAACTTCGACATCCCGGGGATTCTGCCTTCCCGTACGTATATCCGTGCGGTTTGCCGACAAACGATCCTCTGATATCAGATAGACCCACCTGCCATTGGTCTGGTTGTAAAAGCCGCCTTTCGAAACCACAAGGCTCTTGCCTGTCTCGCTGAAATCCAGTTCTACCGTCAGTGTCTGTCCGCGCTTGATCCCCGTCGGCATTTCCCCCACGAAGGACATGTCCACCGTAAATTTGTCATCTTTGACTTCGGGATATATCTTTAAAACCTCTACGGCATAAGAGGTCCCTTCCAGACTGAATTTGCCTTTGGTTCCGACCTGCACTTTTGCGATGTAATATTGATCGATACCGGCGCGAAGCTTCAGTTTGTCCAGCAGGTCGATCTGGCCGATCCTTTTGCCTGCCGGTACGTTCTGGCCGACCTCAGCCTCGATGCTCGACAGATATCCCGTGATGGGCGCCCGCACATCCAGACTCTCAACTGTCTTTGCGAGTAGATCCAGGCTTCTGTTGAGACGTTCGACCGACTTGTTGGCCTGCTCTAATTGTGTTTGGCTGAGCTGATCTTCCTGCCGGATTCGCTCCTCGAGAAGTTCCCTCTTATTTTGTTTATACCCCAGTTCGTCTTTGACCGCTTTCAGCTCTTCTTCCGACATTACTCCCGAATCCTTTCCCAATGCGCCGTATCTTTTGTATTTATCCTCCAACCTGAGAATCTGGTAATTGAGATCCACCAGCTGCTCTTTGAGCAGCAGCCTGTTCTGCGCCCGGTTGAATTGAGTATCTCTTTGAATATTTAACGTTTCGAGCAGGCCTCTTTCAGAATCGATTGAGCTCCTTTGAAGCTGGGTATTTGAAAAACGGAGAATCAAATCTCCTTTCCGGACGAATTTCCCTCCCTCGGCGTAGATCGCTTCGACACGTCCGCCTGTTTCCACATCCAGATATACCGAGGTTACCGGCTCCACCTTCGCATCGAATGGATAGTATTCGCGAAATTCTCCGTATCCGACTTTGGAAAACGTCATCCGGCCTGCATCAGTCTTCAGTCGTGATTTCCCTGAGCGTGACGCATACAGGTAAGCCAGCGAGGCAATAGCCACGAGAACAAGAACTATGAAGATTATCCTTCCCGGGGTCCAGGTTTTTTTCTTGATCGGCTTATCCACGCACGTCCCTCCTTCAGATATACCTCCAGGATTCCTTTTCTCCGGAAATGATCCTGCCGTACTATAAATGAATCATCTTGCAGCCGTACCTGTATTCACCCTTACATGTCATTCCATAAAATATGGATACGAATTGCCCATATGTAATGGCGGCAACATGTGGCCGCCGATGCCATGCTACTTCCGGGGCGCCTTAATCTCGGCAAGACCCTGGTACAGCATCAAATGGGTTACGGCGCCTGCGGCATCCTTTAGAAACACGATCTGAGCATCCACGACTTTGGCAAAAAACTTCGTCTCTGATTCGGCAAAGATCGGAACCTTTCCCTGTCCTGTGGCTTGTGACATCAGTTTATCGCCTTCCAGTGTAATGACCAGATCGAAGCCGGGCCTCAGCTCATAGGCGCCCACATATGCCGCCAGAACAGCGGGAGAAATATCGACCTCTTTGCGCTCCTCAACCTTGTCGCTGATTCTCGGAGCCGGCATCTCCCGGTTATTCTGGAAAAGCACCAGTGAAGAGACTCTCCCGCTTTGATCCTTCAGAAATTCGATCTGAGCATCCACCACTTTAAAAAAGAATTTCGTCTCCGATTCCGCAAAGATCGGATTCCTTCCCTGTCCTGAAGCTTGCGCCATCAGTTGATTCCCTTCCACTGTAATCATCATTTTGAAGTTTGGTGCAAGCTCATAAACGCCTGCATATTGCTGAAGTATCTGCGGCGCAATCGTTATCTCTTTTCTTTCCTGAGCAAAGACGCCCGACGAAAAAAGCGCCGGCACCAACAGTATTGAAAAGACGCCTCTCATGATCCCTTTATGCAACCTCATCATTCCTCCCTTTATGAATCAGAATCACCGCTGCGGACAAAAGTTCACGGCTCCCCCAAAATGTCACAATTCGTAATCTGCAAATCGTCTATGCTCCATCGATCATTCATAGCGCAGGGTCTGCGCCGGATTGGTTTGCGCGGTCTTATAGGACTGCAGCGCTATCGTTATGAATGCTACAGCGATCACAACGGCGGCAGACACCAGAAACACCCATAGCTGTATGCCGACACGGTATGCAAATCCCGCCATCCATTCATCAATTGCGAAATATGCAATGACGGAAGCGACGACGGATCCTGCCAGAACAAGCCACAATATCTTCTTTGCCAGCATCAGTATGATTTGAAATGCGGAGGCGCCCAGCACTTTGCGGATGCCTATCTCCTTGCTTCGCTGCTCCGTGGAATAGGACGCCAGGCCGAAAAGGCCCAGGCAGGAAATAAAAATGCAGATGCCCGAGAAAATTCCCGTCATTTTCATCAGCCGGCTCTCCGACATATACAGCTTATCGATGGCGTCATCCAGGAATAGATATTCAAATGCATGCCGCGGGTCATGCTCTGCAAACTTTTGCTGTAGAAAACGCAGAGTCTGCGGAACGTCCTGATCGCTTATTTTCAAGACCATGACTCTCTGGTTTCCGGTGTCAGGCAGCTGGTTGATAATGAGGGGCTCCATGGCATTGTGAAGCGAGCGGAAATGGAAATCCTTCACCACCCCGATGACTTTGCCGTTGTATTGATTCAACTGAATCCGCTTGCCGAGAGGTTCCTTCCATCCTCTGGCCTTGACCATGGTTTCGTTCACAATGAAAGAGGTGCCCAAATCCGTAAGCAGCCTTTTGGAAAAATCTCTTCCGGAGGCCATTTGAATGCCCATACCAGCAAAAAAGTCATCCGTCACCTGAAGGTTCCTGATCACCAGTCGTTCCTGCACTCCATCCCTGTTGTCGACCATGGGCGCACCGTGAGGGATGATCTGGTCTGTGCTGATCATGGCAGAAGCCGCCGAGACTCCCAGAATCCGGCTGTTTTTGAGAAGCTCATTCTTCATAACCTGATATTTGGCGATCACATCCGCGCTCCGCAGGTTCACAACCACCCGGTTCTGTTTTTCAAAGCCCAACGGCTTGCCGGAGATGTAATGCATCTGCAGCGCCATAATGATGGTGCAGGCGATGACGAGGACAGAGACCGTAAACTGCGTTAAAACAAGCAGCTCCCTCAGCCGGAATCCTCCTTTTTTCCCCTTGTGGGAATCCGCCAACGCGGACAGAGGCGAGATGGAAGATAAATAGAGGGCCGGATAAGAACCCGATAGCAGGCCGACGAGCAATGCCAGGCCGGCTATCCATAGCAGGAGAACAGGCTCATTTCTGAGGCCGAGAGTCAGCGGCTTGCCGAAAAGCTCATTCATAGGAAGCGTCCGCAGGATGACTTCCACAAGCCCGATGCTGATAGCCATAGCGGCCGCCGCGAAAACCACTGCCTCACCAAGAAACCGCAATATCAGGAGCACCCTGGGCGCACCCAGGATTTTTCGCATTCCGATTTCCTTTGACCGCCTGGCCGCGCGTGCTGTCGCCAGGTTAACGTAATTGATGCAGGCCACCAGGAGAATGAAGACGGCAACGGCTGCAAATCCGTAGATGTAGTATCTGTTGCCGGTTGGAAGATCATAGGAAAGATCGGAGTACAGATGAATACCCGCCAGCGGCTCCAGCCAGCTTTTCCAGGAAATGCCTACGACTTTGCCTGTATCTTGCATGAACCGGGAATAGAAGGATTCGCTGATCGCCTTATAGCGATCGGGATCATAACTTTCCGGCAGCAGCAGATAGGTGTAGTTGGAAACGCCAAAGAGCATGTTCCGGGGATTGACTGCGGGTGGGAGCCCCTGCAGTCGAAAAAGAGCGTTGTATTTTATGTGTGTGTTTTCCGGCAGGTCTCGAAATACCAGCGATATCTTCTTCGGAGCCATCTCCCCCAAATCCACATTGATGACCTTCCCGATGGGATTGGCATTACCAAAGTACTTCCGGGCAAAGGTTTCACTTACGGCTGCAGACGCAGGATCTTTCAAAGCAGTCCTGGGATCCCCATAGAGGATCTTATGGCTGAATACTTCAAAGATGTTTTCATCGACGATATAGATATCCTGCCAATAGAGTGTCTTGTCTCCACTGCGGATCATGACTTTCTGCTGCATGGCAACCGGCTGCAGCCTCACATACGCCTTAATCTCGGGATAGCTGTCCTTTAGCATGGGGCCAAGGGAGATCGAAGTAAGTGCGATTCTGTCCACGGTCCCGCTTGTGGTGAATTCATTTGCTATCCTGTAAATCTGCCTGTAATGCTCATTATGCCGGTCGTGTGTCAGCTCGCTCCTTAAGTAAAGACCAAGGATCAAACAGCAGGCGATCGCCAGCGATAGTCCGAGAAGATTTATCAACGCATAGGATTTTTCGCGATAGAAGGTGCGCAGGGTTGCCTTGATTTCGTTGCCGGCCATTTTGTTATTTCTCCTTGTCTCCGGAGACAATCCTGCCGTCGTGCAATTGGATGATCCGTCTGCTGTAAGCTGCATTTTCCATCGAGTGGGTAACCATCAGGATGGTGGTGCCCTCTTCGTTCAGCTTTACCAGCAGATTCATCACCTCGGCCCCGTGCTCCGAGTCAAGATTACCTGTGGGTTCGTCGGCTAATATGAGGTTCGGCTGATTGATAATGGCTCGTGCAACCGCCACTCGCTGCTGCTGGCCTCCCGACAGCTGCCTTGGAAAATGATTCTTGCGGGCGGTAATGTCCATCTTTTCCAGGGAAGCCTCGACTCTGGATATTCTTTCGTGAGCCGGAGTTTTGCCGTAGATCAGCGGCAGCTCAATATTTTCATAGACTGTAAGCTCATCGATAAGATTGAAGCTCTGAAATACGAAGCCAATGTTCTTTTTACGGATTATCGACCTTTTTCTTTCGGAGTAATTGGATACATCCTCTCCCAGAAACCGGTAAGTGCCGTCGCTAAGGTTGTCGATCAGGCCCAAGACATGCAGCAGTGTGGATTTGCCGCAGCCGGACGGTCCCATGATGGAAACAAATTGTCCTTCCTCCAGTTGCAGATTAATGCTGTCCAGAGCCGTCGTCTCCACTTCTTCCGTACGGTAGATTTTGGTTACATTTTCTGCTTCGATGATCATCGACGTTCAGCCTCCCTGCCGCCTGCCGGCAACGAATTATTTTATGCTTCACCCCGCTATGCCGATCCGATAGCAAAACCAAAATTCCTATTTAATCCCACAGATTGAATGACCGTATCGGATGCCTGAATTGAATGAATGTGTTCACCGACGCACACTGACTGCCATCCGGCGAACGACGCTGTAAATGATCCCCGATTTAAGATCGTATTCCGCATTATACATGAGGCGTCTGCGGCAGTGATCCTTTATGAATAATGCGGATTAATCACAAAGCATTAGATACGTAACAAAATGCAATATGGTTGCAATCGATGAATGATGAGCAAATAAACGGGAGGGGGACAAACGGTTGCAGACAAAATCGATTAAGGTCTGATTATCGATGATGAGTAATCGACCGCGCAATGATAGCGTGGCTTTGGCTGGAATAATATTTTGGATAAGGCTGTGATGAAGCAAAGGCCCTCTCAAATCACCTTCCCTGGAATACGGCCTTGCGCCTTTCCAGGAAGGATCTTACCCCTTCTGCCGCATCGCGGCTTTTCATCACAGGGATCAGGTCCGCGAACATCTGTTTTACCGCCGTTTCATGATCGGCTGCCTCGGCAGTGTGTGTGCATTTCAGCAATCCCTGAACTCCGAGAGGCGCACAATCTGCTATCCTCCGCGCGTATTCCATAGCCCTGGCGAACTGCTGTCCCGGCTCCACGACGTCCTGCACCATTCCCCAACGATAGGCATCTTCCGCACTCCAGCGTTCGCCTGTCAGCAATACCTTGTGAGCATTCCCCCATCCTATTTCTTTGGGCAGGCGAAGGGTACCGCCGGCGCAGGGATATAACCCGCGCTGCACCTCCAGCATCTGGAAAATGGTGTCGTTTGCAGCAATGCGGATTTCCGTGTTCAACAGGACTTCAACACCCCAGGTAAAGCAATAGCCCTGTACCGCGATAATCAGCGGCTTGTTGTGGCGCTCGCCCGTCAAGCCCAGCGGATCTATCTCGCCCTGTTGAACCGGAAACGGCATGCCGCTTCCCAGAATAGGAGCCCATACATCCAGTTCCACTCCGGATGTGAAATGCCTTCCCTCGGCGTATAAAACAGCGACACGCAGTTCCTGATCATTGTTCAATCCTGCCAGGGCTTTGCCCAGTGCGTGATACATGGCCGGAGAAAGCGCGTTGAGTTTTTCCGGACGATTGAGCTTAATCAGCAATATCGAGCCTTCCTGACCGACATGGATATGCTCCATAAAATGGACTCCCTTTTGATTCGAGATTCGAGATTGATAAATAATGCTCGCATAAGCCACTGTTTTAGCGACCGAATTAACAGTAAAATATACACTTTGATGGCGATTTGAGCCATCAGATGCAGAAGCGGCCGCTGGATTGGCGGGGTGCGGATACGGCAATACATCCCTCCATCCGCTGCAGATAATCGAGGAGTATCTATTATGTATGCATTGAGCCCCGTTACGGACCGTGTCGCAAAGATACGCCGGAAATACCGCACAACGAGACCATGCATCTGCATCGCCCGTTACAAAATCGTGACGGATTTTTATAAGGAAAATCCTCAGCTGCAGGGCATTCTGAAAAGAGCGAAGAATTTTGCCAACCTCTGCGAAAAGCTTCCCGTCCTGATCAATGAAGATGAAGTAATCGTCGGCTGGCAAGCCGCCAAATACCGCGCATGCGCGCTTTATCCCGAAACATCCTTTGGCTGGTTCCTGGACGAACTGAAAGCGGGCTCGATCCCGTTAAGGGATACGGATCCATACGACATCGATGATCAGGACGCCGAATATGTCCTGAGCACCGGCGATTTCTGGCGTAAAGAATGCCTCAGCGCAAAAGTGGATGAATATATTCCGCCGGGATACTTCAAGGCCGCCGGAAGCGGCGTCACCTACTTTGGAACAAAGAACACCTGCACCTCCCCTGTCGGCCATTTTGTTGCGAATTTCGAGAAGGCTATGCATAAAGGTTTCGCTGCAATCAAGGCCGAAGCACAGGCAAAAATGGATGAAATGGAGGGCGTGCTTTTCGATGGCAGTGCCTCCAGATACAGCTTTTACCGCGCCGTCGCCATCGTCTGCGACGGCATGATGACCCTTTCCAAACGGTACGCAAAAGAATGCGAAAGACTCGCTTCTCTTGAAGCAGATCCAATGAGGAAAAAAGAGCTGCTGGAAATGGCCGACTGCCTGAACTGGATCATGGCAAATCCATGCCGCACATTCCATGACGCGATCCAGTGCATGTATCTCTATCAGCTGGCACTCTGCCTGGACGCGCAACAGCACGGCATCAGTTTCGGCCGTGTCGATCAGTACCTCGGCAGCTACTATGAAGCGGATATAGCGGCCGGCAGAACGACTCATGAAAAAGCTCAAGAACTGCTTGATCTTTTTTATCTAAAAGTGGCCGAAATGAACAAAATATGGCCTTACGTCGCGACACTCTCCGGCCCGGGTTACACCAGCGGTCAGCTGATGACCATCGGCGGCGTAACGAAGGACGGCAAGGACGCGACCAACCCTGTTACTTTTATGATGCTGCAGTCTGCCGGACGCCTGGTGCTGCATGATCCGCCTCAGTCTCTGCGCATCCACAAGGGCACGCCATCCGAACTTTGGGAAGCAGCAATTGAAACGACAAAGATTGCCGGCGGAGTTCCCACGTTTGAAAACGATGATGTGATTATTCCGGCGCTCATGGCCAGAGGCCTGCCGATTGAGAGTGCGAGGAACTACTGCCTGATCGGCTGCGTAGAGCCTCAGGGATGCGGAGACGAATGGGCTTGCCCGGGCGGTACAGGCACGGAGTCCTTTTTTAACCTGCTCAATGCTTTTCTGCTGGCAATCAATAACGGCTACAATCCATTTCGCGGGCCCGATGGAAAGCTTGGAGGACAGGTCGGATTGCCGACGGGATATCTCTACGAGATGAAGACTTTCGATGATGTCCTGAACGCCGTCAAGAAACAGATTGAGCACTTCGTCAATTGGCACATAAGCCTGGTGAACATTTGGGAATATGTCGCCTCCGAGCATATGCGGCTGCCGCTTCTTTCGGCCACGATCGACGGCTGCCTGGAATCCGGCAGGGACGTGATGAATGGTGGAGCAAAATACAATTCCACCGGCAACGCCGGAATCGCGATCGGAAATATTGCCGACAGCCTGGCGGTGGTGAAATACATGGTTTATGACAGGAAATTAATAACCGCCAGGGAGCTTTATGACGCGCTCATGACGAACTGGGAAGGCAAGGAGGATCTGCGCCAGCTTATCCTGAATGAAGCTCCCCACTACGGCAACGATAATGAGTATCCCGACCAGTTCGCAAAATGGGCTTCCGATGTCTATGGAAACGCCGTAAATTCCGCAACCGGCCCTCGCGGCAGGTATGCAGCAGGATTATATCCGGTCACCACCCATGTTCTGTTCGGCATGACGACGGCGGCCTCCCCGGATGGAAGAAGAGCCGGAGAGCCGCTCGCGGATGGCATTTCCCCGGTTCAGCAGCTGGATAAATGCGGCCCGACGGCCACGCTTAAATCGGTTTCGGCAATCGACCAGAAGAAGTTTTCCAACGGCACTCTGCTGAATATGCGATTCCATCCCACGGCGCTGAGCAATGAAACGGGAAAAGCAAAGCTTATTGCTTTGATCCGGACCTATTTCGCTCTGGGCGGCATGGAGATGCAATTCAACATTGTCAGTGCCAAAACGCTGAGAAAAGCTCAGGAAACGCCCGAAGAGTACAAAGATCTCGTAGTTCGGATTGCCGGCTTCAGCGCTTATTTCGTAGAGCTGTATAGGGCCAGCCAGGATGATATCATCCGGCGTACGGAACTGAGTTTTTAGAATCCTGCAATGATTTCCTGGAGCCTTTGAGTCCCGGCGTCTTTGCATTTCATACGGTTTACACAAAGACGCCGGGACTCAAAGGCTCCAATTTGTGTGCAGCATGAAAAAGCAGTTGACCGGGAAAATTTTCGACATCCAGGGATTCTCCGTACAGGACGGACCCGGCATCCGGACGACGGTTTTTTTAAAGGGATGCCCCTTGCGGTGCCCATGGTGCCACAGTCCGGAGTCCCAGCAGTTTAATGCGCAGCTCAGCTGGATAGCCATGCGCTGCACCGGTATAGAAAAATGCGGGAAATGCCTGGACGCTTGCACCAGACAGGCAATCTCTCCCGGCAAATCGGTTCCGCACCCGACAACACACGAGAAGATCCGGCACATTCGCATCGACCGTTCTCTGTGCGACAACTGCGGAGACTGTGCGGCCGTCTGCTATCCAAAGGCATTATATATATGCGGCACGGATTATACGGTCGAAGAGATTCTTGCTCGTGTGAGCAAAGATAAGCCTTTCTACGAACACTCAGGAGGCGGAGTGACCCTATCGGGCGGCGAGCCTCTGTGTCAACCGGAGTTCACGCGGCAGCTGCTGAAACGTCTGAAGGAGAACGGAATCCACACAGCGCTGGACACAAGCGGATACGTTCCTTTCGACACAATGGAATCCATTTTGCCCTATACGGATCTTTTCCTGTATGACCTGAAGCATATGGATAGTGCGCGGCATAAAACGGTGGTAGGCGTATCGAATGAATGGATCCTGGCGAATGCTCAAAAGCTCGCCCGGGCAGAAGCAAAATTGCAGATTCGCATCCCCGTAATACCCGACTTTAACGACTCGGAAGAGAGCATCAAAGACATTGGACTGTTCTGCCGATCTCTGGGCAACGCCGTAACGATTATCCAATTACTTCCATATCACAACCTGGGAGTCATGAAGTATCAGAGAATAGACGACAGGCGGATTGTGCTTGAAACCGAACCTCCCTCGGATGAAAAAATCCAGTCACTGAAAGAATTGCTGGAAAGTCTGGGCCTGCCCGTCACGGTGCATTAGTTTTCGGCAAAAGAAATGTCGATCATGAGTTCTCCACCGATCTTCTCCAGTTCTCTGCGGAGCTCTTCCTCAATACAGGACTCGGGTATCTGCAGCCGAGCCATTGCCGAAAACATCGTTTCGCCCGACATGGGAGCGCTGAAGCATTGACTTTCCAATTCTTCAACATTGATCTTGTTACGCGCCAGAGCCGCTGAGATTTGGTAAATGATTCCCGGGCGGTCCAGGCCTACCATGCTGAGCGATGCACTCCTGGTCGGGCCGGTGGCAGGAGTGGATTCGCCGGGACGGATGATCAGAGTCAATCCATCCGAATATAAAGCCCGCAAAGCCTGTATCAGCTTTTGCTCCATCTCGTCCGGCACTTCAATCCGCAAGATGCCGGCAAACTCCCCACCCAGACGGCACATTCTGCTTTCCAGCCAATTCCCGCAATTATCCGAAATCAATCGTGCCAACGATTCCACTAAACCGGTACGGTCTTTGCCAATTATGGTCATGACTAATTGTTTCTGCATGGCCACCTCCCGATGGGATTCTGCGGCGGCATTGTTGGTAACCCTATAGGAGTCAAGAGGTGGGAAGCCTTAAGCCGGAAGGAGCTTCCACGATCCTTTCAGCCTTCGAAATCCCCCTGATTGATTATTAATTTGTTTATAGGACATCGCCTCCTAAAACACAAGTCCAGATTAAAGAATTTCATGAATATCATGAATTCCGGCATCAGCAGCCAGCGCAAAGCGGAGCGAATTTTTAATATCTCGGGGTCGCGGTCGGTATCGGGGTCGGCTTTCAGCCATAGAGCCTATCAATTGCGTTCGCACCTAATATTGTTTCCATTCGACCCCGATCTCGAAAAAACTTCTTCCATTCGTCGCATATATTTCCACTTCAACGGCACGCCGGAACGGCTTAGGACCCGCGCAACAATAAGTTTACATTTTGACGCGAGCGCCGGGCGGGCAGATGCAAGGCGCCGCGACGCAGGCAATGCGGGACATTGTC
>JAFGIY010000090.1 GCA_016929335.1 Acidobacteriota bacterium | reverse complement strand
TTTATGCCTGATCTTCTGTTTGCACCAACATGTCGCGGCTGAAGCCGCGACCCACATGGTTCAAGGCATGCCTAATTGAATCGAGTTCTGAGATAGTCTCTCGCGCCCGGGGCTTTGTACTTATTGCCGCTATCGGACATACATCCTTCGTTCTTGCCGCCCCTCCTGGAAACTCGACAACCGTGGGCCAGCCTCTTCAGGCGGGCCATGAATCAGGATTCTAATCTCGAATCTTGACTTTCGAATCTCGAATCAAAATCAGACATCTACTCAAGTTTGTACTTTCTGACCTTGTAGCGAAGCGTATCGCGTGTGATGCGCAACAGACGGGCGGCCGTTGTTTTGTTGCCTCGCGCCTGCTCGAGCGCCTGCCGGATCAGTTCCTTCTCAATATTGTAGAGAGAGAATCCTCCCGGAGGGAGCTGGATTTCTCCATTCAGGTCTTCTTCGTTCGCAGGCACGGGGGGCCTTCCTTGCTCCGAAATCCGGATGGGAAGATGCTTGCCGCTGATGCGGTTGCCATCCGCGAGAATCATTACTCTCTCGATTGCGTTCTTCAGTTCGCGGATGTTTCCCGGCCAATCGTAGTGCGTCAGGAGTTCTTCCGCTTCTTTGGTGAAGCTTTGTATATTTTTGCGGAACTTCTGATTGTAGTGCTGAATGAAGCCGGCGAGCAGCGTTGGGATGTCTTCCTTATGCTCTCTTAACGGTTTCAGGTGCACTGGAATGATCGCAAGGCGGAAATAAAGATCCTGGCGGAATGTGGATGCACGTACCGCCTCTTCCAGATTGCGGTTGGATGCCACGATGACGCGCACATCGACCGAAATGTTTTTGACTCCACCGACGCGCCGGAAAGGCTGGCCTTCAAGGATACGCAGCAGCTTTGCCTGCATCCCGAGTGTCATTTCGCTGATCTCATCGAGGAAGAGAGAACCGCCATCGGCAATTTCGAACATCCCCTTCTTCTGCGTGCGTGCATCGGTGAAAGCGCCCTTTTCGTGGCCAAAGAGCTCGGATTCCATGAGACTCTCAGGTATTGCGGCACAGTTGATCGCATAAAACGGACGATCTCTTCTTGACGACTCGTAGTGGATTGCGTGTGCTGCCAAATCTTTCCCGGTTCCGCTTTCGCCCAGTATCAAGATAGTGGAAGCTTCACTTGCGGCGACTTTCCGGATAAGGTCCCTGAGATCCCAGATATAATCGGACACGCCGTTGATCCGGTCCACGCTGAATTCGCTGCGCTGGATCTCCTGCGTGCGCGCGACTTCGCTGCGAAGGCGTTTGGTTTCCAGGGCGTTATAGACCGCGTTCTCCAGCTTTTCGAAATTGATGGGTTTCTCGATAAAATCGTAGGCTCCAAGCTTGAGGCTGCGCACAGCGTCGTCGACCACGCCGAATGCCGTAATCACAATAACGGGAATTTTCAGGTTCCGGTTTCTCATCTCAGAAAGCACTTCAATTCCGCTCATATCCGGAAGCTTCACATCCAGCGTAATCAGGTCGGGATTATCGAGCTGGATTCTGCCCAGCGCGGTTGCCCCATCTTCAGCCAGGCTGACATGGTATCCCCATTGTTCAAGCTTCTGCTGAAGAGACCAGCGCACGAGCCGTTCATCATCGACTACCAGAATTGTTTCCTTTGGCATTGTCGTCCAGTTCTCCGGCCTGCGAAAACACCGGAATCACGGAATGAGGCAAAGAAGGGGGATTTTTACGGCTACCGTCGTTCCCTGTCCCACTTCGCTGCGCACCTCAATGGTTCCCCCATGATACTGCACATTCTTAAGACATGTCGCCAATCCTAAACCGGTCCCATCCTGCCGTGTCGTAAAAAATGGTTGAAAGATTTTCTTTTTCAGGGCTTCCGGAATGCCCGGCCCATTGTCTCTCACTTCCATCCTGATTACGGAAGATTCCCTGTCGTAATCAAGAACCACTTCAATGTGTCCGCCTGAAGGCATTGCGTTCTGCGCATTCAGCAGAAGATTCAGCAGGACCTGCTCCAGCTGAGTTTCGTCACCCGTGAATCCCGGGATCGGAGCCAAGTGACATATCTGAATGGGGAGGGAGCTGTTTTTGGAGGTCGTACGCGCTATCGCGACGATGCGGCTCACAAGCCCGGGCAGATCGATTGCGCTGTGGCAAGGCGCCTTTGGTTTGGCGTAATTCAGAAGATCGCGCACGATCTTGTCGATGCGGTTCACCTCATGAATCACGTCCCCCAGAATTTCCTGATGCTTATCTTCCGCGGACAGAGTTGTCCGTATGACGTCAATGGCCCCCTTGATCCCTGCAAGTGGATTTTTAATTTCATGAGCCAGTCCTGCACAGAGTTCACCGAGCGTTGCCAGATGCTCGGCATCGGCAAGCTGTTTTTCGAGGCTGCGAAATGAGGTGACATCCTTCACCACGGATGAACTGCCGATCACCCTGCCTGAATCGTCACGGATGGCCGTGCGGGTAAAAATGACCTGGATTCGCCGGCCGTCCTTTGTGATGCGTTCGGTCTGGTGGCTGTGTACAGCTCCCTGCGCCCTGAATCTGCGGGAAATCGATTCCAGTTCCCGCGCCTCCCGCAGCTCAGGAGGCACAAGGATTCTGACGGATTTCCCTATCATTTCATCTTCCAGATATCCGAAAATGCGCTCCGCCCCTTTGTTCCAGGAAGTTACGATATCATCAGGATCCATCGTAATGATGGCATCCGCCGAATCGCGGAGAATATTGGCCATGAACCGGTTTTTTTTGGCCAGTTCCCCTTCCAGTCGCCGGACCTTCGTTAGATCGTGTGCGACACCGATCGTGCCGGCTATGCTGCCTGTGCGGCTTCGAATCAGCGAAGCCGACAACGCGACCGGAGTCCTCCGCCCGCGGGGAGTGACAAATTCGGTAAGGTAATCGCGGAAACGCCGCTGTTCTTTGAGCCGTTCCATAATCGAGAACGCTTCAGATGCACCGCCGGCATAAAAAGTGCTGACCTGCTTGCCGATGGCCTCGCTGGGAACGATGCCCAGTATTTCGCACGCCCCCTGGCTGCAGGAAGTGACCACGCCTTTTGCATCCGTCGTAAAAACAGCATCCAGCGAAGTCTGCTCCAGTTCGCAGCTCATGTCGCTTATGAAGCGGAGACACCGGTCGAACCGCTCCGTATACCGGCCGGTAGTCAGCATCTCCTGGATCGGGCGCGCAATATCTCCCCAGTCCGCGACGGATTGGAGATGGAACCTGCAGGCGGAATCCCCCTTCGCTCTGCAGTCAGTTTCAAGACAAAGGACGTCTTCTTTCAGGAACTCACTTGCGTATCCGCTGCAATATCCTTCCAGCGTCCAGCAGACCGACCGGTTGCAGATTCCATATTGCTGCAGATGATATTCGGCTTCGAAGGAGCCTATCCATTCCCCCGTGATGCAGAATTTTGCATTAAGACGGTCGATTTCAAATTTTTCCAGACGAGCTCTCGCCATTCCCTCCAAATCGTGAAGTCTGAGTCCCGTCCGAAGCACTTCTTCATCGGAAGATGTCGAGTGATGCCTTCTTACCTGATATGCATCATGACGCCCGCACAGATATCCGAGTCTCAGGAATATCCCCTGCGTGACTTCCCATCCCAGGTTATCATTGAGTTCTCGACGAAGAGCTCCTATAGCAGCCGCATCAAGAACAATATGGCGGTTCCCACCCAGCCTGATGATGCCGGATAAAGGGTCTACCTCAAATAAATCCTTAAAACTGATGCTTTCCGCGCGCATTAAAGGACTCACCCCTGAAGCTATGTGCTCATAGAACTACCATAAGTGAAGGATACAATCCACCTTTACAGTAAAGAAGCACATTGAGCTTCACTCAAACACAAGGAATCGGGATTGTTTGTTCACACTTAGATCCCATATCAGCTTCGACCCCGGTTTGACTATACGGTTTAGAGGGAGCTGAGACGGAAAGGAAAAGGCAAAAACTTAACCCTACATATAAATGATGCTTGAAACTGAATCATCATTGCACAATAATGTAGTCGGCACCGTTTCCCATATGAGACGGTGCCTGCTCACGTCTTTTAATGGATAGAGCAGTACAAATAAAAGGAGAATCGTTCCGAATTAAAAAACCTCCTTTCCACCCTTAAATACCCACCTACACCCGAGCGGCGCCCTTTCTCTTCCCGGAGGGAGGGCGCTGAATTTTTTTCAGTGCGGAAGCAAATAGAATTCAATCTGACTTTTTGATTATTTTGCGACGGGAAATAACTGAAGCTCCGGCAGACCGGACTCAGGAAGCATTGGGATCTTTTCTTAGAGCCTCAGAGCCTTGGAGTCTTTGAGTTGAATCAACTCGAAGACTCCAAGAATAGTCAAAATTTTCTACCGGGACTGCCGGACTTTTACTGCCTCCTCGGCAGAGCCGGGGCTTATTCCTTTTTGCGACTATTAAGCGGACTCCCGAGTTCGCGTGACCGGGCAGTAGCCGCTTCAACGGCATCCATGATAGTGGAGCGGAAGTTACCCTTTTCCAGCATTTTCAATCCCGCGAACGTCGTTCCACCCGGAGTAGCTACGATATCTTTCAATTCGCTGGGATGCTTCCCGGTTTCCAGCAGCATTTTGGCTGCGCCATAGACTGTCTGAGCCGCCAGGAGAGAAGACTCTTTTCGGGAAATCCCCAATTGAACGCCCGCGTCGCTGAGAGATTCGATTACAAGAAAAACGAAAGCAGGCCCGCTTCCGGACAGCCCTGTCACGACATCCATCAACGCTTCATTTTTTATGACCACGGCCCTCCCCACACATTCAAAAATCGAGAGGGCGCGCTGCAGGTCGGATGAAGAGATGTTCCGCCCGGGGCAAACGGCAGCTATGCCGGCGAGCACGGATGCGGGGGCATTGGGCATGACGCGGATGATGCCGGACTGGTGGTGCATCTTGGATGCAAGTTTCTCCGTTGTAATGCCGGCCGCGATGGAAATAAACAGGTGCCCTTCATGGCTGGAATTGGAAAGCTCATCCAGCAGAACATCGATGTTTTGCGGTTTTACTGCAATAATGACGATCGACGCATTTTCAACGAGTTCCACGTTGGAAGAAGTGGTTCTTACGCCATATGTCTTGGACATATGTTCCAATCGGTCTTTGCTGATATCGCTTGCAATGATATCGGTTTTTTTCACCTTGCCGGATTGGATGAGACCGCGGATCAGCACTTCTCCCATGTTTCCTGCACCAATAATCCCGACAACTTTTCCACTTAGCATTCAATCCTCCTCATAGATTGGAATCGGATTCCCGCGCTTTGCATCCCAAAAAGAATTCCGGACTTCATAGGCTGATGAGAGGCTACTTCCCGCCCCCGGTGGTTTTACAGATTACGGTCGTGATGTCATCGATCTGTGGAAGCCCTTCGGAAAAATCGCGAACGGTTCTGAAAAGCATGTTGACGATTTCCTGCGCGCTTTCCTGACGATGGGCATGGATGAATTCAAGGGCCGGTTCAATGCCGAACCAGGTTTGATCGGGTTTCTCGGCATCGGTAATGCCATCGGTCAATAGAGCCAGAATATCGCCGGGATACAGGGCGATCGGGTCGCTGCGCCCGAATTTGTGATTCGGCAAAAAACCGAGGGGGAGATCCGTGCTTTCCAGAATCCGCTTGGTTTTGCCGTCACGATCCAGGATATATCCGGGCGTATGTCCGGCATTCGCATATTCGAGTGTTCCGAAGCCCGTATGCAGGCGGCAGAATATCAATGTAGCGTACCGGCCCAGCTCCAAATCAGACACCAGTGCATCGTTCACAAGAGAGAGGATTTCGCCGATATCGGAGCTTTGTCTCGCGAAGGCTCGCAAATAGGCCCTCAATTCAGCCATCAGCAGCGCGGAACTCACGCCATGGCCGGAAACATCACCAATGGCAATCCCGATGCAATTATCCGGAAGCAGCAAAAAGTCAAAATAATCGCCGCCGGTTTCATCAGCCGGGAAAGCGGCGCCGGCCATATCAAATCCATCGACTTTCGGCGGAGGCATTCGGTAAAACTGCTGCTGCACTGCACGGGCGAGATTTATTTGAAATTGCTGTTCCTGCAATTTACGAAGCTCGGTCACATCCTTGATGACGGTAACGAAATGCGTAATGGCGCCGTTCGAATCCTTCATCGGCGTGATGGTCTGTTCCGCAAAAAATATCTCTCCGTTTTTCTTCCGGTTGGTGAGCGTAGCACGGTAAACCTTCCCGGACAGAATGGTCAGCCACAAGTCTCTGTAGAAGGCATCGTCATGCGCTCCGGACTTGAGGATCATGGGCGTCTTGCCCAGGGATTCCTCTTTGGTAAATCCCGTCGTCGCTTCGAATGCCGGATTCACATATTCGATGATGGCGTTGTTGTCTGTAATGATGATGCTGTCGGCCGTTTGCTCCACAGCGCCCGTCATAATCCGGATCTGATCGTCCGCCTGCTTCTTTTGAGTGATGTCATTGAAGACCACGACACTGCCGCGAATTTCGCCCTGATTATTCAGAAGCGGATTGGCATGAACGGAGATCCAGATTCCGGAAGGACGCCGGTCGTTGCGAACGAATATTTCGGTTTCGGATACCACTGCGCCCGCAAGCGCCAGCGTCGCCGGCAATTCATGGTAAGAATAGGGAGTTGTTCCATCGGGGTGGAACCAACCCTGGACATGGGACCATGATATGGGAGAGTTGCCTGAATCGATCGCCAGAATCGAGCGGGCAGTCTGGTTGCAGACCAGAAACTGGCCTTCTTTGTCTGCAATGATCATTCCTTCCGATAGATGATAAATCGCAGTGCGAAGCGTCTCGACTGCCTCAATTACCGGCCTTGCCGCTCCCTCATTGTCGGATGCCTGAGTCATAAAAATTACCTGATTCCCCCGATGTCCGCTCAATAGAATGTATCATGGACAATCCGGGTTTCAGAATCCTCAGCAGTGAACTGGGATTCCAGCGCCGAAATTACGGTTTTTACCGCATATTCGCGAATCCCAGGTGCAGATCGGCGATGATATCACGGGGATCTTCGAGTCCTACGGACAGACGGACGAGTTCATCGATGATGCCCAGTTTATAGCGCTCCTCGCGGCTGATGTTGTAGTAGCTGTTGAGAGCGGGATGGGTAACCAGGGTCTCGGGTCCTCCCAGACTGGGACCGAGCATGCATAATTTAAGTCCGTCGAGGAACTTCAGTGTCTGTTCGAGATTACCGTTGATCTCGAAGGTCACAACGGCACCGAAGCCGTTCATTTGCCTGGAGGCAAGTTGAAAATGCCGGTGGCTGGGCAGGCCGGGATAGTAGACGCGCCGGATCTGCGGCTGTTTTTCCAGGAATTGAGCAATCTGCATCGCCGTGCTGTTCAGCCTTTCCATGCGCATTCCGAACGTCTTGAGGCCCCGGATAAGCAGGTAGCAGCTCATCGGATCGGCTACGCCGCCCGTCATGCGGCGCCATTGGTAAATCGGTTCGGTAGCTTTATCCGATCCGAAAGCGGCCCCGGCAAGAACGTCGTTGTGTCCGGCTAGGTATTTTGTGGCGCTCTGGATGACGATGTCGACTCCACGCTCGAGCGGGCGGCTGTTGTATGGCGTGGCGAACGTGCTGTCTATCACGCTGAGAACACTATGCGCGCGCGCTATCCGTACGATTTCATCGATATCGGCGATATTGAGATACGGATTGGTCGGCGACTCGGAGATGATCAGGACCGTCGAAGGTGTAACGGCTTTTTCCATAGCCTCATAATCACCCATGGGCACCACGGTACAGCTGATACCAAATCGCGGCATGACCCTCTTGACCATGGCCAGCGTCTGCTTATAGGCGTCGTCCGTGATGATGATGTGCTGTCCCTGGTTGCAGTATGAAAGGATTGTGGCGGAAACCGCACTCATTCCGCAGTCGAAGAGAACGCAACGCTCAGCCCCTTCAAGAGCCGCCAGTTTTAGTTCGGCTGCCTGGCGCGTCGGGTTGCCGTACCGGCCATATTCATAATGATCGATCTCGCCGTTGGCGAAAGAAACCATTTCGGCTACATCTTTAAAGACGAAGGTGCTGGTGTAGTCAATGGGAGTTGTGATGCTGCCCATCCACCGCTTCTCTCCACAGTGTACTGCGATCGTATCACGATGTCCGGCAGGGCGTTGAGTAAACTCATTCATAGGAATCTCCAAAACTCCTTCATTTAGTTCTA
Source organism: Acidobacteriota bacterium (assembly GCA_016929335.1). Taxonomy (GTDB): domain Bacteria; phylum Acidobacteriota; class UBA6911; order UBA6911; family UBA6911; genus UBA6911. The sequence goes on along the minus strand of JAFGIY010000090.1, from coordinate 303 downwards.
TCCTGGACCACGACTTGACGATTGTTATGGCTGTCCGAGTCAGAATCCATTTTTATGTTAATTGTTCATGCAAATACGTCAAATATTCCATAGCCGCCGACGGCATAAAATTCTTATTATGATCCAAAATTGTCCGCTGTGGCGAGAATTCTGCTTATTTGCCGTTGGATGGCCCCGGGTTTCTGCTAAAATCACGTGGCAAGCGGAGGTGAATCTGGCCTGGTGGCCGGCCTGGACTTCAAATCCAGTTGTGGTTCACCGGAAGGTGGGCTGGGTGGGTTCGATTCCCATGCACCTCCGCCA
>JAFGIY010000089.1 GCA_016929335.1 Acidobacteriota bacterium | reverse complement strand
GTTTTTTGCAGCCAACCCTGGGGATGATGTGCCATTGGAGTCAACCCTGAAAGGGTTGAGCGAATACGCAACCCTTTCAGGGCTTCTAGACGCCAGATTTGCCATTAGAAAGATCATGCAAAGCGCGGCATTAAACCGGATCCCTCTGAATTCAGCTTTCACGGCTTAAGGAAAATGTATAAACTCCAGGTCGCGGCTGAAGCCCGCACCCACATAAAATGTGTGCGAAACCGATATCTTCAAATCTCGAATCGAGTCTCTTTCAGGTATAATGGGCGCCCGGCTCAGCGTTTCCCGTCTGAGCAGGAGGCATCGCATGAATCGAGGGATGATGTCCAATCCGGAATCCGTTCTGAACCTTGTGATCGCGGTCTGGGGAGCGCTTTGTGCTCTGGTGCTCGCGGCTCCCTTCCTGGCAGCGCATCATGCGGAGACCGCCGCTGCCGGAATCTATCTGGGATTCTCCTTCATCTGCCACCAGTCGCCGGAACGTGTTTTTACGATATTTGATTTCCCTATGGCCGTGTGCCATCGCTGTTGCGGAATTTATCTCGGATTTTTTCTGGGCGCGCTCTTTCGGAATAAATGGCTGCATCGTTCTCCCGCGATCCGCCGCAATTGGATTCTTGCGGCCGTATGCGTGCCGGCCTTCGATGCGCTCGCTCCGTTTAGCGGTCTCTGGACCAATACAACCTGGACCCGATTTGGAACGGGTCTTTTGTTCGGGATTGCGGCTTCATCTCTGCTCATGCAGGGCATGGCAGAGTTACTGGCCGAAGCTCCATGGCGGCGTTTCGCTCCGCGCGGACCGCGCCTGCAGGGAGGTCTTTCATGAATGAATCGAGGATGCTGAAACCGGCTTTGATCGGAGGAATTGCTCTGGGAGTTCTTTCTTCACTGCCGCTGATCAATCTGTTCAACTGTTTCTGCTGCGCCTGGGTCATTGCCGGAGGCGTCATCGCCGCGCGTTTGTATGTGAAGGATTCGCCCGCGCCCGTTTCGCTGGGCGGAGGCGTGGTCATCGGCCTTCTAACCGGCGCCATCGGCACGCTGATCAGCGCGCTGTTTTCAATCCCTCTGCACCTGATGACGGGGAGAGGCGGCTTGAGCGCGATGGAGCAGATGAAGGAGGCGATGGATCGGTTGCCGAATGTTCCCGCGGAGACCCGCGAGATGATCGAGTCTCTGGCGTCCCGGGGCGATATAAATTCCGCGCTGCTCATCTTCGGCTTTATTTTTATGCTCGTCCTCTACTGCATCTTCGGCATGGTCGGAGGAACGATCGGCGTCGCCATTTTTGAAAAGCGCAAACCCGGGTCCGCGCCTCCGCAGTTTCCTTCCTACCAGCCGCCGCCGGACATTCCTCCTCCTCCGCCGCCACCGCCCGAATGACATTCGTGCAATTCGCGGCTTGGAGGTTTCAGGTTTTAATCCAGTCATAGGGCAGGGCTGCGACTTCGCCCGGCACTTTTGCGCTTTCGATCAGCGAAAGAGCATCGCGCAACACGCGCAAATGCATCGCAGCATCCATGGACGCGCCGAAAGGACTTCCCATCGGGAATCTCAGGGCGACCGCCCGCGGCACCTTCATCTGCGCGGTGATATCCGGACATACGCTGATTCCTACGGTCGGAATTCCGGACGCCTCGATTTCTCTTTGCACCAGTGCGGCCGACTGGTGGCTTAATTCGCAGCCGCCGCTGAAGACAACGGCATTTACTCCGTTTTTTTTCAGCAGCGGGATGAGATCGGCCTTTGCTTTCGCCACGATGTGGTCGGCTTCGGGTGCATATCCCATGAAGCTGTAGTGCGTCTCGGCGCATTCACCGATGAAGCCCTCCACTTCAAGTTCAATCAGACGCATCATCGGAAAAACGCAGTTGATATCCTCCCGGGATTCGCTGAGATCGTAGTGTGCGTGCGCGACGGCCAGATCCGTGGATTCCGCATCCAGCGATATCTCGCGGAAAGAGTTGTCTCCCCGGTCTTTGAATTTCATTGCCCGCAGCGATGCGGAAATGATGCCGGGGGATGTGTTGAATGGTTTTTGTCCTTTTCGATAAACTCCGGCAAAACCGACCAGGCAGATACTGGATTCGGAAAGCTTCTTTTGCGGCAATGTGAAAGGAAATCCTTCGACGGGCTGAAGATGCCAGCCCGGATAGCGTGATTCCAAAGCATGAATCCAGGAATATCCGGCGCGCAGCGTATCCGTCGATTGCGTTCCCATCGGAGCCAACTCTTCTCCGATATCCTGATATTCGTCCTCAATATTCCTGCGCGGACTCGAAACCTTTCCTTCTTCTTTTTCCCTCATGTATTTCTCTACCCCTTTCAGGATGAAGTCCTATCAGAAATTGCCCATGAGTCTTCGAGTCTTCAGATAACAGTCCCTCCTCCCTATTGCCGGCCGTGCACCGGCAACTCCAGAATGGTGTCTCCCGGATGAGCATCCCAGTTTTCATATTCTATCTGAATGGTGGTATGACCGATTTTGTACTTTTCCCGCATGAGATGACTCGCTTCGCCCAGCACCCAATTGGAATCCTCATCCGTCTTCATCACAATGTGACAGCTCATGGCCGTCATCCCCGATGCGATGGACCATACATGAAGGTCATGCACGGAGACAACGCCGCGGATACGGCCAAGGTCATTCAATATCTGGGGAATTTTAAGATGCCGGGGCGTGCCTTCAAGGAGAACATCGACGCTCTCCTTCACCAGCGTCCATGAACTGTACAGCACCAGAATCCCGACTATCGAGGAAACGACCGGATCCGCCAGGGTCCACTTCCTGAACATTATCAGCAGACTGGCGATGATGGCACCTACCGATCCGAGTGTGTCCCCGAACACATGAAGAAAGGCCCCGCGCAGATTGAGGCTCTCATGCCGGCTCTCGAACAGCAGGCCGGCCGTTATCAGATTCGCTGCGAGGCCGGTTGCGGCAACGATCAGCATGGAAAGGCTTTTGACTTCAGGAGGCTCCCGAAACCGCTCATAGGATTCAAACAGTATGTAAAGCCCAATCACGATGAGGAAAATTCCGTTGGCAAAAGCGGCGAGAATTTCAGCCCTGAGATAGCCGTATGTTTTTTCGTGCGTCGGCGGACGTGCGGAAATTCTCAGCGCGAAATAACTCAAGCCCAGCGCCGCGAGATCGGTCAGCATGTGCGCTGCATCCGCCAGCAACGCCAGGCTGTTGGAGTAGATCCCGCCTGCCAGCTCGATCAGAAACCAGCATGCCGTAATGGAAAGAGCCAGAATAAGGCGCTTTTTCCCACCCGCCTTGTGAGAGTGCTCCGCGCTGTGATAACCCATGACTTCATTTACGATTTACGATTGACGATTGAAAAACACCCTGTCCTCAATCGTCAATCGTCAATCTAAAATCGTAAATCCCCAATCCCTAAGCCGCCTGCCTGGAAGCCCAATCTCCGATAAACGGTATTTTGTAGGTTTCGCTGTTGTAGGCTTTATACATAAGGAAAAGCCAGTAGGCAAAAATCGCCAGGGAAATCAGCGTGTTCACGAGAGTTATAATTGTCCACAGGAAACCGAAGGACAAGATCCCTCCGAACAGAACGTTATTCCAGATGATCCAGAAGACGGTGACCACAATGCAGTAGGCAATTGCCTGAAAGGAATGGAATCGAACGAATTTGTCCTGCTTAAATTGATCGATTAGCAGGAATATGATCCCTGTGATGAAAAAATAGGACAGAGCCGCAGCCACATTGGAACTCAGGCCGGTGCTTGTCGCCGCGGAAGGCGCGGGAGATGTCGGCGGCGGTGGCGGCACAGCCGGCGCGCCTGCCGATGAGGTTGGAGATCCACAAACACTGCAAAAGGCAGAGCCTTCCGGTACTGCCGATCCGCATTTAGCGCAGAATGCCATAGTTCCTCCACTTTGCTTGAGCATGCTTGTAACTACTCAATCGATAGCACAAAAGTAGTTTTAAACACAACTATTAAGTAGTCGGCAGTCAGCAGTCGGCAGTGGGTAGTCGGTTTTCGTTAGTCGGTAGCGGGTGTCGTTAGTCGGTGGTCGGCAGTCGGCAGTGGGTAGTCGGTTTTCGTTAGTCGGTAACGGGTGTCGTTAGTCGGTGGTCGTTAGTCGGTGGTCGGTAGTCGGCAGTGGGTAGTCGGTTTTCGTTAGTCGGTAGCGGGTGTCGTT
>JAFGIY010000010.1 GCA_016929335.1 Acidobacteriota bacterium | reverse complement strand
TTGACCACGCAATATTGCGTAAATTTCAGGGCTTCTGCAGAGCAGACGCCAGATTTGCCATTAGAAAGATCATGCAAAGCGCGGCATTAATGCAGGATCCCTCTGAATTCAGCTTTCACGGCATAAGGAAAATGTATAAACTCCAGGCCCGGCACTTTTAGTGCCGGGATCGCCGAAAACAAACAACTGAGTCCCGTAGGGACGATTGAATTCATCCCCCAACATATTTTTCATCATATTCAATGCCATTTAGAAAAGACAGGTGCGCCTCCTGATAATGTGGATAAAATGGACGTATAGGAGTTGGCCGCTAACGCATCCTTTCATTGTATTTAGATACTTCCCGCTCCACAGGGGCCATGTGTGCTCTTCGACTCTCGATCTGCCCCGATCCGTATTTGAGGAGTGCTTCGAAAGGATGTATGATTACGATCATATATTCCATTGAGGGATGCAGGTATGAGCCGCGATCTCTGGATTGGCGATTGGCTGGTGGAGCCTGATCTGAATCGTATCAGCAAGGCGGGCGTACAGATCCCGGTTGAGCCAAAGGTAATCGAGGTTCTCCTATATCTGGCGGATCATGCCGGCGAAGTCTTATCAAAGAAAGAAATTATTCAAACGGTGTGGGCCGGCACTTTTGTCAGCAAAGAGGTGCTCAGCTATTCCATCTCGGAGCTCAGGAAGGCCTTTGGCGATGATGCAAAAAATCCCCGCATCATCCAAACCATCCACCGCCGCGGATACAGGCTGATCGCTCCTGTAACTCAGCATGCACCGACAATAAAGGCACAGCCTTCTGTCGCGGTTCTCGCATTCCTCGACATGAGTCCCAAAGGGGACCAGGAATATTTTTGCAGCGGCATGGCGGAAGAAATCATCAACAACCTTTCACGCGTAAAGGACTTGCGTGTCGCCGCCCGCACCTCCTCCTTCGCATTCAAAGGAGGCTCCGAAGATATTCCCTCCATAGGGCGAAAGCTCAACGTAGCGACAGTGCTCGAAGGCAGCGTCCGCAAGGCAGCGAATCAGCTGCGCATCAGCGCTCAGCTGGTCAAAGTGGAAGATGGCTACCAGCTATGGTCCGGGCGCTATGATCGCGAATTGAAAGATGTGTTTGCAGTTCAGGCTGAGATTGCACGCAAGATTGTGCAGGCACTCAAGATTCAGTTGAGTGATAACGAAGAGCGCAGCCTGGACAGGATGCCGACCAAAAACGTCGAGGCCTTTGACTTCTACATTCGGGGACGGCAGTTTTTCTATCGCTCGAAACGAAGGGGCATCGAATGTGCGATAGAAATGTTTTCGCACGCGACCGAAAAAGATCCGGAATACGCGCTGGCCTATGCCGGGATGGCGGACTGTTATTCTTACCTCTACATGTACTTCGACAACAAACCCGGCAACCTGGATTTGGCGCGTCAACTGAGCCGGAAAGCTCTGGATCTGGATCCGGAACTGGCGGAAGCGCATTCGGCCCGCGGACTGGCTGTTTCGTTGAGCCGGCAATATGCACAGGCGGAAAAGGAGTTCGAGGCGGCGCTTCAATTGAATCCGATGCAATTTGAGGCGTATTACTTTTACGGCCGCACCTGTTTCGTACAGGGCAAACTCGAAAAAGCGGAGAGCCTTTTTGAGCAGGCGGAACAGGTCAAACCGGAGGACTGCCAGGCGCCTTCGCTGCTCGCATTTGTAAGCGGGATCCTCGGCCATAAGAAGAAGCACGAAGCAGCCGCTCGCCGCACTCTGGCAAAGGTAGAGAAGAATCTGGAGTTCAATCCGGACGACTCGCGTGCCCTCTATTTGGGAGCCGACGCCCTCTCAGTGCTCGGCAATCATGCGAAGGCTTTCGAGTGGATCCAGAAGTGCTACTCGCTGGATCCCGACGATCCGTACATAGTATATGGCATTGCATGCTTCTACTCCCAATTGCGAAAAATTGAAGAGGCGCTGTTTTATTTCGAGAAGGCAGTTCACGCCGGATTTACCCAACTGGAATGGATTGAAAACGACACGGATTTTGATCCTATCAGAAAGCATCCGCGCTTTTTGTCCATCGTAGCAGAGCTTGAAAAGCAAAGGAATGCGGGCCAATGAACTGACTCGTTTCAAATGCCGACCTCGATACCGGCCCCTTTGAGCCCTGATGCACGAAGCATATTTCAGCAACTGAAATCCATCCGCCCTTCCTCCTGATTTCGTAGCCAGATTGGCGTTGTTTTAGTTATTATGAACTTATGGGGCGGGCTCGAAAGCCTTCCAAACTTTATGACACAGAAATGAAGAGGTTGCCATGGCGAAAAAGCTTGTCATTATCGGCGGCGGCGCAGGCGGAGCATCGGTTGCAGCTGAGGCGAAACGCCGCGATCCGTCGCTTTCCATTCTGATGATCGAAGAAGGAAAATACGTATCCACAGCCGCTTGACCGATGCCCTATTACATCGGAGATGTAATCAAGGATGCAAAGAGTCTGATTGCCAGAACGCCGGAAAAATTCCGGGAAACAGGCGTGGACGTACAACTGGAAGTCCGTGCGGAAGAGATTGACAGGGCTAACAAAAACGTCCGGCTGTCCAATGGAACCAGCGTTCCATATGACATCCTCGCGCTGGGAACAGGAACGAGTGCATTTGTGCCGAAAGCTCCGGGAGTGGAAATGGAGGGAGTGTTCGTTCTCAAGACGCTTCCCGACGCCATCGGAATCAAGACCTATCTTCGGGAGAAACAGTGCAGAAAGGCTTTGATTGTCGGCGCCGGTTTCATCGGCCTGGAGATGTGCGAGGCCTTGAGAAGTCTCAACCTGGAAACGGAAGTCATTGATCTGGCCGACCGGCCTGCCACCAGATGGGATCCGGAATTTTCAAAAGCTATTCACGAGGAGCTGGTGCGCCGGGGAGTCCGCTTTTCGCCCAATACGGGAATGAATTCCATCGAGCAGGGGAAGGATTATCGCCTTCGCTTGAATACAAAGAGTGATGCGATCGAAGCCGACATGATCCTCATTGCGATCGGAGTCAGGCCGAACACCAGGCTGGCCGGCGATGCCGGCCTTCAGATCGGCAAATCAGGAGCGATTCAGGTCGATTTTTCTCAACACACGTCTGATGGCGACATTTATGCGGCAGGAGACTGCTGCGAGGTGTATCATCGCGTCAGCCGGAAATGGACGCACATCCCCCTTGGGGACATTGCCAATAAACAGGGACGCGTGGCAGGCTTTAATATCGGGGGCGGCACCACGATTTTTCCGGGAGTCGTAGGAGCTCAATCCTTCAAAATTTTCGACCTCGCGGCGGCGGCCACGGGAATCGATGAGACCGAAGCGAAAGCGAGCGGATTTTATCCCGTAAGCAGCGTGATCTGGGGAAACGCCTTTGCCGGGTCGCTGCCCGGCGATAAAAAACTGGGGCTCAAACTGGTGGCAGATCAGGGGAGCGGAATGCTCCTGGGAGCTCAGGCCATTGGGAGGACAGGTGCGGTGGAAAGAATAAACATACTTTCCACCGCGCTCTGGACGGGTATGCGGCTTGAAGAGATCGCCTATCTGGACTTTGCCTATGCGCCTCCCTTCAACACGTCGTGGGATGTCATTCACATTGCCGCCCGCGAGTTGCTAAAGAAACTCTAGGTCGAAAAGGAGCAATATGCCCAAAGCTAAATTCGAAAAATACTTCACCACCGATGTTCTGCATGTAAGTCCTAAATTCCCCGGGCTGTGGGATGTATCATCGACGCGGCATTTAAAGAACTTCGGCGGAGGTCATCTTTCCGTTGATTGTATTCTTATCACCCATCCTTTCATTATGGTCAGCCAGCCGCACAAGCACGAATTTCCGCAATACCTGCATTTCTTCTCCGCGGACGCGGGAGACCAGAGGATATTTGACGCGGAGATCGAAATGACGCTGGGAGAGGACGAAACACACGGGGAAAAGCACATCATCACCCAGCCTACGGCTCTTTATATCCCGGCCGGCATGTATCACGGGCCTTTGAATTTTAAAGTCATCAATAAGCCTGTGCTTTTTATCGATATTGCCGTCGCCGGCGAATACAAGCGCGTAGGCAACACTCCGGATTAAGATTGGCCGCTTAATGGCCACGAATTCCACCAATCTCACGAATGAATGTATGGCCCGAGAGAGACCTATGCATTCGTGGTTATCTCTTTATTTTTGAGTGGGAATGTAAACAGTAAGCGCGCTGCCGGCTACGATTCCGCGGAGTCTTGTTTGCCGGTTAGTTCGGCGAAAAGCCATGCCCTGGCCATCCTGAAATCGCGTTTTACCGTATCCACTGAGACTTCAAGAACTTCCGCCGTCTCTTCCATGCTCAAGCCGCCGAAGTAGCGCAGTTCAATCACGCGGCTCTTCCGGTTATCGATTCGGGCGAGTGCATCGAGCGCTTCGTCCAGAGCGAGCACTTCAACGCCGCGCGCCTGTGCAGCAACCAGCACTTCATCGAGCGGCACATGCAGCGCTTTCCCTCCGCGCTTGGCGAAACCTCGATGGCGGGCGTGGTCCACCAGTATGCGTCGCATGATCTGCGAGCACAACGCCATGAAATGCGTCCGGCTTTCGCAGCGGATTCCCCCGGCGCGTACCAGTTTGAGATAAGCTTCATTGGCCAAAGCAGCCGAATCAAGGCTGTTATCGGCGCGCCGCTCAAGGTTCCGGCGTGCAATTCGCCGCAGCTCCGGATACACAAGATCCGTCAGGCGGTCCAGTGCCTCCGTGTTGCCGGCCTTCCAGGCAGCGAGCATTGAAGTGATGTCCTGCTGATCCCTGTTTGTCATCTTTTTATGATTTTATCATTATGCCGCTCTGTTAACCATTTTTGCGCCTTTTCGCGGAATACAGGTAGGGAAAGATAACATTAGCAGCAAACAATTATTGGAAAGGTCCCATATGAAGAACCGAATGAAAGCATTGTATTGGGTTCGCGGCGGCGCGATCCTTGTAATATGTGTTGCTGCCCTGGCTGCAATGGGCAGCGTAAGCAGCGCCAAGGCCGCAGTGATATCGGTGACGACCCTCGACGACAGCGGCCCGGGTTCCCTGCGCCAGGCCATTGCCGACGCTGTGGCGGGTGATACAATCACGTTCAATCTTTGTCCAAAGCATCAGCGGCGGTATTTTCCATTGCGCCGCGTCCATGGGACTATTACCTTGACCAGCGGCGCATTGGTGATCGACAAGAGCCTGAATATCGAGGGTCCTGGCTCCAGGCTCCTGACAATCAGCGGCAACAACGCCAGCCGAGTCTTCGCTATTCAGCCTCCTGCGAGTGTGATTCTCGCTGGAATGACAATCAGCGAAGGCTTGGCCGATGCCTCGCTACCCAACTTCGCCAATATCGGGGGTGGGATCCTCAACCGCGCCAACCTGACCATTTCCGAGGTAGTCGTGTCCGATAATCGAGCCCTCGGCGTCGCCAGCATGAGTCCTTTATTCCTCTCTCCTGCTGGGGGATTTCCCGGTGGCGGATTTGGCGGAGGCATTGGGAATTTCGGAACCCTGACCGTGAATGACAGTTCGTTCATCGACAACCTGGCCCGGGGCGGCGACGGCAGCATTCCCCAGGGATCTGATAGACAGCTCGCCGGCTTTGGCGCCGGAGGCGGCATTATAAATTATGGCAGGCTCATCGTCACCGGCAGCAGGTTCAGCCATAACCAGGCTATCGGTGGCGACGGCAACGAGAGCCTCTATCTAAGCGGCCACGGCTTTGGCGGCGCCATTGTCAGCGGCAATGTCGGTTCCACGCTGGTTGTCAGTGACAGCGAATTCGATCACAACCAGGCTGTCGGCGGCAATGGTAACATTTCTCCGCAACCGGCAACGATAGGCCCAGGCAAATCTTCCGGTGGCGCCATCGATGTCACGGGAGGGACAGCCACAATCGATGGGTGCACTTTTGTGCATAACTGGTCCGTCGGAGGCGCCGGAGTTTCAGGTGCCGAAGGCGGTATCGGTGCGGGCGGCGCTATCGTTGCCACCAATTTCTCCAACCTCGGAACCAATGCCACCATCAGCAACTCCAAGGTTGAACATAACATAGCCCTCGGCGGGCCTGGGGTAGACGGCGGCAACGGCGGTGAAGGCGAAGGCGGGGGGCTCACAAGCACGGCCGGAGCAATACTTATCGTCATCAACACTACCGTGGCACACAACCACTCTCAGGGTGGCGAAGGAATCATCGGCGGCAACGGATTGGGCGGTGGTCTCTATGATTCCGAAGGCTCGACGCTCAGCCTCCAGGAAGCGATTGTTACCAAAAACCTGGCTTTGGGCGGTCGAGGAGAGAACTGGCACAGCAGAGGCGAGGGCATCGGCGGCGGCGTCTATTATCTGGGCATCTATAGCGCCGATGACGCGACCGTCATCGAGAAAAACCACGCCAGCACGAGCAACAACAACATCTGGCCTTGAAAGATCAGTGTCTGGCTATGACATTTATTTAGATTCAAAATTCGAGATTCGAAATTCGAGATTCCAATTTCGAATCTCGAATCATCAATCTCGAATTATTGAAGCAGCGCCTGAAACTTTGGATTATTGCGCAGCGTTTTCCATACCGGATCCAGCCGAAGCGTGCCGGCGCCCAGGCTTCTCCTTCTTGACACCAGATCCTCAAGCAGGCGGATCGCCTCGTCATGTTCGCCGATCGTGGCGTATACCTGTGCCAGAACCTGGACCTGATAATAGCCTCCTGCATCCCTGGTCACCGGCTTCAGGTTCATGCCCGCTTTGGCTTCGTCGATCGCAGCCTGTTTTCGGCCGAGCCCCGCATAGGCGATTCCCAGGGCACTATGATAGGACGCTCTCTCCGGCTGCTGCCGGATCTTCGCTGTTATTATCTTGACGGCAGCTTCATAGTGGCTCTTTTCCAGTTGCGGTTGGCCGGCCAGGCCGTAGAGCTGTGCTTGAAGCATTACTCTGGGGATATAGTTCTCTTGCCCTTCCACAGCCTCCCACGATTCGAGTGATAGCCGCTTTATCGCTTCCTGGATGTCTCCTGCGTATAGATCGATCAATGCCCGGGAATATGCTATGGAAGGTTCATTTTCGAATCCGAGGCGCACGGCGGACTCAATAGCCGCCCGGGCCTGGGCAATATCGCCTGATGAACCAAGAATTGTAAATGTCTTAAGGGCATAGAGAAACGGCCGGTCCGGACCGAGCCTGATGGCGGCGTCGTAATATCGAAGCGCATCCTTGAGATTGCCTGCCGAGGCGTGAGTCAACCCGGTCTGATAGGCATACTCCACTGAAAGGGGATCCAGTTCAAAAGCCTTCGCCAGATTGGCGATTGACTGCTCTGTTTTACCCTGACGCCGCAAAACCAGACCTATCGCCCAGCATAACTGGGCATTGTTCGGCACCGATCTCTGCGCTATCTCAAACTCTCTGAGAGCCCGATCGAGATCCATGCGACACCAATAATAGTAAAATCCCAGCGCGCCATGAGCTTCCGGAAGGTCCGGTTGAAGCTGAAGCGCTTTATCCGCGGCTGCTTTGGCGAGGGCCACTCGATGCTCAGTCCGGTCGAAACCGTTCCACCACATCACGCTGTGAGTTCCTGACAGTACCGCATAAGCCTGGGCAAAATCCGGATCCAGCTCAATCGCCTTTTCATACATCTGGATCGCTATCCGGATGTCAACCTCCCTTCCACCCCGGGCGCGCTCGATTCCGCGCAGGTAATAATCATAGGCGTCAGGATTGACTGCCCCCCTTTTGGCAAGAGTTGCCGATTCCTCGGGCGTCAAGGCGGCCTTGACTTCCCGCGAGATTGCCTGCGCCACATCACTGTGGAGAGCAAGGATATCTTTATATTCCCGGTTAAAACTGTCGGCCCAGAGATGCGCGTCCGTTGCGCCGGCAATCAACTGCACGGTGATCCGAACCATGCTGCCTTCCCGGAAGGCAGATCCTTCGATCAGAGCATCAACCCCTAACTCGTCGGCAATTTCCTTAAGCGGCTTTTTGGTGCCTTTGTACTGCATGACGGAAGTTCGTGAGATCACCTTTTTGAACGCTTTGATTTTGGACAACTCTGCAATCAGCACCTCCGTCATCCCGTTCGTGAATGCTTCCTGGTTCGGATCTCCGGATAGGTTTTCGAGGGGCAATACCGCCAGCGATTCAATATGCGGCACACCGGATCCGCCGGAAAGCCGGTCGCGCAGGCCGCCCGGATTCAGGCCAACGATAACGGCAAGAACCGCTATGACAGCTATGGCTGCACCAATCAACCTCCACTTGATTGATTTTGCAGGAGCCTCAGGAAGCGGTCCGGCGGCTACTGAGGAATGACGCAAGCCGGAGTCACGTTTCAGCCGCTGGAGATCGGCGCGCAGGTCCGAAGCATTCTGGTAGCGCAGATTGGGATCCTTATCCAAAGCCTTGTTGATGATGCGCTCCAGCTCATCAGGCAGGTCGGGGTTGATGCGCACGGGGGCGGTGGGGGCCTTGTGAAGGATGGCATCGAGCGTGGCAGTTGCGGATTCGCCACGGAAAGGCAGCACACGGGTTGCCATTTCGTAAAGCACCACTCCAAATGAAAACAGGTCGGTCCGGGCATCCAGTTCTTTCCCGAGCGCCTGTTCCGGGGACATATAAGCCACGGTCCCCATAGTCGTGCCGGGACTTGTCAGCGTCTGATCGGCGGTTTCAGTCGCCAATTCCGAATCCGGTTCTGCGCTCGCTTTGCGCACCGGTTGCAGTTTGGCCAAACCGAAATCCAGGATCTTGGCCTGACCACGTTTTGCTATGAAGATATTGGCAGGCTTGATGTCGCGGTGAATGATGCCCTCGGAGTGTGCCGCATCCAAACCATCGGCTATCTGGATAGCGAGATCGAGAATCTCATCAGGTTCAATCCGCTTGCCGGCGATGCGCTGCCTCAGCGTTTGACCTTCCATGAATTCCATTGCGATGAAGAGCCGCCCTTCATGCTCGTCGATGTCGTGAATGGTGCAGATATTGGGATGATTCATGGCGGAGGCCGCCTGGGCTTCGAGCCTGAAGCGTTCCAGTGCATGCCGGTCTCTTGAGATCTCTTCCGGCAAAAATTTGAGTGCAACCGTGCGCTTCAGCCTGTCGTCCTGCGCTTTATAAACGACGCCCATCCCGCCCTGGCCCAGCTTTTCGACGATCCGGTAATGCGAGATGCTTTGACCAATCATGGGAGCTCCTATCACAGCCTCAAGCGCCGGTTTTTCCAGAAAGCTTCCGGCCTGCGCATCCTTCGAAAGCAGCACCTCAACCTGCCGCCGCAACTCCGCATCTTCGCCGCAGGCCTCATCAAGGAACGCCCGGCGAGTTTCAGGCGGCCGCTCCAGCGCGGCGTGGAAGATCTCCTCTGCGCGCCGCCAAAGCTCCTGGTTCATGGAAAGCCTCCTGCCCTCCGGTAATGTGTACGCTGAAATGAGGAGCGCTTGAATTGCCGCCATTATAGCTCCGCCGGCGTGGGCTGGTATAGCCTAATTGAATATGAATCTATAGGAATTTGTACCGGCTAAACCCACGGCTTTGTATGGTTACACTGCGATGCATGCGGCAAGGATCAAGCAGTTGTCTTCAGCTGTAAGGGTAGGGGCTTTTGTCCTGTCTTGACTTGTCAGAGACATGCCTGGATCCGCCGCCGCGGCAGAAGCTTCCTGAATAATGCGGGCTACACCGGGCGTCTGAGTTGCCCCGGGTGCGCTACTGAATCCTTGATCCGAAATCCCTTTCTCATATCGGTGTTCAAGGCCAGATCGACAATCCAGCGAAAGACAGGAAACGGAGGATATCTTCTGCGCAGCCTGGTTAGGGCCCGCGCAACAATAACTTTACATTTTGTTGACGGCTCTCATCCATAATAATTTCGTTCGAAAGCATTATTGGAACTTTTAT
>JAFGIY010000088.1 GCA_016929335.1 Acidobacteriota bacterium | reverse complement strand
GATAAGTAAGCTGCCGGCCTTCAAAAACCAGCGCCACGGCATCCGGGGTGCGCTCGACCTGGGCTTCGAACAGATGGTGCAGGCAGACGTCTTTCGGGTAATCGACCGCAGTGTTGTTCCACTCCACTAAGAGCTGATGCCTCTCCGCCTCGGTTAGAATCGGAAGGTCGGATAGGCGCGCATCGGGATTTGCGATGATGCCTTCGAGGAGTATTCGGAAATGCCCGATCATGCGGTCGATGGTCGGAGCGTCGAAGAGATCGGTATTGTACTCGAAACTGCCGGTGATGCCTTCGAGCCCATCTTCCATCTCCAGCAGCAAATCGAATTCCGCCGTCTCTTTATCCGCCTTCATCTGATCTGTCACAAGCCCCGGCAGGTGCAGTGAGGAATCAGAGGCATTCTGCAGCACCATCATGACCTGGAACAGGGGATTACGGCTCGGGTCCCGCTCGGGATTTATTGATTCCACGAGTTTCTCGAATGGTAAATACTGGTGCTCATTGGCTCCCAATACCACCTCACGGACGCGGCTCAACACCTCACAAAAACCCGGATTGCCTCCCAGCTGAGTGCGCAATACCAGTGTGTTTGCCAAATATCCAACCAGACCCTCCAGCCCCGTTTGGCCGCGATTGGCGACAGGGGAACCGACGGCGATATCCTCTTGTCCGCTGTATCGATGAAGCAGCGTCTGGAAAGCAGCCAGAAGCGTCATAAACAGAGTTGCTCCATTGCGACGGCTCAGCTCTTTCAGTGTTTGCGTTAGAGAAGAGGACAGCGGAAAAAATTTCCTGTTCCCGTGATAGCGCTCCACGGGCGGTCGTGCATGATCGGTTGGGAGTTCAAGCACGGCCAGTCCGCTTAGCTGATTTTTCCAGTATTCATACTCTCGCTCAACCGGCTCGCCTTGGAGCCACCTCTGTTGCCGGAGGGTGTGATCGGCGTATTGAACCGGCAGAGGTGGCAACGGAGAGGGATTCCCTTTGGAAAATGCTTCGTACAGTTCGCCGAGCTCCCGCAAAATCACCCCGTTGGACCACTCGTCCGTTACGATGTGGTGCATTACCAGGATCAGGACATGCTCCTGGCGGGACAGATGCAATAGGTTTGCGCGGAACAGCGGGCCTTGAGCAAGATCAAAGGGCCGTTTGGCTTCTTCACCTGCCATGCGGCCTGATTCGGCTCTTCGTTCCTCTTCCGGCAGATGGCCGAGGTCTGTCACGGCCAATTTGAATGGTGCGTCCGGCGCAATGCACTGGACAGGCTGTCCCTCTTCTTCAAGGAATATGGTGCGCAGCGCCTCATGGCGTCGCACGATCTCGTTAAGGCTTTGCTCAAGCGTGCCAATGTCCAGCGGTCCGGTCACTCGGAAGATAAGGGGAGTATTGTATACAGCGCTTCCGGGATTCCATCGGTCCAGAAACCACAGGCGCTGCTGTGCGGATGAGAGCATAAAAGAATCCTGCTTGCCGCGACTGGGTGGGAAGTCCGCACTCGAAACAGGTAAATGCTTTTCCATGAGCCTTTGTACAATCCGGATTGTCAGCTGAGAAGTCCTGACATCCCGGAGTTAAAAAGTAAATATCACTCCGGCCGAGCCGGAGGCCTTAGATTCTGAGCCGCTCAAAGCGACGCGCCCTGAAGGGGGGCCGGGCGGCAAAGCCCAGAGCGCAAGAGACTGTCTCAAAACTCGATTCAATTAGGCATGCCTTGAACCATGTGGGTCGCGGCTTCAGCCGCGACATGTTGCTGCAAACAGAAGATCAGGCATAAATATCTCTTACACATGGGATTTATTGCGCGTCGCGGCTGAAGCCGCGACCCACATGTTCTTATCGACCGGTCCCTGGCCCCCTTCATCTTTCGGATGTCTATCTATTCTACACGAACCTCTCAGCAATTCCGAACTCCCGGAATTTCCTCCTTGGGCATGCGAATGGAGCTGAACGCTGACAGCTGAAAGCGCGCGGCTGCCGGCCGTGCTAGGGAATAATTCCCTGATCGGGGAAAATTTTCGCTTGCAGGATTCAGCTGAAAACAAGGAATTGCAGTTGCAGAACCGCACATCTCTCCGCAGATTCATGCCGATTCGCGCGAATCCGGGTGAATTTGCAATAGACAATGATTCTTGCACCAGAGTTGGCACAGTCATTGCATTTCTTTTACTGTGTCTACGTGTGATTAGCTTTTTGACATAACCAACCTCGCGCTTAAGGATGGAATGAATGAACTTGGCGACCCCGTTGGCCTTGTACCTGGATCCCCTCGATCCCGTCGAACAAAATCCCACAGCAGCATTATTTGGAAGCATTGAAAGGCAATTCGGAAACACCTGCACTCAGCTCGCAGCAAAAAGAAACACGATCATCTGCAGTCAGGGGACTAAACTCTCCTGCCTGTATCTGATCAAGCAGGGAGAAATTCTTCTGACCCGGCTGTCATCGGACGGGCGGGAGACGCTTATATCAATTTTGGGCCCCGGAGAATTTTTCGGTGAGAGCTCCCTTCTTGGCGGGACAGAAGTAACCTTCAGTGCCAGAGTGACAAAACGATCCGCGCTTTTGTTGCTTCCGGAGAGGAAATTCCGGCGATTGCTTGAAGATCCATGGGTTTGCCGCACGCTGCTGCAGACTATCGCGCAGCGATGCGATGATGCCTGGACGCAAATGGAAATGCTTGGCTGTACTCACGCTCGAGATAAGGTCCGCTCGGGATTAATCTGGCTGTCTGGAAAGATTGGTGTGGAGACCCGGGGAGGTGTCCGGATCGATCTCAATCAGACCCAGTTAGCCCGAATGGTCGGTTGCGCGCGCGAAACGCTCAGCCGCGAAGTCAGTGAGCTGCGGCGGCAGCGCGCAATCGAGGTGCGCCAGAGCAAAGGCCGGAAATCATTCTACGTGGTTCGTCCCGACGAGCTCAGCCAGCCTGCTTTGTAAGGCCTGGTGCGCCGGATTCTCGGAGACTGTCTGTCCGCTTTGCGGATTCATTGCCGTTAATCGTGTCGACAATTGAGTCCATCTGTCGATATGCGTCCGGCTTTGTAACCCCGAATTAGCATGAGAAAGGACGCCCGCAGTGAACACTGTGCGGTGCAGGCCGAAGCCACGGCTTCTCACTGAGGGCGATCACTGATTGGCATTTTCGTCCAAACCAACCTAAAATGTCAGCCGGCCATCTTGGTTATGGAGAATACAATGTTGGAGAAGCTGTTGCCGGTCACCTGCCCTCTTTGCGGAAAAAAGAATGAATTTCCGCTGGAAATCCTGACCGAAGGTTCGGAAATTCAGTGTCCCACCTGCAAGGTGAAACTCAAGCTTCATGGCCATATGCTGGAGGATATTCAAAGAGAGATTGCGCGGTTGACGCGGAAGGGGCAATGAGTTTCTGAGTGGCGCGCAGCAACATCCCCTGACATGCCGGGCATTCTTGCCGGGATTGACTTGTATCTGATATCGGGATAAATTTAGTTCACCCCCCCACTGAATATGTAACCCTATTGACAGTCGCATCTTTATTTTGCCTTTAATCCCGGCAATTAAACCAACTCGGATGGATCTTGATCGGATTGATGAAGTCTTTCCCCACGAACAGTTCAGATTGTAAGGCCGGACGGATCCGATATGAATCCGGACTGAGGTAAACAGCCTGATAAAGGATCCCTGTCGCCGGCGGCGATTGATATTAAGGGCAAAAGATGCGGCTTCAGACATTTACTCCTGAAATGCCACAGGAACAATTCCTGGATGAGGGCTGCCATGATAATGGATTCCCATAACAGCCATGCGATCGAGATTTTGCTTGTCGAAGACAACCCCGGTGATGTCGAGCTGACGCGCGAAGCGCTGGAAACGGCCAAAATATCCAATCGGCTTCATGTTGTTGAGGATGGCTCCGACGCAACCGACTTTCTTTTCCGCCGTGGGAAATACTCCGATGCGCCTGAGCCGGATATCGTTCTGCTCGACCTGAACCTGCCTGTTAAAGACGGCCGTCAGGTATTATCGGAGATCAAAGCGGACCCGGAGCTGGCAAAAATACCGATTGTGGTGCTCACGACATCTCAGGCTGATGAGGACATTCTCCGTGCCTATCAGCTTCATGCCAATTGCTATATAACCAAACCTGTCGATTTTAACCAATTTCTGCGTATAGTTAATGCAATCGAGGAGTTTTGGCTTAGCATAGTCAAGCTGCCCAAGAAGAGGGTGCATTAAGAACAAGGAGTCGCGGATGGAGGAAGTCCTCCATATTTTGCTGATTGAAGACAGCGCTGCAGATG
This sequence comes from Acidobacteriota bacterium, assembly GCA_016929335.1. Lineage (GTDB taxonomy): Bacteria > Acidobacteriota > UBA6911 > UBA6911 > UBA6911 > UBA6911. The sequence continues at coordinate 6,189 of JAFGIY010000088.1, read as the reverse complement.
CGTTTTTACTGCAGGAATCTCTGACTCAAGTTGACCATCCTCCAAAGGTAATCCACGTAGAAAGACTTGCAGAAGCTCAGGAATATCTGGGCGGCCACAGAATCGATGCCATTCTGCTCGACCTGGCCCTGCCCGACAGCGAAGGTTTGACTACATTGGAACGTACCAACACCGTTGCGGATTATCTTCCGATCATTGTGCTGACAGGGCTTGAGGATGAAGCGGTTGCTATCGAGGCGGTGCGAAAAGGGGCCCAGGACTATCTGCTCAAGGGACGAACCGCCGCACGGCAGCTCATGCAGACCATTCACCGAGCCATTGAACGCAAAAGAATGGAGAGGGCGCTGGCTCAATCCGCGCAAAGAAACAGGCTGCTGGTGCAGGTCTCCGCAGAAGTCGTAGCCCAGACAGAATTGGAGGGGCTGCTGGCGACCGTCGCGGAAGCTTCCCGCGTACTGACTTCCGCTCACTTCGCATGCGCAGGAGCCGGCTACGAAAAGGACGGATTCCGTTTTCAGAGATACTCCTTTGATGAAAGCGTCGATCCTGAAACGTTCCGGGAAGGCTGCCGCAAGAAGGGTGCGTATCTGGACCTGACACGCCGGCATGTAACAATACGGCTTTCCAATGAGGAACTGCGTCTCGAGGGCGCGCAATGGGGACTGCCCCAGAGTTGCAGCACCCTGAAGGGATTCATGGGAGCGCGGCTCATAGACGTCCACGGACAGGCTGCCGGCTCCATTATTGTGGGCGACAGAGAAGGGAACGACGCGTTTACCGAAGAGGACGAATCTCTGCTGCGACAGCTTGCCCTCATAACATCGCTGGCCTTGCAGCATATCGAATCCCGTACGGCCGCTGAGGCCGCGAGCATAGCCAAAAGCCAGTTTCTGGCCAATATGAGCCATGAACTGCGGACTCCTATGAACGCTATCCTCGGCATGACCGATCTGGCTTTGAATGAAGACTTGCCGCCGATGGTTCGCGATTATCTGCAGACAGCCAGAGAATCGGCGGATTTGCTGCTGGAATTCCTGAACGAAATCCTCGATCTTTCCAGAATAGAAGCCGGCCGGTTTGACCTGGAATCCACCGTCTTCAGCCTTCACAAAACCGTCGAGCAGGTGGTCAAAACCCTGCGCGTTCGAGCCAGAGAAAAAGGACTGGCATTGATATGCAGCATGCCTTCGCATGTCCCCGACCTGTTAATAGGGGACCCGCTGCGCTTCCGGCAGATTTTAATGAACCTGGTCGATAATGCCATTAAGTTTACCCATGCCGGCAGTATTGTTGTGAAGGTCGAACTCAGAAATAAAGCGGCGGATGCGGCCGTTTTGGAATTCTCCGTCAGCGATACCGGAGTCGGGATTTCGCCGGAAGACCAGGAGCGCATTTTCCTCGCTTTCACCCAGGCAGATGCTTCGACCACACGAAACTATGGCGGGTCCGGACTGGGTTTGACGATCGCGCGTAAGTTGGTCGAGTTGATGAACGGCAGGATATGGGTCGAAAGCCGGCCCAATCAGGGCAGCACATTTCATTTCACCCTTTGCCTGAAAATCCCCCAGGAAACGCCGACGGTAGATTCCAGTACAGCAAAATCACCATCCTATGCCGTTGCACGGCGGGCATTGCGTGTGCTTTTGGCGGAAGATACTCCGACCAACCAGAAGCTGGCCGAATATCTGCTTAAAAAGCGCGGTCATATCGTGGAAATCGCCCGGGACGGACAACAGGCACTCGAGTTCGTCCAACAGCACGATTATGATGTGATTTTAATGGATGTGCAGATGCCGATCATGGACGGCTTCCAGACGACGGCCGCCATACGCGGTCTCGATGATCCGGCAAAAGCCGGCCTGCCGATTATCGCAATGACGGCGCACGCCCTGAAGGAAGATGCAAAGCGATGCCTGGATGCCGGAATGGATGCTTATGTCAGCAAGCCCATCCAGGCGGAGGAATTTATCGGGCTGGTCGAATTGCTTGGAGAATCCGGGGAGAATGCGGAAGATCAATTAATCGATGCCGGAATGGAGGCGGCCGGGATCCGGATCCTGGACGGCGATTGCCATCAGAGCACGGATGAACGGCAGATTATTTCGGCGGATAACGCTGCGGCTTTCGATCTCAAAATCGGGGTCGGCAAATGTTTCGGCAAATATGATTTTTTCCTGGATATGGTGGATGGCTTTTTCGATGAAGCCGATGATGCAATTCGCTCTCTGCAGAAAGCTCGCCTGCAAGCCGGCACCGAAGAAGTCCGCACTGTCGCACATCGGTTAAAAAACACGATTGTGTATCTGGGAGCTAAGCCGGCAGCTGATGCGATAGTGGATGTGGAGTCTGCCGCCGGGTCCGGCGATATGCCCGCCCTGGATCGGGCTTTGGTCCAATTGGGACAGCGTCTGGAGGAGTTAAAGAACGCGCTGATCCCATACCGTCGCAAGGAAAGTCCGGCCACGAATGAACACGAATAGCATATTGGATGGGAATTGTTCGTGTCAATTCGTGGCTCTAGATCACCGATTCCACCGTATTGATATCCACCAGTCCGCGGCAGCCGTATAGGGCCGGCAGAACGCGTTCGGGAGAATACTTTCTTCTCAGCTCGGCCGTCTTCTCTGTTCCCGCGCGATAGCACGGCAGATACATTCTGCCGAAAAGCGGATGATGGCCCCAGACGCCCGAGAGCTTTTCCGCCCGTTCTTCCGATACGAGATAGTCGCGCCGCAGTATCTCGGCCACTTCCCTTTGGGAAGCCCCCTTTTTCCATATGAGGTAAGATGATTGATTTTTTGCATCATCCTGCAGCAATGCCAGCAGCGCGCCGATCTGCAGGTCCCTGTCGGGAAGCTGGTCTATTTCGGTGACGCCGTATGCGATCAGAATCGCGCTGTTGGCCAGTCCCTCAAAAAGCGTTGCGCCCAATGTATTCATGGGGAGCACGGTGGCCTCGAAAAAGACTTTGCCGCGCTCGAACATGTTTTGCAGGAACGCATAAGTTGTGACATGGCCCGGAACGCCTTCATGGCTGATCAACTGCTGGAATTCAGGCACGGAGATCTGAAGCGCGCTGTTGATTTCAAAGTCGGCTTCATATTCGGGACTCCCGTCCTCTTTCCTGGCGCGGCCGATATAATTCATGGATCCTGAATAATAGGATCCCGTGATCGGTGAAAAACGGATATTCGCGCGGGGCACGGAATGGAGAGCCTTCGGAATATGCGGCAGCAGATTCTTCTGCACCAGCCGGTCGAATTCCGCGACGAATGCCGAGCTCAACGCCGACATCGAACAGGATGGAATCATTCGATCTTTTCGCCACGCATCAACGGCCGCGTGCAGCTCTGCGTTTCCCGAGGACGGGTATCCTGCGCGGTCCAGGAGTCTGCCGACTTTTTTCAGTTTCGCCGAGGGATTTGAAGGTTGCGGATCGCTTCCGGTGGAGGCTCGAACGCATCGTTCGTAAGAAACGGGTTCGCCTTTTCCAAGAATCTCCATAGCCAGATCCCACATCACTTCCAGACAATCCGCCAGACCTTTCAGATAAGCGCGGCGCTGGACCGGAAGCCTTTTGGCTTGTCCGGCAATTTTTCGTATGGCGCCCTGAACATCAACGGCGTTCAAATACTCATCAATGGCTTTCAGATCCGGTGCTTTTGCCTGAATCCCTTTCAACTGGCGCAGACGCACGGCCGTTGGATGCGCGTATGCAACGGGCAGCGGCGCACCGGAAAACCAGCTGTCGGCGACAATGCGTCCCTCTCCCGAGTGATGCATGACGTCTCCCCCCCAGAGCGTATCAATTCCAAGGGTGGCGTCCGCGACATGGCGATCGAGATCTGTGAGTTGCCGAACTGGATTCATGATTGTCTCTCCTTGACACGACGAACTGAATTAAACCAGAGATAGAGGCATAAACCGATAAAAAGAAGCGCCGAAATAATCTGCGACATAAGCTCGTTATCGTAAAAGGGTGTTCTGATGTTGGTTTCACTATACCATGGGAAAAGGCGCAATGCCGCGCCAAAAACGCCGCCAAGAGCCCCTCCGGCCATTAGTCCGGACGCAATGATGACCGCGCGTTCGCGCATAACGGATCCGCGGCGGCCTCCGACTCTTTCCGACTTCTTTCCGATCCAGTGTGCAATAAAGCCTCCAACCAGGGCCGGCGTGTTCAGTTCGAGGGGGAGATACATTCCCAATGCAAAAATCAAAGCAGGGACTCCGAGCATTTCCATCATCAGCGCCGTCATGGCGCCGGCGCCGAAGAGGATGTAAGCCACCGGCTGATGGCTCATGAAGCCCTCCACCAGTGCTTTCATGATGGAAGCTTGAGGGGCGGGGAGAACGACGCGAGCGTCTCCGGCAACGGCCTCTCCAAACTGATAGGCCTGCGCCAGCATGGCAATGGTCAGCCCGGCGGCTGCCGCGGCGGCGATCACTCCCAGGAATTTTATCTTTTCCTGCGCCGCCGGCGTGGATCCCAGCCAATAGCCGGTCTTAAGGTCCGTAATGGTCTGGCCCGAAACGGACAGCGCCGTGCAGACCATTCCCGCAATGGCCATCACAAAAAACATGCCGCTTGTTCCCGAAAGGCCGAACCGCAGCAGGACAACCGACGAAATGATAATCGTCAACATCGTCATTCCGGAAACGGGATTCCGCGCGGTTGTGGCAATCGCATTCGCAGCCACCGAGGCGAAGAAGAAAGAAAAAATCATTGCAAGTCCGAGACCGCATGCTATGACGACCGGATCAGAATTCAGCTTTCCGAGAAATACCGCCACGCCGATCGCGCTGAGGATGATGCCGATGAGAATTGTAATCGTTGAGATATCGCGATCCGTGCGCTCCAGCCCGCCGTCGTGCCCCTTGCGGAACGCTCGCGCCGCGATCGCAAAGGATCCGGCAACGATTTTGAGAGACTTGATGATGCCGAATATTCCGGCCGTGGCAATCGTGCCCACGCCGATGAAGCGGACGTAACTGCGGAAAATTTCGCCCGCCGACATCTGGGCAACAGGCACGGTCGCGGGATAGACGGCGATGTCCGGGAATCGGCTGCCAATCATCCAGATCAGCGGCACAAGAACGAAGTTGGACAGCACGCCGCCGGCGCAGAGAACCATTGAAGACCGCAGACCCATGACATAGCCCAGCCCCAGGATGAAGCTGATCGCATCGAAGCGAAAAACCAGTTTGGCTTGTTCCGCCAGAGTCTTCACTACCGGTATGAATTGAAAATCAACAAATTCTTTCCAGACCTGAAAAGTTGTAACAAAGAAATCGTAGATGCCGGACAGGACGGTGGCTTCCAGGAGCAGGCGCGCCTGCGATCCGCCCTTCTCACCGGTTACCAGAACTTCCGTGATCGCCGTAGCCTCCGGATATGGAAATTGCCCGTGCATTTCCCGGACAAAGTAGCGCCGGAGAGGAATCAGGAAAAGAACTCCCATGCAGCCGCCGGCGATGCCGATAAAGATCGTCTCAACGGGATGCGGATCAAGCTTGAGAATGTACAAAGCAGGAAGGGTAAAAATCGCTCCCGCGACGACACTGCCGGAAACTCCACCAATGCCCGTAATGATGACATTCTCCAGCACCGTAGAGCGGCGGTTGTACACGCGGGCAAGTCCTATTGCCAGGATGGAAATCGGGATAGCGGCTTCCATCACCTGGCCGACCTTAAGTCCGGAATAAGCGGATGCGACTGTGAAGATGACGCAGAGAAAAATGCCCCAGCTCGTGGAGCGCCAGGTGATTTCGGGAATGCGGGCGGCGGCGGGAATCAGCGGATTATATGTCTTCCCGGGTTCCAGCGGCGTGTAGGCGTTCTCAAGAAGCGGCTTGTTTTCGCTATCGTTCATCTCTTCTCCCTGCCGTCAGCAATCAGCTGACAGCTAACAGAGCCCGATGCGCGGCTATGATAACCTTTAAATGCGGAAAAATTCGAGCCTTAATCTGCGACGGCTTGCCGCCGACTTTATCTCGGAGCACTGCTGTCCAAATTAGCCGGCGGATCAAAAGTGAGGGATTGAGTTCATTGGACTTAAGTACAACAAGCAGTCCGATATCAAATCAGGTTGGTGATTTGTATTTATATCATGCTTGTCGCTCTCATTTATCCCGTTGCCAATTGCCCCAACGGGGCAATGCATCAAAGCCCAGGGTTGGCCGCGCTTT
>JAFGIY010000087.1 GCA_016929335.1 Acidobacteriota bacterium | reverse complement strand
CTAAAGTCAATGGTTTCAGGGCGGACGGGATTTTGGCAATGGATAGATGCTTCCAGATTTCAATGAAGCGGTCGACCCCGGTTTTCAGTCTGCCTTTTGCCGTCCTGAATTCAGGCGGCTCAGTTGGCGAGTTGGAATATCAGATGCTTTTGGGAATTGTTTATTCCTCAAGAAAACTTTTAATTTAAGAAGCAATCACCTATAAGTGTTCAATGATACTGGAACAGAATTTGGTTTCGTCTATTTTCTCGGCTCTAAGCATGGTGTTATTATCCTAGGCAAAAGATTGGAGCAGGCTCATGACGGAACGGGAGTCAATTCCGGATGGCGATACGCTGATGGCGCCGGCGCAAAACAGGCCCGAGACCATGACCACTGCCGGCGTCGATGAATCTGTAACCATTATAATCATTGGCGCATCCGGCGATCTCACTCGCAGAAAACTTATGCCAAGCCTATATGCTCTCTATGTCCAGAGACTACTGCATGAGCGCTTTGCGATTATCGGATTTGCGCGCCGCGCATACGACGAAGCAAGCTTCCGGGAGAGTATGAAAGAAGCGATCAAATCCTTTAGCAGGCTTCCCGTTGAAGAAGCGCGGCTCGAAGAATTTATCCGCTGTCTCTATTACCATAGCGGAGGTCTGGAGAATCCCGAAAGCTATTTAAAATTTAAAGCCCGCATCCGGGATGCTGACCGGTTTCCGGCCAATCGGATTTTTTATCTGGCAATCACCCCTGAATATTTTCTGACAACGATTGCAAACCTAGACAGAGCGGAATTGATCCACCCTGTGCACGAAAAATCCTGGTCAAGAGTGGTGATCGAAAAGCCATTCGGCCGGAATTATGAAAGCGCCCGGAGTTTGAACCACAACATACTTACGCATCTGGATGAATCACAGGTCTATCGCATCGATCACTATCTTGGAAAAGAAACCGCACAGAACATCCTGAGCTTCCGCCTGGCCAATTCGATCTTTGAACCTGTTCTCAACCATCGCCATGTGGATCACATCCAAATTACTGCCGGCGAAACCCTGGGAATGGAAGGCAGACGCGGCGCCTATTATGATTCCGCCGGTGCGCTGCGTGATATGGTGCAAAACCATCTTCTCCAGCTGCTCTGCCTGGTCGCGATGGAACCGCCCGGCAATTTTACGGCGGATGCGCTCCGGGGTTCGAGGGCTCAACTGCTTCGTTCGCTCATGCCTCCCTCTCCGGGTGAGATGCCGGCGAAAACAGTCCGCGCTCAATACACCGCAGGATTCGAAAACGGCCTTTCCGTTCCGGCGTATTTAAAGGAAGACCGTATTGCGCCCGATTCGAAAATGGAATCCTACTGCGCACTGCGCCTTACCATTGAAAACTGGCGCTGGGCCGGATTGCCGGTATATCTGCGCACAGGCAAAAGGCTGAAGAAACGCCTGACCGAAATTGTCATTCAATTCAAACAGTCTCCGCTTCAGTTTTTTAAAACTGTAGAGTGCGAGGGAGACTTCTGCGATCTTACGCGGTCTCAGCCCAACACCCTGGTATTCCGCATTCAACCGGATGAAGGCATCTCGCTATTATTCGCCGCCAAGCGTCCCTCCATGCAGTTCGTTGTCGAGAACGTTGCCATGAATTTCTCATACCGGCAAACTTGGCATTTTTCGCTACCGGAAGCTTACGAACGGCTTTTGCTGGATGTAATGCGCGGAGACTCCTCTTTATATACGCGTTCGGATCAAGTTGAGGCGGCATGGCAGGTGATGGATCCGATCCTCAAGGCTTGGGAATCACAGCCAAACATCCCGCTTCACACCTATACACCCGGATCCTGGGGACCTGCGGCCGCAGATGACCTAATCCGGCAGGATGTAAGATCCTGGCACAATTCCGATTAGGAGCAGCACGGATGAACCGCGCAATCCCCAATTTGCGCATCTATGAAAATCCCGAAGCGCTGGCAACGGCGGCCGCGGAAGAATTTTTCATGCGCGCATTTCAAGCTCGCGCCAGCGGACAACTCTTCAGCTGTGCGCTATCCGGAGGATCCACGCCGGCCAGGCTGTTCGCGCAGATGTCGGCAGAAGACATATTGGCCCGGCTTCCCGCGGGATTCTGGCGCTCCATTCATTTTTTCTGGAGCGACGAACGGGATGTCCCGTCGGATCATCCAGACAGCAACTATCGATTGGCTAGAGAAGCCCTGTTTGACAGAATTGATATTCCTAAAGAAAACCTTCACCCTATTCAAACAGAGCTTTATTCCGCCGCCGCCGCGGCTGATGCATATGAAAACGAACTGAAACGGTTTTTCGTTTTGCAGCCCGAGGAAATCCCTCGTCTTGATTTAATCTTTCTGGGAATGGGGGACGACGGTCATGCAGCCTCCTTATTTCCGTATTCAGAAGTCCGGCAGGAAACAAAACGCTTGGTCACAGCCCCTTGGGTTGAGCAGCACGGCGCCTATCGCATCACCCTCACCCTGCCTGTAATCAACAATGCTGCATGCATCCTATTTCTCATTCAAGGGAATGCCAAAGCAGAAATGCTGAAGCGAGTCTTGACAAGCCCCCTGCAGCCGGATCTATTGCCAGCGCAGGCAATCCAACCTGTCGCAGGTGAACTCCTATGGCTGGCGGATCAAGCTGCCGCATCCTGTATTGATTAAGACAAAGTAACGTCTACAGGGTTTCTCACGATTTTGCACACATTTCCTTTTTATTAACCGGCTTGTTGTTGCCGTATTATCAGGTTGTTTTACTAATCGTGAAAGCAATCCAGTGCTGCGGATTATACAACCTCGAATCGCTTGTGCTATACGATTACGCGGAAAACAGATAATTCAAAGGTCTATATCGAAACGAAACTCGGCATCGTGGCTGCGGGCGACTGGTGTGGACAATCATGTATTGAGCAAACTTGGTTTCATGCAAAAAAAACGCCAACTATTTCAGATAAGAGGGAAAGCCATGAAAAGGAGAACGGTGATGCTCACGATAGTTCTGTCAACGCTTGCGCTCATATTGATCGGCTTTTTAGCCTGGAGCATTATCGGAAGCCGTGGTGAGCGGCCAAAATACAGCGTTGTATCTGTGAAAAATAATATTGAAGTCCGCGACTATGCGCCGATGATTGTCGCTGAAGTTGAAACCACGGGTGAACGGGAGGAAGCCATCAATAAAGGCTTTGGTATTCTTGCTGATTATATTTTCGGCAATAATAAATCCAGCGCTAAAGTCGCTATGACGGCTCCTGTCACACAGCAGGCAAGCCGCAAAATCGCCATGACAGCACCCGTCACGCAGCAAAGCATCGATGGGAAATGGCAGGTGCGCTTTATGATGCCCTCGAACTACAACCTGAGTTCTTTGCCTCAGCCAAGAAACGCTGCCATTCAACTCAACGAAGTTCCAAGCAAAAGATTCGTGGTCATTCGCTTTTCGGGAATTGCCACAGAAAGTGTTTTGAAAGAAAACCTTGAAAAGTTGCAAGACCATATCCGCGAAGAAAACATCAAGACGGGTTCTGAGCCGACCTATGCTTTCTACAATCCGCCGTGGACGCTGCCGCCGATGCGCCAGACGGAAATCATGATCGAAATTTCAAAGTAGTGCGCAAGCGAAAGCAAAAAATGCACCGTGACCGGCTCCCAATATTTTGGTTTCGCCTGGATTTGTTGCTTTATTCCGAGAAATGGATACCCAAGTCTATTTGTGAAAACACCTGAGTGAAAGTATTATTGATTTGTACAATTGCATACACAGTAAAGCCGCATAAGGAACTTCATGATCAAAGATCTCCCAAAAATAAAAAATGATCTGATAAAGCTGTTGAGGGCGCAGCCGTTGGCTGTTCTTTCCACGCAGCAGGAGGGTCAGCCATATGCAAGCCTGGTGGCCTTTGTCTCCAATGATGACTTGACCCGGTTGTATTTTGCAACTGCCCGCTCGACGCGCAAGTTTACAAACATCATGAAGGATTCCAGAGTGGCGATGTTCATTGACAACCGCTCCAACAATCCGGCCGATTTCCGGCAGGCCACGGCTGTAACGGCAACAGGTAGAACCATGGAAGTGGCTCCCGAAAAACAAAGCGGTGTATTGGAATTGTACCTCGCCAAACATCCCTACCTGAAGAGTTTTGTAAAATCGCCGACATGCGCTCTTTGCGAAGTGCGCGTTGGCACCTATTTTGTTTGTACCAACTTTCAGAATGTTGTTGAGGTTCATATTAGCAAATGAACTGGGTTCTTCCCTTTTCTGAAATTGCCGCCAATGATCGATCTCGAATCGGGGGCAAAGGCTATGCGCTGGCCCAAATGCATAGGGAGGGCATGCGCATTCCCGAGGGTGTCTGTATCAGCACCGAAGCCTATCGGGAGTATCTGAAATCCACCGGGATGAAGGACTGGATACGGATGGAGCTGTACCGCAAGCCTTTCGATACGATGCGATGGGAAGAGATCTGGGACGCTTCACTTAGAATTCGGAATATGTTTGTAAAGACGCCTCTTCCTGAGGTTCTCCGGGAGCGTTTGCTTCTTGCTTTAGAATCCCGTTTTAAAAAGGCAGCCGTAGCGGTTCGCTCCTCGTCGCCCGGTGAAGACTCATCGCGGACCTCCTTTGCCGGTCTCCACGAATCTTTCGTCAATATTCGGGGCGCAGAATCGATTCTGGAAAACGTCCGTCTCGTGTGGGCTTCCCTCTGGTCCGATCGCGCACTTCTCTACAGAAAAGAACTGAAGCTCGACCCCGACACAAGCGCCATGGCTGTTGTTGTACAAAAGATGATCATCGGCCGGCGTTCGGGCGTGATCTTCGGCCGGAGTCCCGTCCACGAAAAACAAACTGTCATCGAGGCAGTCCACGGATTGAACCAGGGGTTTGTTGACGGCACCATAGAACCGGATCGATGGATTCTGAAAAGGGAGACGGGGCAGATCCTCGAACATAATCCCGCCCGAAGAGAGAAATACATTGTGGCCGGGCGTGAGGGCGTTGCATTAAAAAAACTGCCGCGCGCCTTGCGGGATCGCCCCCCGATCGATAACCGTGAAGCCCGCAGGATCTACGCGCTTGCCGTGAAAGCGGAGTCCCTGTTCGGATGCCCGCAGGATGTCGAGTGGACCTATCGAGAGAAAATTCTTCATACTCTTCAGTCCAGGCCTATTACCACTCCAGCTTCTTCCGAGGACGAGCGTTCCTGGTATCTCAGCCTTCACAGAAGCCTTGAGAATCTGAAGAGCCTGCGAATGAAAATTGAAGAGAATCACATCCCCGGGATGGGAAAAGAGGCTCTTGAAATGAGCCGTCTCGATCTTGCGGGTCTCTCCGATGCCGCCCTTGCCGGGGAAATCCACAGACGAAGAGAAATATACGAAAAGTGGCGACAGATATACTGGGATGACTGCATCCCTTTCGCTCACGGGATGCGTTTGTTCGGCAGGATCTATAATGACCTTGTGAAACCGCAGGATCCCTTCCAGTTTATGGCGCTTTTGTCAGGGGCCTCGATGGCCAGTATCCAGAGGAACCGGATGTTCGAGGCTCTGGCGGCATTGATTGGCAAAGACCTCGCAAGCAAAACCTGTATCCTGGAGGGAAAAGGAGATCAATGCAATCCAGCGATTTTGCAGGAATGCGACCGCCTCCTGGATCAATTTTCGGACCTAGTTTGGGAAAAGGAAAGCCTTCGCCGGGATCGGAATCTTTTCCTTAAAATCGCTTTGCACATGGCGGAACTTCCGGTGAAAAAGATACGTGTCAAAGGTCAAAGCGCTGCTTTATTGCAGCGTCGGTTTCTCGCCCATTTCGGTTCGGATCAAAAAAAGTATGCCTGGGAGCTTTTGGATCTAGCCCGGGCAAGCTACAGGCTCCGCGACGACGACAACACATACCTTGGAAAAATTGAGAACCAGCTGCTGGCCTCGGTGACTGAGGGTTCCCGCCGTATCCAGGCAAGTTCTGGACCCTCGGGAAAAGCATCCGTAGACGACGTTCTCAAAAAAGCGTTGCTCGCGGAATCCTCGCTCTCGGAAGCGCGCCACAAGAAAACTGGAAAAACCGAAGGCGGAGGTTTTTACCTCAAGTCGAGACAGATTGTGGGACAGCCTGCGGGCGTAGGCATAGCAGTGGGGAAAGCAAAGGTTATAGCCAACGCCTCAGATCTTTTCAGTTTCCAGCGTGGAGAGATCCTGGTGTGCGATGCTATCGATCCGAGTATGACATTTATCGTGCCTCTGGCGGCGGCTGTCGTGGAAAGAAGGGGCGGCATGCTCATTCACGGGGCCATTATAGCCAGAGAATATGGGCTCCCTTGCGTAACCGGCGTTCCGGATGCCGCCGAACTGATCAAGACCGGGGACTTCGTTACGGTGGATGGCCATCTGGGTATCGTGACTATCGGCGAGCCAACCTTGCGGGAAGAATAGAATAAAGCAGGAAGCCTGCAAGAATGGCATCGCGGCTTCATTCTCTGATGAAGTCCTACGAGAGGATGCTCCGATAATTTTCGGCATATGCAGAATGGACAGATTGAAATGACAGAGGATCAAGGGAAACCACCCTATAGGAAGAAATGCGAACGAGTTGCCTTTTTATCGCTCCTGGCACTGTTGCTCACACAATGCCTGCCAACCTTAGCTCAGTCCGGACAGGAGGGTTCGTCTGTGCCAGCTGAGCAGACGGTTAAGGGAGAACAATCCATAACACAGGCTTCCGGTTCCCAACCCGGAAAAAACTTTTCGCTCTCCTTGGGCGTCGGCGTGATTGTGAGTCCCCGGCCCTATGTTGGAGCCGATGCCCGCATATTTCCCATCCCCTCCGTAGAACTGGAGTACAAGGGATGGTTCTTTCGGGGAATCCGCGGCGGATACGGCTTTATCCGAACAGAGCGATTCTCGGCCAACCTTTATGCCCAGGCTCGATTCAGCGGTCTCGAAAGCGATTCCAGCCCTTTTCTCCGGGGCATGGAAAACCGGAAGAAATCCATGGATGCCGGGATCGAGCTTTCCTATCGCAGAAGACCTGTTGGTTTCCGCATCAACTATCTTGGCGATGTTCTTGGGAGAAGCAAGGGCCAGGAGGCGACCTTTCTGGTCACGAGCGGAGTTCCTCTTGGGCGTCGGGGAATTGTGCTTGCCGGAATCGGCCCCGGGTGGCTGAGCAAAAACCATGTAGATTATTATTACGGAGTTCGAGGGAATGAAGCTGCGCCCTCCCGTCCGGCCTACCGGGGGAAGGCGACTTATAATCTGGACATCAATATAACCGCAATTATTACTCTGAGCGCCCACTGGCGTTGGCTTACGATTGTCAATCGAGAAGGATTCGGCGGAGGGATCAAAGACAGTCCCATCGTTGATAGAGATGCTTCGTATGCATTTATCACTTCGCTGAATTATAGTTACTGACCGGAGCTGCAGCACACATATGAATTTCGTCGCCTGGCAGATGCTGACCGGAGATCGGGCAAAATACGCAGGATTGGTGCTTGCCATCGCTTTTTCCACATTTCTCATGTCGCATCAGATGTCTATCTTTGTAGGATTGCTCAATCGCACGCAGTCTCAGATTAAAGATATTACCGATGCGGGCATTTGGGTCATGGATCCCAAAACGGAGTATTTGGATGAAGTCCGCGCCCTCTCAAATCAGGACTTGTACCGCGTACGAGGCGTGGAGGGAATTCAATGGGCAGTACCGCTCTTTAAGGGAAACGCGCGCGTTAAGGCAAGTGACGGGCAGTTCCGCAACACCATCCTTTTGGGATTAGACGATACGACGCTGGTGGGATTGCCGAGGATCTTTCTCGCCGGAGACTGGCGCGCCTTGCGATACGTGGATACGGTTGCCATCGATGAGGTCGGCTTCCGGCGCTTCTTTCCGGGGCAAGCCTATTCAACGGGCCACCGCCTCGATATCGGAGACAAAACCGTAACGATCGGCGCTGTAGTCCGGGTCTCTCCTCCGTTCGTTAATCTCCCCGTTGTATATGCACGCTATAGTGAAGCGATCAAAATGGTTGGCCGGGAATCGCGTCAATTATCCTTTATACTCTGCGAATCAAAGCCGGGAATTGCGCCGGAAGAGCTCTGCACCGGGATATCGGCCGCTACAGGACTGAAAGCCGAGACAGCGGTGCAGTTTGGCTGGGATACCATCTGGTACTACATCCGAAACACCGGCATCCCGATCAATTTCGGCATCACTATCACAATCGCGTTGTTGGTCGGGGCGCTGGTTTCCGGCCAGACCTTTTCTCTTTTCATCCTGGAGAATCTGAAGTATTTCGGCGCCTTGAAAGCGATTGGCGTAACGACAATCCGCATCATTTTAATGATCTTTCTGCAGGCAATCATTGTGTTATGTATCGGCTATGCACTGGGAATTTCTATGACAGCGGCCTTTTTTGAATTCACCAAAGACAATCTTGAACTGCGCGGTTTTCGCCTTTTGCCTGAGATCATGCTGCTGACAGGCGCCCTGGTAACGATGGTGGTCCTGATTGCCACCATGATCAGTGTGCGGCGCGTGGCGGTTGTTGAGCCTGCTATCGTATTTCGCGGATGAGGGAAACGGGATGAGCGAACCTGCCGTTGTCTGCAAAGCCGTAGAGAAATCATTTGGAGCCGACCAGACGCGTCTGCGCGTTTTGCGCGGCGTCGATCTGCAGGCACATTACGGAGAGATGACTTTTCTCCTTGGACCTTCGGGTTCCGGAAAGACAACGCTGCTCAGCATCATCGCCGGCATTCTAAAAGCAGATGGCGGTTCCATCAGCGTACTGGGGCGGGAACTCAGCCGTATCCGCGATCTGGAAGCAGCCCATTTCCGCCTGAAAAATCTCGGATTTGTTTTTCAGCAGTTCAACCTGATTCCCGCATTAACGGCCGCGGAAAACGCGGCGGTGCCCCTTTTTGCCGCGGGATGGAAACGCAGATCTGCAGTCGCAAAGGCTCGTGCGATTCTGGATGATCTTAACATGGCAGATCGCTCGGATGCATTGCCCAACAAGCTGAGCGGCGGCGAACAGCAGCGTGTGGCGTTTGCCCGCGCGCTCATTCAGGACCCAAAGCTTATCATCTGCGATGAGCCGACCTCCGCCCTGGACGGTGCCACAGGGCATCACATTATGGAGCTTCTGCGAAAGATCGTTCTCAAGCCGGACCGAGCCGTATTGGTCGTAACCCACGATTATCGGATCCTGGAGTTTGCCGATCGTGTCGCGGAAATCAGCGACGGAGTGATTCAAAAGATTGAGTCTCGCAAGGGAGTGCACTGATGGTCATAAAATATGGACTGCCTGTTCTTGCTTTCATTGCAATAGTCCTTGCCGTTCTCAGCGTCCTGCACACGACGCCGCCCGAGGTTGATGCCTCTCCCCCCCTGCCCCCGCCATCTTCGCCTTTTGCCGAACAGATCGGCGCTGCCGGAATGGTGGAAACAGCTTCGGAAAATATTTCCATTGGCGTGCCCGTGTCAGGCCTGGTGATGAAAGTATCGGTGCGCCCCGGCGATAAGCTGCGCCGCGGCCAGCCGCTGCTGCATCTGGATGACAGAGCTCTTCAGGCGGAGCTTTCGCTTCGCGAGTCCACTCTGGGACTCGCCGAAGTGCGCCTTGCGCGTCTTCAGAATGCACCCCGAGCAGAAGAGATCCCTCCTTTCGAAGCCCGCATCGAAGAAGCGCACGGGCAGCTTGCAGATGCGGAGATCCAGATGAAGCTGATCGAGTCGGTTTCCGACCGCAGGGCGATCCGGATAGAGGATCTGGAAAAGCGCCGCAAGAACGTCGACATCGCCGCCGCGCGGCTGCGTGAAACGGAAGCCGCTCTGGCGCTGCTGAAAGCGGGATCCTGGAAACAGGACCTTCAGGTTGCCGAAGCGGAGGTACGCCAGGCACGCCGGCAGGTGGAGCAAACGCGGACCGATATTTCCCGCCTCACTGTTACATCGCCAATTGATGGAAAGGTCCTCCAGGTGAATATCCGGGCGGGTGAATATGCCACAGCGGGCGCATCGCAGAACCTCATGCTTATCGGATCGGATGCCCCATCTCACATCCGTGCGGATGTAGATGAAAAGGACGCATGGCGTGTTCATCGGGATGCCCGGGCCGTGGCCAGCATCCGGGGAAATTCGCAACAGCAGTTTCCGCTGCGCTTTGTGCGTATCGAGCCCTACGTGGTGCCAAAGCGCAATCTGACCGGCGATGCCGCAGAGCGCGTTGATACACGTGTTCTCCAGATCCTTTATGCATTGCCCGAGGGAAGTCCGGTTTATGTCGGACAGCAGATGGATGTCTTTATTGAATCAACCGGAGGCAAAAACTGATGTGGTTCCTGCTTTTACTCTGCATGATGGCCGCAGATCCGGACAACTGGTGGGTCGCTTATGGCGATCCTGTGCTGGATGGGCTTGTGCAAAGGGCCTTATCGAACAACCTTGATATTAAGGCTGCCGCGCAAAGAGTCGAGCAGGCTCGCGCCTTAGCAGGCGAGGCCAAGAGCGCGTTGCAGCCCTCCATCAATCTGAACGCCGGCGCGCAGAAGCTTCGAGGAGGCTATCAAGCGGGAGTCGTCCGCGTTCCGCAGGGCGGAGATAGCGAAAACGGGCGGAGTTTTGTGGCGCCATTTGAAACAGGATTAGTTTCGGCGAGTCTGGACATGCGATGGGAAATCAGCTTCTGGGGCCCGAACAGCAAGCAGCTGAACGCTTCGCGAGCTGATCTCCAGGCGCAGGTGGAATTTCAGAACGAGGCTCGCTTGATCGTCGGCGCGGAAGTCGCCCGCAATTATTTCGAACTGCGCGGCATCGAGGATCAGCTGGCTGTTGCACGCCGCAATCTGAAAAATCAGGAAGAGTTATTGGAACTGATACGCATACGTTCGCGGGCAGGGCTTTCCACCGAACTGGATGCAGAGCGTCAGTCTGCAGTATTAGCTTCCCTGGATGCCACGATCCCGATCCTTGAGCTTCAGCGCTCTATTCGCACGCATCGCCTGGCAGTCATCCTTGCAGATAGCGCCTTTGGTGCGCAAACACTTGCGCCGGTATCGCCAAAGCTCAAGCTGCCCCTCTTGCAGTCTGGAATCGATTCCGAGCTCCTTAAACGGCGGCCGGATGTGCGCGCGGCTCATGCCCGAATCCAGGGGGCGGCAGCCCGGGTTCAACAAGCCCGATCGGAGCTCTATCCCCGGCTTTTGCTGACCGGGCTCGCGGGACGACAGAGTACGGGCTTCTCAGGCCTGTCGCTGGGCGCCGGTAACTTCTTCAACATCGGGCCGCAGCTTGTGCTGCCGCTTTTCACCGGAGGCAAAATCCGGGCAAACATTGAAGCAAACAATGCACAGCTCGAGCAGGAAAAAATCGCGTATGAGTCAGAATTGCTGGCGGCATTTCAGGAAGCCGAAGATGCCATAGCCGGATATAGACTTCATCAAGAGAGGTTCACCAAACTCGAGGAGGCGACTGGGCGTGCCCGCACAGCCCTGGCGCTTTCGGAGGAGTTATATAAAGCCGGCCTGGGAGACTTTATGGGAGTCCTCGACGCAGAAAAAAGCGTGCTGGAACTGGAGCTGGCTATGGCGGACAGCAGAGCTTTGGCACTTGTTCAATCAGTGCTTCTGTACAAAGCGCTTGCCGGCGGCTGGCCGCAATAAAACAGGAGGGAATCGCCATCCATGCAAAGAGGCGATCCTCATCTGAAAGATGTGCATTGCGTTGCTTTTTGCGGACAACCCCGGGAACACGGAAAACTTTATTTATCCCGTTACTTTCGAGGATTCCAGACAATGGCTGGAAACCTTCATCCGGGAACGCCTGAAAAATTTCGGAGATTATGAGGACGCGATATCGGAAAAGCATTCCTTCCTTTACCATTCCGTTCTCTCGCCACTCTTGAACATAGGCTTGCTGACTCCCAAAGAGATAATCGAAAAGGTGCTGGAGGCGGAAGCTCCTCTGAATTCAAAGGAGGGGTTTATAAGGCAGGTCATAGGTTGGAGGGAATTCATCCTCCAGATCTATCTCATGGAGGGGGAAAAGCAGAGGGCCTCCAACTATTTCGAGCACACCAAGGCAATGCCAGAGTCCTTCTACAGCGCTTCCACGGGGATCCCGCCCGTCGACAATGTAATCCGCAAGGTTCTCGACACCGCCTATTCCCACCATATAGAGAGGCTTATGGTGCTCGGAAATTACATGCTTCTCAACGGTTACAGTCCTAACGCAATCTACAGATGGTTCATGGAAATGTATATAGACGCCTACGACTGGGTCATGGTCCCTAACGCGTACGGCATGTCGCAGTATGCGGACGGAGGTCTCTCCAGGATCATGCCGCGGGTAAAAGCTTGAAGGGAGAAAAGCCATGAAATCTACGCCGTTCAATACGGAAACCGATCTCGCGACAACGCCCTTCAGCGAAGAGCACCTTGCGCTTGCATCGGAGCTGAAACGGGCCGGACTGCCCTGGAAACCCCATGTTGGCTGTTTCGTATGGGACCGGGATGCGCTTATTGAAGCATCTTCCCCTTTCCCGAACCGTATTTACTTCATCCTGAATTTGGGCCATTTTCTCAGGCATTTTGAAACTTCGGGAAATATTGCGGAAAAACTAGTTTGGATGCCTACATGGCACCAGGCCCGCCTACTCTGTCGGTATTACGGCATACACTCGCAGGAACTGCATTCCGTCTGGCTGGCAGCCGGGGATATAGAACCGGGCCAGGAACTTGTTAATGTGTACCGACTGCTGCTGAAAAAACTGCAGAAATCCTGAAAACTTCAGCGCCGTCATTTACGGACCATCCGGAATGTTATTTGCGCCCTTTCTCCTTTATCTTTTCCGTGGCCGCGAGCTGAGACAGTTTCCGAAATCTCATGCGGACGAACCTGAAGACCACCGGCGAAATCCGCATGCCCCGGGAACCGTCGAACAATCAACCGAGAAGCGCACAACTCATCAAACACACCCTTCAGTCAAATCATGCCATTAGATAAAATGTAGGGAGCAGTGTTATTGCACTACTACCTACTTTCGCCGCCGACCTCATTCCATCGACAATATTGCGCCTATCCTTTCCCAACAGTTTTGGGATGATGGAGTGTGGGAACCCAAAGGTGGTCGAGTTTCGATCAATTCAGCTGTAAAGCGAAGTTCGAGGAAAACTAGGCCATGAAGGTCGCAGAGAATCAGCCCAAGAACGCCGCGGCTGCCAAAGATATAATAATCAGGAAACGCATTCATCGCTGGACCGCCAAGGGAACTTGCGAATATGAAGGAGCGTCTAAATTGGCAAATAAAGAAAGGCTCAAGGTCATTTAATCTTGAACAGGATGAGGATCTTTTCTGGTTTGTGCAGGCTCCTTCATTAGAACTCGCTCGTGAATTTGAGCAAAGTAAGATTGTGAGCTCGATTACGGAATCGAGTAAAAAGGATAAGATGCCTCCACAATGACAATCTGAACCATCCATCCAGCACAGTGCAATAGTGCTGGCTTGGACAGTGCTTAAAAAACCGGCTGCATTATGCCTTATGCAGCTGCTCTGCTTTGCGCCAGCTTGTGATGTTTATGCCTTCTCGGGAATAGGTTTCATCTCCGCCGTAAATCAGTGCGCTGTGTTTGACGTGCTTCTGCGCAAACGCTCGCCAGCTTTTTAGGACGTCGAACCAGTCGGAGGCAACGGTCTTTCCTGATTTTGCTTCTATGGGCAACAGATCGGATCCTCGGTCAATCAGGAAATCGATCTCGTTTCCCGAACGGTCTCGCCAGAAATAGAGCGATGGAGTCTCGGCGCTGTTGTATGCACTCTTAATGATTTCCGATGCAACGAATGTTTCGAAAACGGCGCCGCGGTGTGGATGGACCGACAACTGATCCGGAGATTTTATCCCAAGCAAATAGGTCACGAGTCCCGAGTCGTAGAAATAGAGTTTCGGCGTCTTGACCAGGCGCTTGCCGAGATTGTTGAAATACGGCGCGACTCTAAACAGGATGTAACTCGCTCCCAGAATGGAAATCCACTCTTTCGCCGTATTGTGAGAGATGCCGCAATCCGATCCCAATCCCGAAAGATTGATCAGCTGGCCGCAGCGCGCTGCGCACATTTTCAGGAACAACTGGAATACAGATAAATCCTGGATATTTAACAGGGAGCGGACGTCTCTTTCGACATAGGTCTCAATATAATCGGCATACCATTTTTGAGGATCCAAGCCCCTGTCGTGGATCGGTGGATACAATCCGGCGAAGAGCGCGGATTCCAAATCGGGATTTTCATTTCGGAATGAATACAGCTCATCATACGAAAATGGCAAAAGGTGAATCAGCGCCGACCGGCCGGCCAGGCTTTGCGTAATTTTGGATTTCAATCCAAACTGCTGTGAACCGGTCAGTACAAATCTGCACGATTTCGGTCCCTCATCAACGATCTGCTGGAGATATGACAGAATTTCCGGCAACCGTTGTACCTCGTCAAAAACGGCTCCGTCCTTGTATCTTTCCAGAAACGATCTCGGGTCGCTTCGTGCCTCCTCCCGCGTATCGGGATTCTCAAAAGAAACATAGGGCTTCGAGGTAAAAAAAGTTCTGGCCAGCGTCGTTTTGCCGGATTGCCGCGGTCCGGTAATTGTGATCACCGGATATCCGGGAACCAATGAAGGGAGCACTTTTTCAACTGATCGTGGAATCATAGGAGAACTATACTCCCATAAGCGGCTGATTGGCAATTTAATTCGCAATTAGCCGTAATGAGGCTTAAGGCACATAGAATCAATGTTTATGGGAATATCGATATTCTATGTTTATGTTTTCAAACCAGTTGGTATCAAATATTTGATACTAGCCGGCTTTTAAAAATGCAGCCGGTATGGTGAAATTTCTCAGACGTCAATCAAATGCACACCTTTGCGCAGCTTTGAGCTGGATTTGCGGCTCAGTTTCGAACAATTTCAGAAGGTTCGAGCTCGGAATCCGAGAGGCTGAGAGCGAGAAATTTCCTTTTCTCGCTTGATTCGGCAACTGTTCCGGGAATTACAATCCAATTTTTAGTGATTTATATGGCGGGTTGAAAATCTCATGCTGCATCTCGGTAATAATATCGCAACAGTCCACCCAGCCGTTCCCGGCACGCTGCCTCACCGACAATCCGGTTCACTTCGTTGCCCGGAATGAGCAGCTGATTGCCAGCTCCTTGATGGTTGCGCTCGGCATGATAGTGATCCATATAGCCGAGTGTGGCGGCGTGCAGCGATTTCTCACCAAAGAAGATCATGCGTTCGAGGCACTCCTCCTTTATGGATCGCATGAAGCGTTCAAGATCCGGATTTAAATTGGGTGAGCGCGGTGGTAAGCGGATGGCTTTTACATCAACATTTGCGAGAGTGTCCTGGAACGGCTTGGAAAATTTCGTGTCGTGATCCATCAATAGGTACTTTTTATCTCGAAGGAATCCAACTTCAGCGTCGCTAACATTTCTCGCAATCTGGAGCATTCAGGATTCGTCGGGATTGGCGGTGCTACCGGCGAAGTGCACCCGCCGTGTTGTCAATTCCATAAAGAAGAGCAGATAGATGGTAGTTAATCCATTCTTGGTCCAGACTTCG
>JAFGIY010000086.1 GCA_016929335.1 Acidobacteriota bacterium | reverse complement strand
GCAGCCGGGGACGACATTCGGACGCTCGCCTTCGGTGGCGCCTCCCGTTCGGGATTGATACTCACCCCCAAACTGGTTCTGGAGGTTAAAGGGCAGGCCGGTATAGCGGGTAACGATAGTACCAAGTTGCCATCCATCCACCAGCCGATTGCCCTTGAACGGCAGCCGATAAAGGGCATTGGCGGTAAACACATGGTCGGAGTTATAGCTGCAGGCACCCCAATCAAAGTCCGGATCGTAGGCATTATAGACGGCCCACTGGCCCTGTTCCGAGCTGTTGGTAGCCGATGCATTATCTCTGCACTTGGAATAAGTGTAGGCGACATTGCCCACCAAGTCCTTGGCGAACTGCCGGGCAAGGCTGATCTGCAAGCCGTTGTAAGTGGAGCGTGCAGTGGGCGTAACACCTTCCACTGCCTTGAAGTTGGGATTCGTGTACAAACCCACAAACGGATTGGCCACTGTGCCCCGCGGGCCCTGGCCGGTGGCTCCTGGCCAGTTGGCGGCGTTCTCCTGCTGCCAGTCAGCCGATTGGTCGGAAAAGGCCAGCGGAGGATTTTGATTGGACCACAGGAACAGGTTTTTGCCCCTGGAACCGTTATAGCCCACTGTCAGCACTGTCCCGGCTCCCAGCTCGTGCTGCACTGTCACGTTGTACTGCATCATGTACGGCGCCTTGTCTACAGTATTCGGGAGGGCGTAGTACCAGGCGATCTGTTGGTTTGCGGTGGAAGGACCCGTGAGGGGGCTATTTATGATCTGGTGAGGATCGTCAGGCAGATTGGGGAACAAACCGGAGGTCCAGAAAAGAAAGAACAGCGGTGTATTCGGGTGAAACGAGGTGTTGTTGTTTGCATAGGTGCGCGAGGTGACGGGTTCGTGGAAGGTGCCGAACCCGGCGCGGAGGGAGGTCCTGTGATTCCCGAACACGTCCCAGGCGATGCCGATGCGCGGATCGAAGTTAAATTTATTCGGATTTTTATTGAAGGGATGCTTCACGGCGATGAAGCTGTCTCCAGTCGTTGTCGGCGAATCCAAATCGTTAATCGTGAACACCGGTTCACCGACCGTCACCGGATTGCTGGCCCACTCGTAGCGCAGACCGAGATTTAGAGTAATTCTCTTGGTGATTTTCCAGTCGTCCTGGATGAAAGGAGCAAAATTAACCTGCCGCCAGTAGCGGCTTGGATTGAAGGGATAGCTCTTCCCATCCGGGGTGACATAGGTGTAATTGTCGCTGGCCGCGGTCAGACCCAGCAATGGCATGCCGTATAACGCGCCGCCCAGCCCTCCGCCTACCGGACCTAGAAATGGGAAAATCCCGCCGCCCAGGTTTGCGAATATCCATGCGCCGCCGGAATATTGGTTCCACACCATATTCAGCTGCATGCGGGTCAGTGTGGCTCCGAAGCGGAGGCTATGCGCCCCCAGCGACATGAAGACGTTATCGCCGACGCTGAACCGGTTCATGACGGGCCGGCTTGGACTCGAAGGCGAGGGACCCAAAGATGAAAGCCCGTGGCCGGGTGAAAAATTCATATCCTGCCTGCCGGGGACCTGCTGCAGGGCGGTTCCGGTTCCGTTGATGCCGCCGTTCGCCGTATTCGTATACAGCCTCACATACCCGAAACGGAGGTCGTTGACTACCCTGGGCGAAAACATATGCTGCTCATCGATTGTGAGATACTGGTTTCGCTCGTGGTCAACTTCCGGCCATCCCGGGACCTGAGTATACACGTACGGGATTTCCTGGTAAGCACTCTCCCTGGCATAGCGGGCGAACAAGCTATCCCTGTCTCCCATCTTGAAATCCACGCGCCCTAACAAATAGTCCTGGTTTCCAATCTGTTTCTCCTGGGAGCAGTAGAGACCCGTGCCCGGCAGGAGGTTGATACCGGATACATTGGGACATTGGGATGTACTCTGGGCAAGCGGATACAGGGCGAATATGTCTTGTACCACCGGATTAATCAGCCCGTATGGACCCTCCCACTGACCACTTTGGTTTTGCGTCATGCCGCCGGCCTGGAAAAGCTCGGGCAACGAGGTCGGCACCACCGCTCGACTCGTCGTACCTGTGCTCGCGCGCAAGCCCTCGTAGTTGAAAAAGAAGAAGCCTTTGTCCTTCTTGATCGGACCTCCGATCGAGACGCCGAAATTATTCCTCTTGAAGCTCGGCTTCTTCTGGCTGGGAACATCGAAGTAGTTTTTCGCATCCAGGACGCTGTTGCGGAAGTATTCGTAGGCTGTGCCGTGCAGGTCGTTGGTGCCCGACTTGGTGACCGCGTTGACAGCCGCGCCGGAACCGCCGAATTCCGCGCTGTAGGTGTTGGTCAGAATCGTGAATTCCTGGATAGCCTCCATGCCAAGCGAAGTCCCCATCACGCTGACGCCCGCTCCATGGTCCATCTGGTTGCGGATATCGGTGTTATCCAGCATGTAGGCCATTCCCACCGGGCGCGAACCGGAAATGGAATAATTGGTTGATTGACCGTAGGCAGTGGGCGACTGGCCGCCGCCCCCGCCGGTCGCCGGCACCGTCGCCACACCGGCCGCCAGACTGAGGAGATCGGTGAAATTACGGCCGTTGAGCGGCAGTAGTTCCATCTGCACCGGCGCGATCAGGGCCCCCACCGCGGCCGTTTCGGTGTTGACAGTGGAGGCTTGCCCCTGGACCTCGACTACTTCCACAGGCTGGCCCACTGCCAGTTTAAAATCCAGTATCCTCCGTGAGCCGACGGTCAGCACAATCCCGGTCTGCACCATCTTCTGGAAACCGGCCACTTCCGCGGAAACGTCGTAGGTACCCACCGGCATTTCCGGGAGAATGTAGCGCCCCTGTCCGTCGGTAACGGCGGAGTAAACAATGCCCCTGCTGACATTCTTCGCCTGGATCGCGGCGCCGACTATTACCGCGCCGCTGACGTCAAAAGCTGTTCCGGAAAGCGCAGCTTTTTCAGCCTGCGCCTGTAAGTCTCCTATCGTAAGGACTCCCGATAAAATTACCAGAAGCGCCCAAAAGACAAATCTACCCCGCACTGCAAGACATTTATGCATTTTGGGATTCTCCGATCTTGGTTATTGAGAACCGACACGCTCGACAGATTAATTGCCGCCGTGTGGGCAAGCTTTTACCAAAACTTTGGGACATGAACGTATGCGATGAGGTCACGTTTTTAACCTCAATCAAATCCATCCAATCACAAATTCACTTTCGCCAAGCAACAGCTTTCATCAACGCGTTCGTCAAAGCTCGGTGAAATTTTTTTGGTAGCAGGCATGATAGTTTTGCGCATCTCCCTGCTGAGTGAAAATAAACTACTATTTTCCCGCAAGGCAATCAAGAACGAAAAGGAGTAACGGTTGCATCGCCGGTAAATTCGCGGCAGTATAGATTTCCATTTACGAAACATCCTCCAAACGAGAGGCTCCCAGTGATCGAACTATTTAATGTTTCCAAAAGCTATAATCGAGGCAAGGTAAAGGCAGTGGACGATCTGACGTTGACCGTTAAGCCGGGGGAGATTTTCGGCTTCCTTGGGCCGAATGGCGCCGGCAAGACAACAACCATTAAGATGATTGTCGGGCTGCTCCGCCCCGATTCCGGCCGGATTGCAGTCGAAGGCTTTGATGTCTCAACCAGCCCGTTGAAAGCCAAACAGGTCACGGCCTATGTGCCCGACTATCCGGCTATCTATGAACGACTGACCGGATTGGAATACCTGAACTTCATCGGTGATGTATATGGTGTTCCCAAAAAAGACCGCCTCGAACGAATCAATAAATGGCTGAACATTTTTGAGCTGTCCCAGGTGATCTCCAATCCGATTAAAAGCTATTCCCATGGCATGAAACAGAAGATTGTCCTGACGGCGGCATTGCTTCCGGCGCCACGAGTCATGATACTGGATGAACCGCTCGTCGGCCTGGATCCGCGCGCGGCGTATCAGCTGAAGGATCTCTTCCGCGAGCACTGCAAACAGGGCAAAACGCTGTTGTTCTCAACGCACATCATGGAAGTTGCCGAGAAGCTTTGCGACCGCATCGGCATCATCCACAAGGGCCGGTTGATCGCCTGCGGCACGATGGATGAACTCAAGGCGCTGGACAGGACAGAACAATCGCTGGAAAGAATTTTCCTGGAGCTTACCGAATAATGGGCAAACTGGGAGCATTGGTCCGCGCAGGCCTCAAGTCGAACTTCGGATTTTCGTTATTCTGGCACCGCCTCCTGAGAGAGAAAAAGGATCGATGGCTTATTCCTGTATTTGCGCTCTCCCTGTTGGGCGTAATTCCGCTGTTTTACGGAATCATTTTCACAATAAAGGAAATCTATTCCGGACTCAAACCTCTCGGGCAGGAATCGGCCCTGGCGGCATTTGCCGTGCTTACCGGGCAGCTCATGGTGCTGATTTTCGGCATCTACTATGTCCTTGCGGCCTTTTATTTCTCGAGAGACCTCGAGATGCTCATTCCCTTGCCCGTCAAACCATCGGAAGTCCTGCTATCCAAATTCATCATAATCACAATCAACGAATATCTGACAATCGCCGCGATTGTCCTTCCGATCCTCCTTACCTATGGAGTTCTTGACCACAGGGGATTCAGTTACTGGATTATTTCCGCTCTGGTTTACCTGGCCTTGCCTTTGATACCGCTGTCCATTATCTCCGTGGTTATCATAGCCATGATGCGGTTCATCAACATCAGCCGGAAGAAAGATGTCCTGATGCTTCTCGGTGGAATTGCGGTGCTCATAGCAGCTTTTGGATTTCAATTTCTGACTCAACGGGCCGATTCCGGCGCAATAACCGCAAAAGAAATGGCGGAATTCCTTTCCTCGCCTGATAGCCTGTTGAACAGGGTCGGAGCCGCATTCCCTCCAAGCATCTGGGCCGCAAAGGCGATCGTGCACGGCTTCTCCGGAAAAGGGCTGATGAACCTGGCCGCGCTTCTGGGCGTATCGTTGTGTTGTTTCGGGATTATTATCGCCCTCTCAGAGCGTCTCTTTTATAGAGGCCTGATCGGCCTCACGGAAACCAGCGGGCGAAAGCGCCATCTTACTGCGGATGAGATGTCGCGGCGTGTTTCCTCGGGACGCCGCGCAATTTCTGCAATTTTCATGCGCGAATTCAGGATTATGAACCGCACGCCTGTCTTCCTCCTTAACGGCGTGCTGGTTGTTGTCCTGCTCCCTGCATTTTTGCTTTTTATGGGCAAGTCGGATATTGCATCACCGACTGCCGCCCTCCAGAGGGCCGCGGAATCGGGCAAGGATCTGTCCACCATTCTGTTTCTGGCGCTGTTTATGGTCATTTGCGGAAGCCTCAACGGCACCTCCTCTTCGACGTTCTCCCGGGAAGGAGCTCAATTCTGGATATCAAAAATCATCCCTGTCGCTCCCCGGGAACAGATCGCGGCCAAATTTCTGCATTCCTTTCTCATCGGGATGCTGGGTGTTCTTGCCGCCCTCGTAGTTTTGGCTATTATGCTCCCCTTCAAGCTCGCCACTTTCGCTCCTGCTGTGGGATTGGCTCTTATCACCGTTATCCTGCTGACAGCCGTGGGAATGATGATCGATCTCGCCAAGCCTCTCCTTGACTGGACCAATCCGCAGAAAGCCATCAAAAACAACTTCAACGTATTTTTGGCTATGCTTGCGGATACAGCGATTCTGACGGCGGTATTTTTTGTCCTGAAGCCAATGTTCAAAGCAGGAATGGACGGTCGTATTATCATCTTTGCGCTTTTTGTGGCCTTAAGCAGCCTGGCGGCCTTGAGCTGCCTTGCGCTCCTGAAGTTTGCCGATAAGCGCTATAATGAAATCGAAAGCTGACCCGGCGGCTTGACCGGCGATGTTCTGAGTGCTAAATACTGCTTTTCGCAATTTCGCCCTGAAAATGGAATCAACAAAATGCGGCTGATGATCAGTGTCGTGTCTGCGATGGAAGCGCGTGAAGCTCTATTGGGCGGTGCGGAGATTCTGGATGTCAAGAATCCGGCAGAGGGATCGCTGGGAGCTCCCTCTCCGATGGCGATTCAGGAAATCAAGAATCTGTCCTCCGGTAGTGTGCGGGTGAGCGCCGCAATCGGGGATATGCCGGATTTGCCCGGAACGGCAGCCCTGGCGGCTCTGGGCGCAGCTACATGCGGCGCCGACTATATAAAAGTAGGCCTGTATGGGTCGCGCACCGAAGAGCGGGCCATAAAGCTTCTGCGTGCCGTTAAAGAAGCGGTGCGCGGCTTCCATTCATCCGTAATAGCCGCGGCGTATGCCGATTTTGAGCGCGCAGGAACTCTGGATCCGCTTTGCCTGCCCTCCGTTGCCGTCCAGGCAGGAGTGCAAGGCTGTCTGCTGGACACCGCCGTTAAAGATGGGCACTCTCTGATCGAGTTCCTTGATCCCAAGACACTGTCTCACATGGTAGAGCAGACTCATGCCAACGGCTTGTTATTTGGACTGGCAGGAGCTTTGCAGGGAAAAAATCTGCCGCTTGTACAGTCTTTGGGTGTGGACATTGTCGGGATACGGACCGCCGCCTGCCGCGACGGTCAACGCGATGGCCCTCTGGTATCCGCTCAGGTACTTCAATTGCACCGGATTCTGGTGCCGGTCGTGTAACCGGTGCTCAAAAGCTCAGAGAGCCTCTCAGGATGCCGCCCGTTGATTACCCATGTCTCATGGCATCTGGACTGCAGGAACTGTGATAAATAGGCGTCCACTTCTCCGCCGTGTTTGGATAGCTGCTGAGCCGTCAATTCGGCGATGAGGCTTCCTGAATTCCGCCTTCCCTTTGCGGCAATTAATCCATCAACACTTTTCAGTAAAATCAGCCGCGGGCAATGCGCCTGTTCCGTAATCCATGCTGAAATGGTGTCAGACGTAATCTGCCAGGAGTGGGGCAGCGGATCGCTCCGCATAACCATCGCCGAAGGTAACAGCACTGCAGTCGTGCCCGATTCTGCCGCGTGGCATGCGGACGGCAGGTCGGCCGTTACATGACTGCCGGGAATCAGTTCGTGAAGCATGTAGCCGAATTGGTCCATTGCCAATAAAGCCATGTAATGCGCGGTTGTTTCTTCCAGCCTGAAGCGCCGGTACATTTCCCGCACCTGATCCGCGAATTCTCCTCCGCCGGGCACAACCAGCAGATGATAGCGCTCTCCCATGCGACGGATTTCCCGGCACAGCAGTTTCAACCCTCCGCTGCGGCACAGGCTGCCACCGATTTTCACTACGGCATCGATGCTCATGACGACCCATCTTTCATATGCTGCGCCAGCAGATGCGCCACAGCCATGCAAGGCGACACCGCCGGCTCTTCCCGTTGCATTTCTCTCTGCAAATTGAGAATCTCCAAGTTCAGACTCGTGGCTGCCGCCGTTCCCAGAAAAGCTCCGGCACCAACGACAAGTACCGGATATTTCCGAAGGCGCGGCAAGCGCGAAAGCACCTGGCTCAAGCCATCGCGTATCTGGCAAAGCTGCCGCTCGCCTATATATTTCGCCATTTCGTCGATTTCCCCGGGTGACAGCATTTCGATATCGGCGCAGACCAGACGCGCAAGGCGTCTGCGGGCCGAATCCACCGAAGGAGGACATCCGTCCGGCGTAGAACATGTATAGTCTTGAGGCCGCAGGTTCCCTAGGATAAGGTGCACGTCGCCGCTGATGGCAAAATATTCCGAAGCGACTCTGCAGTTTCTGCCGGCAACTGGAACAGACTGTACGATAGCAGAAAGGTTTGTCCGCAGGACTCCTGTAAATACAAGTTCACCGGAAGAGAGCCGTTCCGGATCTGTGCGTCCCAGGACATGAATCTTTCCGTCCAGAATGGGCAGAATGTCCGTCGTCGTGCTCCCCACATCCATAAGCAGGCAATTGGGAAATTGGCCGGCAATCCATTGCGCGGACGCCAGCCAATTGGTTGCAGCGAAATCCAGCGGACGGGCCCGGGCATCGCTTAGCAAAACAAATTCGCCCGAAAGGCTTAAAGCATAGCTTGGGATGTCCGGGAAGGAAGATTGGATGCTTTCGAGGATAAACAGCACTCCTTCACGTTTTGTAGTGAAGACATCCGATAATTCAGCGGTCATGGTCAACGCCATGGCCTGAGGCGCGCAACCGCAAGCTATGCCGGAATACATTCCGCGCAGCACCTCCGGAAGTCGATTCTTCTCGCGCCAGATTTCGAAAGGCTGAGACACTACAAGCAAGTTGCTTTTCTCTCCATTCCCTGTTTCAAGCCGGGCGGCTTTCACGTTGGCGCCCCCGATATCCCAGCCTACAATCTGAATCACCACACCTCCATACCGTATCCGGCCATTCCACAGCAGGATGAAGAGGCTATTGGAACACTCCCAGGAATGAAATCCCCGTTCTTCGAATTTTCACCTGGA
This sequence comes from Acidobacteriota bacterium, assembly GCA_016929335.1. GTDB lineage: Bacteria > Acidobacteriota > UBA6911 > UBA6911 > UBA6911 > UBA6911. The sequence continues at coordinate 14,785 of JAFGIY010000086.1, read as the reverse complement.
ATTCTTATTTCCTGTTCAGAAGAGTTGCGTTTTGAGCCGGCTCTCGATATCCGATTCGCTAATGCTGTATAGCGCATCCAGGAACCGTGTCTGAAAACTGCCCGGACCGGGACAATTTTCGCCCGCAATCTCGCCGGCGATGCCCATCAGAGCCATCGCGTTTGCAGCCGCCAGGAACATCGACGGATTCACCGCCGCAAATGCGGCGGTGAGGGCGGTGGCAATGCAACCCAAACCGGTAACGCGAGGCATCATGGGATGACCATTCAGGATCCGAATCGATGCACTTTTTTCAACTATCAGGTCCGTCGCACCGCTGACCGAAACAATACACCGGCAATTCTCCGAAAGAAACTGCGCTGCTTCGAGAGTCTCTTCCGGCGTATGGATGCTTTCAACGCCTTTGGTGGCGTGCTCCGCCAGAACAAGCGATCGGATTTCCGAAGCATTGGCACGGACAATGGATGGAGGTGTGTTGCGAAGAAGCAGCTGTGCAGTTTCCGTGCGAAACCGCGTAGCGCCGCTGCCTACGGGATCCAGAATAATGGGAATCCCTCCATGATTGGCCATGTGTCCCGCCTTCAGCATGGAGTTGACCCAGGTGATGCTCAATGTTCCCAGATTAATCACAAGAGCTTTTGCCTTTGTGACCATCTCCTCCACTTCTTCCGGTGCATGTGCCATAACCGGCGAAGCACCGACAGCCAGAAGAGCGTTCGCCGTGGTATTCATTACGACATAATTCGTGATGTTGTGAATTAGCGGTGCCTCCGAGCGTATCTTTTGAATATCCTGCCACACCATGAGATTTTCCACTTGAGCTCCTGGAGAAAACCGAAGTCGCAAACGTATTTTCGAATATTCGCGGATGCCGCGTGCCGTCAGCCTTCAGACCTCAACTGCTTCATCAGCTGCGCCTGATGCCCATTGAAAGCCGCAATCGGGTGTAATCCTGTTCCGAACAACATTCCAAACCATATCTTCATTTCAGATTATCTCATTTTGCACGCCGTTTGGCATGAACTGCTTCGTTTAATTTTCAGACCTGCCGGCTTCCAGGAATCCAAAGGTCATAATCAGGGAGGAGATTTGAATTGCAGGTTCCAGGAATCAGGATCATCCGTCCTTATCACTGCCTGCCCTTCAAGCTGGATACAATCAGGCAGAACGCCGTGTTGGCAGGCATCCCATATCGCCCGGGCTATATTCACCCGGGAAACCTGTCGAAGAGCGATGTAGGAAGTTGTCAGGCGCGGATTAATTTCAACTAGCTGCACAAGATCATCCGTCAAAACCATGTCAATCCCGATATAGCCGCGCAAACCGGGAATTATGCCTGCTGCTGCACAGGCCAACTCCATCGCTCGGTCTTTCGCCGGATGGATAAACGGCACCTGGCTGCCCAGATACTTGAATGGCGCTCCTGTCTGCATTAATTGAAGGTTTAAGCTCACAGGCAGGCAACGATCTTCCGCTATCAGCAATGAAACGCTGGCGGGAATCCCGTCTGCATGGGATTGTAGTAGAATCTGCTCTTGCGACGTGGATCCGCGGACCAGTTTAAGGATTTCAGGCAGGTCGGAGAAGCAATCCAACCGGTACACGCCTTCGCTGCCAACGCCGTCGAGCGGCTTGATCACCAGCGGCAATCCCATCCGTCCGGCAACCTGCGAAGCAGTGGAGAAGGTGGCAATGCGAGTCAGAGGAGAAGGCAGATTCGCCATGTCAAAAAGCCGGCTGCAAACCGCTTTATTGCCCGCAGCCGCAATAGCAGAAGAACTGGAACCGAGCAAAGGTATGCCTTCATCTTCCGCCTGTTCCACCAGTCGTGACAGAATGCCGTCGGTCTCCGGCCCAATCACGAGCACTGCATCGCAGCGCTTTAATAAAGAAAGGTAGACTTCTTCATGCCCGCCGGGCAAAACATCGACTACTTCGTGCGCAGGCAGCGTTCTGCGGTTCAGGTCCGGTATCAATTGCTCGAACCTCGAATCAAGTGCAGTGATTGTCCGGACAGCTCCCCAGCGCCGGAAATCTTCCAGGATACTGCAGAGCATCCCCAATGCTTCTGCTGCCAGACTGCCGGGCAATTCCCCCTCCGGACAGCCTCCTCCGGTAAAGTATTCAAAAACGAGAACAGTTGAGGGCACCGTCATGCGATTGATTCCTGTAATAGACTTGCTCGATCGACAGGCCGTACATGCCATAAAAGGCGAACGGACACGGTATCAACCGGTGAAAAGCGTGCTGTGCGACCGCCCTGATCCGCTGGCGGTCTCCCGTGCTTTCCGCGACCGGCTCGGATTGCGTGATGTTTATGTGGCTGACCTGAACGCCATCCAGGGTTTCAGTCGCACCATTCACCGGGATATATTAATAGAACTCGTTCGCGGGCTGAAGCTGGACGTCATTCTGGATGCGGGAATCGATGATATTATTCAGGCCCAAGAATGGATCGACCTCGGAATCCGCAAAGTGGTTATCGGATCTGAAACGCTCCGCACGTGGAATGTGCTGCGGGATTTTCCCGCCGCGATCGATCCGGATCGATTGACCTTCAGCCTGGATTTTCATTCAGGGAAAATTCTATCGCAATGCCCCGCCCTGGCCGGCATGATGCCTATCGATGCTCTGAGGCATCTGCACCGCTCCGGCTGGACTGAGGCTATTCTGCTGGACCTCAGCCGCGTCGGAAGCGGCCAGGGCGCGGACCTTGCATTGGCGAAGGAAGCTCATGCAAGCCTTCCACTTTTGAATCTACTGATCGGAGGCGGAGTAGCCGGGGCGGATGAATTGACGATACTAAAATCTACAGGCATCGCAGGAGTTCTGGTGGCAACCGCCCTCCACAATGGGATCATCGGTTCGCAAATAATTGCCAGCCTGTAGGAAAATCGCCGCCTGCCGTTGCAGTCGCATCGTTTATGCGTTGGAAGCCCCGGGCCGCCTCTTATATGCCCAGGGCTTCTATTCGATGCGATTGACGAAACACACCGGCGATTCTGAATTCCTCAAAGCCCTATTTGTAAGCGGCAAACGGATGCGCAACCTCCGCCTTCTTCTTCAAAACCTCGGCAGCCTTCGGTTCTCCGCGGACCGCGCGTTCAATAGCAAGCTTGGTTGCTTCATAGTTGAATTTCTGAATCTTGGTGTCATCCTTGGCTTCCCAATGGATAAAGACACCAACAAGTACATATATGTCTTCCGCTTCCGACTTCGGGATTGTGCCTTGCTCCACACAATCGGCAACTGCCATGGCAACGGCCCGCTGCGCAGGGCCAAACATCTGAACCGCCTGAGTGGCGTTTTTGATGGTGACCTTGTTGAACATCACGGTATTCGGCTTGCACACCAGATTGGGAGCTACCACAGCCAGCAGGGAGGTAAAGCCATCTTTATTGTTGGCAAGCGTATTGCAGAAAGCCGTTTCAGCAGCGCTTCCTCTCGGCCCCAACACCAGATCGATGTGGGCTATTTCGTTTCCCTCACCAACCAGAGCTTCGCCAACCAACACCCGGTTGATTTTTTTCTTCTTTGCCATTTTTATCCTCCTTATATTCGCATTGCGACAGTACTGAACTTTGTTGTCCAACGACCCTTCAATTCAATGAAAATAAGGACCATTTATTCCAGTGATTGGTGCGCAGGATCTATATCTCGGTCGATAGGCTTTGTCAACACGAATCCAAAGGAACTCACATCGCCGATCGTCAAAAAAGCACTATAGAATCCACACGGGGAGACCTAGCAGTAATTATCTCGCTGATTTCTCATTATTTACTGCCATTGGGGACATTCCTGAAGAGAGAGAACATGGGGATCTTTTCCTGGTGCCTCCGAGCCTTGGAGCCTTTGAGTGGAATCAACTCGAAGACTCCAATCGCTAAGTCTCCAAGTATAGTCAAAAACTCTCTCTCCCGGAATTGTCAGGCTCTGCGAGTCATACTTACATCCTATATAAATAAAAATTCAGTTCCCGCATGCAAACCATTCTGGCATAGAATGCGATTACAGCAGGTTGTTTCATTTTGACGAGAGAAGGATATATGGAATTCGAGTACGCTTTTGAGATGTCCGCCTCCAACATCAGATTCGGTCCGGGAGTAACGCGCGAAGTGGGCATGGATTTGGCAGAGATGAATGCCCAACGCGTTATGGTCGTCACGGATCCCACGCTGGCCAAACTGGCTCCTGTAGCAACCGTCGTCGAATCTTTGAAGCGCGAAAAAATCCAGTTCGAGTTATACGACCGTGTGCACGTCGAACCGACTGATGTCTCGATGAACGAAGCAATCGCCTATTCGCGCGAGGGCCGGTTTGACGCTTACGTAGCGGTGGGTGGAGGATCGACGATGGATACGGCAAAGGTCGCCAACCTTTATTCAACTTACCCTGCCGATTTCCTTGATTATGTGAATGCGCCCATCGGAAAAGGCAAGCCGGTGCCCGGGCCTCTCAAGCCGTTGTTCGCGGTTCCCACCACTGCAGGGACCGGAAGCGAGACGACGGGCGTAGCCATATTCGATTTGCTTGAGATGCGTGCCAAAACGGGAATTGCGCATCGTTATCTAAAACCGACACTTGGACTGATAGATCCCGAAAACACAAAAACCATGCCTGCAATGGTGGCGACTTCCACAGGATTTGATGTGCTGGTGCATGCGCTCGAGTCCTTTACGACCATGCCATACGACCGTCGTGATCGGCCCGCGAGGCCAATATTGCGACCGGCGTACCAGGGACGGAACATGATCAGCGACCTTTGGTCCTCCGAAGCGATACGTGTAGCTGCAAAATTTCTGCCGCGAGCCGTGGAAAATCCGGATGACTCGGAAGCACGCGCAAGGATGATTCTGGCAGCTTCATACGCCGGAGTCGGTTTCGGAAACGCCGGACTGCATCTGCCGCACGGCATGTCCTATCCTGTTTCCGGCATGGCCCGCGACTATCGTCCTGCGGGATATCCGAGCAAAGAGCCGATGATTCCCCATGGAATTTCTGTGGTGCTCAATGCACCGGCGGCCTTTCGCTTTACCGGTCCGGGTTGCCCGGAAAGGCACCTGCAGGCAGCGGAATTTCTCGGCGCCGACGTATCAGGTGTGAAGCCGGTGAATGCGGGAGATATTCTCGCCGATCAGCTTATCAAGCTTATGCAGCGGCTGCATGTGCCGAATGGACTGAGTGCCGTCGGGTATACGCACGAAGATATTCCGGCTCTGGTTGAAGGGACCCTGCCTCAACACCGGGTTATCAAACTCTCGCCGCGACCTGCCGGCCGGGAAGAGTTCGCTCAGCTTTTCGAAAAATCGATGATCATCTGGTAAAGGCGACGGAGAGATCAAGCACTTTCTGTCCATTGGGTATTGGGATTAATTCTAATCGCCTCAGGTCAAGAGCCAGACAACGCTGCCCGGGGCAGAATAACAACCAACCATGAGGATTACGGCAAATGGCAGATGCAATGGAAAACCGATATTTTTTTGAAGATAGCAAGCTGGATATGGATCCGATCAGCGGGGAGAGGCCCGTCAAATTGAAATTTCATGCAGGCGGTCAGTGGATTCAATCGAAGAGCGGCAAATATATGCCCTGCTACAATCCTTCCACCGGCGCAGTCATTGCGTATGCGCCCCAATGCTCCGCGGATGAAGTGGAACAGACGATCCGCGCAGCAGTGGATGCATATCCATCATGGTCCGATACTCCTGTGAGTCGGCGGGTTCAGGTACTGTTTAATCTTAAAGCGCTCGTTGATAAGAACCTGGAAGAACTCACGTATCTGCTGGCCAGGGAAATGGGTAAAAAATGGGACGAAGCGATGGGAGACGTCCTCAAAGTCAATGAGGTGGTGGAATTTGCCTGCGGCGCTCCCCACATCATGAAGGGGGAGTCGCTCATGAACGTTTCCACCGGCTACGACACGACGCGATTCAACCACCCAGTCGGCGTCTTTGCCGGCATAGCGCCGTGGAACTTTCCCGCCATGATTCCTCAGGGTTGGATGGCGCCGATCTGCATTGCCACCGGCAATTGCATGGTTCTCAAGGCAGCCAGTTTCGTTCCTCAATCGGTCATGCGGATCACCGAATTATGGAGAGAGGCCGGCCTTCCGCCCGGCGTGCTCAATGTGATTACGGCAGGACGGAATGAAGCGGAGATATTCCTCCGACATCCCGATATCAAGGGTGTCTCTTTCGTCGGATCGACAAGCGTAGGACGGCACGTTTATTCGACAGCCGCTGCAAACGGGAAGAGAGTGCAGGCATTGACGGAAGCAAAGAATCACGCGCTCGTACTGCGCGACTGCAAGCTGGAGCGGACTGCACAGGGGATCATCAACGCCTTCTGCGGATGCGCAGGAGAACGCTGCATGGCATTGCCTGTCGTGGTCGTGGAAAATGCCATCGCCGACCGTCTGGTCGCTCTTTTGAAGGAAAAGGCGTCGAAAATGAAAATCGGTCCGGCTTACGATAAGACGACCGATATGGGACCCCTCGTCAATCAGGGACATAAAGACTCGGTTTTGAACTGGATTGAAACGGGAATAAAGGAAGGAGCCGAATTCGTGCTGGACGGACGCAAGCCGGCAATTCAGGCCGGTTTTGAAAAAGGCTTCTATCTCGGTCCTACTATCTTTGACAGAGTCACTGAAGATATGTCCGTCGGCCGCGAGGAGATTTTCGGCCCGGTCTTGTGCATCAAGCGCGTGGACGGATTCGAGGAGGGTCTGAAAATCATGAATGCGAGCCGCTTCGCCAACGGCTCGGTCATCTACACGCAGAATGGTTATTATGCCCGCACCTTCGCGAAAGAGACGCATGGAGGCATGGTTGGAATCAACGTGGGAATTCCCGTGCCGCTTGGCATCTTCGGATTTACCGGCCAGAAACAATCCTTCTTTGGCGATCTGCACATGATGGGCCGAGACGGATTCATTTTTTACATGGAGAGCAAAAACGTCACCCAGACATACTTTGCCGAAGACAAAGAGGAAACCGGCAAGGTGGACACATGGGACGGAACGATGGCTGCTTTGCCCAAGCAGTAATCGAGGCTGTTAATGAAATCCGCATCGCGTTTTGGCAGTTTGGTGAGGGAAGCTGGATCCTGAACGCCGACTTAGACAGAGACTTGGACATTGAAAAGCGCTGAGTGATCGACCACGGCTGGGAGCCGTGGCTTCAGCCTGCGCCGCACAGCGGGGCGACTTTCTGATATCTCGGGGTCGGAGTCGGGGTCGGTATCGGGGTCGGCTTTAGTCATGGAGCATATCAATTGTGTTCGCACTTTATTTCATTTCCGATTCGACCCCGATACCGACCCCGACCCCGAAAAAAACCGCTCCCATTCGTCTCATATCACTCCATGTCAACGGCGCGCCGGGACGGCTTAGCCTGTGTCGGGATCGCACGGCTCGAGGCCGTGGGTTGAGAAGTACTGAAACGCCAGAGACAAGTCTGACTCCAAATCGACACGGCATGACTCATATTTTCTGCAGGACCCGGTGGTGCGGAGAAAGGGGAAACCATGAACAGCAATTGGCGTGAACTCATCAGCCAACCGAAGCATGGCATTAAAGTGGAAAAGGATGTTTTTGTCCCGGTTCGGGACGGAGCGCGATTGTGCATCAATATTTATCGTCCGGATGCGGGCGGGAAATTTCCGGCTTTGCTGGCAATGGGAGGATATGGCAAAGAGCTTCAGGAAGCTCTGCTGCCTCCGCAGCCTCTGCAGAAAAGCGCGGTATGGGACGGCAATATCGAAGCCGGTGATACGCCCGATATCGTTGCGCGAGGCTATGTCCATGTCATTGCAGACGCCCGGGGTACGGGGAAGTCTGAGGGCGAGTATCCCGGCATGTGGTCGTCTCAGGAAGGCCGCGACGGATCTGATCTGGTTGAGTGGATCGCCGGGCAGCCATGGTGCGACGGCAATGTGGGCATGATAGGGTATTCCTATTACGGCTGCATTCAGCTGAAAGTGGCAATCGAGCAACCGCCGCATTTGAAGGCGATTTTCGTGTCCCATATGGTCAACGATTTTTACCGCGATGGCGTATACAACGGCGGAATCCTCAGCCTGTTTTATTACGGTATCTGGGATGGACGGCACGGCACAAGCGGCTTTGCCCCCAAAAATGCTCCGGTATTAAGCATGAAGGAATTCTCGAAAGAGGAATTCGAGCGCCGGAGGCAGGCTCTATTGGATGATCCGGATATACGACACTATCCCAACATCTATCATTTATTGAACTACCCTTACAAAAATCCCTGGGTTTTCGACTTTCTGATGCATCCCTATGACGGACCGTTCTGGAAAGACAGATCCATCTACCCATTCTTCGATAGGATTAAGATACCCGTTTATATCATCGGAAAAGTCTCTCATAGCGCCGGTGGATTCTGGGATATTTACAAGGGCATACAATCGACCAAGAAGCTCCTCGTCAAGCCTTTCGGCCCGGAGGAGCGGCCCTGGCGCGAAGATGCGGAACTCATCATCCGGTGGTATGACCATTGGCTCAAGGGGATCGATACAGGTCTCATGGACGAACCGCCGATCCGCATTTTCACACAGGGTATGAATCAATGGCGCAATCATAATGAATGGCCGCTGCCGGGAACGGAATGGGTGAAATGCTATCTGCGGCGCTGGGAAGGATTGGCTTTTGCTCCTGAACGGTATCAGCCCCACCCGGACTGCTTTCTGCAGCAGCCGTTGTATCTTTCAAACAAGAGGGATTCCGTCAAATATGTCAGCATGCCGATGCCCGAAGATGTGACCATGATCGGTCCGGCCGCTTTCAATTTTTATGCATCCATCGACACGGATGATACAAACTGGATCGTCAAGCTGAGCGACGTGGCGCCGGGCGGTGCGGAGACAGGACTGGCTAAAGGATATCTGAAGGCTTCTCATCGCGCACTGGATCCGGAGAAATCCAAGCCCTACGCTCCGTTTCATAAACATGTCAAATCGGATCCCGTCATCCCCGGCGAGATTAACGAATATAATGTGGACCTGGGCAAGTTGACGAATGTCTTCCGTGCCGGTCACCGGATCAAGCTTGAAATCCAGAGTATGGAATCTCCCAGGGATCCGGAGATGCAGATTCACTATCATCCACACCTTCCCAGCAGCCGGACAACGCTGCACAAGATCTACCGCAACAGAGAATACCAGTCGCATCTGGTGTTGCCGATTGTGGGGAAAAAAGAGAGCGTGATGGAATATCTGGCCGACGAAAACCTGGTGGGTGCGCTTTAGTGGATCAGGCCCGGCTGAAAAGAGCCAGGAAAATTGCAGCCGCGGTGAGATCGGCAGTGGTTCCGGGATTCAGCGTATGTTCACTGTCGCGCAACTCCCGATCCATTTCCGATAATGCCTCCCGGCCTTCGCGTGAAAAAACACCGCCTTTAGACAGAACCTCCGCTGCCAGCCGTGATGCCATGCGAGCGGCTTCCATCCCCTTCTTCCTCGCAATCAGCGTGTCCGGGACCCTGCTCAAAATAGTCAGAAAAGAGTGCACGGCCGCATTGGAGAGATCATCGCTTCGCGACAGCGCATCCTTCATGGCGGGCAAACCGATTTCAAAAGTGATTTCATAGCCGGTTGCGTACTCCCGGGCAATGGAATCCCGATCCTGTGCCAGTGCCATCGCCTCCAATAAAGAGATCGAGGGCGGCTCCGCAATATCTGCCTGCGGAACTTTTCCCATTCCTCCGGGTTTGGCATGGCGGATTGCCGAATATGCAAGACGGGCATCTTCAACCGTAAGAGAATTCAGTATCCTGTTCAGGATCGGGCGAATGCTTCTTTCATCTCCGGCGTCCAGACAGGCTTTGAAAAGCGGCGCAAACAACAGAATCATTCCCAGATTTGTATTGGACCGGACATAGCGCCGGGTATTCACAGTCGCATCCAGGATTATCTGCCCGACCGAAGCGTGAGCAGCATTTTCGAACGCCGGGCCGATGGCGAGGGCGCTGAGGAGATAATCCTCCAGAGAAGCATCCGAAAAGTCATGGTGGCGGCTTACGTTGCCCGGCTTTGGCGCGCAGGATTCCAGGACACAGGCCATTTGAATAAGCAGAGCAAGTTCTTTTTCCGTTTTTGGCGGCATAGGAAGGATTTGACAGATCAGATGAAAACGCAGTTTTTCCCGGAGTGTTTTGCCTGGTAGAGCTTATCGTCGGCCCGCTTCACCAGGCTTTCAATGGTATCATCGGGCACGGCTTGTGCGCCCCCGACAGATACGGTAACAAAAAGGTACTCCGGAGCGCTGAGCATGGAATGCTCTACAAGACTCCGCATGCGTTCTCCAACATCGAAAAGCTCGTTCGTCTCCGCGTTGGCAATTACGGCGACAAATTCCTCGCCTCCCCATCGGCCGACGACATCGAATGCGCGGGAAGTCGCATCGAGAGTCCGGCTGGTCATTTTAATAACCTGGTCGCCGATCTCATGTCCGTACTTATCGTTGATCGATTTGAAATTATCGATATCTATGAACAGGATGCCGAAGGGCCAATTATTGCGGCGAAGCTCTTCAAGCCGCGACCGGACAATGGACTCGAGATAGCGGCGGTTTGCCAGCCCTGTCAGCGAATCGAGCAAAGCCAGCCGTTCCATCTGTGCAAGCCGCTGGCTTAGCTGCACGTTGGCGGTGTTATCGCTGAAAATCTCGACCGCTCCGACTATGGCGCCCGCTTCGTTTTTCATCGGCGCCACGCGCACACGGACGGGGACACGATGCCCATTTTTGTGATGGAGGAAGACGTCGGCTTCCCGCGGCATTCCATCCTGAAGCGTTTCGCTCAACGGGCATCCGTTTTTGCACAACTCCTTGCCCGATGCATCCACATGCATCAGCAGATTGTCCAAACACCGCTTCCCAACAACCTCTTCGCGCGAAAAGCCGGAGAGCGTTTCAGCACCCTTGTTCCAGAAAGCTATCCTGCGCTCCGTATCGGTGAAGTAGACTCCATCCACCAGACAATCCAGCAAGTCTCGAAAGATATCGGTCTCGTTTGCCATAATAGACATTATAGGAAAACGCGCGCCTTAATAAAACCCGCTCTGATTTAACATATCGCCATTTTGCTCTCAATCTTTTCCTTGTTTGGATAAAGAAAAGGCTCTTTCAGAAGCCAGGAGCGTTGGAAAAGCCTGTCCCTGCCAGTAACTACCTCTCTTAAAAACTGCACCGGACAGCTCGCCTCGATTGATTTCTTCACTTCAATGCCTCCCCGGGCTCGTCAAGGGAGTTCTGGCAAGGAAAGATGCGTTTCAGCGAAGCTGTGATCGATTTATTGGCAGAAGCAGAGATTTTAGTATTGGGACGGATTGATACAGCCGGCCGCTGCCGAAGGAATATCCTATTGAATCGGGTAGCCTTCAGGTGTTTTCTTCTGGGTGAAATCTCCTTTATCGGTCCGTATCAGGAAAAACGCGTATATCTGCTCGACCTTCTTCGAAATGATCGGGGCATGCACAAACATGGACGGGCAAACGATTACCATGGGCCTGGAGAACGCAAACAATTCCTTTTCCGGGCCCATGTACATATCGAGTTCGCTTCCCAAATACTGCGGTCTGCCCGCATCGAGACCGACGAAAACAAGGAATTCGTCCCCGACATGGACATGCGGATCAAATCCTTCTCTGTGCCAGTTGCCCAGTCCTTTGTAATAGCCCCAGGTAAAGTTCACGTTGAATCCCTCCAGGGCTTTGGATCTCGGCCATGAAATCCAGAATGCATTCCCCGGCCCTGTGTACTTGGCTGCATCTCCCATAGCCGAATCGGACAGCTTTTTGATCAGATGCTCGTGCTCTTTGGTTTCTGCATACTTTGTGGGCGCCGGCAGCCTGGTGGCTTCGCAAGCACCCTGCAATCCTATTTCGTAATGCGCATATGGCTTATCAACCTTCCTGGCGACGATCGGACCGATGGGCACATCTTTGGGGAGGCAGATTATGGTAGGGATGCTGAATGCGTATTTTTCAAAATTGCTCCCCAGGGACACTTCAATCTCCGCACCCAGATAGTCCGGTTTGGCGGAATCCAGGCCGACAAATGCCAGGCAGCTGTCATATGGATGCACACGGGCTTCATTCTTATAGGCACCGGGCTTGCTGAAATAACCGAAGGAGAAGCTGGTGTTTCTGTTATTCAGGTTTTTACCGCTCAATTCGACAATATGGTCCGCGCATCCCGGTCCCCCTTCGCCTTTTTTGAAGCGCAGCTCATGAAAATATTCCTGATACTTTTTGGCCGCTGCCTCCGCCCACCCCGCGAGCGGACCTGCAAGCGCCAGTCCTGCCGCCCCAAAGCCTGTTTCCCTGACAAATTCTCTTCGAGTCGTGCCGTGCTTCCCTTTTTGGAAAATCATGGCCGGCCTCCTTTCCATTAGGCTTAGCCTGCTGCTGTGGATGACATCGGAATTTGGCGCTATTGTAGCGCCGTTTAGAAAAGAGGAAATATAAAAATGCAAAAGAGTATAAAGCCTGATCTTGTACTGCGGCATCCGGAATCTGCAAATAGCGGTTCGGAACTGATTTCTTTGGCGAATGAGATGGGCAAAGAATCGCGATAGAGGTTATGTCTTTCGTGGCGGTACTTCGGATATAGTCCGAACGCAAGCACTATCCATAAATATGCAATCACCCCTTCTCCCCGCAATTCCCGCCTGAAGAAGCTTCCCTGAAGCTCGTTTCAGAATCCCAATCCAAAGCGGAAGGGGTCTTGAGCGAGAATATGAACAGTTTATCCGATTTGAATCTCTTATTGGAGCAGACGCATAAAGAGGCAAAAGTAGAATTTTGTTTTGATAGCATCCTAACCCGGGAGAAATGATTCGAAAATGAAAAGATTGTTGTATGAACCCTTAATAGCTCTCCTTCTGATATGTGCTGCGGCATACTGCCAAAACGTATCTCAGCCGAGCTTTGAAGTGGTATCGCTCAAGAAAGGTGGGAATATCTTCGCTACAAGGCCGGTTTTCTCAGGCGGCAGGTTGAGATGGACGACGCAGCTGATTTATTTGGTCGGTTACGCCTATAATTTGGACTTTACTCTCGTGAAGGGTGCGGGTGCGAATCTTGCTATTGTCTACTCAGTCGAGGCGACCTTTGATCCAGCCGCCACCGAGGAACAGGTCCGGTTGATGGTGCAGTCGCTACTTGTGGACAGATTCAAGATGAGGGCTCATCGAGTCATTACCGAAACCGAGGGATACGCGCTGTCCATTGGGAAAGGCGGCCTCAAAATCAAAGACGCCAAGCCAATCGATGAACATCCTTTGATGCTGGAGAGGTTTGGGATCGATAAGACAGCCGCGCGGGCCGAAAGTTTCATTGCCGCCACCATCCCAGAGGCGGGCGTCACTGCAATCACGGGACAAAGAGCATCAGTGCCGAAACTGGCGCAGACCCTCCAGCGCGTGACAGGAACGCCGGTGTGGGATCGAACAGGCCTTCGAGGAGAATATAACTTCGAATTCCGGTTTGCGCAGGGGCTCAGCGCAACGGTCGAAAGTGCCGTTCCGTATCCCCAGCTCGCGACCGCTCTGAAAGAAAATCTGGGTCTCGAAATGAATAAGCAGAAGGGGCCGCTCGAATCACTTATCGTAGATTACATCGAGGAACCATCTGAAAATTGATATAGAGTCAGCCCTCCATTTCAATTTGAAGAGTTTAAATATTTTATGAACCAAACAAAGTTATCTAGCCCGCTTTATTCATGAAGGTTCGTCGCGAGGCGGTGCAGGCATCAGCGGCGTTGCTGCTCCTCGATGATGTAATCCTATTGCCTGCGTCCAGACGCCCGGCATCTCCGCGCATGGCGATCACGCTAAAGTGGATCTGCTATTCCAAGACAGACCCGCAGTTGCCTTTCATTTGCTGGGATGATCAATTTTGACCGGACGGATGAGCTGTACTGAACTGACATACGAATTGCCCCCAGGGTATAAGAGTTGTGTCTCAAGCTGCCGGCTGAGATCCGGGGGAGCCAGACATTTGCACAAACGGCTATCAGCAGGGGCAACTTATAGAGTAAACGAACCTGCATTGGCTTGGAAGGCGGCAGTTTCCAGGGGCCGGCGTAAATGGAGCGGACAGGACTGAGATCAATGCAATTTTGACGGCAAGCGTATTTAGCCCAACCGCCTGCATCAACGGGCAAGGAGGATTCTATGTATTGGCTCTATGGTGGTATTGGCATTTTGGTACTGCTCTTCTTGATCGGCATCCGAATAGTACGGCCCACAGGCCGAGGCTTGGTGGAACGGCTCGGGAAATATCATCATCTTGCGCATCCCGGATTCAATTGGATTATCCCGGTCATCGACCGGCTGTTTCTTATCAACATCACAGAGATGATGGTAGATGCGGAGCCACAGGAAATCATTACCAACGACAATCTTAATGCAAGAGTGGATGCCCAAGTCTATTTCAAGGTCAAGAGCGATGAAGAGAGCGTAAAGCACTCCCAGTACACGGTATATGATTACCGATATCAGATCGTTAACTTGGCCCGAACAACTTTGCGCAATATCATTGGCACGATGACCCTCAAGTCTGCGAACAGCGAGCGCGGAAAAATCAACAGCGAGCTTCATAGGACCCTTCGCGACGAGACAGCGGATTGGGGCCTCGAGATCGTCAGGACGGAATTGAAGGAAATCGATCCACCCAGCGATGTGCAGGAGACGATGAACAAGGTGGTGAAAGCCGAGAACGAAAAGGTTGCCGCGATTGATTTTGCGACAGCTACGGAAACGAT
>JAFGIY010000085.1 GCA_016929335.1 Acidobacteriota bacterium | reverse complement strand
GCCGCGACGCAGGCAATGCGGGACATTGTCGAGGAGCGGCAACGCCGCAGATGCCCGCCCGCCGCCGCGTCCCGAAGGGTTGACGGCGCTCAAATATAAAAGCTCCAATAATGCTTTCGAACGAAATTATTATGGATGAGAGCCGTCAACAAAATGTAAAGTTATTGTTGCGCGGGCCCTTAGGAGCCTCCTGCAGCTGCCGCAGCGGCTGCAGCGGCTTCTTCCTGGCTTTTTTTCTGCTTTATCCCCGCTGTCAGATTTGGCTGAGCCCCCGGAGCCGCAATACAGATAAGACCGCGCCCCATGCCTCTCAGAGAATTTTGCCAAATGATTTTTCCTGTCCCCGTATCCAGGCAGTATATTTCCCCTTTCGTTGAGGCATAAAGCCTATTATCGGTTAATACCAGATTAACAAAATCGCTGCCTTTCAGCTTCGTCGCCCAAACTTGCGTGCCGGTTGTTTCATCCAACGCGATAGCGGAGCCGTGGATTCCCAAAAAGACATAATTCAAAGCGGCCATTTTCCCTCCATTGCTGAGCTTTGGGATGCTACATTATTAAATTGCATCAAGAATAACAATGATGCTTTCCAGATCAGCCGGTGAATAAAAGCCGGAGAATGGTCAGAACGTTTCGCCGGATTCGATCGTATTAACACGAGGAGGTTGGAGTTTGAGATGTTACAAGCCCGGGAGATCTTATCGGCATGAATTTGTCTCCGCATGATCTGCCTTCACCGGCGGCGCCGACTGAATCGAAGCAGCGCTCCATTGCCGCGATCTGGGAAGCGTGCGTCATTGCCGTTGATTCCATATGGACTCACAAGCTGCGATCGGTGCTCACCCTGCTCGGCATCATCATCGCTATCGCGTCGGTTGTGACTGTCGGCGGGGCTATTGAGGGATTGGGCGGCTACGTGTGGAAGCAGCTGTCGGCCACTTTCGCCAGCAATACATTTCTGGTGGCGCGCATCGTCAGAGCAACTTCGATGGATGAATTCGAGATAAAAATCAAGCGCAATAAAGAACTGCATCCCGAAGACATGCGGGCCGTGGAGGAACGCTGCAGCGAGTGTGAAGCCATTTCGCCCATGATGCGAAGAACGGACACAGTCAAGAGGGCCAGTCAGGTGTTTTATGACGCCAACATCTCCGGAGTGAGCGCCGACATGCCCAAGATCCAGTCTGTTGAGCTGACCGAAGGGCGATTTATAACGGAATTCGATGTTGCTCATACCCGATACCTGGCCGTGATTGGATCAAAGATACGCGATGATATGTTTGGGCCTTCGGATCCTCTGGGCAAGGATATCAAGATCGGCGCGGACAGTTTTACCGTTGTCGGGATGGAGGGGCAAAAAGGGAATGTGCAGGGCCGGTCGATGGACAATACCATTTACATACCCTACACGACCTTTTTGAAAAAGTACGGGCCACGTCAATCCATCACATTTCAGGTCAGAGCCTCTTCGGAAGAGGCGCTTCAGGCCGCAGAGGACGAAGTCCGGCAAATCCTCAGGGCTCGACATAAGCTGAGACCGAATAAGGACGATGATTTCGATATTCTTACCAGCAGCGCCATCCAGGAAACCATCGACAGGATCATCGGAATGATTGCGGTGGCCATTATTCCGATCACGCTGATCGGATTGGTGGTTGGTGGGATTGTGGTCATGAATATAATGCTGGTTACCGTAACCGAAAGAACGGTTGAAGTGGGAATGCGCAAAGCCGTTGGAGCCAGGCGCAGCGACATACTCCTGCAATTTTTGATCGAGTCCGCGCTTCTTGCCACATTGGGAGGAGTGTTGGGGCTTGGCTTTGCCTACATACTATGCGCAATCATAGAAAGCACCGTTGGATTTCCAATGCAGATCACGGCAAGCTACGTTCTGCTGGCGATTCTCACATCCGGCGGAGTGGGGATGGTTTCCGGAATCTATCCGGCCTACCGGGCATCAAAACTAAGCCCGATTGCCGCGTTGGCCAGGGAATAAGAGAGCCATGATCGATCATCGTGAAAACTTTGCCATGGCGTTTGGGACTCTTGCCGCCCATAAATTCAGGAGCTTCCTGACAGTGCTGGGCATTGTGGTCGGAGTGTCGGTGGTGATTGTAATTGCTTCGCTGCTTTCAGGAGTGAAAGCCAATGTCCTTTCGGAAATCGAATCATTGGGTGCGAATAACATTCTGGCGTTTCACAGAAGCATCATATCGACCGGCCGACCTACGCGGGAAGAAAGGATGCGAAGACCGCTCACTGTGGAGGATGCGAAAGCCATCAGAGAACAATGCCCTGCCGTCCAGGATGTGTGCTGGATTGGAGTCCCCTTCACCGCCCGCATCAGTGTTAAATACAAAGAGAACACCGTGCGCGGAGGAGACTTTTACGGCGTCTCCTATAATTACTCAAGCATCTATAACCTGAAAATTTCCAATGGGCGCTTTTTTACTCAATCGGAAGATGATCACAGAATGCCGGTTGCTATTCTGGGACCGGAGACCGCCAAGTCTTTATTTTTGAATTCGGATCCTGTAGGCAAACAGATCCTGGTCCAGGGACATCCGATGATTGTTCTGGGAGTTGCGGAACAAAGCAGCACAGGATCAATGATTGGCGAAGCAGACAACTACGTCTATATCCCATACGGCACGTTTCACAAACTGATGCCCTGGGAAGAAAATCATTTGTTATACATCCAGGCTCGCCCCGGGATGCGTTCACAGGCAATGGATGAAAGCGAAAGCATTCTTCGCCTGCGGCGGAAAGTAAAACTATCCCAGCCCAGCAATTTTACTCTGACAACATCGGACATGATCATCAATCAGCTTAATTCCTTCACAGCCGTTATCGGCCTGGTCGTTATTGCCATTTCCAGTGTCGGACTGCTGGTCGGCGGAATCGGCGTCATGAACATCATGCTGGTTTCCGTTACGGAAAGAACCCGGGAAATCGGCGTTCGAAAGGCTCTTGGCGCCACAAAACGCGATATTGTGCTGCAATTTCTTTACGAAGCCATGACCCTGACCGGTATCGGCGGGGTCTTCGGCATTATCTTCGCAATAGCTATCAGTTTTATCATCATTTTCCTGGTGCCGTCATTGCCTGCCACCATCCCATTGTGGGCCGTCATAACCGGCCTGTGTGTATCAATAGCGATCGGCCTGGTTTTCGGCGTCTGGCCTGCGCGCAAAGCGGCTCAGCTCGATCCCATTGAAGCTCTCCGCTACGAATAATCTCTTGCAGCTATAAAAACCTGTCTTTCACCAGGTCGGGATTCCGCATGTGAAATTGGCGGCGTCGTTCGTGTCTCCGCTGCCCTTGTAGATTGCCACCTGTGGATACGGGCACACCGGCCGGGTTTTATAAATCCGGCCGCGGTCGGCATAGTTGGCCTTGATTTGATCCGGTGCAATACCCTGTTCCACCCATTTCTGCACAGCTCCCAGCGAATCGAATGTACCGGAGAAACCTCCCGGACACATGCCGAAGTCGGGGACCATGAACAGCCGGAAAAAGTCCTTAGTCCCACTCTCTCCGCCCATAGTCTTGACAACGCTGTTGTAGTAGGTAGTAGCCGTCCGCGGCGGAACCCAGGTCTCGTTCCAGGCCTGGTACATGATGAGCTTGCCCCCGCGGGCCTTAAAGGCGCTCAGATCTGTCTGTGTATTGTCAATGATGGGTCCCAGCCGCGCTTCAATCCTGCGGGTATCCGGATCCACATCGAAAGAGCCGTAATCCCACTCCGGATTTTCAAAGGCGATGTATCTGAAAAAGTCATTATTAATAAAGAGCGGTTCGGGACCGGCGATCATGGCGCCCCAGACCAGTTCGCTGCCCGGTTCAAAACCTGAGTAGATCTGAGTGCCGTCGGCAAACTTCGCCCCCGCATAGAGGCGCCGGGCCGTTTCGACCTGCGGCGGCGTCAGGCAGGACGCGTTGTCCGCCCCGCGGCACTGTATGGATGCCGGATCAAAACTGCACCGCGTCGGATCCTCAATCGCATCATCTTTCACACCGTCTATGGCATCGCAGGCAGCCAGAACCGCCCGGTGGAGCGCCGCATATTTGGCCGGAGGAATGTAAGCGGGCGCATCCGTGCCGTCTTTCAATGCCACCCAGCTCAGATATTCCGAGCCCGCCTGCAGGCGGGTTAGGTAGTAGGCAGGATCTCCCGAAACAATGCCGTCGAAATCCTCGGGATACAGCTGCGCTTCGGTAAGGCCCTGGCGTCCTCCGTTATGGCAGCTGTCCCAATAGGAGTAACGCGCAGGCCTGCCATAAAATGCCCGGATCAACTGCTTCGCCGCGACCGTCGTCTCGTGCACGGCCCGGTGCGTCCAGTCGATCAGCCTCTCGGGATGCCCCATACCCCATTTGTGGCCGGGGTCCTGATGCCCTGTATCGGTTGAAGCGGTCGCATAGCCTTTCTCGAGGGCAACGGCCAGTCCCTGGTATTTGATCGCGCCCTCGAAAGCCGGATTGCCGACGGCAAAGTACCGGTTGTTCCATTTCTCCGCAGGAGGAAGCCAGACTTCAAAATTGATGTGCGAATTTTTCACCGGCTCAATGAATCCGATCACGCGGCAGAACGCCGCCGTGACTTTCAGTCCGGGAGGCGTGCCGAATACTCCCGGCGTTCTGGGAGGCAGGAAACCAAGCGCATCATTCAGGAAAACAGCCGAGGTGATGGCCACATTCTCATACTTCTGCTTTGCCAGGCCGGCGCAGGAAGCATCGTCCGCCGCGGGCGCAGTTGCAGCGGCCAGGCAGACCAGGGCCGATAAAAGCCATAATGAAATGACAGGTGTTTTCATGCGGGTGTCCCCCATTAGCTCATGGTTTTGTTTATGTGTTGCGATTCTAACACCACAGCGGCCACGAATTTGCACGAATTGCACGGAGGGATATCCCCCGTTTAAACAAGTATCTTGCTAAGAAATTTCAAAGTATATATGATCGCCTCATTGGAAAGCTCAATGGCTATCGGGTAGTAGGGTGTCTGCAGATCCAATGATTGTTCTCGGGTGATTTGTCAAATCCATTTGCATGTCAAAACCGGAAGTGAGAGCTGTATTTACTCAGGGGGTATTGATGATCAAACTCCATTTCCTTCACTCACATTATTTTGTTTTGCGGCAGAGGCGCCGACTCGCATTCGGCTCGATTTTGTTGTTGCTGGCGATGAGCTGCTCCCTGCATGCGGCGGCTCAAGCCGAGGGATCTCAAAGATGCGCCGCCTGCCATAAGAATCTCGTTGCGCAATTCACACTGTCGGTACATTCACGCCTGGCGTCATTCGAGTTGAATAACGGACCGCAGGGTTGCGAAGCCTGTCACGGATCCGGAACCAGGCATGCGAAAACGGCCAGCGCAAAGGATATTGTCGGCTTTAAAGAAGCCGCGATTGCCGACGTGGAGAAGCAATGTCTCGGCTGTCATACAAACAGCGTGGGAATCAACTGGAAGCACAGCGACCATTCCATGCACGGCGTCACCTGCATTCAGTGCCACAAGATTCACGGGTCCCGCCCGCCGGGGCCGGAGGACCGAGCTCTGCTGAAAGAGAGGTCGATGCCCGCGGCCATCAAACAGACAACGCCCATGACAAAGGCCAGCCTTGCCAAACCTGAAGCGGTGTTGTGCGTGGAATGCCACAAGATTGTCGGTTCCAAAATGATGCTTTCATCGCGGCATCCCGTGCGGGAAGGCAAGATGAACTGCTCCTCCTGCCACGCAGTGCACGGTGCCGATAATGGGAATCTCAGGACAGTCGAAAGGCAGAACGACCTATGCCTCAGCTGCCACACCTCCAAACAGGGGCCCTTCGTCTTTGACCATTCCCCCGTGTCCGAGAGTTGCAGCACATGCCACGTTCCGCACGGCTCCGTCGCCAACAATCTGCTCAAACAGAACGAACCATTTCTCTGCTTGCAATGCCACGAAGCGCACTTCCACATAGGAAGAACCGGCATAGAGACGACTGCGACCACTCTGGTGGGAAGCAGCCGGAATCCGTTCGGGGAGTCCGGCTTCCGAAGGGCTTTCGGAACAAAATGCACGCAGTGTCATTCACAGGTACATGGTTCCAACATGCCGGGCCAATCCGTCACGGGCCGCGGCAAATCACTCACAAGATAAGGAGGACGACCATGAAACAGAGATTCTTTCGAAATCTGATGCTTCTGTTTGTCGTCGCCCTTCTCAATCCGGCGTTTATGACTGCAGAAGAACAGGACGGGAAACCGGCCGGGCAGAAGAGCGGCGCATCCACGCCGGCTCTGATGCCTGCGCATGATTCCGGTGGATATATCTCCATAGGCGTATCGATGAATGATCTCACCGGCACGCCTCAGAAGTTCGCGGAATATGAATCGCTGCGCCAGGGAGTCCGCCCCGTGGGCCAGATCGGGCTGTGGGGAATTTCGCGGGGCGTAGCGTGGGATTTGCTTGGAGAGCGCGGCGCTGATCCGAACGATCAGCGATACGAAGGCAGGCTCGATCTCCGCCGTTTCCTGCGATCGGAATTCCGCTTCAACCGCCTGCCGCACCGTCTGGACAACGATCCATTGACCAACATCGACGCGGGAAAAGCAAACGTGCTGGTCTGGCATGACAACCAGGACATCAACATCAGCTATTGTCCCTACTACCAGGACATGGAGATCCGCAACCGCCTGGCGCTGCCGTTCCTGCCGCAGATATCCTTCAACCTCGACTACCGCAGCCAGGGCCGCAAGGGGACATCGCAGGCGCGGGCCATCAGCAAATGCGGGAGCTGCCACATCTCCACCGTCGTGCGCCCCATGGATCAGACAATCAACGAGCTGCGCGCCGGAGCGGAAGTTCATGTAGGACCGGCCTTCCTCCGCTATCAATACACCGACCGCTCCAGCAAGGACGAAGCGCCTGTTCTCAGCTACACCTATGACCGGGCGATCCACCCTCTGACCGGGGTGTTGGCATTCTATAATCGCGTGCAGTATGACCAGCTCGACGGGCCGATCCCGATCGCCGTCACGCCGCATTTCAGCAAGTTCCAGCATGAAGTGAGTGCAAAGCTGGATTTGAAGGAGATGGGCGAACTGCAGGGATTGTTTGTCAACAGCCGTTCGAACAACGACGACATGGGAATCGGCACGGACACCCGAGTCGTCAGCGGGATCTATACTTACTCGTTCAGGGATTTGTTTCTGCTGACCCTGCGTGCCAGAAACCTGGACGTGGACTCGGACATGTGGCTCGTTGATGTCCGGGAAACAGTTTCACCGCCAGGCACGCCGCTGGCAGGCAAAACCTACAGTGAAGCCTATCCGTCTTTCGGGAATGCGGACTATCTTGCCACATCCTCCCTGGCACGGGAGGTTTTTACCGGATCAGCCGATGCGCGTTTCTCGCTCCCGCGAAAGACCATTGCGCGATTCGCCTATGTCTATGAAAATGTGGAACGCCCTCACTTCGATGTGAAAGAAAGCACGACGCAGAAGCTTAAATTTGCGGTGAACTCCTCGCCTTACAAAGATCTGAAAGTGAGGGCGGGTTATACCTACACACACACGAAGGATCCCTTCGTGCATTCCAACGCGGCAGTGGCGCCGGCGCTCCAGCCTTATGTGAGTCCCGGAACTCCTCCTTCTCCCATACTGGGGACTCAATACTGGGAGGTCTGGGCTGAGCGCCAGGCGGATCTCTCCGCCATGCCAAGCCGGTCTCATGAATTCTTTGCGGCCGCAACGTGGTCGCCGGCCGATCGTGCCGCCGTATCCTTTCATTTGCGCGCGGACCGGCAGAAGAACCATGATCTGAATTTCAGTTCCTGGTCCGACACGGATCTGTCGCCGTCAGGCGAAATCTGGATTGCGCCGCATGACCGGATCGATATTACAGCCGGCTACACCTATCACCGGCGGCGTACGGAAACGCTGTTCTCAATTCCTGTGCTCGATGGTTGAGGAGGCGCCGTTACCATGGGCCAGTTCGGCACCTTATATAACGATATCCGCAACACGAATAGCGATCACACAGCCTGGACAGCCGTGAACGTTCAGGCCAACGATAAAATCGCGGGGTATGGGCAGTTTGTTCTGACCGATTCCTCTGCGTCCTTCAAAGGACCTTCGCTGGATCCGACCAAAGTCATAGGGACGCCGCCCGGTTTTAATTACCCGGCCGTCGCCGATCTCGGCAACTATTCGAAGCTGGATATTCGCTGGTGGAGTGTGGAAGCCGGAATGAAACAGGCGCTGCGCAATTCCCTGATGATGGATTACGCACTGACCTATCAGGACTACAAAGACCGATATCCTTATCTTTTCGATACAACCGGAAAGAACTGGGGCTTTGTAATCCGCGCCAATTGGATGTTCTGACTGTAAGCATGCCACGAATTTCACGAAAGCTTGCAGCCGGCTCGTGAAATTCGTGGCGTTTGGTTTCAGCAAATTCGCGGTGTTTCGCGGTTCCGCTTATTCAAAAAGGATCCGGATGTTTTCCCCACGGAACTGAAGCTGCCTGATGGCTTCGCGGCCGGTGGAGTCTTTCCCGATCACCAATGAATTATAATCAAACTTTTTACTGACCTGCTCGATTTTGCCCTGAGCCTTGATGACAAGCGATTTCCCGATAGCCGAAAAGGTCACGTTGCTCGTATCACCACTGGATTCCCACTGGACATCATAGGTTCCGATGCCGATCTCGCTTCCGGCAACGTACAGCGGGCGAGTTACGGCAAATTTGGCCTTGCCGGCATCTGCCGCCATTATCGGCGCTGCAAGCGAAAAGATCAAAAGCGCAACAATCACTATCATGCTTCTACGGTTGGACATGGTATTCTCTCTCCCTTTAAAAAAATCATTCATCGAGTTAAAGATAAGTTCATTAGTCGTTAATCAGATTAGATATTGAATCTGCACGGTCATCCTTCTGCGGGCCTGCCGGGGAGGACGTAAAAGAGGGTGGGATTAAATGGAGCAAAACAGTTTGCTTGGCCTCAGGACCACCATCACCGGATCTTCAAGCATTGCGTGGAGAGGATCCTGTAATTCCCTCAACGTGCATGTTCAATTTCTAAATCATATGGCCGTCGCTTCCGCTGCCCCCATCATTCCCTTGTTCCTGCATGCGGTACAAAGCCTAAAAATATAACTACGCATCATGTATCGGTCTGTTTCTCTTAATCTTCCGACATTCTAAACAAATCCCAACGCTGTCTTTATCGGCAACGAATACAACAGAATAAGCATTATATTTTGACGAATTTATTCGGCAGCGCCGATGAGCAATCTCCGGCAAAACCGGGCGCTTTAATGGTAAACGTGAGACAGCCTTTTTAGGCCGGACACTGGAGACATGACGCGAGTTTCCAATCCTGCCTCAGCCGACATTCCATACGATAAGTACTTTACAATATAAAGATAATGCTCTAGTGTGAAGATATGAAAGTGAAGATGATTCTGCCTGCGCTCGCCGAAGCCGGAAGTCCCTTTTTTCGTCCTATCAAATATTCGCTGTTTCCGCCGATCGGGCTGGCCACTCTGGCCGCTTATCTCAATGCGGATGACGAGGTGAGCATCGTTGACGAGCATGTGGAAAAGCTCGATCTCAGCGACCGGCCTGATATGGTAGTGATCCAGGTGTATATCACTTCGGCGCACCGGTCCTATCGGATCGCGGACCATTATCGGCGTGCGGGAGCTTATGTGGCTCTGGGCGGACTTCATGTAACATCGGAGCCTGCGGAGGCGGCCGCGCATGCGGACACCATATTTCTCGGCCCCGGAGAAGACACGTGGCCCGTATTTCTGCACGATTATCGCAAAGGCAACCCGGGAAAGCTGTATCGATCGATGAACCGCACCCTGGCCGGGGTGCCGTCCATTCGACGGGATCTGATCAAACGCCACCTGTACCTTGTACCAAACTCATTGGTCGTTTCGCGCGGATGCCCGCATTCCTGCGATTTCTGCTATAAGGAATCGTTCTACAGAGGGGGACACTCATACTATACCCAGCCGCTCGATTCCGTCCTCACGGATATCGAGCGCCTGCCCGGACGTCATCTGTATTTTCTCGATGATCATCTTTTCGCAAATCCGAAATTCGCTTCCGAGCTCTTTGACGGGATGAGAGGAATGGGCCGTCTCTGGCAGGCAGCCGCCACCGTCAGCTCCGTGCTGGCGCCCGGTCTTCTGGAGAAAGCGGAAGCCTGCGGTCTAAGGAGCCTTTTCGTCGGGTTTGAGACAATGAATGCATCCAACCTGCGGGATCAGCATAAAATACAGAATGTGGACTGTGACTATGACCGCGCAGTCCGCCGCCTGCATAATCTGGGCATTATGGTCAACGGCAGTTTCGTTTTCGGTATGGATGACGACGATGAATCTGTTTTCGGAAGAACCGTCGCATGGGCGTTAGAGCAAGGAATCGAGACTGCAACCTTCCATATCCTGACTCCCTATCCCGGCACTCCGCTGTATGCCCGAATGAAACAACAGGGCAGAATCCTTCATCACAACTGGGATTTCTATGACACGCGTCACTGCGTATTTCGCCCGATGCGACTAAGCATGGGACAGCTGGAAGCAGGCTATCGCCGGGCATACGCGGATTTTTATCGTTGGAAGTCCATCCTTCGCGCCGCGGCGACGAAGGACACATGGACGGAGCGGCTGAGACATCTGGCCTATGCATCCGGCTGGAAGAAGTTCGAGCCCATATGGGATGCCATCATCCGAGCGAGAAGGATTACCCACATGATTCCCTTGCTGGAGTATATTCTTGGAGGCTGCAAGAGCAGCTCTGAAGGCGTAAATTCCAAGGGAAGGATGATGAGGATTGACGATTTACGATTGAGGATTGACGATTGAAAAAGCTTCTGCATCAATCACAGCTGCATTCCGGCAATCAGTGTTTGTTTTCAATCGTCAATCGTAAATCAGCATCAGGCTGAAGTGGAAAAGAACGTTCCGCGGGAATCCTCGAAACGCACGGCAAGAAAGCAAATACCGACCGCATAGCATTTTTTCCCGTCGTATATTTCCTCGCTTGAATTCGTGACGGTTCCGGAAGCTTCAAAAAGGCTGCTGCTGATTTTCAGAACGGTTTGAGCGGCAAGTTTCTCTTCGCATATGAAGCGCATGCCCTTGGGTGAGAAATCGATCATCCTTCCCTGCTCCGGTTTTCCCGGCCAGGCGGAGTAATAGCGGATCTGCTCGGATTTTTTTATGCGCGCGATAGACCGGGACCTGGATTGTCCGGCCGATGGAGGATCCTCCGATTGCAGCGGAGTCTGACAGGTAGCACAAAGCTCTCCCGGCTTCGCCTTTCTGGAGAGAGGACGCTTGCAGATCGGGCAGAAGACCGGCGTGATCGGTTGTTTACCGTACGCACCCGTCTGTTTTGTATATCTGAGGAATAGATCCTCGTCATAGGCTGCGCGCCGCTCCGGATCGCTCAGCGTTTCATAGGCCTCGTTGAGAACTTCCGCATCCCATGTGGAGCCGCCCAGGTCCGGGTGCTTTTTCAGCTCACGCATCAGCGTGCGATAGCTCGCCCGGATTATCTCCGTCGGCGCGTCCGGCTGCACCTGCAGAATCCGGTAATAGTTCCGTCGGTTTTTCATCCTCAGTCCGCCGCGACAGCCTGTTGATCCGAAATCCTAATACTTTGCGTCGGCAAATTCCACCCAGCCGCCCGACCGCACCAGAGCCTCATCGAAAGCCGTCAGCACAAAGGGATACTGTTTGCTGCCTCCGGCCCAGCTGAAAGTGAGCGTCTTCGCATTTATGTCCACTGCGCAATCCAGGGCGGCGTTTTTGCCCAGCGCGAAAATCTCATCTATTATAGCCGGAGCCAGCTCGATTGCCAGCATGCCGCCGTTGAACATGTTCTGCCGGAAAATTCTGGCGTAGCTCTCGGCTGCAATGCAGGTGATGTCGTTGACCTCGAACGCCCACGGAGCGTGTTCGCGCGAGGATCCGCAGCCGAAATTCGCCCGTGAAACCGCGACCCGCGCCGTTCCGCGCCACTTGCCGTCAACGGCAAATCCCTCGAGCTTGAGATCTTCGAGCAGATACGGTTTCAGCGCCTCTTTCCTGGCTTCCGTGAGATATTTCGCCGGTATGATTTCGTCGGTATTGATGTCCGCCCGATCGAGCAGGAGGACCGGACCGCCAAATGATTTCATAACAATTCCTTTCGACTGTTTATCGGATCAGTTCATCAGTTCCCGCGGGTCGGTGAGCACTCCACGGATCCCGCCGGCTGCGGCGCTTGCCGGACTCATCAGGTGCACCATGCCTCCTTTGCCCATCCGGCCGTTGAAATTGCGATTGGTCGTGGAAGCACACACTTCGCCTTCCGCCAGCACTCCGGTGGACATTCCGAGGCATGCGCCACAGGTCGGATTTGCAATGCAATAGCCCGCATCCAGGAAGATCCGGAGCAATCCCTCTTCCATAGCCTGTGCATACACAGCCGGAGTCGCAGGAGAAACAATGCCGCGCACACCCGGCGCAAGAACCGTCCCTTTGACGATCGCGGCCGCCGCGCGCAGATCGCTGATGCGGCCGTTTGTGCAGCTGCCGATATAAACCTGATCAATCCTTGTACCCGTCATCTCACGAAGCGGCTTAACCTGATCCGGCTTGAAACCGAACGTCGCCGAGGGGACGATCCTGCCGACATCCATGGCAACGGTCTTCGTATAAACCGCATCGGGATCGGAATGCCATGTCTTGCAGGCTTCCAGCGCAGCCGATTTCGATCCATATTCACCCGAAATGAAAGGCCAGAGATAATCGACCGTCGTCGCGTCGGGCAGGCAGAGCCCGGAAGTGCCTCCGGCTTCAATCGCCATGTTGGAGAGCGTCATCCGCTCCTCCATCGACATGGCATCCACCGCCGGCCCGCGGAATTCAATCACCTGATCCGTGGCGCCATTGACCGTCAGTTCCCGAATGATCGTCAGAATAACATCCTTGGCATAAACGCCCTTCTGCATCGAACCGTTCAGGTCGACCCGGACGCTTTTGGGCTGACGGAAAGCACAGACGCCCTTGAGAATTCCGACTTCAAGATCCGTCGTGCCTACGCCTGCAGCAAAAGCACCAAACGCGCCATGCGTGCACGTGTGGCTGTCGCCCATAATCACCGTATATCCGGGCCGGATGAATCCCTTTTCCGGAAATAATGCGTGGCAAACGCCGTTGCGGCCGATATCGAAAAAGTCCTTAATCCCGTGCCTCGCAGCCCAATCTCGAAGGATCTTGCCCTGCAGAGCGCTTTTTGAATCCTTCGCCGGCGTGACATGATCAATGACGGCCTTGATTCTGGCCGGATCAAATACGCGATCCTTGCCGCGCCATTGCAGATCGGAGATGGCGATCGGAGTCGTAATCTCATGACACATCACCACATCCAGCGAGAGAACGTATGTCCCTTCGAAGGGTTCATCACGCAGATGCGCCGCAAAAATTTTCTCGGTAATCGTCTTTCCCATGATTCTCCTTTCGCCGGCTTCGGTTTCCCATTCCACCGCGGACCACTCTATTTATCGCCGCTCCCCAGATAGTCCACATGCGGCGGCGAAATGCTCCAGATTGCCCGGAACGCCTTTTTGCCGCTGTTGCACAGCTGGTGCGGCAAATGCGAGCTGAAATGAACGCTGTCTCCCTTGCGTACCGCATAATCGTTCGCATCGATCGTCAGCACGGCTTCACCGTCCAGCACATATCCCATTTCGACTCCTTCATGCCCGCCGCCACTGAAGGTCGTGCTGCAGCCGGACGCAACTTCCAGCAGAAACATCTCCGCCTGCCAGCCGCTCTGCGTGCTCGTCATCAGCTGCTCATAACGGACGCCGCCGACTTCATTTCGCAGCCGCTCGCCGCTGCGAAGGATGCGCACGGGATTCTCATCCGCGGCAACCATCCTGAAAAGATGGCTCGCATCCAGATCCAGAACCGAGCAGACCATCATCAGCGTTTCGATGGAAGGGGCAACCATTCCCCGCTCGATCTGGCTCAGCATGCTCACGGAAATCCCCGCTTTCGAGGCAACATCTCCCTGATTACGCCCCGTTTTCTCACGCCAGGTTTTCAATATCCGTCCCAACCGCGGGACCATGCTCTTAATTAATAATGCATCCATTACAGTATTTATAAACTAACGGGCGTTGGAATGGCAAGGGAAAAAACAGCCGCGGATTGGACGAATCGCGGCTGGATTCCTGTCTATGGCATGCGGAACTAGTATTTGAGAATGCTTTGGACGTCGTATTTCAGCAGTTTATCCCGGCCGTGCAGAAAGGTGAGTTCCACGACGAAATCCAATCCGACGACGATGCCGCCCATGGTTTCCACCATTTGAGCAACAGCCTGCGCCGTACCGCCTGTTGCGATGAGGTCATCGACGATCAACACCCGCTGCCCGGGCTCAATGGCATCCTTATGGATCTCCAGACAGTCGGTTCCGTATTCGAGCGCGTAATCCACCTGAAATTTGGCTGCAGGGAGCTTCCCCGGTTTCCGTACGGGAACGAATCCGGCTTTCAAAGCATAGGCCACGGGAGGAGCGAAAATAAAACCGCGCGCTTCGATTCCCAGAACGAGATCGACCTGCTTGTTCCGGTACGGCTCGAGCAGTGCGTTGATGGCCTGCTCAAAACAGCGCCCATTTTTGAGCAGGGTGGTTACGTCATAAAAGAGGATGCCTTTCTTGGGCCAATCGGGTATTTCGCGAATAGCAGCTTTGAGTTCTTGTATGCTCTGTGCGTCCATTTCACCATCCTTCAATTAGAAATGAGCCATAGGCGCCGGTTACCGGAATATCCGCCACATCGACACGCTGAACCCGCGACAGCGCGGGCCCGGATTCGACCTTCCTGATCAAATCCGATATTTTATCAGTTTCTCCTTCGACGATAATTTCAACGGTGGAATCGGGGCAGTTTCGCACGTTGCCGCACAATCCGAGACGATTGCCGACATGTTGCACGAAATAGCGGAAACCGACCCCCTGGACTCTGCCGTGAACGATTATGTGCTTTGCATGAACAGCCATGCTTTAACTTAGCGCATCGCTTGTCCTGCAATCAAGATCTTCGATCGGGAGAGGCCGAAGATCTTGTGCGGACAGCAATTGAGCCACGAATTTCACGAATTGCCGTGAAAAGGTGTATGGGCGGCAGCCGATACAGGCATGCGCTATGCAAAGAGATCCATGACGCAGTACACTAAATGACCACGCCCGCGCGGATCCTGGCTGCTTCCAGAGATGTCGGATCCAGCTGGGGGGCGATTAGCAGGATTCGAGGATTATTCCGAAGCTCGCGGGGAATGGATCCGCGCACGCCCGGGCCGACCAGATAATAGTCATACCTGGAATCCTTCAGCAAGTTGTTAAAGGCGGATACGCCACGAAACAAAGTGGAAGATATCCTGACTCCGGGAGCCTTCACCAGTTGCTGCAATTGCGCGATCATGTAGCGAAGTCTGTGCGAAGGCTGCGGCAGATGAATGAGCAAAACCGATGAATCCGGTTTGATTTCGGAAAGGAGCCGGATCGTCAGCTCGGAAGCACGCACTTCCACAGGAATGATGGACGACTTCTTTTTCGGCAGCATGGAGCGAACATGCTCGCACATGATGTGATTGACCAGGAATCTCTGGGCAGGTCCTCCCTTGGAAGCGGCGGATTTCAGATCCTGGTAGGTTATGCCCTTCACATGAACTTGCCATAGATTTGAAATTTCAGCTGCCGTCTGGCCTGCAATCTCTTCCGTATCATCCACATAGGAAATAAGCGGCAGTTTGCGTTCGCTTTCCTGCGCCTGCCGGCTCAGATACCTTGCGAAGGCTGTCGGCGATATGCCCATCTGCCGCGTTCGCGAAATGATCTTCTGGCTTAATTTGAAGCACTTCTCGTTGATGAGACGGGGAGAATCGGTAGCGGTGGAAATCACGCTTCCCTTACCTCGGGTCAACACAAGTAATCCGGACCGTCTCAGCGCCAGATAAGCTTTGTGTATCTGGCTATGGTGCACTCCCGTCTGCTTCTCGATGTCGCGAATCGAAGGCAGGGTGTCGCCGTTGCGGAATATGCCCATCATCACCGCGAATTTTATCTGTTCCTCAATCTGTTTGATTGCCGGTGTCGAGCTGTGTTTCTCTATATTGAATTCCATCCGCACCTCTCAGAAGTCATGATTCCTTAACCTGCTTGCCGTGAGCCAATAATACACCGACCAGGCCTTAAGTTTGATGAGTATTGTACTCAAAGCCGCGCCCGGAAAGGATGGTTTCCGCCCGCCTCAAACAGCAGGCCGATTTTTGAATGTCTCGGGGTCGGGGTCGGTATCGGGGTCGTCTTTCAGTCATGGAACATATCCATTGTGTTCCCACTTAAAATCATTTCTATTCGACCCCGACCCCGAAAAAACTTCTTCCATCTTCCCATGTCAGCCGCGCGCCGGAAGGGCTTATCCTGCCGGGGCCGCACGGTCACAGGCCGTGTGTTTATGTCGAGCTAAAGCTTTGTCACCAGCGCGTAAAATGCGCCGCATAAATCCGTGCCTTGGGCATCACGGAACCAGCCCTGCAGCCGGCTTTTCCCCCTGGATAGATTGACTTCAAACACGGCGCCGACACCATCCTGCTCAAGCCGGACCTTTTTCTCGATTCCGTTTGCGTCCAGGATCGCTTCGCGTGCGGGAATCAGTTTGTATTTGTGGTTCAACGGCCTGCCCCCTATGGTGACGCGCGGTCCTTCCGACCCGATCGGCTTATTGGTATGAAACGGCCAGCGGCGCAATTCGATGCGATAGTTGCCCTCCGATTCCACTTGAACAGTCCAGACGCCGCCGCGAGGTCCGCCGACGGCCTGCGAAACAAAATTGATATTATCCGCATCCACCTCCCACCAATCGATGCTCGTCAGCATGACCGGATTTTCAACATTCGTGCCGATCAGCACAGGAATCGGTGAATTCAGCGCCGGATCCAGTTTCGCCC
Source organism: Acidobacteriota bacterium (assembly GCA_016929335.1). Taxonomy (GTDB): domain Bacteria; phylum Acidobacteriota; class UBA6911; order UBA6911; family UBA6911; genus UBA6911. Next base: position 9,419 of record JAFGIY010000085.1, on the reverse strand, counting down.
ACCATTCCTCATAGAAAGTCTTCATCCGCTCCGCGATCTCCGGGAATTGCGCCGAAACATCGGTTTTCTGCCCGCGGTCTTTCTCGATATCGTACAGCTCCGTTCCCTTCTGAAGCCGCCACTGTTTCCAGACGACGGCGGCATCATATTTTACCGGGCGCTGGCGCTGGCCGTACTGCACGATGAACATACGATCTTTTATCTGCTTTTTCCGCAGGAGAGGCAGCAGACTGACGCCGTCAAACGCCGCTTTCCCGGACGGGATGTCACAGAGCTCCAGCAGGGTCGGCAGCAGATCCTGAACCTGCGTTGGCGTTGCTGCGGCCAGGCCTGCGTCGAAACCGCCGTTCGGCCAGCGGAGAAAGCAGGCGCAGCGATGGCCGCCTTCATAATTGGAAGCCTTGAACTCGCGCAATCCGGCGTTGTAAGCCTCCCTCCCCATGGTGCCGCCATTGTCTGTAACCAGGGCAACGATGGTGTCCTCGAACAATCCGTTTTTCTTCAGCCATTCGTTCAGCCGGCCGACGTTGTCGTCCAGGTTGGCGATCATGGCAAAGAAATCCGCCGCTCCCGGCCCGACCTTATCCCGATACAGGCTTGCATACTGCTCAGGCGGCCAAAGGGGCATATGCGGCACATTGGTGGGCAGATACACAAAAAACGGTTTGTCTTTCCCCTTCTGCTGCGACATCCAGGAAATCGCTTCGTTAAACCACAGATCCGTGCAGTAAACCGATGCCCGCTTCTGTTCCGTGCCGTCCAGATAGCGCGGGTTGTCATAATCATTGTCGAATTCGATTTCCGACTGAAGGCCCCAGCCTTTGAACCAGACGCATTTGTCGAATCCCCTGTCCATGGGCCGGTCGGGATAGACATTGCCGAGATGCCATTTGCCGAACAGGCCGGTTGCATAGCCGCCTTTGCGAAAGAAATCCGCCATCGTCGGGAGATCGCGCCTCATGAGGGTGCGGCCGGAAGTGACGCAGCAGGAAAGATTGTGCAGAGCATCCAGTCCCGTCATCAGCTGGCCGCGCGTGGGGGTGCACACGGGACAGCAGTGAAAATCCGTGAAGTCCACGCCCTCTTCCGCGATTTTATCCATATGGGGAGTTTTAAGTATGGGATTGCCGTGGCAGGAAAAATCGCCATACCCCTGGTCATCCGTGAGAATGATGATGACGTTCGGCTTCTTTTTGGGCATTACGTGCGAATACAGAGGCGCCGCGCCCAAAGCCGCCGCACTTAAAGCCGTGGTTTTCAGAAATTTTCGCCGTTTCATAACGATCCTTTCCAAAGAAATAATCCTGATTCCCGAAGATGTTCTTGAATCCGAGTATCAGGGATTCAACGCCGTTCTGTCAAGCCACATGTTTTTTTATAGCAACATTTGTCACTTGGCGCTGCTTTTACCGCCACGCTGTTCTTCAAAGATTAGCGGCGGCTGCGCGCCGGCAGGCATCAGCTCTCAGCGGTCGGCTTTCGGCGGTCAGCTGCCCTGCCGGTTGAGGTCGGGAGTGGAGATCGGTGGAAATCCGCGCAGATCTGCGGTTAAATGTTTTTCCTGATTCAGGAGAGGCGGTCTTGGATATGAGATCTTTTCTGCTTGTCGTTCTATGCGCTTTCCTCTGTTCATCACTCGAGGCTTTTGCAATCGGCCAGGTCCCATATGTTTCCGCATTTCCGGAGTCCGGCAGCTTTGTTCTTGCCGGGAAGAAGAAGGCGGCATCTATCTGCGTCGATCCGGGGGATTGGCCTGGTGTGATTCGTGCGGCGCGCGATCTTCAAACAGATATCGCCCGCGTCACATCCGTTAAACCCGTCATGCCGGATGAACCCGGCAAGCTGACGGGAGACGCCGTCATCATCGGCACTATCGGCAGAAGCCGGATGATCGACGACCTGATCCGGGCAGGGAAAATCGATGCCGGCCGAATTTCGGGCCAATGGGAATCGTTCCTGCTCCAGGTTGTGCGCCGTCCCTTGCCCGGCATCGCGAATGCTCTCGTCATCGCCGGCAGCGATAAGCGAGGCGCCATTTACGGCATATATGACCTATCGGAACAGATCGGAGTATCGCCTCTGCACTGGTGGGCAGACGTTCCGGTGAAACATAAAGACGCTCTTTATATCAAGCCGGGCGCTTACATTCAGGGACCTCCATCCGTCAAGTACCGCGGCATCTTCATAAACGACGAATCGCCGGATTTGAGCAATTGGGTCCGGGAAGTGTACGGGACAGTCCCGGTCCGGAACGACCCTCCCATTCCTCCGGACGTCGCGAATTACAACAGTCGGTTTTACTCCAGGATTTTTGAAGTGATCCTCCGCATGAAGGGCAACTATCTCTGGCCGGCCATGTGGAACAATGCATTCAATGAAGACGATCCGGACAATGCAAGGCTTGCCGACGAATACGGCATTGTCATGGGCACGTCGCATCAGGAGCCGATGCTTCGGGCACAGAAGGAGTGGGACCGGCGCTACCAGAAAAAGCTGGGAAGCTGGAATTATTACAAGACCCCGGATATCCTCCGGGATTTCTGGCGCCAGGGCATCCGCCGCAATAAGAATTTTGAAAGCATCCTCACGATCGGGCTTCGCGGAGCCAACGACACGCCGATGATTCCCGGGGGGACGGTTGCTCAGAGCATGGCTCTTCTGGAAGAGATCGTGGCGGTTCAGCGAAAGATGATCGCGGAAGAAATCAGTCCCGATGTTACAAAGGTTCCGCAACTCTGGTGCCTGTACAAGGAAGTGCAGGAATACTACGGCGCCGGGCTGCGCGTCCCGGACGACGTGACGCTGCTCTGGGCCGACGACAACTGGGGAAACGTCCGCCGCCTGCCCACGGAAGCGGAACGCAGGCGCACGGGAGGCGCGGGGATCTATTATCATTTCGATTATGTCGGCGGCCCGCGGAATTACAAATGGATCAATACGGTTTCTCTTCCCGCCGTCTGGGAACAGATGTCGCTCGCAAAGGAATACGGAGCGGACAGAATCTGGATCGTGAATGTGGGACACTTCAAGCATGTGCTGCTCCCGATGGAATTTTTTCTGCAGCTTGGATGGGACACCGGCCGATGGACCGGTCAGAACATCGGCGAATACACCCGATTGTGGGCAGCCAGAGAATTCGGCCCGGAATTCTCAACCGAGATAGCAGAGATTGTATCGGCTTATACAAGATTCAACAGCCGCCGAAAACCCGAATTGCTCGAGCCGGGAACCTACAGCCTGACGAACTACCGGGAAGCCGAAAGCATTGTGGCGGATTTCCGCGACCTGGAGAGCCGCGCCGAAAGAATCTCATCCAGGCTGCCTCAGGATGCAAAGGATGCATTCTACGAACTGGTGCTGTTTCCCGTCAAAGCCTGCGCGCAGGTGAATGAGCTGTACATTGCGGCGGCCCGAAATGCATTGTATGCCCAACAGGGGCGCGCTGCGACCAATGACCTTGCCGACGAAGTCCGGCGCCTTTTCGATGCCGATGCCGCGTTGATGAACCGCTACAATCACGCATTTGCAGGAGGGAAATGGAACCACTTTATGGATCAGGTGCACATCGGGTACACGATGTGGCAGGATCCCAGGCAGAATGTCATGCCGCGAGTCACAAGAATCGAGGTGCCTCAAGCGGCGGCAATGGGAGTCGCGGTGGAAGGTTCCGCTTCCGCGTGGCCCGGAACCGATACCGCTCTGAGCCTCCCGTCTTTCGACTCGTTGAACCGCCGGCGCCGATATCTTGACATTTTTAACCGGGGGCAGGAACCGTTTGAATTCACGGCCACAACCGGAGCGCCCTGGATTCTATTGAGCGCTGCCCGAGGCAATATTGAAAAGGAAACACGGCTCTGGGTTGACATCGATTGGAAAAGGGTTCCCAAAGGCGCCGCGGGCGGAACCGTTAAAGTGACTGGAGCCGGCGGTGCGGGCGTCGATATCCGTGTTGCGGCATTCAATCCTACCGTGATTACGCGCGAAACGCTGGACGGCTTCGTGGAAGAAGACGGCTATGTTTCGATCGAGGCCGAGCACTATTGGAAAAATATTCCGGCGGGGAAGGTCCGCTGGGAAAAGATCGACGGATACGGCCGGACGCTGTCGGCTATGTCGATTCTGCCGATGACGGCGCCCAGCGTGATTCCGCCGGGTAACTCGCCATGCCTTGAATACAGAATGTATCTGTTCAATCCGCAGAAAGTGGACGTCCTGGCCACAATCGCGCCGACGCTCAATTTCGTTCCCGACCGAGGGCTGCGCTGCGCGGTTTCTTTCGACGATCAACCGCCCCGGATTATCGATATTGTCCCTAAGGGTTTTGATGCACGCAACGGCAACAGGGAATGGGAGGAATCCGTCCGCAATGCCTGCCGTGTGGCACGATCCACACACACACTTTCCAATCCAGGCCATCACACGCTGAAATTCTGGATGGTTGATCCCGGTGTGGTGCTGCAGAAGATCGTGGTGGACCTCGGCGGACTGAAGCGGAGCTATCTGGGTCCGCCGGAGAGCTATTTCGGGAAAAAATCAAGGTCCGCCATGAATTAGCACGAATGATGCTAGCACTTTTCCAGCCACTCTTTCGCGCCGTCGGGATTGGAAAACATCTTGGTTACGACGCCCTGGGCGGAGTATTTTGCCGCGAGCTTTTTCATCGTCATCTGGCCGATCACTTTCTCCGGCATCACGATAGCCCAGTATTTCCATCCCAATTTGGCCACGCGCGGGAACCATTCCTGATCTCCCCACTCGAGGTCTTCCTTTGCCAGCGCCGTTTCCATCCTGTCGTCCGAAAGCCATTTTTGTGCGCCATATTTTTGAAATATATCCGCGCCTTTCATCAAAGCATCCCGGAACGGCTTGCCGCAGAAGAACTGATGAATCTGATGATGGAGAATCTTGCTTTCAGGGTAGTACCACATTGTGATGTTCGCATCATCCAAAACTGTAATCGCAGGCATTACGGGTTCTCCTCCTTCGAGTAAAGATGTATCGAATCCCAAGCGCCACAGGACCACACAATTAGCGCTTCGAGCACTTCTTTGATCTCTATCGGCAGAAAATACGAAGTGCTTAGAATTGGAGCACGGGGGATATTCAGGCCAAGAAAGGTCAGGAGTTGGCGCGTTTGTTCCGGTTGCGCAATATCCGGATCAGGAAGACAAGCAGAATCGCTCCGATGAGTATCAACGAGATAGCAGGATAATGAGCTTTGAGGATTCGGGCGGAATCGTTTCCGAATTTTGCTCCGAGATAGCCCAGAAAGGAGTAGCGCACCAGGCGGCCCGCAAAAACGCCTGCCGCAAACCTGAACTTGCCGGTTCGCAGCACGCCTGCGGCCAGGATAACGGGTTTGGTGGGAAATGGCGGCGGAGCAAGAACGGCGGCAATGATGGCCCATGTGCCGTATTCCTGCATCTTTTGTTCAACCCATGCCATCTTTTCAGGCTTGACCCGGGATAATGCTTTCTCACCGCCCTTCCTGCCTATGCCATATAAGACCATGCAACCCAGAGTTGAACCGATGGTCGCGGCCAGAACGATGAGGTAGGTCAAGGCCGGGCTGCGCCAGGAAAGCAGCATGATGACGGCATCGGGACCTCCTGCCAGCGGCACCGCAGCCGAATCCAGAAAAGAAATGGCCAGCAGACCCGGAATACCCATGAAAAGAAGGTGTTCATTTAAATAGGACAGGAATTTCAAAGAAGCCTCTCAGATCCGGTGAAAAATCAAAGACTGCAAAACATCGCGGTGAAACCGGGAGCCCAAGGTTTTCCGTTAAGTCCGCTTCGGCCGGAATAAACCTTTCCGATCGGAAAAAAGAAAGCACGCCCGCATGACATCCGGTTCCGCCCTGGCGAGAGCACGTTCCATAGGCACAGAGATCAGGGGATAGTGACGGATATGAAACAGCCAATCCTGGATGGGATCGAGCGGGATTTCCGCCGTTCTCCATTGTATCGCATCGAACCGTTGAAGGTTCACCGGCGCAGAATAGCTTCGCAGACTCTTATAGCCCGCCGTATTAAAGTAGCCGTCGAAGTATGACATGACAAGCTCCCGCAGGCTCCGATACACCGGCTCCCGGGAGCGGAGCATTGTGGTGTTGGATTTTGCAATCGCGCCCCAGCCGTTTGTGCGGTATACCGCAATGACATGGTCGTCGTCGTTCTTCGCAATCAAATCTACAATGAGCGGAGGATACCCGAGCGTTTCAAGTGCGGCAGCCGCATACACGGCTCCATCGAAACAGTTGGCCAGCCGTGTTCTCTCCACGACATGGGGAGACCTTGCGCCCCCCTCCTTTCTGTACTTAAGGTCGTTGAGAAACCGCTGGATTTCCGCTGGATTTCGGAATTTTCGCATAACAGATCTCCAGGTCGCTCTGTAATCGACTACGCCCGGCCCGCGCAGCGGGGCGAATTTTTAATATCTCGGGGTCGGGGTCGGAGTCGGTATCGGGGTCGGCTTTCAGTCATTGAGCATTTCAATTGTATCCGCACTTAACATCATTTCCATTCGACCCCGATAGCGATCCCGAAAAAAAGCTTCTTCCAATTATTGTATATCTTCACATGTCAACAGCACGCCGGAACGGCTTAGCCGGGGTCGCACGTCCATAGGTCGTGGATTCGGCTGAAACCAGGCTGCCTCCGGAAAAATGTGTATCATACCAAAAATATCCCGGACTGCTATTCCTTTGCATCCCTGAATTTGCCGAAAGGCTTCCGCGGAAGACGCCCATCCCGGCTGAAGAGATTGTCTCAAAGCTCGATTCAATCAGGTATGCGTTGAATCATGTGTGTCGCGGTTTCAGCCGCGACCTGGAGTTTATGCATATTTTGGGGAGATGGACGTCCCGTCAGGGACGGAATGATTTTAGCCCGGCACTTTTAGTGCCGGGATCCCGGGACCGCCGAAAAGAAACAACTTAGTCCCGTAGGGACGACTGAACTCACCCCGCAAACATATTTTTCATCATATTCAATGCCGTTTAGAAAAGACAGGCGTTCCTCCCGATAATGTGGATAAAAATGGACGTATAGAAGTTGGCCACCAATGTATCCTTTCAATCGTCCCTACGGGACTCGGTATTTTTACCACTGAATCCCGGCGCTGAAGCGCCGGGCTAAAATCAACTCGTCCCTAACGGGACGAATTCTTTGGCTGATGCTGCGACATACATGAAGCTTTTGTTTATGCGCCCGTGATGGTTTAAATTGTGTATTGTTGTTTAAATGCGCGACACATATCAGATCTATTTTCGCTTGCCTTTGGTCCCATGTAGGCATAGATACTCGGTATATAAAGGAGTCCGAATATGAAAGGCGTGTTCGGTTTTCTACTGGTCCTAATTCTTTCCGCACAGACAGCGGATCCTGCCGGTGAAATATCGACCATAAAAGCGAAACCTTTCAGTGTCTGGCAGGTTCGCCTTACCGATGGCCCGTTCCGCGAGGCCATGCTTCGCGATATGAAATACCTGATGATGCTGGAGCCGGACAGACTACTGCATACATTCCGTTTGACCGCCGGATTGCCCTCTTCGGCAAAGCCTTATGGCGGATGGGAGAAACCGGATATAGAGCTCCGCGGACACACGCTCGGCCACTACCTTTCTGCCTGCTCCCTGATGTATTCAAGCACGGCGGAACAGGACCTGAGGACCAGAGTGAACGGCATCGTGGCGGAATTGGCCAGGATACAGCAGGCAATGCCGTCCCGCGGTTTCCATGAGGGATATCTGGCAGCTTTCCCGGAGGAATTTTTCGACCGCGTCGATGCGGGACAGAAGGTATGGGCTCCCTACTATACGCTGCACAAAATCATGGCAGGACTCCTCGACGCGCATCAGCACTGTGGTAACCGCCAGGCGCTGGAGGTGCTCCTGAAGCTGGCAGACTGGGTTCAGTTCCGTGTCGACCGTCTGACGGATGAACAACAGCAGCGGGTGCTGGATACGGAGTTCGGCGGCATGATGGAGGTGCTGGAAAACCTGTACGGAGTTACGGGCAATGCAAACCATCTGCGGCTGGCGCGTAAATTCGATCACCGGAAAGTCTTCGATCCGCTGGCGCAGGGGAAAGATCCATTGAACGGCTTGCATGCGAACACGCAAATTCCCAAGGCTATCGGCGCGGCCCGCGATTATGAACTGACGGGCGACAAGCGCTATCACGACATCGCCACATTTTTCTGGCAGCGCGTAGCGCATTTCCGATCCTATGTAATCGGAGGCAACAGCGACGGGGAGCTGTTCTTCCCGCCTGAGACCTTTTCCCGGCATCTGGGCACCACCACAACGGAAACCTGCAACACATACAACATGCTCAAGCTGACGCGACACATTTTTATGTGGGAGCCGATGGCGGAAACCATGGATTTCTACGAAAGGGGCCTGTTCAACCACATCCTCGCATCGCAGAATCCCGAAACCGGAATGATGACATACTATGTTCCGCTGCGCCCGAACGCCCACAAAACCTTCTCCACACCGGAAGATTCCTTCTGGTGTTGTGTCGGTACCGGGATGGAAAATCATGCAAAGTATGGGGACACGATTTATTTCCATAGCGGCGACGAATTGTATGTCAATCTCTTTATAGCATCCGAGCTGGACTGGGTGGATAAAGGCGTTGTCATCAGTCAGGATACGAAATTCCCGGAATTCGATACGACGCAATTGACCATCAAAACGCAAAAGCCCGTTCGCCTGGCATTGAAAATTCGATATCCCTCATGGGCCAGGGCCGGAGTGCATCTGTACCTGAACGGCAAACGCGAGCCGGTCACAGCGAGTCCCGGCGCTTATATTACGATCGACCGCAAATGGAACAACGGCGACAAGGTGCTGATCGGCTTTCCCATGAGCCTTCACATGGAAACCATGCCCGATGATCCAAGCATTGTGGCGTTTTTATACGGTCCGCTTGTATTGGCAGGGGACCTGGGAATGGAAGGGCTGGAGGCCGAAAAACGCTACGGCCTTATGGCGCCGCAGATGGAAAAGACATCGAGCATCGAAATACCGGTATTCCGATGCGACGCAAAGCAGGTGCTGACCAGATTACTGCGCGAGCCCGGCACCCGGATGACCTTCCGAACAGCCGGATCCGGCATCCCGGGCAATCTATTGCTGAAGCCCTTTTATCAGGTCGTGGAATCGCGGTACACGATCTATTGGAAACTGCATCCCCCCGAAGAATAGACTCCTTCACCTTTTGCAAAGTACTTAACAAAATTCTGGATCCAAACTCAATCAACAGAAAAGCAGACAGCTGTCAGCCATCCGCTGCCCGCACCCGGATGCTAAAAAGCATCCGGGGATGGAGTTTATACATTTTCCTTAAGCCGTGAAAGCTGAATTCAGAGGGATCCTGCATTCATGCCGCGCTTTGCATGATCTTTCTAAT
>JAFGIY010000084.1 GCA_016929335.1 Acidobacteriota bacterium | reverse complement strand
GCCTGGTTCGCATTCGGCACGATGCCGTGAATGACCTCGATTCCATATTGGTCTGCCTGATGCTCGAGATGGCGGCTGAATCCGCTGGTCATTGGCTCGGTGATGAACGCAAACAGGGCGATAATGAGAATCAGCAGAGGAAGAGAAGCCCAATCGGAAAGATGATGTATTCCCCATTGCGGACCGTATCGCGAAATCGCCCATCCGCCCAGCCTGTGTCCGAGATAATAGGCGGCCAACAGCAGCAATGCGAAAAATCCCAAACCCTTCCATATATGGTTCAGTACATAGTGTCCCATCTCATGGCCGAAAACATATAAGGTTTGCGCGCCGGTGAGTTCTCTCAGAGTGTTATCCCCAAAGACAACACGCTTGCTCGCACCGATACCGGTGACATAGGCGTTCAATGTGGTGACTTTATCGCTGGCTCGCATTTCAAATATGCGGTTGCGCGGTATGTCCAGCCCGCCATGATGGACGACCTTTTCTATCTCTGAAACCAGCTCTGCATGACGCAATTCGAGCGGATCAAAGCGGTGGAACATCGGATCGATCACGAGCGGCATAAGAAAGAGAAAAAAGACAGCGAGAGGAAGGGATAGGATCCAAAGCCATAGCCACCATTTCCGAGGGCTCCTGCGGATGATGGAGTATACGCCGCAGATTGCGCCGGAACCGATGAGACCTATGAGAGCGATGCTTTTGCCCCAATCACCGAACCACGATCCCCATGATTGAATAGAGAGGCCATAGGCCAGCGAAAGATGATGGCCATACATATCGATGGGCAACTGAAAGAAAATCAATGTCAACAGAAGTAGTGGAGCGTAGATCAATCCTTGAAATCCCACGCGTTTGGTCATATGCCCGGCAAGATCGCGAATGCGTGGGCCGACACGTCCGTAAAGAAAAGCAATGAGCAGCACAAGCCCGAATGCAACTTCCCCTATCATCATGCGTACTCGTACGCGGTGCAGTATTGTTGCTTTTGCAAGCTGATCCGTTTGAAGAGTATAGCCGACAATTACTCGATCCGATGGCACAATGGGCTTCGGCTGAGCATCTTGAGCTAGCGCCGCAACAGAATACAGAAGGACGGCACTCATGAGCAGTACACGATTCCAGCCCTTTAAGACCATGCCAACCTCAGATGTAGCTCGGACACGCTTAGCGGATAAGTGGAATAAAAGCCCTTATCTGGATTGCTCTCCATCCACGATTTCTCCGGGATTCCGATAAGAAATTAGGATTCTATCGGAAGTGCCCTCATGAAAGAAAGCTCATATCAACCAAAATGTTGGGGGGCACTTTCGATAGAATACTAATGTCCTATCGGAAGACATAACGACCTCTTGCAGCGAGGGCTCGGAATCAATTAGGCAGCTTATTTCGGCTATCCTTACCCACATAATCATCATCCATCGGGTGCTGGAGGAGTAAATATAGGTATTCCCGAATCAATACATTTTGAATCATTGATTCCCAACTCCCGTCTAACGCACATCCCGTCAATTGGACTTGCCTTTGCCTTCAGGATTCCAGCTCCCAGGTACGCGACATAACCGGCCAATCTCTGCCCGTTCTCAACGCGTGCGGGAGTTTGAGTCCTTCTGCGACTATAGCATGATATGGAAGAAATGAGTGGTGACAATGAGGGCACTACCCTCTCTCTGGCTGTAAACGCCCGCATACAAAACGCTCGTATCGGAAACAAAGAAAAAAGTGAGAAGAATATGGGACAAGCTATTTAACTGAATTCATATCTGAAGAATCATAAGAAAACACTGCAGATCACTTAAAATTGGCCGGTTTTTATCGACTACTCGTCCGGTGGGAATTACTCGTTTGGCACCGCTGGTTTCCCTGTTATCCATTTTTCGACTGTTGGGGCAACATAGGACGCAAAAAGCTTCATTAAGCCCCGAGGGTCATCGGAAACCAGAAGCAGGTCCCGGTGCTCTTGCTTTAGGAATCCCTCAGAGACAGCGTGGCCTAGGAACGAAAGGAAGAGATCGTAATAGCCCGAGATGTTCATGAGCCCGCAAGGCTTCTTGTGAAAACCAAGTTGCGCCCAGGTGAGGATCTCCGTTAATTCTTCTATGGTGCCGAGCCCGCCTGGCAAGGCAACAAAAGCATCGGATAGGTCGAACATCATCTGCTTCCGTTCGTGCATCGAGGGGACTACGCGGAGGTCGGCAAGACCGCGATGAGAAACCTTTTGGGCAAACGATTCGGGTATGATCCCGATAACTTTGCCTCCGGCCTTCATGACGGCGTTGGCCACGACACCCATTAGACCTACGTCCGCTCCTCCGAAGACAAGCTCAATACCGGAATGGGCTATCTCTGTTCCTAGCATTCCCGCAGCCTCGATATAAGCAGGCTTGAATCCGGCACTTGATCCGCAATTGACACAAATCCTCTTCATTCGACTTTCTCCGCAAAACCTAACGGGATATTTAACCATCGGATAATATTGGCAGCGCGCAAGACAGAATATAATCACAGAACATGGACACCCTCAATTCATAAATTCCCGTAAGGGCCGAAGTCTCCAACGAAGGTAGAAGCGGAATGCGATCTGCTGCAACAAGCAATTTCTGAATAGATGCCAATCACATTGATGTATAACGCACATCCCGGGAATTGGATCTTTCAACGACTTTTCTGAATCCGCTTTCTGGTTCGCGACTGACTGAGACTAATCTGCCTTCCTGCCGCTGATTGGGCTTGCAAGGTCGGACTGATGCTGGTCTGCCTGCAGGAAAACGAGGTCGAAGAGAAATCGAGTGCGGCACCAGGCTGCCAGTTTTCAGCCTAACAGCCTGACCAGATTCGGGACCGACGTGATTACGAGGTAACAAGAAGCAGCAGGTAGGGTGAAACAAATTTTGGTGCCCAGACTGATCTTTGTCGTAAAATCCGCATGAACCGTCAAGGCATTTGAGGTGTCAATAGCAATTAGGATTCTTGTATAAATCTAAGCTGATGGAGGGATCTCGCTATGCTCACCCGCACCGCTATTTTGCCAATTGTTGCGATTTTCTTTGCAGCCACTTTAGCATTAGCAGCCAGCAATCGAGTAACACTTGCCGGTAGGGTAGTTGATTCAACTGGCAAGCCCTTAGACCACGTTACTGTTTTGGTCTACCAAGCCGGGGTCAAGACAGGCTATAGCACATATTGCCCCAGCTGCTATGCGGATTGTGGCAAACGGGCGATCACCGCCGCCGATGGTTCGTACAGGATAGGGAGTCTAAGTCCTGACTTGAGATTCACATTGTTGGCGGTCCGTGACGGTTACTTCTCCGAATTCGTCAAGTCTTTCGATCCTGCGATCGGACCAGCACCCAATGTCGTTCTGAGGGCCAGACAACAGGTCAATGATCCTCAACGGGTGGTTCGTGGACGGATTGTCGATTCCCACGGTCTATCGCTTCGCGATGCCGTGGTGCAGCCCAAGGGCATTCTGTTCAACGACGAAAAGCGCGGTCACATAGCGGACTACGGAACGATAGCCGGTTTAGACCTTGTCGCTGTAACGAACGATAGATGGTTTCGGCAATCATAATTGGCCCACTTCCGGAACTTTATTTTGGCCCACCCTATTTAGTTGATACGCAACATCATCCCGTCTCTT
>JAFGIY010000083.1 GCA_016929335.1 Acidobacteriota bacterium | reverse complement strand
TATCTTGTACGCCAATATGTTCAGATCATTAACGACAACCAAAAATAGCCTTGACCACGCAATATTGCGTAAATTGCAGGGCTTTGGGCTAATTACCGCCGCTATCTGCAAAATATCCGCCGACAGCATCCTCTGCATAAGGATTCCTTCTTCAGAGCTTTTAATGCCTTCCTACCAGCATGGATTTTTTGCGGGCGCGATCCATTCGGCAACCCCTTCGTTATAGATCACGCGCTTGCTGAACAGCCACTGCCCATTCACTTTAACCATCTCATCTTCGTAATGGCCGTATCCGTCGAATACGGGTTTTCTCTCGGGATTGCTGTTCCCATAGTGAAACCAGTAGGATCTTCCTGTCGCCCGGTCCCCGTCGATTTTCAGGACTATATTGGTGATGTTATGGCGCCCGGTTGGAGGGTAGGGGCCCTTGGCATTTTCTGAAGCGGGATCGAAAACGCTCCTGGCTTCTTCCAGTTTCTTACGGATCTCGTCGCGCCCTTTGGCCTGATAGGCGATAATATCCAGGACACCATCCTCGGTGAAAGTCGATACGTACGTATCGAGATCGAAGAAATCCAGGGCAAACAGGTATCGGGCCTGGAGATCCTCTATCTGAGCCCGGTCTTCCGCATAGCTGCTCTTACCCGTGTCGGCTGGAGCGCAGGATATGGCAAGCGCCAGAAATAGCGCCGCAACAATACTTACCAAAATTCCCGTAAATTTTCGCATTCGGATTCTCCATTAATTCAGGTTCATTGGATATAAACTGCATGAAAATATACTGAGTTCCTATTCCCAGCCGGTCTTGGTCCCATAAGGCAGAACCAGGCCCGTGGCTTCAATGTCGTAAATCTTCCCTTTTTTGATTTTAAAAATGTGAATGGCGGGCATGTTGAACGTCCCCTGATATGCCGGAACGCTCTCCACGCCGGGCACTCCCTTGAGCTTCATGGTCTTAAGCCTGCTGTCGTGATAGAGGTTGGAAAAACCTACGGCCAGGCCTTTCTGTTCATCGATCACGAGCAGGCGGCGGTTTCTTATTTCTGAAATATAACCCCAGACGCCGGCCGTTATCTGCCCTTCACACGTATTGGGAACGGCTGAAAGCGCTTTAGCCAGCTTCATCATTTCCGGATCAACTGAACTGGGAGGAGCAAAATCCCTGCCCGCTTCTTTTTTTGCAGGCGCCTCGTCTTTCCCTCCGACAGAAATTCCTCCATTTTCACGCCGCTGGCATTCTACCGCGAAGGGTGCAAGCGTACCGTCTTCACCCGTAAGGGCGTCGTAATAGGAAAGTCCGATATCCAGCATCCGATCCCTGGGAGTCCTGTCTTCGGGCGCTATGTCTTCGACGAGCCCCGGCCGGGGTTTTACCAGGTTATGCATGGCATGAAGATGCTCCTGGGTGACTACGTGATGCTCGGCTTCGGATATTTTGCCGCGCCGAAGCGCGAGGCGCACCCCAAGAAGAATATTCTGGTTCGTGTTTTCCTTCATCATGGCGAGGCAGGCCACCTGCTGATTTACGGGATCCGCGGCATAGATCTGGAATTCCGTAGGGCCGCTGGACGCAGTCTCCCATAAACCGTATCCGATCGGGATTTCCGCTGTGTTTTGAGTGAATTTTGCGTATTTGTCAAACGGCATCGCCGCCGGATTGTGAGCGACCAGAGCCGCAAGGTAATTTTTCATGAGATCCACCAGGCATTGCCGGTCACATGTCTGAGCCGCCTGCCCAAAACCCCGGATGCAAAAAATACAGATAGCTGCCAAAACAAGCATCAGCTTCACGCGTTTCATTTTCATTTCAATCGTCTCCATAAAATATGTTTTTTTATTCTGCGCCGTGATTCCCAATGGCAGTCGCAGACAGCTTTTCCGAATTCGGACTATCGAATGCTTTGGATCTGATCCGACATCCCCTGCTCGTAGGTGCTCCAGCCGGAATTCAATCCGTAGGGGCATCGGTGAAATATGGCTTCAATCCTGCGAATATTGCCTTTTTCAATCCTGAACAGCTCCGCGAGCTGCCAGGTCCAGTTCAGCGAATCATGGTCAAAGAAGCCGAAAGCGAAGACAATGCCGCGCTCGCGATCGACGGCCACGAATCGACGATCGCGGATACGGGTCACAAATCCGAGGAGTCCGGATTCGAATTGTTCCTTACAGCCCCAATGAGAGGAATACATGGTTGACGTTTTCGGATCCGGACGTTTCTGACCTTCAGGAACGGGAACATTGGTGGCCGGTGTGCCGTTTTCTACGCGATGGCAGTCGTCGGTGAAGGGATAATAGCCTTTGCCGTCATTCTTCTGCATGCCCGCAAAGTAATAATTTGCAGCCTCGATCAACTCCTCACGGGAAGCCCGCTCCGATTCCGGAATCGCTTTACGGTATATTTCATGGGGAGTTCCCAGTTTCTCGACACTGGCTCCCGTGGAAAGTTTCCCGGTCATACCCATCGTATCGCTGGCCGGACGTATAACGATCTGCTCCGCTTCCGCAATCAGTCCCTTGACGATCTTGAGCCGGACGGCGACGGCCACAACCGGAGTCTCCCCCTGTTTGTTGGCCTGGCCTTCGCGGGCTGTCCCGAGAAACGCGACCTGCTGCGTCTCGACGTCGGGAACATAGAACTTGTAGCTTCCCTTTCCCGACATGCCGAACCACAGACCCTCGCTGCCCAGCGGCAGCCTCACTCCGTTTTCGGTAAATTTGCAGTCTCTTGAAAACAGATCCAGGCCGGGATTGTTGTTGAGCATCGCATCCATATACCTGTCGACATAATTCTCAAGGCAGGCGCGATCACAGGAAGGGCTCCCGCTCTGCGCCTGAGCAATACTCGATAGAAATACCAAAATGATGGCAACTGCCATAGCTCTTGTCCGCATGAATCATCCTTTCATTTTTATGGCAGAGACTGCAAAGAAGATTTGGGAAAAATCTTCCGCGTTCTCCACTTGTTGAATGTCCTGAATTGCTTATCACATCCAGAATTCATGAGCGATCGAGGCTAGGAGCGCGCTCTGACCTATGGCCAACAGGCAGGGCTCCGATTCCGCCCAGGCGCCGGTCTGTAAAATAACAACCCGCCTGGCGGGCCGTAACTCCGATTATTAATCCGGGCTTTGAAAGGCCCGGCTAAGTTCATCTTGGCCCTTACGCGGTCTGCAATGTGAGCCTCATTCTCTGCAATTTCCCTCGGCTTAATTCGAATTTGATGATTACTACCACAAAAGCCGTTGTTCCACTTTCTCATTTGAAGCTCTGATAAATGAAGGTCGATACTCTTTCGGCATATATCTTCGAAAACTCCGCAGTGCCGTCCTTTTCCAGTCCAATATAAGTCCCCTTTTTCGATGAGGGCGATCCTAGCATCGTTTCCTGATAAGGAACAGATCGATATTTGGGTCATCAGCTTTTTGACATCAAACGTTTCAGGTTTTACCGCAAGTATCCTCCGGCAGAGTTGAATGGCGGATAATCTGATGTCGGTACAAGTGGATCATTGATTCAGACTCCGGCCGTTTATGCAAATAAGTTCAATAAAATCATTCGCTCCTGTTTTCTTTGAGAGCCTTTTTGGGCAGTACTGAAGTTAAATACAATCCGGCTTGATCTGATTCATTTGGCTTACTGTAGAGGGGCAAGATCAGGAGATGCGCGCTTTCTCAATGGCGGCCAGTACGGCGGCCGGATCGATTCGCTTTTGAAACCATACGATTTGCGCGTGCGCAGGCACATCACTTCCGCCGCAATTCAATCCCCGGTCAATGCATAAAACCAGTGGAGCGTTGCCGGGGAGCTGACGCAGACGCTCGAGCTTTTCCCGAAGGTAGTCAGGAGTCCAGAAACCCACGATTTCGAGCAGAAACCGTCTGGAATCATCGCGGCGATGAATGATGGCGAAATCGGGGAACACCAGAGTCCCGCAAGCTTCGAAAGGCTCCGGTTCCCGGACGAGGTCCCAATCCAGGCCGGCTTTTGCAAAATCGCGGGCGAAACGCTCTTCAATCCGGCTGTCATACTTCTGTGGCGGCTGCTTGCGGGGAATGGGATCGGTGGAACTCAGATGCACGCCTAATTCCCGCCGGCGAAGCACGCAGCGCGCGACAAGATCAAAACGATCACACCACGAAAGCGCCGGAAGAATCGACGCCAGGGCATGACCGTACATTGTTGTATGACGAAACAGCGAGAAGGCGCCGGAAATATGAAGAAGTACTTCGTCCATCTTCGCACGCTCCACCGTGCAAAGGAGACGCCGCAGATGCACCTGCCGGACTACGGCGCGCGCGCCGCCGTAAAGCCGGATCGTAATCCCGGAAGCAGCTTTAAGCAGTCCCTGAGCCAGGGCCAGGTTTGTCGCTGCCATCAGCGTGTGGGGATCGGGAATCGGGTCCGGTAGATTCAAGCGGCGTTCCTCAGGAAGATCCGAGAACAGAAACCCGTCCGCCTCCGCGGCTGAAATGCCAAAACACTCTGCACATGCTGCCATTACACCAAGTCGATTAAACCGGCCAAGGTCGCGAGCTCGCTGCGCCTCGACGGTAATGGCGTCCCGAAGTCTGACGGCATCGATCGGAAGCTTTTGGAAGCGGCATATTTTTTGCAGCACCCAAAGAGCCATCATCCGCTTGCCGGAAGGTGAAGGTATTCTTGCCGGCTCTTTGAGGAACGACACTACGTCCCGATAACGCTTGCCGTCCAATCTTGTGAAGTCGGCAATCAAAGCTCTTAGCCACATATGATCTTCTGTCCCCAACCAGACCGGCGTTGCGTTGTTCCCGCCGATGCGAACCTGGATGCGGCTAGTGGGCAGCAAGCGCCCTCCTGTGTTCGTCCGCTCGGCGCACCTCGAACGTGTCCCGGGTAACAAGGTCATAGACGATGGCTTTTTTCCCTTCGGAAGGCCTGAGCACCCGGCCGACCCGCTGAACGTACTCCCGAGAACCCTGGCTGCCGCCTGCAATAATCGCAATGTCGGCAGCAGGCACATCAATGCCTTCATTGAGCACACGCGCCGAAACGAGGATGCGCAACTCCCCGTTGCTGAAACGCTGCAGAGCTTTTGCCCGCTCTTTTTTACCTATATCGCACGTGATCGGCTGGATGAGATGCTCGCGGGCTACCGAGTACGCAGTGTCGTTGTCCGCCGCAAAAGTGAGGATCCTGGATTCATGATGCCGCAGAAGCAGTTCATTGACGATTCGGCGCTTTTCCGCATTGTAGCGGACAATTGTGCGGGAACGCCTCCATGCCGCAAGAGCCCGCCGTCCCGAATCGCTTCTCCCGGCCGATGCCACGAAATCCGACCAGGAGGCCCCGGGCGCAGATTCAAAAAAGGCGCGGCAGACAGGGCGGAAAACCGACATTTCCGCATCATACGCCCGGCGTTCTGATGGAGTGAGGCCGACCGAAATGGTGATCAGCTCGAAGGAAGCGAGGTAGCGGCCGGCGAGTTCCTCGACGCTTGCCCGATATACTTCGGGCCCCACAAGCATATCCAGACGTGACCGGCGGACCTCATCTTCGGGAGGTGTTGCGCTGAGACCCAACCGCGCCGGCGCCATGCACATTTCAAGAATTTCATCGCCGGTGCCTGTCCCGAAATGATGAACCTCATCGATGACAAGCAGATCGAAACGATTGCCTAAGGTTTCCATATTGCGCAGAGCGCTGGCAAATGTTGCTACGGTCATCGGCTGTTCGACTCTGCGTCCGTCGCCGTATTCGCCTATAGGGCCGGGAGTAGTATCGCTGAGATTCTTTACCCATTGAGCCATAAGAGCCCGCGTGGGAACCAGACAAAGTGTCCTGGCGCCCATTCGAGCAATTGCCGCTATTGCTACGCGGGTTTTACCGGAACCCGTTGGGAGTGCGATGATGCCCCTTTTACCGGAAAATTCCCATGAGGCAACCGCTGCGGCTTGATAGGGACGGAGATCCGGACACGCAATGGATGGCGGATCCACAAGCCGGGGACGGACTTCATCCCGGAAGCCTGCACATCGTTTTGATAACTCTTGGGATAGCACTGTGTAATAGCATGCCGGAGCGCGCCAGGCGTGAATCCGCGGATCCCAAATAACTCCCGGAAGATGGCCGGCGTCGTTCGGAGCTTCGTAAAGTATCAGCGTGCCGCGATCGAAAATCAGTTTCATCGGGAAGTCCGCCTATACGTCTTGCATAAGATCTAATTGCTTTTGGCCGGATTGAGCAAAAATTTCTTTTGGGAAATGGGGTGATTGCGGCTGGCATTAGCCCTGCGATCTTCGCTGTGAACTGCGTACGCGGTAAAGGCGCTCTGTAAAACCGCCCTCCGTTTCAAAATCATGGGCCAACCGCGCTACCTGCCGGTCGAGGAGTGAGCACGCTACTGCGATGAGAACCAGGGCTGCATTTGCCGAAAATTCCAAGTAGATTGTGGACAGAGTGGACGACGTGGACCCGATGGACGCGGTTCCGATATCAGCGTCCGGTCCACAGCGTCCACCTTGTCCACAATGTCCACTCTTCCCGGCTGATTCCACAATCCAGGATGCCACTTCGTCGGCAGTTTGGCATCGCCGGTCAACCAGATTTTGCCGGAGCGGGTTTCCCCGATCCCACTGTTCCAGGTTTCGATGCCGCAGGAAATCTTCATAATCGAGTTTTAATTCCTCTAAGCTGGCGCGCGCAACCTGAGTTAGTTTGAGTTCGGTCTTTTTCGAAGTCGCCGATGCCAGCGAGCCTGCGGCAATATTTTGCACGCCGCTGCGGGCGGCCTGAACCATCTGATCATGAGTACGGCTGCGCACACCGATATACTTGTCACAGAAACGCACCGTAACGTCATAAACAATCTGGGCTGCTTGAAAGCTTTTTAATTTGCGGTAGCCGCCATGTCGGAGAATCAGTGATTCTTTATGATGCATATGCAGAAATCCGCCTTTCCATTCTGCATAGGATCTAATTGCCATTCCCCGGATTGAGCGAAAATTTCTTGTGGGAAAAGAATGATTCGCGACGCTGTCTTTCGGGTTCTAACTGTCCGGCTCTTCACTGTCGTCCGACCATTTGGGCGAGGCGCCGCCGGCAATCGCCTTTATCATGGCTGCATAAGACGACTGGGCCGGATAGGGAAAGCTCTCCACAGATTCTGTATCTGGTCCCGAATCAGCGTCAGACATGGGAATCGGCTCCTGGGTATCCAGGTATTCTCTGGCAGTCCGCGAGACTTCCTCCGCACCGGCAGAAGCTTCGGTTGCAGCAGTTTTGCCGCCCATCACCTCTTCGGAAAGCGCCTCGTAATCCTTTTGGCCGATCGCATGCTTGTCATAATCGCCGATAGGCAATCCGTGATCCACGGTCTCTCTGAGCCGAATATTGTAGCGGATGACCGCATTAAAAACCTTGTCTTCAAATTTCTCGCGAACTCTCCCCAACACTTCCTGAGAGTAGCGCGTCCTCGCATCGAACATGGTGACGAGAGCCCGGGGCGTGATTGTATGACCCGTTGCGTTTTCGATCGTTACCATCATATCCGTCAGCTTGGCGATTCCCCGAAGGGAAAACAGACTCATGTCAATGGGGATGATAGCCTCCGAACTGGCACGAAGCGCATTGAAGCACAGGTGCCCGATGCTGGGAGGGCAATCGATGATTATAAAATCATATGATTTCTTGAGACGCTCGATCGCTTCCAGAAGCCTCTTTTCCCTGCCGTCCACAAACGCCAGTTCCTGCTCCACGGCGCACAGCCTCGTGTCCGATGGCGCGATGTCAAAGTTATCCTTGACCGGAACGATGACATCATCGAGCCCTACCGCTTCCGTCTGCATCGGGGCGATCACGTGGTATATGTTCTTTCCCGGGTCACACTCTATGTTGAGCCCCATCGTGGCATGGGACTGTGGGTCGAAGTCGATCAGCAGTACCTTTTGCCCTCTCAACGCCAGACAAGATGAAAGATTGATAGCCGTAGTGGTTTTTCCACATCCTCCCTTTTGATTTGCAACCGCAATGATTCTCATTCGCTCTCCTTTTCCACTTTCTGCTTTTTGAAAAAACCGTTGTACTCACTTTGCGTTTTCCGGACGCGACTATTTCAGCTTCCCAATGACGGTTTCCCGCCGAATGCTGCAGGCAAAATCTCTCAGGCATGCTCAAAGAGCATCCCAATCCCTCCCTGCATTGCTACAGCACGATATGCAAAGCAGCAGACTTCCGGGATCGTGCTGCGTCGGGCGACACATTTGAGCAATGGAGAAAAACCAGGGGCGACAAGAAACAACCTTGGTTTGGCGGAAAAGTTTATGACACGCCCCTGATACATGCGCCTGACAATCGGCGTATTGCGGACGATCCAGTCAAAATAAGCAATTCCACGAAGGAACAATTCGTCTTTCTGGACGACATCAACATTTATAATGCAAAGCTGATCCCGGCCATCCACGGCAAGCAAATCGATGAAGCCAAACGGATCACAGGGAATATTTGTGTCAATCGCACGCAAGCCCTCTTCGAGGACGGCCGCACTCCCGTTCAGAAAGCCCAAAATCAACTCTCGACTGACATTCGAGGAATGATGCAACAGAAAAGGAACTCCGGATTGAGCCCGTTCGGATGAAGTATGCTCAGGCGTAATGTTTGGGATTTCCGCTTTTTCAGCTTGTCTGTCGGGTAATTGCGACAAGAACAGGTGGGAAACATCTTCCAATCCTCTGGAAAGATGCTTTTCCGTTCGCCGATTCTCCTCAGGGGAGTCCTCTGCCAGTTTCTTTCGCTGCGGGTCCAAGTTGTCAGGATCAAGCGCAGTAGCGCAACAATGGGTTCAAATCAGCGGCTATTGGTGTCGACTTCAATCAGGGAGTCGTTATTACTAAAAAAAATGAGGGCTGATCTCCACAATCCCATCAGATTTATTCGCTTGCCAATACCGATCCCATCTTATCAACAAAATCGCGAAAAACAACTATTAGTTGAGCGAAAAATTATGTATGCCCCAACATATCGCGGTGAAACGGGGACAGTCACCAGTGTCCCCATATCAATACACAGCGGAGCATATCCCTTATTCCTCGGGGTCGGGGTCGGTATCGCTATCGGGGTCGGCTTTTAGCCATGGAGCATAAAAATTGTGTTCACATTTAATATGATTTCAAATTCGACCCCGATAGCGATACCGACCCCGACCCCGAAAGAACTATCTTCGTTTATCGCAAATCTTCCCCGCTTTTTTATTCTATTGGCTCTTTGCAATGTCTTTGCCGACAAGATAGCCGAAGGTAACGCAGGCAGCTCCCAGGTTGTGGCCCGGCTCCAGGAACGTATATATGTTGGAGTACAAGTCGCCGACAATGGTGCCGACCGCGTAAAGGCCCGGAATAGCCTGCTCGTTTTTATCCAACACCTGCATTTTGATGTTGGTGCGCAATCCGCCTGAGATATTAAGCAACCAGGGCGATCGACTGATTTCTCCATAGAAAGGAGCCCGCTCAACCGGAATGAGCAGACCGGGCCTTTTGCCGAAATCCTCATCTGTCCCCGTTTTGCAGAATCCGTTATATCTTTCCACGGTTGCTTTCAGCGGAGCGACCGGCAATCCCAGCCTTTTGGCAAGTTCATCCGGCGTATCCGCTTTCACCATTGCGCCGACCTTGACGTTTTCCTCCCATCCGGCGACAACAGCCTGCACGGGGACCTCGGCTGGACCGCCGTAGTAGGAACCGATGGGAGTCCATGGCGTAGCCCTTTCGGCATATGCGGAATCCCAGACGGCAAAAATCGTCGACTCCGGCTGCCGCATCTGTGCAACGCCTGCAAAGGATCTTAGGTTGTCTTCATTGCCGTAGCGCTCTGCGTTTTTGTTTACGACCAGTCCGGTGAAAGCTCTGTATGGCTGCGTCCCGGGGCCCACGCCTCCCAACAGAATTGGGGCATTCGGTTGCGTCCTCTGCCATGCTGCGCCTACCCACAGGCCCATCTTATGCCCATCACCCCGATAGATGCCTCCTCCGGCTTTTACCAGGGGCAGCATCCATGGACAGTACTTCTCCACCATCTCCTCGTCTTTAAAATCTCCGGTGGCGAGAACGATGGCTTTCCTGCCTTCGTAGATACAGTAGCCGTCGTCCGGAGTTTTCGCGATCACGGCACGGACTCTGCCGATGTTCTTTCCCTCGCGAACAAGCTGCATGGCTGTCGTATTGTAATAGATCTGCACGCCATGAGCCTGAGCGGATTCAGCCAGGGTATTCACCACAAGCTGCTGGCTGCGGCCAGCAGTCGTTATATCTTTCCCCAACCATGAGTGAGAACCCGGATGCATTGTCATGATGCCTTCCGGATCGGTGTTTCCCATTTCGATGACGGATTGGTATCCCGCCGCTTCCATCTTGTCCATCAGCCAGTCCATGGCTTCGCCGCTCTTGCGGGCCCACAGCCACCACTTATCCTGATCAACTCTGAAAGAGTGGCACATCATTTCCTTCCTGAATTCCGCGGCAGGGTTTGATGTGAGTCCAAGCTTGCGCATCAGTTTGCTGTTGAATGCGTGGTTGGATCCGCCTCGGCCAACGGGACCGGAACTCGACGCAAGCACCACAACTTTGGCTCCTTTTTCGGCGGCTGCATTGGCACAAACCAGGCCGGACGTTCCGGCGCCGATCACGATGACTTCCGCAGCTATTTTTTGCTTAATCTCGCCTGCCGGTATTGGGGGAGGTGGAGTTTCAAATGAGTATGCTTTGGATTGAGCAGAATCCAATCCGTAGTGGGCCCAACCAGAGCCTGTTGTCGTCAGTATGCCGACACCGGAGGCTGCGCCTTTCATGAATGACCTGCGGGTGATTCTTATCGTTTTCTTGTTCATCTATCCTCCTTCAAAAAACCGATGCTCTGAAGGACATCCCCACATAAAAGATACGTGATTTCACATCTACCCCTATCTCATGTGGGTGCGGGCTTCAGCCCGCACGTCCGGCCGGTAGGCCGGACCACAAGCGCGGGACCTTACCCAAGAATATACCAGGGCAAAATGCGATAAAATTTTAAATGAAACGATTGCAGCATGGATCGGTATTTAATATTCTGCTGGCTGGATTGAGTAAAATTGAGGTTTCTGCATCGATTTTCAAGGAGTGGTTTTATGTCCTTAAAAAGATTTTTCGATCGCCGGGTAATATCCTTATTAATAATGATCCTCCTTTATGCCGGCATACAGATAGCGGCAAGTCAGGATTCTGCGGGAATTTGGGAAGACGGCTCGACCGGTTTGAGCTGGGCAGTCGAGGATAACGGCAGCGACGTAAATTATAGTCAAGCCAACGCCTATTGTGAAAGCTTGACCCTGGGAGGGCACACAGACTGGCGGTTGGCGACACTGGAGGAACTGGAAGGTCTGTACGACAGAAATCTGAAGAAGCAATACAAGGCCAAGGGATCTGTAAATTTACAATCCGCCAATGTCTGGAGCGGATCCAAGAACAGCCTCGGTGATTCCTGGATGTTCAACTTCGGCTATGGTGGATCAAGCATATCCTCCGGCGGCGGGGGCGGTTGTGGCGCTGTAGGACGCGCATTGTGCACACGCCGGGCCACCGGCAAATAGCCCAATCTCTTTACTTGCATTCAAAGCCGGCGGCGTCGTTTGGATCGCCTTTGCCCGTATACTTCGCAACTTCTGGATAGGCGCATACCGGGCGGGTCCGAAAGACTTCCCCGTTATCGTCCCGGTGCTGAGCCAGGATCTGCTCCGGTGCTATCCCTTTTTCTACCCACTGCTGCATGGCTTCCAGAGCATCAAAGTCCTTCGCATTGCGAAATCCGGGGCACATCCCCATTCCCGCGACCATAAACAGTCGAACGAAATCACGTGTCTGCCCCGGACCGCCCATTGTTTTCTCGACGCTTGTGTAATAATCGATAATGGACCGCGGCGGAATAGTGGTTTCATTCCATGACTGGTAAATGATGAGCTTGCCGCCGCTCTGCTTGAACGGTTTGAGGTTTGGATTGATCCCGTCCACCGCCGCTCCCGTCCGCTTCTCTGCCAGACGCGTATCCCGGTCCGGATCGAATGTTCTATAATCCCAGTCCGAATTTTCAAAGACCATACCCTTGAAATAGCCGGTGCTCAGGCTGAGCGGTTCAGGACCGCCGGCCATCATGGCCCAATTCAGTTCTGTCCCCGGTTCGTAGCCGCCGTATATCGAAGTGCCGTCATTGAACTTCGCTCCTGCATAAATTTTTCTGGCTGTTTCCACCTGCGCATCGGTAAGGCAGGACGGCTGGTCGTTTCCATGGCACTTCATGACAACGGGGTCGTATTCACAGGCCGGCGGATTTTCAATAATCCCATCCACAAGACCGTCTCCGGCATCGCAAACATCGAGGGCTGCCCGATGCATTGCCGGGTATTTGGAAGGCGATATATAGCCGGAAGCCTTCATCCCGTCTTTCAGCGACACCCAGCCGATATACAGCGAACCTGCCTGCAAACGGGATACGTAATAAGCGGGATCGCCGGCGACAATGCCGTCAAAGTCGTCCGGATAACGCTGCGCTTCATTCAGTCCCTGGTTGCCGCCGTTATGACAACTGCTCCAGTAAGAGTATTGAACGGGCTTTCCATAATGGATTTGAATCAGCTGTTTTGCAGCCACGATCGTTTCATGAACCGCCCGATATCCCCAATCGACGAGCTTCTCCGGATGTCCCCCGGCCCAGAAGTATCCCTCTTCGGTGTGTCCGGTATCGGTGGATACGGCGACATATCTTCTCTGAACGATGTCTGAAAGGGCGCCCCGCGAAACGCCTCCGATAAATCCGGGATTGCCCACAGCAAGAAGCCTCCCATTCCATTCAGCGGCAAGGGGAAGCCATACTTCAAATCCGATATGAGAATCGCCGGTCGGAGCAGAAAAACCCTCAACTCTGCAAAAGGAGACATTTACCATTTGACCTGCAGGCGTGCCGAATGCGCCTGAGGTGGGCGGGATCTCCCAGGGCGGAGTGATTTTTTCAGCTGAGGTAACCGTCACGTGAGGCATCCGGGCGGATTTTAAGCTTTCGCAGGATTGCTGCGCACTCGCAGAAACCGATATGAGCAAAAAAGCCATAAGCAAATACACTGGCATGTATGAACACATGTAACGCTTCATAAAAACATCTCCCAGGTCTCTCCAGCTATCGATATGCATTTTTACATTATTAACTACAGCGATAAACAGATGCGATTAGAAATGCAGCTTCCCGGAGAAATCCTCCGTCGGTTGTGTTCAATGACAGAGTAACAGTATTATGATGGGGCAGTTTCAAATCGGAAAGATGGGTCGGCAGACGATGGGAGGCATTGGCAATGGCTATCACTCAAGAACAGGTTTCCGCATGGATGGACATGTATTTCGCAGCAGTCCGAGAATGCATCGGCCCTCTCGAAAAGGTGCCGGAACTTGGCAAGTTGTTCACCGAGGACTTTGAGTTCGTCTATTACACGCCGCCGACAACCGCGGAGTTCACAGGGAAAAGAGCTTCTCGCGAGGGGCTTCTCATGCAGATGGTACATCCCGGTCTTCGCGAAATCATCGAGCCTTACTACTATGCGATCAACCTTGAAAAGCTGATTGTCTGTGTGCGCTTCAATGACAGGACTGTCGATGAGGCGAGCGGCAGGGACATCGTGCCTCCCTTCCAGGCAAGTGCTCATTACACTCTTGTGCCGGCGGAGGACACCGGGTTCAAGATCAGGCTGCTGGAATACTGGACGGAGAACCAGACTCCCGAGAACATCGCCATCACGCAGGCGGCCTGGTTCAAGAACGGCAGGCCCGCCTTCGAAAGCATCATCTTTGATTGGTTGAAAGCGAGGTATTAGACCTAATCATTCTCCGGTCAGGTTGTATATGCCCTCAGGACCATGATCCGGATTTTTCTTTGACCTGAACAACACACTATCGGCAAGCCTCTCAAGCATGCGGTCTTTTATTTCAGCGGAACGGCTCCCCTGATTCCGGAGCCTGTCGTATTCTCAATGGCCAGCAACGGACCGGAGAAGCCGGTCACACGGATGCCCCGCAAAACGGCATCCCGGATGTTAGACAGTATGATTCCTTTTTTGCAGGTCCCCGTAATGTCAGTCAGGGTCAGACCACAAATGGGCTTTTCAGGAGCTATCTTAATTGCATCAACCAGAGTCGTTACATCCTTCAACCGCACATTGGAAAAACGGATACTCCTGATGATCGGGTATCCAAGGTCTCCTTCAACTGTGTCGTCCGGAGTGCTCTGGTTTCCGCCGCTTGTCGCATTGATTTTCAGAAATCCTCCGTTGGCGACGTCCAGATCTTCTCCTGTGATATTTTCGATGACGCCAGCGCGTCCGGTACGGGTTTTGATATAGATTGCCTGGGTGCCGCTGTGCGTGAACCTGGTTTTTTCGATGCGTACATTCCGGATGCCACCGGAGGTTTCGCTGCCGATGCCGATGCAGGCGAACCAACCACCACCCAACACGCAACGCGTGATGAGAACATTCTCTGTGGGTATGCCGATCCGGGCGCCGTTCATGCCACGTCCGGATTTGAGACTGATGGCATCGTCCCCCGTATCGATGTCGCAGCCTTCGATGCGCACGTTTTTGCAGGAATCTACATCGATGCCGTCCCGCGTGTTGCGAATGTGCAGATTCCTGATCACGACATTGGCGCAGTACGTCGGGTGTGTAGCCCACGTTCCGTCATGTGTGACGGAGAAATCCTCCCAACGGAGATCATTGCAGGAAATGGGTTCGAGGACCGGCGCGCCCCGCAGCCCCTTGCCGAAGGCAACGGCACGGTTCCCCTCGATGCGTCCCGGACCGATAATTCCCGTATGATCGACATTGCCGGCATAGATCAGCGCCCGATGTCCCTGTTGCCAGCGGCCCTCCCAGCGGATGTCCATGATCGGATAGTCGGCCAGATCGGGGCTGCCTGTCAGAATGCTGTTCTTTTCAAGGCGCAGGATGGTACGGTTGCCCATCTGGATACTGCCAATGAGATATTTTCCTGCAGGAACGACGACCTCTCCTCCGCCTGAAACGGCACAGGCATCGAGCGCCTTTTGAAAGGCCGAAGTGTCCTTTTCCGTGCCGTTGCCGGCAGCTCCGAAATCCCGTACATCGAAGGAGGATTTTGGTTTCGCCGCGCCGGCGACAAACAGCCCGATCGAAACAATCAGAGCTGGAAAAATCACTCTACGCAACATGGGCCATTCTCCAACCAATCTAAACCTGAATTACGGAATCAGGCTAATGGAGAACCTCGGATTTCATGGATCTCCGTCGATTTCAAATGCTCTGCAAGCGGCAGCTTCAACGCTTTCATCTCCTCCACCGCCAGACGGGCTATCGCGGCTGCGCCTTCGGGATTGAGATGCGTGTCATCCTGGGTTCCGCCGGGGCGATTTGGGTAGGCGCCCGGAGGCACGTATAGGAAAAGGGATTTGGATTGTTCGGGACCGAGATCCGAAACAAGCTTTTTTGTTCTGAGTTGAAGATCCAGCAAAGGAACCCGGAATTCCTCCGCAGCCTGACGAACTGCTTCGGGATATTCGCCATGCGTATCGACAAGCACGCCATTTTCATCAAATTTGCGGCGGACGATAGATGTGCAAAGGATGGGGAATGCTCCTTTTGCACGCGTGTCCGATATATATTGCTCAAGGTTGCTTTTGTAAGAAGTATACGGATCCGTATGCCGCGCTTCATCCGGCTTCTGGTCATTGTGGCCGAACTGGATTATGACATAATCGCCGGCCTGGAGATTGTCGAGAACGGCCGTCCAGCGCCCTTCATCGAGGAAGCTTTTCGAGCTTCTTCCATTGACGGCATGATTCGATACTTTCACGGTATGGTCAAAGAAAGCCTGCAGTGCCTGTCCCCAGCCCCGCTCCGGTTCGGCTTTTGGATCTTTGTCCGCCATAGTTGAATCGCCGATCATGAAAATGTGAATGGGTCGGGTCTCGAGCGGGAAGCCCGGAATGCAGGTGGTGAACATCAGGATCAGGAATAATTGCTTCATTGCGCCGGCCTCAGATAAGATACTAAGAACATTAACAGGAAAACCAGGGGATATGAAATCTTCAAATTGCGAAATGAGGTTGACTGCTTAGGGGCCTTCGCGTTGATCGGGCTCAAAGACGCGGAGGCTCCAAGGCGCTAAGAATTTGGATCCGAATGATATTGAAATAGACTTTGTCCCGGCATGCATGACTAAAAGGATCCATTGCAGGGAGTTATCTCAATGATTCAATGTAGGACAGCCTTTGCAGCGATGTTTGCACTTATGGCGGTCTTATTGCCGGCAGAATCTGTCCTGCTCAAAGTAAAGGCCGTAAATCCGCTTCCTATGGAGCGCAGAAATCAAACACTCGAACTCTCATTCAGAGATCTCGCCGAGCTCAACGAAAAAGAGCTGAGCAGAATTCATGTCCGGGATGAGGCCTGGAATGAACTGCTCTCCCCGATCCGGATATCGGTAATGCCCTATTCCAAATCAGCGAACTAAACGAGTTTTATCCATGGAGGATTTGTGAGAATCATACGGACGGCAGATGAACGGGCATACCGTGCCTTGACAAGTGAAGAGTTGCGGCAGCATTTTCTGATCGACAATCTTTTCGAAGCCGGTCGCATGCAGCTGGTTTATACGGATGTAGACCGTGCCGTAGTCGGCGGAGCCATGCCGGGCGATTCGCCGCTCCATCTTGAGGCGGGACAGGAGATGGCGTGCCGTTTCTTCTGCGAACGACGCGAATTGGGGATCCTGAATCTCGGCGCCGCAGGAACCATTTCAGTGGATGGGCAGGAATTCCGACTTGCGCCGCTGGAATGCTTATACATCGGGCGCGGCAGCCGGAACGTAAGTTTTGCCAGTGACAGCGCCAAAATCCCCGCATGCTTCTACCTCGTTTCCTATCCGGCTCATGCCGACTATCCCACGACGCATGCGGGACTCGACAAGGCCAATGTCATAGACTTGGGTTCCCAGGCCGATGCAAACAGACGCACGATCCGCCAGTACATACACCTCAAAGGGATCCGGAGCTGCCAGTTGGTGATGGGATTTACCGAGCTTCATGAAGGGAGTGTCTGGAATACTTTTCCGCCGCATACCCATAACCGGCGCACGGAGGTTTACTGCTATTTCAGCCTGCCGCCGCAAGGCTGTGTATTCCATCTTCTTGGTGAACCTGAGGAGACGCGTCATATCGTCGTCCGGGAGAAACAGGTTGTGCTTTCCCCTGAGTGGTCCATTCACTCCGGCGTCGGCACCGGCTCCTATCGCTTTGTCTGGGCTATGGGGGGAGAAAATCAGGCATTTGACGATATGGATGGAGTAACGCCCGCTCAGCTGCTGTAGAAAAAACGCATGTAATTCGCGGGAAATCCTTCACCTTTTCCGATAGGTTTCGGCCGCCATTCTAAAGTTCGAGTGCAAGCGCGAAGACAGCTCCGTGAGGATTGCATAATTTCCCTGCTCGATTGCCTTTTTATCCAGCAGAGCGCTTCCCATTCCAACAGCAAAGGCGCCGGCAGCGATCCATTCTCCGACGTTTTCTATGGTCACACCTCCGGTCGGCATCATTTTTATGTAGGGGAAGGGTCCGGCGATGTCCTTTAAAAATTTCGGTCCCAATGAGGTTGCCGGGAATATTTTGATGGCATCAGCGCCGGCGTCCCATGCGGAAAATATCTCCGTCGGCGTAAAACAGCCCGGCAGCACTGCAATATCCGCAGCGTTGCAGACTTTGATCATGTCCAGATTAAGAACCGGCGATACGACAAATTGCGCACCGGCGTTAATGACCTCTTCCGCTGCTTTGGGATTTGTGACCGTGCCCGCGCCGAGCAATACATCCGATGGAAGGCTTGCGGTCAGGGACCGGATCATGGCTGTGGCATTCGGCACCGTCATGGTTATCTCGATCGCCTTCACACCTCCTGATCGTATCGCTTCAACAACCCTGGACAGTCTGTTTGCATCCTGCAGCCTGATAACGGCAACAACACCCAGATCGTGAATTTGCCTTATCGTGTTTTCACGAGACATCCGGTTTCGCGCCTGTTCTTGAAATGCAATATTTAGAGCCTTGGAGTCTTTGAGACTTTGATGTTAATTGATGAAAACTCAAAGACTCCAAAGCCCCAAGCCTCTAATTCTCTGAAGCCCAATAAAAACGCCCGGCGATTACGGGTTATCGAGCCAGCCAACCCCCATCGACGACCAGGACATGTCCGTTCACATATTCGGAAGCGGCGGAGGCCAGAAAAACCACAGCGCCTTTCAGATCCTCAGGCATGCCCCATCTTCCTGCGGGTATGCGTTCGGAAATGGACCGGCTCCGCACCGGATCTTCCCTGAGCGCTTTCGTATTATTGGTGGCCATATATCCGGGAGCAATCGCATTCACCGTAATTCCATATTTCGCCCATTCATTCGCCAGCGCCTTCGTTATCTGGGCAACGGCGCCCTTGCTTGCAGAATAGGATGGGACCCGGATTCCGCCCTGAAAAGAAAGAAGCGAGGCGGTGTTGATGATTCTGCCGTACCGCCGCTTCATCATATCTTTTGCTGCCGCCTGCGCCAGGAAAAAAACGGTTTTGGAATTCAACTGCATTACCTCATCCCAGTCCTTTTCCGAAAAATCGATGGCATCCGCTCTTCGAATGATTCCCGCATTATTCACCAGGATATCAATCCTGCCGAACGCCGAGATTGCCGCGTTAATCACCGACGGGATGGATTCCATCTGCATCAGGTCGGCAACAACAATTTCCGCATTCCCTCCGCCCTGCCTGATCCGTTCGGCAGTATCACTGCTCGGCACACAGTCGACCAGAACAAGATCCGCGCCCGCCTCGGATAATCCCAAAGACATGCCTTGCCCCAGTCCTGTGCTTGCGCCCGTAACGACGGCAGTCCTGCCTTTCAGGCTGAACATCGACAACACATTCGAACCGGTCATATTGTCTCCTACCGCTTGATTCTGGCGCTGCCGCCTGCTGCAACATGCAACAATTCATCGAGCGTGATCATGCTTGTGTCCCCGCGCGTTGTCATCAGCAGGGCTCCATGGGCAACACCCAGGTTCACGCATTGCTGCGCATCGCGATCCGTCAGGAGTCCGTAGATGAATCCGGAGGCAAATCCATCGCCTCCTCCGACTCGATCTTCAATATCCAGTCCGGGCATAAAGGGCCCCCTGTAGAAAGTGCCTTCATGCCACATGAGAGCAGACCAGTCGTTAACGCCTGCGGACTTCACGCTGCGCAGCGTTGTTCCGATGACTTTCACATCGGGAAAATCCTTCACGACTCCGGCGATCATTGCTTCAAATGCCGCGGTTTCGATCCCCCCTTTTTCAACATCCACACCTTCCACTCCATACCCTAATACTTTTTGAAAGTCTTCCTCGTTGCCTATCAGGCAGTCCATGTATGGGACAAGCGGCCTAGTCGTCTCGATCGCTTCTTTGCTGCTCCACAACCTGGATCGGAAATTCAGGTCATACGACACGACAGTTCCCGCTGCATGAGCCGCTTTAACCGCTTCTGCTGCGACTTTGCGGGTTGATTCCGTAAGCGCAGTGAAGATACCTCCGGTGTGAAACCAGCGAACGCCTTTTTCGATGAACAGCTTTTCCCAATCGATTTCGCCGGGGCGGATTCCGGCGGTTGCGGAA
This sequence comes from Acidobacteriota bacterium, assembly GCA_016929335.1. GTDB lineage: Bacteria > Acidobacteriota > UBA6911 > UBA6911 > UBA6911 > UBA6911. The sequence goes on along the minus strand of JAFGIY010000083.1, from coordinate 21,506 downwards.
TTCGCGCGGTCGTAAAATGTGGCGGATGCTCGGGCACCGGATCCGACCTCTGTGAAGTTCAGGCCGATACGGTCTTTCCTGCCCATCCCGTCATATTTGCGGTTGACGGCGAAATCAATATTTATGCAGGCCGAGCGGGCATGGTTTCTTATGATGGCTCCCATCGGCGAATCATTGAGCCCGCCAATCCATCCGGTTCGCAGGCCGAGGCGCGACAGCGCATAAGCAACATTATATTCACCGCCGCCGACCCACACTTCCAGCGATGGCGCAAATTCAATGCGTTGATGTCCGGCCGGCGAAAGTCGAATCATGCATTCGCCGAGCGAAATCAAGTCATACAATGTCTCCGCCTGCGGCTTAATTTTTAGTCCCATTTTCATCCCCGGGATATGTCCGCCGATTCGTGCGTCTGTTGATCAATCTTTGCAGGTTCGAGCTTGGGGACCAACAAATGCATTATTAGGAGCGCGCAAAGGTAGGTTGAGCCGGCAATCATGAACATGACCGCATAGCTTCCCGTATTCTGCCGGAGCCATCCGGCGCCGAGATTCATCAGGAATCCGCCCATGGCGCCGAAAAAGCCTCCGATTCCGACGACGGAGCCGACGGCTTTGCGCGGAAACATATCCGATGTCAGCGTGAAGATATTTGCCGAAAAACCCTGATGAGCGGCCGCCGCAACGCCAATTAGCCACACGGCAATCCACTTTCCTGAAACGTGCGGGGCCAGCGCCACAGGGAGAATCAACAATGCGCATACAAGCATGGCCGTTTTGCGGGCCGCGTTCGTCGTCCACCCCCGGCCCAGAAGAAAGGAGCTTAGCCAGCCTCCGCCTACAGATCCAACATCAGCAAGAAGATAGACGGTGATCATCGGGAGCCCGATGCTTTTCAGATCAACGCCGAAGCGGTCATTCATAAAGAGCGGGAACCAGAAAAGATAAAACCACCAGATCGAATCGGTGAGAAACTTTCCGATGGCAAATGCCCATGTCTGTTTATGCGGCAACAATTCCACCCATCGCACTTTCGATTCGGTGTCCGGAGGATCGCTTTCGATATGGGCAAGTTCTTTTTTAGAAATGTGCGGGTGCATGTTCGGCTTGTGATACATCGGATACCAGAACGCTATCCAGATCAATCCCGCCAGACCCGTGACGATAAATGCGGATTGCCAGCCCCAGGTAAGCGCCAGCCAGGGAACAACCAGCGGGGCTACAACGGCGCCGACATTGGATCCTGCATTGAAGATTCCCGTCGCCAGTGCCCGCTCTTTTCTGGGGAACCATTCTGCCACTGTTTTTATTGCAGCCGGGAAGTTGCCCGATTCGCCGATGCCGAGCGCGAACCGCGCCATTCCGAATCCGAATGCGGACCGGGCAAATGCGTGCGCCGCGGAGGCAAGAGACCACAGAGCGAGATAAAGCGTATATCCGATGCGCGTTCCGACTTTATCGATAAACCAGCCGGCAAAAAGAAAGCCGATCGCATAGGAGAGCGTAAAAGCGCCGCTGATCACTCCATACACCTGGTCCGTCCACCCGATCTCGGTGCGAAGAAGCGGAGCGAGAACTCCGAGAACCGCCCGATCGACATAGTTTATGGTGGTTGCGAAAAATAGAAGACTGCAGATGATCCAACGGTATTTGCCAATGGTTTCTTTTGTTTTTTCGGTCATTGTGCGTATGATCCCGGCAATGGAATTGTCATGAATATCGGGCGTTATTCCCTAATTATCATCGGAAGCATCCGTACGCGCCCGATGAGATCGCTGAAAACAATCCTGTGCATCCGCACCGATTTTGCTCTTTGCAGCTTATGCTTTCATCCCAATCTGTCAAATACAAAATGGCAGCGCATAGCAGTGTATCCGGCACTCCCGGATCAAGGGTTCTGAAGAATTCCTGATTTCGCACAAAGACATCTTTCCCCGGGTATGAAGCGCCATTTTAACCAGAAGATGCTTGCATCATCTGTGGCTCCTTTGCGTCATTGAGCCTTAGAACCTTTGAGTTTTATTAACTTAAAGACTCCAAGAACTGCCCACACTCACTCCCGGAAATTTCAAATTATGTGAGTCCTCCGGCAGAGCCGGAATTGTGCATCAAAGCGAATTACTGATTCCCTGGAAAGCTGTTTTTCTTTTCCGATGGGATTCTGAATGTTCCATCCCCGGTCTCATCTTCCAGGTCCCACCACCATTTTTTGGAATGATCCGGCTGTCCATATCCCAGAGCATCATCGAGCCGGACAGCGAGACTGCGCGCGAGTGAAGAGCGGCGGACGGTCCAGCCGACGGCCCGATGCAGAGGCGTGTATGGCTTGTTCCATGGGCACACAGTCATGCATGTTCCGCAGCTCGCTCCTTTCCGGTTGCCGACCCTCATAGACACGCACTTCTTTATATCCCCCGGCCAGCGCTCATAACCGTTGAACATGACTTTCCGGCCATCGCTCAATGCGCCGGACGGGCAATAACGCGCGCACTTTTTGCATTTCGAGCAAAAGTCCTGGAGTCCAAAGTCGATCGGCCGATCGCAAAGCATAGGCAGGTCCGTGGTTACAACCGAGGCTTTGAATCTCGGGCCAAGGAACGGATGAATAACGCACTCACTCATCCGGCTGACCTCGCCCAGCCCGGCCCAAAGGAGAATTGGAGGTACTACAACCTGGTAGCTGAAAGCGTGATGCGCCCGCGCCGGATATCCGAGCCTTCGAATGTAGTCCGCTAAAATACAGGCAATGAAACCTGAGGCCGAGTATGCAACGAAGCTCATGGAATTACTGATCCAGTCATGGCCGGTAGTAGCCCCGGCAGTTCTCGCATCCTGATCTACTAAAATCGCTATGGCATATTCATGCTTGAGCTCGATTGGTTCGCCTGTAGCAGCCGAATGGGAATAGACGGCATAGGAAGGCAGTTTACAGATACCGACTGCATCCGCTCTCAGGAAATATGCCGTTTCCTTTATATGGCGCGCAATGAGTTCAGGATCAGATGGGATCGGCGCGGTTTGGCCGGCGGTCGTGCCGTCTACTGTTTTGCGCAGAGTGTTCTGCATGGATACAAGAGCTGCAGAAAGAGGGTGTTTTGTGGCAAACCGTTTCCTTTCCTGCCGGATGAAAGGCCCGAATTCTCCGTTCAGCGCCCGATTGAATCCATGCGCATTTTCATGGATTCTTTGAATTTGATCCTCGCGAATCTCCGTGGTCGGACGATCAGCTCTTTTAATTGTATGCATCGGAAACGGTTCCCAGTTGCGCTTGTGGTAGCCACTCATTACGCCTCCAAGGTATCTCAATATTTCCTCTCCATCCCCATTGTATGCCACCTCTCTTCCAATCCGCCCGGAGAATGTCTTCCATGCCAAAAATCCTTTTGCATAAAGACAGGGTAAATGATCATGGAAGATTGGCGTGGAATTCCGAGATGCAGCCTGTGCAAGAGCCCGGCGAATTTGGGGATGCTGCTTCAAATGTCCACAATTGCAATGGCTAATGTCCAATTATGGACAGTCATTAATCTTCGTGATTCACCATGCTCATAGCAAAGTATTATTATGCACCCATTTAGCAAATAGCCTCACATTGGCCTTTTTCGTGCATTGTTGTATATGCCATGATGGATATACCTCGAAAGTCGCAGGCTCGGCTGCGTTGGATCAAGCGGATTGTCATTAGCGTTATCCTCCTGGGATCCATTAGCGGTTTAATCTGGTATGTATCGCGGCTGAAACCTGCCGCGCCTTCAGTGGAAAGGGCAAATATCTGGATTGATACGGTCAAGCGTGGGCCTATGCTGCGACAGGTCCGAGGTCTGGGGAAGCTTATTCCGGAAGAAATACGCTGGGTGCCTGCGGCAACGGAGGGGCGTGTGGAAAAGAAACTCCTGGAAGCTGGAGCGCGGGTTACCCGCGACACAGTTTTGCTTGAACTGAGCAATCCGCAGCTGGAACAGGAAACACTTGACGCCGAGTGGAACTGGAAAGCGGCGGAAACATCCTATGATGATTTGCGAGTCAAGCTGGAGAGTCAACAACTGACGCAGACAGCCGAGACGGCAAGAATCGAGTCTGAATATCAGAAAGCGCAGCTGGGCTATGAAGCGAATCTGGAGCTGGCTAAAGATGGCCTTGTCCCGGACTTGGACCTCAGGCTGAAGAAAGCTACGGCCGAGCATTTGGCGCAGAGCCTTCAAATTGAAAAACAGCGGCTCAAGATTAATCAGGAATCGACTCGAGCGCAATTGGCGGTGCAAAAGACCCGGATTGATCAGGCGCGTGCATTGTATTCGCTTCGAAGGAGCCAATTGGACCAGTTGAAAGTCCGAGCCGGTGTCGAGGGAGTGCTGCATCAATTGCCGGTTGAAGTCGGACAGCGGGTTGCAGTGGGAACCAACCTTGCGCGGATAGCCAATCCCGGCAAACTCAAAGCGGAGCTTAATATCGCCGAAACTCAAGCCAAAGATGTTCAGCTTGGGCAGGAGGTTTCTGTAGATACCCGCAACGGCCTAATTCCCGGCAGGGTCTCGCGCATTGACCCGGCAGTCAGAGACGGTACAGTAACCGTTGATGCAAGACTGGAAGCAGAATTGCCTAGGGGGGCCCGGCCCGACTTGAGCGTGGATGGAACCATTGTCCTGGAAAAGCTGGAGGATGTTATTTTTGTCGGACGCCCTGTTCAAGGACAGCCGGACAGCCTGATAAGCATCTTCAGACTCGATCCGGACGGAAGGCATGCGGTGCGGATTTCGGTGAAGCTTGGACGAAGCTCAGTGAATACTATTGAAGTCAAAGAGGGTCTAAAACCGGGAGATCAGGTGATTTTATCGGATATGGCAGAACAGGATGGTTACGATCGCATTCGCTTAAATTAGGGGAGACTCCATGACAAACGCGGAACGGCCACTAATTCATTTAGATAATGTAACCAAGATTTTCTTTACGGACGAAATAGAAACACACGCCCTATCGGGGATCACGCTGGACATAATGCCCGGAGAATATGTTTCCATTGCAGGACCTTCCGGCTGCGGCAAATCGACGCTGCTGTCCATCCTCGGCCTGCTGGATACTCCCAGCGCAGGTGGTTATGAACTTAATGGAAGATCCGTGGCTAAATTGAAGCATTCCGAGCGGGCACGCATCCGCAACCGCGAAATCGGTTTCATATTCCAGAGCTTCAATTTGATCGGCGACCTGACCGTTTATGAAAATGTGGAGTTGCCTTTAGCCTACCGGGGAATGGGAAACAAAGAAAGAAAACGGCGCGTCCTTGAGGCTCTGGAAAAAACAGGCATGGCGCATCGTGCCAAGCATCTTCCAAGCCAGCTCTCCGGCGGCCAGCAGCAGCGTGTGGCCGTTGCAAGGGCTTTAGGAGGCAATCCGCTCATTCTTCTCGCGGACGAACCGACCGGCAACCTGGATTCAAAAAACGGCGAAGCGGTGATGTCATTAATGACAGACCTGCATAAGCAGGGCGCCACGATATGCATGGTGACGCACGATCCCCGCTATGCGCTTTGTGCCGACCGCACTATTCATCTGTTTGACGGTCGCATCGTAGACGAGCAGCCCTCCGGCAACTAATGGAAAATGATCCTGGCGATACGGATACATCCCGAAAGGCGGACCGATGGGAAATATTTGGCAGGACCTCCGCTATGCAGGGCGAATATTGACCAGAAGACAGTATGTTCCGAGAGAGAGGACAGGGAATGGAAGGAAACCTGATTAGAGTAAGAAACCTGGAACGCAGCTACCCTCTGGATGCAGGACAATTCTTTGTGCTGAGACGAATCAATCTGGATGTCAATGAGGGTGATTTTGTAACCATCATGGGACCTTCCGGTGCAGGAAAATCAACGCTGCTAAGCATTCTGGGGATGCTCGACGCGGGATGGAAGGGAGAATATTTTTTCGCGGATAGGGCTGTTCATAAACTAAAACCAAAAGAACGCGCAGAGCTTGCCAAGCGAAATATCGGTTTCGTGTTTCAGCAGTACCATCTTCTGAATGACTTGACGGTCGCGGAAAACCTCGACCTTCCTCTTTCCTATCGCAACATCCAATCGTCCGAGCGCCAGTCGATCGTCGCCGATGCGCTCGATAAGTTTCAGATTGTTGGAAAGAAGGATCTTTATCCCACGCAGCTCTCAGGCGGGCAGCAGCAGTTGGTGGCCGTCGCACGTGCCATTGTTGCCAAACCCAAGTTGATTCTGGCGGATGAGCCTGCGGGCAGCCTCCATACCACCCAGGGCAAAGAGATCATGGATTTGTTCAAGAAGCTGAATGAGGAGGGCACAACCATTATCCAGGTCACTCACAATGAAAATTGGGCCGCCTGCGGCAGAAGAATCATTAAGCTTGCGGATGGCTGGATTGTGGATCAATAGCCCGCATTACAGCGTTTCTGTGATGTTTGACTTATATTCGCAGATGTAGTCTATTACCTGTCTGCTATGAAAAAGGAAATGACTTCGTCATCCATCCTAATTGCCGACGACCAGCAGGATGTGCTCGAAGCGCTGCGTATGTTGCTCAAGGCGGAAGGGTATCGCATCGACACCGCGATATCTCCGGCCGGCATTCTGCAGGCTTTGGAGAAGCGCGACTACGATGCCGTCCTTATGGACCTCAATTACGAAAGAGACACAACCTCGGGGCAGGAAGGTCTTGATCTGCTCAGCCGGATTCAAATGCTCGACGACAGCATTCCGGTAATCGTGATGACGGCCTGGGGGAGTGTGGAGCTTGCTGTGGAAGCCATGCAGCGCGGCGCGCGTGATTTTGTGCAAAAACCCTGGGAGAATGCGCGGCTTTTGACGATCCTGAAAACGCAGATCGATCTGAGGCATGCAGTAAAAAAAGGCCGGCGCCTCGAAGAGGAAAACCGCCTGCTGCGGGATGAGCGGGCTTCGGGAATGATCGCTTCCTGCTCGGCCATGAAGCCCGTTCTGGATTTGATCGCCCGAATCGGGCCGTCGGATGCCAATGTACTCATTACGGGAGAACATGGTACCGGCAAAGAGGTGGTTGCGCGTTCACTGCACTCCATTTCACTGCGCTCTTTGAAGCCGCTGGTCATTGTGAATGCGGGAGGATTGTCGGAGGGAGTCTTTGAAAGCGAGCTTTTCGGCCATGTAAAGGGATCCTTTACCGATGCAAAAACGGACCGTGTCGGACGATTCGAACTGGCGGAAGGCGGGACCCTGTTTCTCGATGAAATTGCCAACGTCCCGCCGAATCTCCAGAACAAGCTTCTCAGAGTTCTGGAAACCGGGGAATACGAACGCGTGGGATCCTCAAAAACGCTCCAGGCAAATGTCAGAATTTTAAGTGCCACGAATGCAGATCTTTCCGCAGAGGTCGCTGCCGGGCGCTTTCGCCAGGACCTGCTCTATCGGCTTAATACCATCGAAATCCATCTGCCTCCGCTGCGCGACCGGCAGTCCGACATTCCGCTGCTTGCCATGCACTTCCTCCGGCAGCATGCGCAGCGGTATTGGAAATCGCTTTCCGGATTTGATGGGACGGCCATGCAGGCTCTATTGAACCATCAATGGCCCGGGAATATCCGCGAACTGGAACATGCAATCGAGCGCGCAGTACTTATGGCCCGCGACAGCGTGGTGCATTCGATGGATCTTGGGTTGAGCGTAAATCAGGGCGTTCCTGCCCGATTGGATGATCTAAGCCTTGAGGAAGTGGAACAATTTCTGATAAAGAAAGCACTGATGCGCTATGACGGCAACGTCAGTCAGGCTGCCGAAGCCTTGGGACTCAGTCGCGGAGCTCTTTACCGAAGGCTGCAGAAATACGAATTTCGGTGACAACCGCCGTATTTCGCGGACTGCATCCCGAAACGGCAAATAAGGAGCAAACGAAATATGGCGACCGTCGCCGCAACTCCACCAGGGAAAAAGCGCCGGATCGGCCATGAGATGCGCATCGCGCTGACCGCGATCATTGCGGGAGCGCCGGCCGTGTTGGTTGCGTTGATTGTTCTGTGGAGGGGCGGCTATTCCTTAATCATCCTGTGGACATTAACATTCCTGATCCTGCTTTTCTGGCTCGGCCTTGCCGCATCCATCAAGGCCAGGATAGCTCTTCCGCTGCAGACAATTTCCAACGTTCTTGCATCGCTGCGTGAAGGCGATTTTTCCTTGAGGGCGCGGGACACCGGCTGCGACGACGCTTTGAGCGGAGTGGTGAGCGAAGTCAACGCACTCAGCGCAACGCTGCAAAAGCAGCGGCTGGGGGCCGTGGAAGCCGCAGCCTTGCTGCAGAACGTTATGCAGGAAATCGATGTGGCGGTTTTCGCCTTTGATGGAGGCGATATTCTCAAGCTGGTCAATCGTGCCGGGGAACGCCTTCTTGCCGCTCCGGAAGAGAAGCTGATCGGGAAAAGTGCTCGGGAACTCGGCCTGGATTCCTGCCTGGACGGCGAAAACATCCGGCTGATTGATGCCTCTTTCCCGGGAGGAACCGGGCAATGGGAAATGCGAAGATCCAAATTCCGGCAAGAAGGAATGCCTCACCGGCTGCTGGTTCTGTCGGACTTGAGCAAAACGCTGCGCGAAGAAGAACGGCAGGCATGGAAGCGTCTGATACGCGTTCTCGGACATGAACTCAACAACTCGCTCGCGCCGATCAAGTCGATTGCCGGAAGCCTCTCGAGCTTGCTTCATCGGAGCCCGCTCCCCGGCGACTGGGAGGAAGACACCCGGCGTGGATTGGCCGTAATCCAGAACCGGAGCGAATCCCTGAGCCGATTCATGGAGGGATATGCCCGGCTTGCGCAGCTTCCGCCTCCGCAGTTGGAGCCGGTAAATGTAAGTGCCTGGATACGCCGCGTATCATGTCTTGAAACTCGAATGGAGGTAAAGATTATTGCCGATCCCGATCTGACAATCCGGGCGGACGAAGATCAATTGGATCAGCTTCTGATCAACCTGCTTCGCAATGCTGTGGATGCGGCCCTGGGCACCGGCGGCGCCGTTCAAATCGGATGGGCGCATTCTTCTTCGGTTCTGGAAGTTTGGATTGACGATGAGGGACCCGGTATATCCAACGCATCAAACCTGTTTGTCCCATTTTTTACAACCAAGCCCAACGGATCCGGCATCGGGCTGGCGCTCAGCCGCCAGATTGCGGAAGCACATCATGGATCGTTGTCGCTGGACAATCGCAGGGACGCACGCGGCTGCCGCGCCCTGGTTCGCCTCCCATTGCGGCAGATCGAAACACCGCCTGACGGCTCTATGCTTCGAACGGATTGACCGCCCGAACACTATCGTAGATTTGGCCTGAATTCAGATCCTCCGACCAAACGATCTCACACCTGAGCCGCACGGCGCTCTGCAGGATCATCGCATCCCAAAATGCGAGGTCAAAGCGGCGTTGGATCTCGATTGCGGCTAAGACATCATTCACGCCGGGCACGTGTACGCGCCAGACAGATAGATCGGTAATGATTTGAGCCGCTGCGCTGCTCTCCAGTGGATGGGCGACTTTGCGCGTGATGCTGACGTAGAATTCCTGCAATACCTGGATACTCAAGCAACAGAGGCGGGATTCCCATGACTCTTCAAGCAGTCGCGCCGCGCGCTCGTGTTTGGCGCCGGCGGATGTGTCATGTGCATAAACCAAGACATTGGTATCGACAAATTGATATCCGGAAGGCGCACTCATCATTCGTGTATCTCCTCGCGCGTCCAGCGGATCATCCCGCGGGTACCCAGATCCATGCCCCGATGCAAAACTTCGAGGTGTCGGCTGCGCGCCGCGGCATAGCGATCCTCCTGAGCCACCGCTTCAATCAGAAGATCCTTTAGTAACCCCGATATCGATGTCTGCCTTTCCACCGCAATAATCTTGGCTTTCCGCACGAGTTCTTTGGGCAGGGAAAGTGTGACATTCTGCGTTTCCATCATTTGCCTCCACGTAAGCAAGTGTAGCACGTATTCGCGTGACGGAGAAATGGCAAAATGTGAGCAATTCTGCAGGATCAATGTAGACGGAGAGGATTTTAGCCTCTATTGAAGGCATATCTCACTCATTTCGTAGAGAACTCCATGGATTCAGATGTGCTTTGCGAGCGGGCAGCAGCGTTGCGGCCGCCGATACTGCAAAACAGAGAAGAATGATAGAGCCATAGGTTATCGGGTCTGCAGGGCGCACTTCCTGAAACCTGGAGGCGATGATCCTGGCTGCAGCCATGCTGAGCGGCAGCCCGATCGCGAGACCCAGAACGGCCGAAATCATGCCCTCCCAAAAAATAAGCCTCAGGATTTCATTGCGCCGGGCTCCCAGCGCAATACGGATGCCGAATTCACGGGATCTTCGGATTGTCGAATAGGAGATAATGCCGTATAGACCAATTCCGGCAAGGATCAGGGAGAGCGGACCCAAAAGGCCAAAGACAAGAACGGCAGCCCGTTCCTGCCAGATAGCTTTATCCAGATGCTCCGACATAAGCTGCGGACCTTCGATGGCCATTCTCGGATCGATAGCCCTAAAGGCATTCCGGATGGAATCCGCCAGTGCGGTGGAATCTTCGGTGGTGCGCACATGGAGATCCATGTGAAACGTCATCATCGCCTGCGCATAATGAAAATAGGCATAAGAAACGGGCTTTTCATTCAAGACACCGTATTTTGCGTCCTTGACGACTCCGATAACTTCGTATTTCCGATTCAGGGCTTTCTGAAAAAGATATTTTCCTATTGGATTTTCTGTAGGCCAGAACCGGCGTGCCAGAGTCTCATTGATAATTACTACATGCGGAGCGGATTCATCTTCCCGATCAGTGAAATCACGCCCCTGCAAAATGGGAGTGCCGATTGTCTTAAAATAGCTCGAACTGACGGAGTTGCACCATTGCCAGCTATCCCGGCCGGTATCGGATGGGTCCCGAACGATTTCTTCCGCCATATGAATCCTATCAAGCGGAAGATCATCGGCCCAACTCGCGGAGAGAATCCCCGGCAGCTCGCGGATTCGGTCCAAACTCTGACGATAAAAGGATAGTACCGTATCCGGCCGAAGCATCTTGGGATCATACTGCAAAGATATTATGTCAGGACTGAAAAGCAGGACAGCTCTGTCATACCCGATATCCGTGGTCTGTATTCGTAGTACCGCTCGAACAAAAAGACCTGCGGCGATCAATAGCGTCACCGACAGGGCGATCTGCAGCACTACGAGGCCCTGCCGCCATTTCGATCCGATTCGAGGCAGACAGAAAGAGTCCTGGTACTTTGTCAATGTGCCGATATCGGTGCGCGAAACCACCAAAGCCGGCGCAAGCCCGAACAATATGTTTGTGAGAAGCCCGAGACAAAGGGAAAATACGAGGATTCTGCCATCAATGGCAAGCTCCAGATCCGGGGATATGCCTAGGGTTCTCGCAATTATGGGGAAGCTTTTGATGGCAAGAGCGCAAACGGCGAGTCCGGCGATAACGGAGGCTGTCGAAAGCACCAAGCCCTCTGTCAGCAACTGGCGAAGAATTCGCAGCCGGCCGGCGCCCAAAGATGAACGGACCGCAATCTCCCTGATGCGAGCCGACCCATGTGCGAGGAGAAGATTTGCCACATTCATGCAGGCGATCAATAGAACACATATGCCCGTTCCCATAAGAAGGGCATACGGGAAAAGACTCTCTCGTCCGGGCCATCGGGCGTTATCTATTGGAGTGAGAACCGTATTCCAGTCTTTATTGGTATCAGGATATGCTCGTTGAAGATCCATTACGAGAGTGAGAACAAGCTCAGTAGCCTGTTTCGCCGAGATGTCCTGCTTGAGGCGTGCAAATACTGTCAGTGCGCGCAAGTCGCGGCTATGAATGGTTCTGACTTGGCCATAATTAACTTCAAGCTTGTTTATATCAGCATGGATTATCTTGAAGAAGATTGGAATGGGCACCCACACGTCCAGACGGGACTCTCCGAGCAGATCTTTGAAATTTTTCGGCGCAACGCCAACGATGGTAAGCTGTTCGCCGTTTAATAGAAGGCTTTTTCCAACGGCGGCCGGATCCGAATGGTAGGCTTGTTGCCAATAACGGAAGCTGATAACGGCAACACGATGCAGGCTGGAGAGGTCTTCTTCTTCAGGTAGAAAGCTGCGGCCTGCCGCCATCGGCAATCCGATTACATTAAAATAGTTAAAGGAAATCGCCCTCGTTGAGCGGCGAAATCCCTGCGAATCTCTTGGATCAACAGTCATGGCGATGTGGGCGGCAAAATCCGAATGGGATTGGCTGTTTTTCCGGATATCCGCAAAATCAGTCCAGGACCAGAGCATCGGGCTGCTAAGCACTTTGTCCGGCAATGGTATTGGTGGTGGCCGGAAGATAACAGCATCAACAAAGCCGATAATGGCCGTATTCGCCCCAATGCCGATGGCTAAAATCATAACAGCCACAGACATAAGTCCGGGATTTTTCCGCATCATGCGAAACCCGTAGAGCAAATCTCTGCCTATTTCGCCTAGGATGCGCGCGCCCCGCGGTGCCTGCTCCTGCGGCCTGCCATTTCGAGCATTTTCCTGAATCATGGAATCCGGATGGAATTGGGGTTCTTCGCACACATTCGCGTCGAAACGGGATTTAAAGAATTTCTTCTCAAATCGTCGGACCGGTTTCCGGAATCCGAACATGGCACTGTCTCCTAAAAAAGATCTCGCCGGGCTATGAAATCCACAGATTGATATGCACAGGAACTATTCATACCTTAGAGCAATATTCGGATTTGCTTTGGCCGCTCGGAGCGCCGGCCGGAAGCATGCGGCCAGCGTGACAAGACAAAGCAGGATTGCCACGACCGCGATCGTAGGTATATCCGTTTCCGAAACACCGAACAGCATGCCGCGAAGGAAACGCGTCAGCATGACCGAAAACAGCAGCCCGATTGTGATTCCTGAGATTGCCAGATTGAATCCCTGGATCAGCACCATGCGAAAAACGTCGCCCGGCTGCGCGCCTAGTGCCAGGCGGATGCCTATTTCGCGTGTACGCTGGCGCGTTGCATAGGATACGACGGCGTAAATTCCTACCGCCGCCAGAAGCAGCGAAAGCAATCCGAACGTGCCGGCAAATGTTCCCGCAACCCGTTCGAAAATGCTGCCAAGCTGCATGCTCGATTTGAGCGTTATGACATTGAACAGCGGCAACTCAGGATTCAAGCCATGAACGGTCTTCTCTATAGATGATCTGTAAGATTGAGGATCTCCTGTCACACGAGCGTGGATGATGCATTCATTCGCGAGGAAGGTTTGAAACAGCGGGAGGAAAACGCACGGTTCCGGAGCATAGACCACTCGGCGATATTTGGCATTGCCCGCCACTCCGATGATCGTAAACCATCGGTCCCAAACCTTGATTCGTTTGCCGATGGGCTCGCTTCCGGGCCAGAAGCGGGCGACAAATGCCTCATTCACAACGGCCACGCGTTGGGAAGCCATCGTATCCTGAAGCGAGATATCCCGGCCAGCCACGAGATCGGTCCGGATGGTTTTGAAATAGTTCGGGCCCACCAGAGCCCTGCTGATTTCCATTGATTCCTGCTGTTGAGGCTCATACCCATCAACCTGATAAATATCGCTGTGGATCGTGAAGCTGAGCGGCGAAAAATCCGCGATTGTAGCCGACTCCACTCCGGGTAATGCTTCTATTTCGGCTATGAGCTGACGGCCGAATGCGAATACCTGATCCCTTGTGTAACCGGCCAGACTGGGATCAAATGAAGCAAGCAGCACATTGTTCGGATCGAATCCCGGATCCTGCTGTTCTGCCTTCTGCAGGCTGCGAACAAAGAGGCCGGCGCAGACCAGGAGCAGTAGAGAGAGGGAGATTTGAACCACTACAAAGGTTCTCGCCAGTCTGGATTTATGGAAGCCGGCGGAGACGCTGCCGGCCTCCTCTTTTAAAACCTCGACCGGGGATGCTTTTGAGGATCGCCATGCCGGCAAGATGCCGCAAATCAGGGAGGTGATCAGCGATATAAAAATTGCAGCCAGAAGTATTAATTGGTCTGCGCGCTTATCAAGCGTAAGCGGTAATGATGTAAAAGGAATGAAGGATATAAGAGCCCCAGCCGTCCAGAACGAGAGCAGCGCAGCAAGCCCCCCTCCAGCAAGGGCAAGCAGCAGACACTCCAGAATCAATTGGCGCATAAGCCTGGTGCGACTCGAACCTAATGACAGCCGGATCGCAAGTTCTCGGCGGCGCGCTACAAAATGCACCAGAAGCAGATTGGCTACATTGGCGCAAGCCAGGAGGAGCAATGCGGCCGCCAAAGCCAGCAGCACGGGGAGCGTTTTGTAAAAATAGACGTTGATGCCAAAAGGCGAGCGCCATAGCGGATCCAGCGTAATCTGGTTGGGGCCCCGGTGAGATTCCGGATACTGTTCGGCAATCCGTCTCATCTGAAGGTCCAACTCCGCCTCGGCCTGACGGCGCTCGATTCCCGGCTTAAGCCTCCCAAGAACATTGAGCCAAAGATAGGCACGCTCATTAACCTGTGCGCCGCGGTAGACGAGAGGAGCCCACAGGTCTGTTCGCAGGCCGGTCTTGCAGCCCTCAAATCCGGGCGGAGCCACTCCAACAATAGTGCACAAATTTCGGTTGATCCGGATCGGTTTCCCGATAACAGTCGGGTCCGAGCCAAAACGGCGCTGCCAAAGCCCATAACTAATGACGACCGAAGGCGTGCGACCGGGCTTTTCCTCTTCGACCGGCAGGAAGTTGCTGCCGAGAAACGGTTTGACGCCGAGAACCTCGAAGTAGTTGGCGGAGATGTGCGCTCCATACACGCGCTCCGGTTTTGACGAGTCGGTCAGGGAATAGAATTCATCGTGATAGGCCAGGAGCCCGGAGAAACTCGCGCTTTTTTCGCGCAGATCAACATAATCCGGGTAAGAAAATGGAGGAGTAGGATGCTCGCTGCGTTCGCCCCTCATCACAGTGACCAGTTCGTTGGTGTGCGATGCACCGGGCACAGGATCAAGGATGGTTGTGCTGATCCAGCTCAATATCGTCGTATTGGCAGCAATGCCGAGCGCCACTGTTATAACCACAATGGCGGCAAAAGAAGGATTCTTTGCCAACACTCGAAATGCATAACGAACATCCTGAACTAGTACATCCATAGGTTCTCCCGAGCCTGATCCTGCCGGTTCCGATCAAACCAGCTGCCAAATCTCAGCGAGTGTAGCATGAATAGCTGAATGGATTCGGACTGCCAAACACTCTGTGCGGCGCCGGGATCGGCGGCTTGAATATGACTGCAACAGGCATAGGCCCGGGATTCTTTTGCATCATGCGGAAGCCGTAAAATAGACCTCTGCCTATTTCCTTCAGGATGCACCCTCCGCGCATGTCACGGCGCCCTTCTTTGGCGGAACCGACTTCGTCAAAATGAAACATGGTATTCCCCATCCTTCATGAACAGGATCCTGAACAATAATTTCTCTCCATATAGGCTATAGCAATTACTGGGCCAATCAATATCTTGATTCAACGCTGTTGGGAAATAAGAACTTAGCGGGGCTTAGTTACGCGTTGCTGATTGCCTGAGTGTCCACTTCCGAACATCGGCATTCGGAATATGGACACATGATGGAAAGCGACGAAAAATCAGTTTTAAGCTGGAATATAAAGCTGGCCGCCAGGCGGCCGCTGAATCCAAGTCCGGCTAAAATCATTCAGCTGCCAGGATGCTTATACCCAAGATAAAGAGAATAAGCTAAAACTCAAGCGCCTGACTCCCAAATGCGGGTTAACCGCTCCCATAGACCTATTTACTGAAATCTCGCTTCTATGCAGTTTAGGTTTTCGAAATCAACGGATAATGCTTGACCCAAAAAACAGCCAAAATTATTATGACCTCATGTAGGTGGTGATATTTTCACATTTCAGACTGTTAAACGGATCTTCCTCCCGGCGTATTGAATCGATAGCGGCTGTCCCCTTCTGCAAAAAGATCCTTTGCAGTTTGTCTACCAAATGGAATTTGTTGTCTGCTTGTGGTGCGCCGAATTGTCTTGTTTCCGGATTCACCACAAGATTCTGTTCCATTGCTGCATGCAAGAGAGGAAGGAATATGAAAAGCAAAAAAGCGCATCATTGGATGATTGTTCTTTCGCTGTTTTCTGTTTTTGCAGCATCGGCGCCATGGGCGCCGTCCGTACTGGCTCAATCCGCCGATACGGGGGCGTTGACCGGAGTGATAAAAGACCCCTCAGGAGCGGTAGTAGCGGGCGCGAAGGTTACTGTGACCAGTATCGCGACGGCTCAAAGCCGGAGCACTCTTTCGGGCAACGATGGCTCCTATAAAATTGTGCTGTTACCGCCGGGCAAATACAAAGTCAACGTTAGTATGGCTGGTTTTCAGACTGCCGAATTTCCATCGGTGACCATCAAGGTTACCGAAACGGCTGCTTTGAACGCTACCTTGAAAATCGGCATGCCCAGTGAAACCGTAACAGTCGCAGCCGACGCCGAAATTCTTCAAACCACGACTTCAACCCTGGGAACCGTGGTCGGCGCGGATGATGTAGTATCGCTGCCTCTAACAACCCGCAACTACACTCAAATACTGGATCTATCCGCTGGAGTGTCCGCCAGCGTCGCCAATGCGACTCTGCTTGGGAAAGGCACGCAGCAGACAAGCGTTAATGGTTCCAATCCGGCTCAGAATAATTACCAGATGGATGGGGCGCCCATTAACAGTATTGCCAGTCTCGGGCACGCAGGCGATCAGAACGTCGGCGCCGGGATCGGGATTCCAAATCCGGACGCGCTTCAGGAATTCAAAGTTCAGACCTCAACCTTCGATGCCAGCTACGGCCGGAATCCGGGCGCGAACGTAAATGTCGTCACAAAATCCGGCAGCAATGAGTTACACGGGACAGGATTCTTTTTCTTGAGGGACACATCCCTGAACGCCAATCCTTTCTTTTACAATCGAAATAGACTGGACACGGACCCCGAAAAGCCGATCCTCACTCAGAAGCAGTACGGCTTCACTCTGGGCGGACCGGCTATTAAGGACAAGCTTCTGCTTTTTGGCAGCTGGCAGGGATCACGCCAGGAAAACGGGCTTTCAGGCGGCGGGCATGTGGACACTCCATTGCCACCCATTCCGGCGGGAGACCGCAGCGCGCCCGGTTTTATCGCCGCTCTTGGCCAGGCGAATTGCGGATTCCCCGCCTATACAGGTGCGAACATCGCATGCGATGGATCAAATATCAGTCCCGTTTCCCTCAATATTCTCAAGCTGAAGCTTCCCAACGGCGACTACTTCTTCCCCGGATCAGGCACCGACGGCTACACTCGGAGGACCTTCAGCATTCCTGCGCGTTACGAGGGGGACCAGTTTCTTGCCAATGTCGATTACCTGATCAATCAAAATCATACGCTGTCAGGCAGGTTCTTCTATACGCGCGATCCACAGCGTGTTCCAATGAACTACCTCAATCTTCCCGGAAATCCCTCGACGGATTTCTATTCCAACCATAACGTGGTCGGTAAACTCACTTCCTCCATCAGGAATAACTTTATTAACGAAGCACGCTTTTCATATCAACGGAATTGGGGTGATATTTACGACGATGTGCTAGATGGATCGTCGCCTCAGGAACTGGGCATGAATACTGTAATTCCAGGCCAGGACCTGCCACCCTGGATATGGATATCCGGCGGGCCCTATATGTTTAACTCCTTCCGTCCCGCGCAGAGCTTGGGAGCCAACTACCAGTATGCGGATCAGATTGCATGGTCCAAAGGCAACCACACCATCCGTGCCGGATTCGAATACGAAAGAGTTCACTATTTTTCAAGGCCGGGCGCTTATCGGGGATGGTTATGGTTCCTGACCTTTAATGATTTTCTTGTCGGAGGGCCGGGTAATATCTTCCTTTCCATAGCAACCAGAGGGGACGGTCCCAAAGGAGAATTCGATCACGATTACCGCCAGAACAACTCGAGTGCCTTTATCCAGGATGACTGGAAGGTAAGCTCGAATCTGACGCTCAATCTCGGCTTCCGATGGGAATATAACAGCATGTTGAACGATACCATCGGCAACATGACCAGTATTTGGCCGCAACGATTGGCAACCGTTCCCATACCTCCAACAGAGCCGACTGCCTCCGGCGCGGGCCTGGTGGGATATGTGGTTGCCAAAAATACGAATCCTAGGTACGGGACTCCACCGGAAGGCGTTTATATAGCGGATAACAATAACGCAATTGATGGGCATCCGCCCTACACCAACTTCGGTCCAAGAGTAGGTCTCGCCTGGCAGCCCACCAGCAAAGGGAATCTGGTTGTGCGCGGAGGCTTCGGCATGTTTTACGACAGAGTGCAGGCGTACTATTTTGTCCGTGCATACCAGGAAAGCCCCCCATACGCGGTTTCCCTGGGATATGGGCCGGGCAATTCCTACACCCTGGAAAATCCGTTCCCCGACGTGCCGACGGGATCTTTCCCGTCCCGATGGAGCAATCTCGCCTGCGATGCGGATGGGACCAACTGCAGCGGTTTTGGTTCCAACCTGGGCACCATGTTTCTTAATCCCAAAATCAAAGTGCCCTTGACGTATCAGTACAACGTCAGCATTCAGTATGAGTTCCTCCGCAACTGGGTACTGGACGTTGCATACGTTTCATCGCACGGAACGAAACTCATGAATTCATACAAAAACATCAATCTGGCGCGACTGGCGACCCCGGAAAATCCAATTAACGGCCAGATCGCCAATACATCTTCAAACATAGGCTTGCGGGTGCCACATATCGGGTTTCAGCCGACCGGCCTGGGAGGAACGTATTTCGACGGCAGATCCAATTACCATGGCTTTCAAGCCACGCTGCGTAAAGCGTATTCCTATGGGTTGTCGCTGCAGGCATCCTATACTTTCAGCAAAAGCCTCACTACTCTTGGCGCGGGAGACAGTTCGAATTCCAATGATCCACTGGATCAGGATCAGCAGTACGGACCGAGCGGATTTAATCGGCCGCATCGCTTCATTCTGAACTATCAATATGAGTTGCCTTTCGGGAAGTATCAGGGGGCAAAGGGAAAATTCCTCAATGATTGGAGCATCTCCGGAATCACCACCATCCAAACCGGCATTCCTCTGACCTTCTCTGAAAGCACAAGCAACAGCATTTATGGAGCCAGCAGTTCCAGGGCGCAGCTTTGTTCGGGCGCTACTCATGGTTCCATCCCGACATCCGGCAGCGTTCATGAACGATTGGGCGGAGTAAGCGGCGGCCCCGGCTACATTAACAAAGATGCATTCTGCGCACTGCCAACCGGCGGGATTTATGGCAATGGCACGGGATATGGAAATACCGGGATAGGCATTATCCGCGGTCCCGGCCAGTTTAACTGGGATATTTCCATTATCAAGGATGCCGTGATAAAAGAAGGCCATAGAATCCAGTTCCGAACTGAGTTCTACAATGCCTTCAATACTCCACAGTTCGCGAGTCCCGACACTTCGCGGAGTAATCAGACGTTCGGGCAGATTACGGCTACAACCGTCAATCCGCGCATTATCCAGTTCGGTTTCAAGTATCTTTTCTAGAGAAATCGAAAGGAATTGAAGGAACAAAAAGACCCGGGCTTCCATCCGGGTCTTTTTGTTTTCTTTTTGAAAATGGATTTATTTTTTCTTGGGCGGGCCAAAAGTTTTTAAGTTGGCAGGGCCTCCCCAATCAAAGGTAGTTAAATCAAAACCCCTGACGGTTTCCTGTCGATCAAGATTCGGCCCCAGGTACAGCGCATGAAAGAGAACGGGTTTCCTGATGGCTCTGAAATTCAATGGCGCATGCGGCATGCCTTTGGGAATGTAGACGATGGTTGTCGAGGTGATGGTATGCTTCTCCATTTCCTCTCCCATCCACAGGTCTATCTCCGCATCGAAGCTTTTGCACAGGTCCGGCAGTTCTGCGCCGAGAAAAATCAGGAATTCATCATATTTGTGGATGTGAGGAGTTTCCCAGCAGACCGGTGCTTTGAAAACCTGCCATCCGATTGTGGCGGTTGCTCCGGGCAATGCCGAAGCGCCTCTGAAATAAGTCTGAGGGCTGGCTATTTCCGGAAACGGAGGAATGCTGTTAAGAGAAACAAAATCGTTGGCTTTCGGCGGCTGGCGATTGTCGCTCAGGAAATATTTTCCATATTTTGTCCCGTCGGCTGATAGTGTCGCCTCCGGAGCGGCAAATAATTCACTTTGATTGGGCGCCCATGCATCCCGCAACGAGCTTGCGAGAGCAATGCCGCCGGCGCCTGCGGTGATATTCTTAACAAATCCTCTGCGCGTCGTACCTTTTTTCCTGGTGCCGACATGACTCATGGTTCTCTCCTTTTTATGAATTCTCTCCCCTGAAATCGGTCGAGTAATGCTGCCATCTTAGCACTATGCAGCCGAAGCGCTCTATTTAATTCCAGCGCGGCCTGAGGTTGCAACAGAATAGCCGATGCGGCCGGCCGGCCGCGCGCTTTCAGCTGACAGCTGTCGGCTGTCAGCTGCTTTAAGGAAGCTATAGATAAAGACACTGTCTGTTAAAATCCAATCAAACGCTTGCGCTGAGGCAGGCTATCAATGCTAAACTGGCCCAATCAGATAAGGCATAAAGTGTCTCTTGATTATGGTATCCATCTTTCCTACTTTCGCCGAGGACATTTAGCAGGCGTGTTCTTCAGAAAACTGAACGATTTTGGGGCACCGGATCTTCCTTGCACCCCAGTTTCAATGCTGCAATCCGGGATTCTCTAACGAAGCAATATTTTTAAGGAGAAGCATCTATGGCTGACGAAGAAACCAGAAAAAGCGAAGGAGGAGGCCTGAACCGCAGGAACTTCCTCAAAAGCGCGGGCGTTGTCGTCACCGGCAGCACGCTGGCGGCCGGCATGACGCTGGCGGCCGAGCCGGCAGCAGCCGCTGCAGCGGCAATACCCACAACGCTTACCAATTTCCGCTGCCCCCTATGCAGCATGAATTTCGCCACATTCGCGGATTTGCAGCGTCATTTTACTTCGGCGCATCCCGGAGCCGTCGTCCCCGTTACAACCAAACTCAACGTGAACGGGAAGGGTTACGAAGTATTGATTGAACCGCACTGGACATTGCAGCGCACGCTCCAGTTCAAACTCGGCCTGACCGGCGCCAAGCAGATGTGCGACCGCGGCGTATGCGGTTCCTGCACCGTCATTATCGACGGCAGGGCGGTCCTTTCCTGCACCACCCTTGCGGTGGAATGCGAAGGGAAAGCGATCCAGACTGTGGAAGGGATTGCGGCCGATGCCAAATGGAAGCCGCTGATCGACTCCTACTGCAAGTGGGACGCGATGCAGTGCGGATACTGCACTCCCGGCATGGTCGTCAGCGCCAAGAATCTTCTGGATAAGAATCCCAATCCGACGGAAGAAGAGTGCAAGCAGGCGCTGGCGGGCAATATCTGCTGCTGCGGGACTTATCCGCGCCATCC
>JAFGIY010000082.1 GCA_016929335.1 Acidobacteriota bacterium | reverse complement strand
TGAATCCCGGCGCTGAAGCGCCGGGCTAAAATCAACTCGTCCCTAACGGGACGAATTCTTTGGCTGCTGCCGCCTCCAAAATGTATAAACTCCAGCATCGCGGCTGAAGCCGCGACCCACATGGAATTCTTTGCTTGTATGGATTGCGTCATCGCCGCGACGGTTTTTAGGCCCGTTGTCGGGTTATGGGACAGCCTCTGAAGCCCGCACTTATATAGGATATGGCGACTGGCAGGCTCCCTAAGGAACATCTCTCTATCTGCCTGATTGCACATTTATTTC
Source organism: Acidobacteriota bacterium (assembly GCA_016929335.1). Classification (GTDB taxonomy): domain Bacteria; phylum Acidobacteriota; class UBA6911; order UBA6911; family UBA6911; genus UBA6911. The sequence goes on along the minus strand of JAFGIY010000082.1, from coordinate 151,530 downwards.
AACCGGCCTTTTGCGTGTTCGCGGATCCAGGACTCTGTGAAGATCGCTCCCCAAAGCGTATTCAGAAGAGGGAAGCGAAGCCGTTTGGCGCTTAAAGCATCCGTAAACAATTCGTCAAGCAGCCGGGCGGGAATGATGCGGGACACGTAACCGTCCGTGCGCACTACCAGATCGCGGGCTTTTCGGTTGAAGGAGGGATCCGTCAGCCAGTGAACCAGCGGCGGAACAAAACCGCTTTTCATGCGATAGATGAAATCGGAGGGCATATAGTCCTCCAGCATCTTTTTAAGCGGCCATTTGACGGTGCCCTTATGTATCTTTGCATCCCACGGTATCCTGCCTTGTTCCTGCAGTACGTCCCGCCAGATGTATGGATACATCATGCGGATGCCGAGGCTCTCGCTGACGGACAATGCTTTGGCCGTCCATTGCGCGCTGTTGATAAAAAGAAGCTGCCGTACGGTGATTTTTTCTTCGTAGCCGAAGCTCGAATAATCCTGACTGCAATTCCGTGACAGCTGCTCGATGGAGTCCTGCAGAATTTCGTCCCATTCCGGCGGCGCATGGAAATCCATATAAAGGGCAGGCGCCTGCACCAGGAAATAGTCCAAAGGCGTTTTTTCATGCGCATCGGCCAGAGCCGCAATCCCGGCTATCATCCCCTCGTGGGATTCCCATTTCCAATGTGGAAAGCGCTTCAGCACGGAAGAGATGCCCTTTTTCAGCGTTTTGGGGAAAGCGTGTTTCAATCGGTATTTGGATTCATTCTGAAGAGCGGCAAATCCGAAACAGTCATCGCCTCCGTTGCAGTCGATAATAATTCCTCTGCGGTCCATATGCTCGCGGATGAACTGCAGAAGGAAAACGATGGGCAGACTGGAAAAGTCCGAATAGGGACGGTCCGCCAGTCGGACGATATCATCCAACGCCTGCAACGCATCGGATTTTCCCATTGTCGCAACCTTCAGATTTATACCCAGTTTGCCGGCAATTGCCGTGGCATAGGGATACTCGGGATCGTTCAAGCCGAAAGCGCAATAAAAAGCCTGAAGCGGTTCCTGCCGGAGTTCATTCAGATAACAGCCGAACAGACTCGAGTCGATCCCGCCGCTGAGCATCATTGCCGATGGATATCTGCCGAGAAAAGCGGCGGAATTTTTCAAAGCTGAACGTGCGCCATCCAATGCGTTCTCGACCGGGACGCCCCTGCAATCAAACCTGAATCTGAAATATGGGCGGACGGAATCTTTGCCTTCGATCAGATCGAAATTTGCATAATGCGCAACGGGCACGGATGAAATGCTGCGGCTGACCGTAAAGGGATCCGGAATAAAGCCGTATTTGAGGATTGCATAGACAGCCGGCTCGTTAACCTCCAGAGTCAGGATGTCCAGCAGGAACCGAAGGTCGGACGAAAACAAAATTCCTTCTTCCAGCTTGTGATAATACATCCTTCCGGCGCCCGCCCGGTGGGACACGAGCTGAAGCGCGGGACGATTCTCCTTTTTGGATACGACCGCCATCCGGAAATCACATTGAATGCCGTCGAAAGCCCTGGTCCCGTTTCTGCCGTAGTCGTCCAGGAAATCTCTTTTAAGATCGATTTCTCTGTAACCGGAGCTTCCGTCTGAGTTGATGAGCAGATCTTCACTGACAGCTACCGTATCGGGGGAAACGGCGCAGATCGTCCGGCCATTCTGCTCCGGGTGATTGTAGAAAAAGAATCCAATGTCCCAGGTTTCAACCTTGGAACAGGAGGCCAGTTTCTGCTGAAGCCGGGCATGGATGTCTTTATCAATCCTCCGATACAGGTATCCCCCGATCATGTTTGCCTCCCGTGGACGATTTATGAGCCGTGTATGATCAAAGTAAAATACAAGCCATGCATTATCACGAACGCAGCTTTTATGTTGCCTTCCGGAAGTATTCGACGGTGGATCCAAGGCCCTCTTCCAAACCGATTTTTGGCGTCCATCCAAGAATTTTTTTGGCTCGATCGGCGTTCAGATAGATCTTGTACACTTCTCCGGCTTTCGCAGGACCATAAACGGCGTCCCCGTCAAATCCGGTCAAATCAGCGAGAACGGAAAAGACTTCGTTAACCGATGTGCCCCGGCCGCTGCCGAGATTCAGGATTTCCTGATCTCCTTTTTCCAGCGCCAGAAGATTTGCCCGGGCTATGTCCAGCACATTCACAAAATCCCTTTCCTGTTCTCCCGATCCGTTGATAACCGGCCGGCCGTTGTCCAGCATCAGTCTGGCAAAGATGGCCACAACGCCTGCTTCGCCGAAAGGATCCTGCCGGGGACCGTACACATTGGGATAGCGAAGCGAGGTAAAAGAAATGCCGAAGTTTTTTTGGTAGAGATGAAGATAATGCTCGACATGGTGCTTGCTGGCGCCATAGGGATCGAGCGGATGAATGGCGTGGTCTTCGGAGACGGGGAGGCATTGAGGAGGACCATAGACCGCTCCGCCCGTAGAGGCATAGAGGATCTTTCGCACACCGAAACGGCGGCAGCATTCCAGGACATTCAAAGAACCGACGACGTTGACTTCCGCATAAAGCAAAGGTTTCTCGAAAGATTCCCGCACATTGGCGCGCGCCGCCTGGTGGCATACGATCTCGGGCTTTTCGCTTTCGAAAACCTCCGCCAGCCGGGCATCCCGGATATCCACTTCATGGAGCCGGACTTCCGGATTCAGGTTGCGCCGGGAGCCGGTTGAGAGATCATCCACCACGCAAAGCTGATGGCCGGCCGAAAGGAATGCATCCACGATATGTGAACCGATAAAGCCGGCTCCGCCAGTAACCAGTATCCTCATAATTACCTTCCCTGCGTTTAAAATCCGATTATCCGGATTCAGTTAGCTATCTGCGCTCATTGCGCGGTGAAAAGGCCGATGCCCAGCTCGGAGGCATGTTCTTCATGATTTCGATTTCTCCGAAGACCCCGCTCTCTCTGGCACCATACTTTTTAACCCATGCGGCCATTTTTTGAATGCCCTCCTCGAGTGCAACCAATTTCCTGTCGCCGAACAATAATCTGCATTTTCCATGATCGGAAAATGCCAGCTTCACTTCGTTTCGGGCGGAAAGATGCTGTCTGCTGCAAGGGGCATTCATCGCCTCGGCGACCAACTGAGCCAGCCGGTTCACGGTGAACGGAATATCTGCTCCGACGTTGATGATCTGATTCCGTGCGGCCGGGTTTTCAGCCGACTCGGCGATGATGGGTGCAACGTCATCAATATCGCTGAAAGCGCGCTGCTGTTCCCCGTCGCCGAAAATGGTCATCGGCTCGCCTTTCAGGATCTGGTTCATAAAAATTCCGACCACATTCCGGTAACGATCTGCAATATTTTGCCGCGGTCCATAAACATTGTGCGGACGGAATATCACATAATCCAGGCCGAACATCTCGTGCGTCACTCTCAATTCCTGCTCAACGGCCAGTTTCGATATTCCGTAGGAATCTTCGGGTACGGGGATCATGTCTTCTTTCATCGGCGTCTGGCCTGCCCCATAGACGGCGATCGATGACGTGAAGACAAAACGTTTGACGTCATAATTCACCGCCGCATTGATAAGGTTGACGGAGCCGATCAGATTATTGTTGTAGTTGAAGCGTTTTATGAAGTGGCTCAATCCTTCGGCAGCGTAAGCGGCAAGATGAAAAACGAAATCAAACCGATGCCGTTGAAACAAGGTGTCTATCAGGCTGACGTCCAGTATGGATCCCTGCACAAACTCCGCTTCGGGGGGCACATTTTCCCTGTATCCGCCGCTCAGATCATCCAATACCACCACACGGTGCTTCAATCCGATCAGGTGATCCGCGACGTGTGATCCGATGAATCCGGCGCCGCCTGTAACCAGAGATTTCTTCATAGGGCTGTCCTTTTTCATACCGTTCATTATAAATGGAAGTTCAGTCGGCACGCTGAAGTTTTATGGTTCTTTAGATTGATAATAGAATTTAGGCTGCAAATTGCGCGAAACCCGCCGGCATTCATGGGAATTCGTGCTGATTCGTGATAAGCCTTCGCAACGGGATCAATCCAGCAACTCGCGGATCCTCTGCGCCAGATCCTGAAGAGAATAGGGTTTCGCAATGAAGTTTAGATCGTCCTCAATAATCCTCTGGGAGCCGGCGGCATCATCGGTGTAGCCCGAAGTGTATAGAATCTTCATTCCCGGATGAATCCGGATCAGGTGCTCCGCCAGCTGGAAGCCGTTCATTCCGGGCATCACCACGTCCGTCATCAACAGATGTATGGTGTCTTCATATTTCTCGGCTATGGCAATTGCCTGAGGCCCGTCCGCTGCATCCAGTATGTTATAGCCCAGACGCTTCAGTATTTTGATCGCCAGTTCCCGCACAATGCGCTCGTCCTCAACAAGCAGAATCGTTTCCGCGCCGCCCGGCATATTCAGCTTGTATGAGAGATCCCTTTCTCCTTGTTCCGGAGTATCCATGACGCGTGGCAGATAGATCCTGAATGTGGATCCTTCTCCCACCTCGGAGTCCACCTCAATGCTGCCGCCGGACTGTTTAACCGCTCCATAGATGGTGGCAAGTCCCAGTCCTGTCCCGCGGCCTTTGGGCTTGGTGGTGAAAAACGGTTCAAACAGATGGTTTTTCACCTCTCTGCTCATGCCTTGTCCGGTATCTTTTACCTCGAGCATCACGTAGGGACCGGGCTGGACATAAGGATGCGTTTTGCAGTATGGGTCGTCCAGATCGATGTTTGCGGTCGTGATGAAGAGCCGGCCGCCATCCGGCATGGCATCCCGCGCGTTGATCGCCAGGTTGATCAATATCTGTTCAAACTGCCCGGGATCGACTTTCACCGAGCCGAGCTGGTCGTATGGAAGCATCTTCAGTTCGATATCTTCTCCAATGGATCGGGTCAGCATTCTTTGCAGCCGGTAGATGAGGTTGTTCAAATTGACGATTTTAGGCTCGATAAGTTTTTTGCGGGAAAAAACAAGCAGCTGTCTTGCAAGATCCACTGCGCTCTGCGCCGCTTTCTGGATTTCTTTCAGGTCGTCATAATAAGGATTATCGGATTCCAGCCCGGATAGAATCAAATCAGCATAGCCTGTGATGCCCGTCAGAAGATTGTTGAAATCATGGGCCACTCCGCCCGCCAGCCGTCCCACCGCCTCCATTTTCATTGCCTGCTGCAGCTGCTCCTGCAGCTGATTTCTTTGCTCTTCCGCTTTCTTGCGTCCCGTGATGTCCTGGAATACGCCCGTAAGGCGCACCGTTTTGCCGTTTTCTACGACAGGCTTGCAGATGGCGCGAACCCACATATGCCTGCCCTTTGCGCTAATGAAGCGCATTTCCAGATCGTATCCTTCGCCTTTCTCGATGGCTCGCTGGATTGCCCGTGATATTTTCTCCTGCTCATCCGGGTGATAGTAAAGGCGAACGGCATCGGCGAGCTCCGGCTTCTGTCCATAGGGAATGTCGAAGATGTGGTACATTTCATCGGACCAGACACCCTTCATGGTGCGCACATCAAGTTCCCACCCGCCGATTCTTGCGGCCGCGCTCATTGCGTTCAATAGCGCCGCGCTTTCCTTCAGCTTATCCCGCTCTGTCTGCAATAGCTTTTCGGCCGTTCTTTCCACGGTCTGATCTCTGAAAACAAGAACGACACCAATAAGATCCCCGTCTTGATTCCGAATCGGGGCACTGCTGTCCTTGATGGGGTATTCTTTTCCGTCACGCGACAGCAGGCAGACAAGGTCCGGAAATCCTGTAGCCCGGCCTTTTTCAATGACAAGCCTGATGGGATTGTCAATCCTTTGGCGTGTCAGTTCGTCAAAGGAGTTAAAAACCTCCTCAATCGGTTTGCCGCAGGCTTCATCCTGTTTCCACCCCGTCAGATTTTCGGCGACCGGATTCATGAGTGTCACTTTTCCATTTCTGTCCGTTACAATCACTCCATCGCCGATGCTCATCAATGTAATGCCGTACCGTTCCTCGCTTTCTCTCCGAGCCTCTTCACTTTCCAGCCGAAGCCTGTAATTGGCTTTCATGGAGCGTTGCCACATGGCCCAGGTGATGGCTGCCGCAGCCAGAAAAAGGGAGGCTATCAGGCCGATGATGAGCAGCCCGAGGAACTGACCCTCTTCGAGTGCTTCGGACTTATCGATCTTGGCTACTATGTGCCAGGCTGTCCGGGGAATCGGTTGGATATTGGCGAATACCTCAACTCCGCGATAATCGACCCCCTCCACGGCGCCTTCCTTGCCCAGGACGGCCATTACAGCCGGATGGCCGGTTTGGGTTAGAAGAATCCGTTTCCTGGAGCCCGCGGCCTTTGCGTGGCGAAGCTCATTGAAAAACAAAACCGAGTCCCCGTCACGGCAGACAAGCAGGGATTCCGCAGTCTCCGATGCTATGGGCCACGTTTGAATCGATGGATACAAATCGTGCTGTATATTGCCGACCAGTATGATGGTGCCGAAAGGAATAACCGGTTTTTTTGATATGTCTGCAAGCGGCGTAATGATGTAGACCCGGTCCGGGAGACTGCCTTCCCCGGGCACCATGTCTGACATAACCGGACGTTTCTCGGCCAGGGCCGCGTCAAGAGATCCGGCAACCTGCTCCGGAAGCTTTGAGCCTGCCGATCCGGATAAGCTCAGAAATATTTTCCCTTCAAGATCGGTAAGCATTACATCCCAATAAGCGTAGTGAGACTGGACTGAACGAAACCGATCCAGAAGCCTTTGAGAATCTGTCTGCCGTCGCGATATCATCCACCTCTGAACCGATTCAAGAAAGATGGGGCTCTCAGAGAGCGCTGCCGGATAAGCCAGCCTTTCTGATCTCCAGCGGATGACTTCCTGGACTTTCAGCCGGGCGATAGCGGAGAGGAATTGCTCCGTCTCCTGCCGTGATTGTTTTTGCTGCTGCCGGTAAAGCCAGGCGCATGCAACGGACAGCATTAAAAATACTCCGGCAATGATAATAATCAGCCAATGGGGTATCGGAGATCTGATGGGGTTTGCGGTTCCAGTATTCATGGAGATACCGACGCCACTGGATCTTTCTATGGAGCTAAGGCCTGCTTCGCACGCCTGGTCGGCGGCTTTATACTGCTCAGTAATCTGCTGAGTCACCCGAGAGCGATCAAAGAATGAGAATACACTAAGCCGCCTGCCGGAACAAAGACCTTTTGGATAAAGGAGCGGCGGTTTGAAGCCTCCGCAGCCTAATAGCATTTTTGTTTTGGTTTTTTAAGTGACGAAAGATTAGGGCCAATTATGGCGTATAAGTTTCCTCGATGCGGGTCAAAGCGTCCAGCGCCTTGACCGGATTACAGCTCCTTTTTTCAGAGAAAGGCAAAAACCGGACTCCAATCCGATAACGGAAACCCGCAATGCCGGTTGCCACGGCATACACGACACGGCCCTTGATCTCGAGTGTCTCTTCTTCTCCGGGGAGTTTTAAAATCAGCGATAGAAGCTTCATGGGATTCGCATCCTGATCGGCAAGCAGGGCCAATCCATCTTTGCTGATATCAACAAGCGGGCATGGACCGGAATAATCACCTTTTCTGCCCCAGAAGCTGAGAATTTTATATCGAACCGTGGCTTTGGGTATGGCCAGCCGCCGCCTTGCGCGGACTATCTCCCATGGCCCGTTTGCCGCGATGCTCAGTTCTCCGAGCTGTTTGAACGCCTGCTCCAGCCGGCTGTTTGTCCGAAATTCCTGAAAGGACAAACCCTCCATTTCCTGGAGAGCATCCTCTATTTCGCGCTCGGTTGTTCCCAATCTTTCGGCAATAATAGGAAGAGCTGCGTTGGGGTGCGCTGAGAGCTGGGAAGCTACTTTTTGAACAATTTCAGTTCTGTCCATGTCCATAAGAATTCCTGCCTCAGCTTCTCTACGGAAACAGGCAATGTTTCGGGATATCATAAATGAAGATTGCCAAGAATTGAATTGGATAAACCCCCGGATCGGCCGGGCAACGCAGAGGCAGCGGTTCCGGGCCTCAAGGATTCCGGCGAGGGTATTTAGCCCGCTTTATTCATGAAGCTTCTGCTGCGGCGGTGTATCCGGGCATGTCTGCTGCGTTGCACTCGGTCGGATTCCTCGACGTACTATCGAGTACGCCTGCGGAATCCTCCCGTCGCGCGCCTTGCAGCCACGCCCCTCTGCACCGCCTCGCAACGAACCTTCATGAATAAAGCGGGCTAGAAAGATTTGCTGTCGGCCGGGGCATTTTGTATAAGTAGATGTGTCGATTGGAATGAAACCGATATTTGCCCGCGCATCTGCGGCAATGATCTCAAACAGGTCGGCTAACCAGTAATGAATTCCCGAAGCAAAACATCAGCCCGATTATTTGCGACTATTTTGGCCGGGTGCATTTTTGCCGCATGGTCGGGAGGGGAGCAGAAGGGCCCGGAACCGCTGAGCACGCCGTTGACGCAAACGCCCATTGCAGTCGGAGGCGGCGAGATCGGCAACATGCTGCGTCAGTGGTACGCCGACGGCACTGCAGCGGGGAATGCAGGGGATTATTACGATAATCGTGACGGCGGCCACTCCTTGCTGAATCTGGCTCCCTATCCGCAATTACAGAAGATTGAATATTCGGAAGAACAAATCAAAACACACCGGAACAGCGGCATGCAGACAAAAATCCTGCCGCATGTTGTTTTCGGCAATTCTTCCACTTCAGCGCCACCGAGACAAGGGGGGAGCAACATCAGGAGCTACTATGTCAGTTCCGACGGATTGACGTTTCTATGCAGCCAATACCTCAGGAATAATCTGTATATTTATCCGGAACACCTTGATCACGACCCCGGCCATAACGGCATAGGAGGATACGGAGATTTATACCCGACAAACACTCCCTATCTGATCGCATCCCAGGGCTCTTCGGGATCGGACCAGCCGTTTATGAAGGCGATGCCGTATGTTTTGGCTGCTTTCCGGCCCGAAGTTAAGAAAAAGCTGGTCCAGACAGGTCTTCTGATGCCCACGATTCAGATGCTTCTGCGGATGAATAATCCTTTGCTTTCCGGTTCCAAAGAATATTTGACGGGCAAAGCTCATCCTGCGGTTTTCCAGGGCACCATGGTCAATGTCCTGGGAATGGTCGAGACGGCTCATAAAATCACTCCCGCCAATATGCCTCCGATCGCATTGATCAGAGCTGTCAAGGAAGACACTCCCAGTAACGGGATGGATTACTTTGAGCCGGAGCATTCCGAAAAACTCGGCGATACTCCGGCGGTGATTGCCCGCATTTTCAGGGGCGCTTCCTACTATCGGAAAATTACCGTCAGCGCCGAGAACAGCAGAGATGTCAACCGCCGGCCATTAAAGTTTTATTGGACAGTATTGCGCGGAGACAGCAGCAAGATAAAGATCGAATATAAAAATCCATCCCGATCCGTAGCGGAGATTACCATCCCTTATCAGGAGAGAGCGCCCATTGCCAAAGATTCTCTTCTTGAATCGAATCGCATCGACATCGGAGTCTTTGTTCACAACGGGGCCTATTACTCACCGCCGGCTTTTGTCACCTTCTACACACTGGACAATGAGGCACGAACCTACAGCTTGGACAGGCGGCCGTTGGAAATAGCCTATGGAGCAGGGGAATCGATTGTTTCGATAAAGGATTGGACCGCGTTTTTTGACGCCCTCGCGTCTTCATCGGAATCATGGCCGAATACATTATTGCGAAGCCGGTTCATATCGGAGGAAATAGAGGCGCTGAACAAATTGGCGATCGAGTACCGCACGGCACATGCAGCGCTTCTTGCCGAGCAGGAAAAGCAGGCGAAAGCGGCCGCCGCATCAAAGGCTGCAGGCAACTCTCCCGATGAAAAGAAAAAGGCCGCGGCTGCACTCCATGCCGCCCAGAAGGCCGTAAATCAGGTCCGAATGTCGGAGAAGAATCTGCTGGATAAAAAAATTACGTCAGCAAAAATCAGTGCCACGGATCTTGTGCAGAGAGCGTTGGATTCGTTGCTGCGGGATACGGATTTCTGGAGCGCCAATTCTGCAGCCCTGAAACGTCTCTGTGAATCCGCCGGCAAAGCTGCGCTGGATAAAGTGGGCAAAATCAGAAATAAGCTTGTTCAATATGGTGTTGCCGAGAGTCCCGATGGAGAATTGTTAAATCTGACGCCCCTGGTAAAGGGCAATAGCCCCCTCAAGGGACGTCTCACGCGGTTTGAAAAAGGCATGATGGAACGTTTGAATGCCGTCGTGCTTGGCCAAATCGTCTTCCCCGGCATCGTGGCTGACGAATGGCGAGAAAACTACGTTGATTTTCGAATTACCTCCTCCAAGGATTGGCGCGATGTGTATCGCTATGCTCCCGATGGCACGCCGGCCGGTTGGACACGATTGCAGCCGGATGGGAAAACCGAATTCAATGCAGAAGGACTGCTTGTTCTGGAAAAAGATGCGCTCGGCCGCTGCGTGCGTGCACAGAATGTCCGATATGAGCTGGAGCCGCAGAGACGGGATAGTCAAGGCCGGCTGATTGAGCCTTTTCTTAGAAAGTTGAAGATGATTCCGGTGGATGCTTATCGAGAGTATGAGTATGACGGAGAGAACGATTGGAAAGGCCACCCGAGGCTTCGGTAAAGCTATTCCAAACCGCCTATGTCACACCCGGATCTCATAATGCTGTGATCGTTCGTCAAATCGAGAGAGAATTTGCCTGGCGTTAGCAGGCACTACGGCAGCTTCATAGTTTTCTCCTGCAAATTCCCTCACTGCATCCAGCGATTCAAAGAACATGATGGTGATAAATTCCACCTCATCGCCGGCTTTGCGTCGCAACAGCCGGATCTTGTCAAAGCCGGGAATGTTTCTATTCTGAATGCCGACAAATATTTCCTTTTTGAGCAGCTCTTCATATTTGTCCGCATTGCCGGGCGTTGTCCATCCATGCCAAATCCGTGCGATCATTTTCCATTTTCTCCTTTCAGCCGGCTCTCCTTTGCATCTCTCAGAGGCAGGTTAGCCCGACGTCATATGAAATCTATGGCATTGTTCTTTGTGAGTATAGCTTGTCTTCAATATAGGCGGCCGGACATTCTTATATCGAGTGCGTCGGAATTCTTTACAGTGTGGGACTCATCCATAGATGTTTTATAAATCCTGCTAATTCTTGTATTTAACGTAAGATGCAGACGAATTACGATTAGATGCGTCAAACTCTTTTACAATTACATAACACCAGCGACATACGAGCGGCGACCTTGATCAATTTTTCAAATCCTCTAATTTATTTTAAATCAGATGAATACGATAGCGCGAGAAAAGGCTTTCGGCGCATCGGCGCATCGGGAATGGTTATTGCTTAAATAAGGAGCTAGCCGGAGTGCTGGAGAGGAGAATTACTCCGCTCTGCATGAGCCTGTACGCCCGGATGATTCCGGGTGATATCGGGTAATGAATGGCTTTGGGCAATTTTGTTAATCTGTCAGGCTGCATATCCGGCCGGTCTTTGTAGGGAGAGTCATATATATTGCCCGGGCTACTTGTTCGCTTAATGGTTTAAGCGCATAATCGAGAATAGCCTGGAATTTCAGTCTGTTCCCGTATATGCATGCGCTTGGAACAACCCTGTTCCTTTTGGGCTTCTGAATCACCGGGCTAAAGCCGCTCCTCGGCAAAAATCGGTGAGGGAACGGGGAGCGGCTGCTCCTGTGCTTTGATCTTGGCGGATTATTAGTGCAGGTAGTGTGGGGCGGCCCGAGATGCCGAGCGCGTCTGAGGGCTGCACCCTTACCCATCCCCCAGCACGCATATCTCGACCGCCCTTCCTACATATCGGCTTCTACAGGTCGAGTCCATTAATTTACAGATTATCATTTAATCAAAATTGCCGCGGAAGCCTGTCGTGAATTGTCCTGCCTTGCCGTGATCGCCTTGAGCGGTGCTCATGGCTGTGATTCAGATAAACGGTTCTCTCCCTTTGCGCTCTCCATTCAGAATATCGGAATTTTCCATCCTGTAATCAGCTCTCTCAGATGTACAATTCTGCTTAAAGTGCAGAAGCCCGCAGAATCATAGATGGAGGCCGCCGACAGTGGAATATAGACCATGGACTTGGAAGGCACCGGAAAACAGTTCGGGCCTGAGCCGGACGATGACCCGGCAGGATGCGTTTGAAAGGGTCAGCGGTCAGGCGGTGTTTACGCGCGATATAGATATTCCCGGCATGCTTTATGCCAAAATCCTGCTCTCGCCCTATGCACACGCAAGAATCGAAAGCATCGATGCCCGTGACGCTGAGGCGCTCATGGGCGTCAGGGATATTCTCAGGTACGATGACCCGGATATTGAATTTGACAACGAAACCCTGCCGGGCTTCGAGGTGTCTCGGAATTACAACCTCCTGACTCTGCCTCGAACCTCCGAGTTCTACCAGCATCCCATGGGTGTGGTGATCGTGGCCGACTCGGAAGAGATATGCGACCGGGCGCTGCGGCTCCTTAAAATTAAATGGGAGGAGCGGCCGTTCATCCTGGATATGGAAGAAGCGCTCAAGCCGGATGCTCCGAAGATCATGCCTGAAGTGAAATTCATGAATCCGAAGGCCCGGGAGCCCAATACGGTTCTGACCGATCGGGCAGAATTCGGCAATGTTGAAAAGGGCTTTGCGGGATCCGACAAAGTGGTCGAATACACGATCACGCGAGCCCGCAATACACCTGCGGGAGTTGAGCCGATCGTCTGCGTTGCCCAGTGGAGAGGTGATTTTCTGGACCTCTGGGTGCACCATCAGGATCTTCCTCAGGCAACGGTCACAACTCCGAACACCGTGCGTGAAAAGCACCGGGCGCCTCTCGCCGAATGGACCAAGATTACCGTGACGATGCCCTACCAGGGTTCGTGGTACGGCGGCTTCTCATGGCTTTCCTACTCCTACGCCTTTATCCGGCTCGCCGCGATTCTGGCAAAGAGAGCTGCGGGGAAACCGGTGAAACTGCTGTGGGACGAGAGCGGTTATTACTGCGGCGGCGACGATTGCGGGACTTTCAGATGCAAAGTCGGGGCAAAGAAGGACGGTACCATTACGGCGACGCACTGGCACATGCTCGGGATAAGAAATCCCGCGATTGATAAAACGCGTGTCAGCACCAAAATTCCCAACATCCTGGGCACGCAGGAATGGGCTCTGGTCAATACAGGGCATAATATGTGTTTCCGGCATGGAGCCCATACTTGCGTCCCACATAACGTTATGTTTGCCCGTATTGCTGCGGAAATGGGTTTGGACCCGACGGAAGTCGCCCTGAAAAACGACGGCTGCGCCGGACACGATTGGGAATGGGTCACGCGGTACCAGAAGGACAATGGATTCCCCCAAAGATGGAGCCTCAAGGAAGTAATCGACAAAGGCAAAAAAGCGATAAAATGGGATGAGAAATGGCATCCACCGGGAACCAAAAAGCTCCCGAACGGAAGAATGCACGGCCTCGGTTTCATCCACGTGAATGAATGGCACTGGCACGCGCCCACTCCCGGTGCCTCCTTCGCATGCGTGACGCTGCGCGAAGGTAAAGCCGCGATTATTGGAGCTCGCAGCGATATGGGAGTCGATACGGAGTCGGGCGCGCGTCTTGCGGTAGCTTCGGAAGCCGGGCTCAAGTACGAAGACACTGTCATATTGGAGCGCCGTTCCGACAATACGAATTATCACCTCTGGCAACCGGGAGGTTCCTTTGGAACATGCTACATCAATACCCAGCTGGTACCTGCCGCCAGAGAATTAAAGCAGAAAATTCTCGAATACGCCGTAAGGCCGAGACCGGCTTTGTTTGCCGGCTCCGCACAGACTCCCCTCTTCCCCAATAAGAAGCCCGAAGATCTGGATATTAGAGACAGCATGGTTTTCGAGAAAGCGAACCCAGGCAATCGGAAGACAGTGAGAGAGGTGGCGGATGCATGGTGGACACGGGATCCTGCAATCTTCCATCCTGCTGTACCCGGCACCGTTCATGGATATGAATCCGACGGGACACCGGACCCTCAATCGTATGCGATGGCAAGGCAGGCCCACTTCATTGAGGTTGAGGTGGATACGGAAACGGGCATGGTCGATGTGACCAACATCGTCTGCGTCAACGACGTCGGGCACCTCTTCAATCCTGAAGGAGCCTATGCGCAGCAATACGGCGGAGCGGTGATGGGTTTGGGACGCAGCGGCACCGAAGAACACATCTTCTGCCCGCGCACCGGCGTGGCGCTTAACTACGATCTCATCGGATATCACATAGGAACGATGAACGACTATCCGGACGTCCAATGCCTCATTAACGAGAGCCATCTGGGCTATGCAGCCTACGGAGCCTACGGAATAGGTGAGAATATCGGTGCAAGCATGTCGGGAATTACGGTATCGGCCATATACAACGCAACCGGAAAGTGGGTTCTCGATTATCCCACCACACCGGAAAGAGTGCTAAAAGCCCTCGGAAAAATCTAGCCTTCGAGTCTTAGAGTCTTTGAGTCTTAGAGTTCAACTCAAAGACTCCAAGATTCGAAGAATAGCAGTGTCGCTCCTAGCTTATAGGCGGTGAATTTCTCCGGTCTTCTTGTCCTTCCAATATCCCTTCAAAGCAAGTGGGAAGTTGAATTGGATAGCGCCGGGACGGGGACATTCGTTTACGCAACAGCCGCCATACCAGCATTCTTCAGGGTGCAAAATTATCGGCGGTTTACCTTTCTGCGGATTGGGTATAAATACATCTATCTGGCACACTTCTACACAAATATTGCACCCATTGCAGATCTCCGGATTGAATATTACCGGCTCATTCGGTGTAGAAACATTGGGAATAGCAAATACTTTTTCCTGAGACACGTTACCCTCCTAAACTTTTTCATAAATAACGGAAGCACACAATCCGTCCAGATCTGTCATTTCCCTTTGTAGGCACCCGTGTAGTCCTTGTTATGGGCTTCGTACTGTTTTTTCATATCGCCCCAAAATTCCTGGGGGCGTTCTCCGATTTTTGCCTTGTCGTTTTCCAGCTTGATTGTCAGGAACTTGTTCCATTCCGGCGGATCAATTGCCGGATAGTCTATTCGCTGGAACATCAGGGGCATGCTGCTGGCCTTTCGAGCTAAAGACGCTTGAATGATGATCTTTGCGTATTCCAGCATGCTCAGGTCTTCGAGGCTGCGCATCAGCTTATGTGGATCGAGCGCGTAAAGCCTGGGGACTGATTCCCCTTCGATCTTTTCCAGAGCTCCCAGACCGATTTGGAGAAGACGCTCGGTCTTATATTCGCTGACGTAGTACTGCATGACTTTAGCGAGGCCGGAATGCAGCTCCTTCCAATCGATACCGCTTTTGCGTTGGATCGGAGCGTAGACTCTGGCTTTTTCTTTTTCGATCTGATCCCGGGATATCCTGGATGGACCAACTTCACGCGCATAGGCTGCGGCTTTTCGGCCGGCATATCTGCCTGTTGCGGCTGCGTGGCTGTGGTCCTCGGGAGCGAACATCTGAGTCCCGGCGGCATACAGTCCGTCCAGAGAGGTCTTCAGGTTCCAGTCCACCAGAATGCCTCCACCGTAGCCCACGTCCCGCCACTGAGGCAGGCTCTGCCCTTCGATGAACTTATAGCTCTGAAGCAAATCGCGGCTTATATCAAAGCCGGCCTGATTGAAGGTTTTTATAATGATCTTGGTTGTGGATTCTTCTCCCAGCATCAGATTCCATGTAGCCCTTCTTTCAACGTCCGGCATGGAGGGGAAGTCGCCGTAGAAAGGCAGCTCATATTCGCCCTTCATGATTCCTTCCCGGATTTTTGCCTCAATCTCAGGCGACGGAACCATGGCCCCCGCATCGACCCAACCTTGTATGGGGTATGGCAATCTCCGTCCCTTGGCATCCACGATGGGAACATTCTCGTAGCTGGCATCACCCGCGCCGCTATACCACTTATGCTTCAAACCGGTCGCAATCCCGATCATGCCTGTGCCTTCCATCTTGGTCAGCTCAGCGCCTGCTTTCCATGCCATGATGGTGCCGTCGCCTGACATGGTGCGCGAATGCATATTGGAATAGCCGCCCAGCTCCATGTTCATCAGCCACAGTGAACCGCCACCTGCAGTGGAAAGGATGGTGGCCTTGGATTTGAAGATCATGAATTCGCCCGTGCGGTTGTCAACTCCGGTAGCACCAATGACGCGGGCACCCTGTATCCCGTTCTCAGTCAACAGGCTGGTTCCCATCACACGGTCGAAGATCTTGACTCCGAGGCGTTCGCACTCCTTTTTCAGCACAGGTTTAAAGGTGCTCCCCCAGACTCGGATGACGACATTGTTCCGCTTTTCAGGCGGATTGAAATTCGGCTCGCCCATTTTGGGATCAGGGAAATAGCTGTGTATCGTGCCATAGCGCGGCGAAATCATGAACTTTGTCTTGTCGTCACGCCCTTCCGCCCCTGCAAACTCATTTTCCGTATCCCTGATCTTGCCGCCCATCTGCTCCAGTTCGAGCAGAGTATCAAAGTTCTCCCGGCACTGTATCTGAATACCTATGCCGTTGCTGTAAGGACGGGCGGCCATGTGTTTAGCCCAGTCGTCCGGCGACACTCGGGATAAAGGATTAGCTGGAGCATCGCACCAGTGATCACATCCCGGACCGCCGGAGCCGCTTCGAACAGTATTGCCCTTTTCCACCAGCACTACCTTCAGCCCTTGTCTGGCAGCACTGATGGCCGCCCAGCAACCGGCTATACCTCCTCCGATCACGAGGATATCGGTATCAATTTCCTGCTCCTGTCCAAACCGGACAGGGTAGGGCCAACTCGGCGGCTCACCTTCTTGCATTAAATAACCATGCCACGTAGTCATTTTCGCGACCTCCTTGATGGAAAGACAGGATGCTTGCTTGCATCCACAGCAGACATTCGGAACACAAAATTGCGAGATGCTTCCGTTGCCGATCGGGCGATTCTAGCACTCTTCGCTTGCCTTAAGGCAAATGTTTTCCATGGACGGTCCATTTGACAGGATAAAGTCTCTCAGAGTACTGTAGGGGCAAAACGCGCGGAAAGGAGTCTCGGGCAATCATGAGCCGAAATAGAATATTCACCGAACAGGAACTCAAGGAAATGGGGACTCGGACGATCGACCTCCTCTTTGAAGCGATTGACTCCGGAGATAAGAACAAGGCAAAAGAACTGGCCGGGAGGATGTATCGCGAATTCAACTATCTGCATGACGGCTACGGGATCTGGGTTTCCGGCCTGCAGACTTACATCTATAAAAAACTGGGGATTGATGCTCTGGAGGAGGCGGAGAGGGAAGCTCACACCATTGAAGCCAAAACAGTTTTCACGCCAATAGAGCAGACGGATATCCGATCCCTGGTAGAGCATCTTGCAAGCGGCTTAAGAGGACATTTACAGCCCATTACCATAGTTGAAGATGATGAGAAGATCAGTCTTACAATGCAGCCATGCGGTTCCGGCGAAAGGATCATTCAGCGGGGCGCCTATGAACCCGAGGTCGGGCTGGCCAGAATCAAAGATCCTCATCCCATCACCTGGGGTATGAAAGATTTCCCCATTTACTGCGTTCACTGCCCGGTGATGGAGATGCTTCAGATCGAGGCCACCGGAGACTTCGGGGCATGCCATATCGTGGCCGAGCCGATCCATAACGGATCGTGTCAATTCGTCTTTTATAAAAACCCTGCTGATATCCCGGAAGAGTTCTATGCCCGGATCGGCAAGAAAAAACCGAAGGCACCTTAGAGCCTTCGAGTCTTCAAGCCTTAGAGTTCAAAAATCGTTGTAAGAAAGGTGGGTGTACGATGCGGAAGTCTTTAATGCTTATTGCGGTGTGTCTGTCTCTGTCCATGATCGTGGGAGGTTGTTCTTCAAAAACCGAATCTCCACAGATAAGTTCACAACAAGCCAGTGCCCAGCCCTGCGATCGAGCCTGTCTGGAAGGATTCGTCGAGCAGTATCTCGATGCGGCGATCGCGCAGGATCCCAAATTGTTGCCGCTTGCCCAGGATGTGAAGTTTACCGAAAACGGGCAGAGGCTGGTTCTTCCCGACGCTCATTGGAAAATTATGACAGGGAAAGGAAAGTACCGGCTGTTTGTAACCGATCCGGAGGCCGGACAGGTAGCCTGTTTCGCGACCATTCGCGAGGAAGGATATACTCCGGAAGGGAAACCGGCCGTGATTGCCCTTCGGCTAAAGGTTGAAAACCGCCGGATCACGGAAATCGAATCGCTGGTTGTCCGCCCCCAAACGCCGGCGGGACCTCCCGGCGGCACTGCGGCGGCTCCACGATTCCCGAATCCGGCGGATATCTATGAAAAAATGGGCGCGCCTCATCCGGTATATCTGGAGACAATTCCTCCTGCCGAACGAATGTCGCGCGAAGACCTCATCCGGGTCGCCAATATGTATTTCTCCGGCCTGGAAAAGAATGACGGCAAGGGAGAGTATCCTTTCACCGACGACTGCGAACGGCTCGAGGGCGGAATGCAGACCACCAACGCTCCATTGCGTCCGGGAGAAAAGCGGCCGGATCCCAAGACCGCAACGATGTATTCGGCAGCCTGGAGCTGCAAGGAGCAGTTTGAATCCGGCCTGATTCACTTCGTGTGGCGCATTCGCGACCGCCGGTTCGTCGCAGTCGATCAGGAGCGGGGAATCGTTTTTGCGTTTGCATTTTTCGACCACGCACTAGGCAAGGACAGGACTTTCCAGACGCCGGATGGACGGACGATCACGGCCGGCCCGATCGAGCCCAACGGTTGGGAACTCGCAGAGTTGTTTAAAATCGAAAAGGGTAAGATTCGCCGGATTGAAGCCCAGATGGTCGCCCCGCCCTACGGAATGAACTCCGGCTGGAGCAGCTGGGAAGACGGCTTATCCAGTGCAGCGAGAGATGTGACAAAAACCAGCAGCCGTTAACGACTCGCGCGTGTTTATGAATGCTGGACCTCGACCTGAACTGAGAAACATGGAAAAAGGGTCGAGGACAAGGACGAAGTCTATGTCCGATACCGTCAAGGAAAGATTCGCCGTCTAGAATTTGACTAATTTCTGCACATTTTTATAGAGCAGCTTCTCTTTCTGTTCGGGAGTCAGTGTATCCGAATCACGGATCAGCTCAACATACCTTTTCTGATCACGCCACGGGCTGTCGGTACCGAAAATAAAATAGTCCTCATTTTGCCTGTAGAGCTCTAATGCCTCCTTGTCACGTCTCATGCTTCCCAGCACGAAAGCAACGTCAAAATAGCAGCCCTTGTTTCCCAGAAGATCCAGCACCCTGTTCCACTCTCGATAGCCTCCGCCATGGGCTAATACCATCTTTGATCCATGGAAATCCTTTGCCAGAACCGCATACCTTTTGACGGAGGCATAGTCGCATCCCGGCATGCTTGGATCGTAGCCGGCGTGGAAATACATCACCATGTCATATTTCAAGGCTTCTTCATAGACAGCGCACGCTTCCTTCGAATTCACGGGGAAGTTCTGATAGGCCGGATGGAATTTCAAACCCTGCAACCCGAACTCAGCCATCCCCCGGATCTGATCGCGATAGCCGGGATCTTCGGGATGTACAGAGCCGAAATAAATAATCCGGGGAGAGGACGGGGAAGCTTTGATCCATTGAAGAATACCATCGCCCTGGCCGGGAGTTGTGGCCACAGGCAGGATAATTGAAAGGTCGACGCCTGCGTTATCCATTGAAGCCAGCAGACCGCCAAGCGTTCCGTCGGTAAAGGCTTTCAGCCTGCCTTTCATATTGGCAATAACTGTGGATATCGCCTTCTCAGCAACCCATTCCGGAAAAATGTGTGTATGAGCATCAATGATCACGTTGACTCCATAAAAAAAGCCTGATAGTCCCGGCGCGGCCCGGGGCCCGCACCCAAATTTTCAAAGACTCAAAGAGGCCGCGCGCTCTCATCTCTCAGCTTTGTTGCCTATTTCGATTAGCTGCAGCTGTTGTTGACAGAATAACCTCCTGGCAAAAACGCTTGTTATTAAAGCATAAATTCGGAGCTTCTGACATGCCCCCTGCAGAGGGCTGCGGTCCCCAATTATGTGAAAGGCGGTCTGGCCTTCGGCTTCGGCTATTTTGACCACGACGGCAGCGTCGCCAAAATGTCTGAGAGTCTTGATGGCAAGACTTAGCCGCGAATTCCACGAAATGTTATTAGTGGAATTCGTGGCCCGCTTTCGCCAATACCGGTTTGGATTCGAAGAAACGCATCGCCGACTCTCGCATTTCCGAAATATTGCGCGCACTCTGGCATTTTCTGAACAATTCATGACCGAAGAAGAAGTTTTTGGAGAAGTAGGCCGTAAACTCTTTCATGCGGCCAATGGCGCGCTCCGGAGGAAGATCTTCCAGGGTGTAATGATATAACCGCTCCCAGACTTCCGCGTGATTGATTTCCGGCGGCGCATAGCCTGCAAATTCGGGGAAAATCCACGGCTTCTGAGCAACGATGCGGCCCAGCATGAGACCGGCCAGCGGACTGAAATAGTCCGGATTATCCTCGATGTTGCGCAAAGAACGGATATCCCCGTTGCCGATGATGGGTATCTTTGTCCGGGAGGCAATCCAGGGGAATTCCTGCCAACGCGCGCGCCGCTTCAGCTTCTCTCCGGAAAAACGCGGATGCACGGTGATGGCGTGAACATCGGAATCTTCGAAAAGTCTCAACCGCTCGAGGAAGGGTTCTCTCCATCGTTCCGGATCATCTCCCAGCCGGCACTTTACCGTGAGAGTGCCCCGATAGAAGGTCCGGATCCGTTTCAACACCTGTTCCAGACGCTGGAAATCCCTGAATAACGCGGCGCCGGAGGCAAGCTTCTGAATTTCCGGCGCCGGACAGCCCAGGTTCAGATCAATGGCTGCGGGATGCTGTCCCTCCAGTTTGGCAAAAGCAGCCTCGAGATCCTCTTCGCCGGAGGTGCGCAGCTGATAGATAACCGGTCCTTCACAATCCCGCCGTCTGGAGAACGCGGATTGAGCCGTGTTCTCATGAAGGAAGGCCGATGCTGAAAGCATTTCTGTCGTAAGTGCACCGTACCCTCCATAATCCGACAGCAGCCGCCTGAATGCAGAGTTGGTGATTCCTGCCATGGGCGCGAGAAAAAGGGCCGGCGCGATAGTCCGGCCATTCAGGGTGATAGATTCGAACATTGGGTTAGCTGCCTCTGCGAAGCCATGTCGCGATCCGCACGTATATGAAGAGCGCAAGTACAAAAATACATGGCAGCCCAAGGAGAAACCAGATAGGATCGGACAGACCGGCAAGGATAGCCAATATTGCGAGGACGAGTACTATCCCGACCATCCAGGGAGGATGAGCGAAAAGCGGACGCTGCTCCTCATCCGGCTTGCCATCAGGATCGTTCGCATTATCAACCATATCCTAAACGCTACTATAATATAATCCGGGGACAGTCACCAGTGTCCCCCTAATTTGGAGGCACTCCTTTTTATGGAAACACATATACCGACACGGCAGGAAGCATTCGAGCTGCTCTGCAAATACAATTCGAATGAAAGCCTTCTCAAGCATGCGCTTGCGGTCGAGGCGGTCATGCGGCACATGGCTCGCAAACATGGCGAGGACGAAGAAAAGTGGGGCGTCATTGGCCTTGTCCATGATCTGGATTACGAGCAATTCCCGGAAGAGCATTGCCGCAGGACTCCGGAAATGCTTCGTGAAGCCGGCTGGCCGGAAGAGTATATCCGCGCAGTCGTGAGTCACGGCTGGGGAATTTGCTCGGATGTGGAGCCGCTGAGCATTCTGGAAAAGACCTTGTTCGCCGTTGACGAACTGACCGGCCTGGTGACTACCTCGGCTCTGGTAAGACCGTCAAAAAGCGTCCTGGACATGGAAGCCGGCTCCGTAAAAAAGAAATGGAAGGATAAAAGATTCGCCGCGGGCGTAAATCGCGAGGTGATTGAGAAAGGGGCCGCGCTTCTGGGCGTGGATCTTACTCAGCTCATTACAGATACCATCCTTGGCATGCGAACGGCAGCCCGGGAGATCGGCCTCGAAGGTAGTCTGTAGCGGGGACGGTCACCAGTGTCCCCGACAGAAGCGCTTTATTCTTTCTTCGCATCCGCCATCTTCGTCACTTTGGCGTAGATGAACAAGGCCGCAGCGGATACGAGCCCGATGACGGCAAAGTAGTACCAGATATAATTGGCGTGGGCATAAGCCGTATTCATATCGCCGGGAGACAATGTCCTGGGATCGGGACAGTACTTTGTCAGCAGATATCCGGAAAGGCCGAACCCGAGGATGTTGGCGACAAAGGAATGCAGATGCCCGAATCCCAGGTACAGTCCTTCTTCCCCCTTCGGGGCCTGCTTCGAGAAAAACTCGAGATAACGGGGCGATATAAAACATTCTGCCAGCCCCTGAAGAATAATTCCGACAATAAGCATAACCGTAATGGGATGTGCCGAAATACCCAGAGGCAGCTGTACGGGCGAGCCGAAAGTCGACGCCAGCAGCGGGCTCGAAGCCATACAGAGAGCAGAAATGGGCATGAGGAGCATGCCGATGTTCATGGCGGTGATCGCCTCGGCTTTTTTCATAATCTGCGTGATAATCACCACAAACAGGACGACAACTGCCGGATTCACATTCGCAATCCATTCCGGTGATGCTTCTCTGCCCACAAGGCGGATGACATATTTGGGCATGGTTGCATACATCTGATGCTGGATCATCCAGAATCCCGATATGATGAGAATGAGCGTGACGAGTCTCGGTTTGCTGATTACCTTGATCAATCCGGCCCACACCTCTTTCAGACTCTTGCCCTCTCCATCGGCACTGATGTCTCTGTAGAGGAAAAAGACTACAACCACCGCAATGAAGCACAGAATCGCGGAAAAATAATTGATGGATTCCAGCCCGAGATTCAGGCGCAGCGGATAGGCAATGGATTTGCCGGAAAACGATCCGACGTTGACCATGCCGTAAAAGATGGAGTATGCGCGGGCCCGCTGCGCAGAGGTGGATGTTTTCGCAACGGTACCCGTAATAAGGCTCTTGATAAATGAGCCGCCGATGATGAGCAGCACGATCGCCGGAACCACGGCAGGTTTATACGGCATCGCTCCGAGAGAGAAGAAACCGATAGACAGAAGAGCGAAAGCAAGCAGCATTGCCCGTCGAAAACCCATTTTATCGGCATATGCTCCGGCGAATGGAGGCAGGAAATATACCCCGGCCGCATAAAATCCGCCCAGCCAGGCAGCCTGAATGTCATTGAAGCCCACGATGTTGGACAGATAAAGCGTGAAGGTGATAAAGACCGCATAGAACGACGCCCGCTCCAGCAGCTCAACGCCGTTTGCGATCCAGAATGTGCCGGAGAATTTCCAGGAACTTTTAGATGACACAATCCCTTCCGGATAATGGGTATTCAGATCCGTGAAGATCGGTGAGAATCCGCGGTCTAAATTTTTGCAGCCAGTTGGCGACAAATCATCCCAAGAAAAACGGCTTAAAGCAGGCTGCTATAGAAATCGTTGCCTTTGTCGTCCACCAGAATGAAAGCCGGAAAATCTTCGACTTCGATTCTCCAGACAGCTTCCATTCCCAGCTCGGGATAATCAATACATTCCACCTTCTTGATATTTTCTTCGGCCAGCACTGCGGCCGGGCCGCCGATGGAGCCGAGATAGAAACCGCCGTATTTCCTGCAGGCATCGGTTACCTGTTTCGACCGGTTCCCTTTGGCGATCATGATCAATGAACCGCCGTTCTGCTGCAGCAGATCGACGTACGAATCCATGCGGCCGGCCGTTGTTGGTCCGAAGGAACCGGAAGGTTTGCCCGGAGGTGTCTTGGCCGGTCCGGCATAATAAATCGGATGGTCCTTCAGATAGTCCGGCAACGGCTTGCCGGCATCGAGAAGCTCCTTGAACTTCGCGTGCGCGATATCACGGCCGACGATAATCGTGCCGTTCAAGGACAGCTGAGTGGCGACCGGATACTTGCTCAATTCGGCCAGTATCTGTTTCATCGGCTGGTTCAGATTGATTTTAACAACGCCGTGGGTGTGCTTGCCCCGGTATCTTTCGGGAATCAAGCGGCCCGGATTGGTATCCATCTGCTCGAGCCAGATACCGTCTTTGTTGATTTTCGCCTTAATGTTGCGGTCGGCTGAGCAGGACACTCCCATTCCGACCGGACAGGAGGCCCCATGCCTCGGCAGTCGAATTACGCGGACGTCATGGGCAAAATACCTGCCGCCGAACTGTGCGCCGATACCGGACGCCTGGGCCGCCTTGAGCATTCTGGCTTCCATCTCCAGGTCGCGGAAAGCCTGGCCGCCCGGATTGCCGACCGTCGGCAGATGATCCAGATAACCGGCCGACGCGAGCTTGACGGTCTTAAGTGTGCTTTCAGCGCTGGTGCCGCCGATTACGAAAGCCAGGTGATAGGGAGGACAAGCCGCCGTGCCGAGCGTTTTCATCCTGGCTATCAGAAACTTTTCCAGACTCTCGGGATTCAGCAGCGCTTTTGTCTCCTGGAACAGAAAAGTCTTGTTCGCGCTGCCGCCGCCCTTGGCAATGAACAGGAACGTATATTCACTCCCTTCGGTCGCATAGAGATCGATTTGAGCGGGAAGATTGCAGCCGGAATTAATCTCCTTATACATGTCCAGCGGGATAGTCTGGGAATAGCGCAGATTCTCTTCGGTGTATGTTTTGAAAACGCCTTTGGAGAGAAGTTCTTCATCCTTGCAGCCCGTCCAGACTTTCTGCCCCTTTTTGCCTATGATGGTTGCGGTGCCCGTATCCTGGCAGAAGGGCAGCTCAAATTTGGCGGAAACCTCCGCGTTGCGCAACATGGCAATGGCAACGCCGCGGTCATTATTGGATGCCTCAGGATCCGTCAGAATCCCGGCTACCTGTTCGTTGTGTCTGGGCCGCAGAAGGAAAGAGACATCCCGCAGCGCCTGGTTTGCCAAAAATGTCAGTGCTTCAGGATCGATCCTGAGTATCTCTTCGCCTTCGAACCGGGCAACACTGACGTAATCCCTGGTCAGCAGTCGATAGGTTGTATCATCGTCAGACAGAGGGAATGGATCCTGATATTTGAATTCCACCATGTTTCATCTCCCTGTTTTAATTAGGATTGCACCGCTCCTCACGTTAATAGGGACTCATCTTATCATGGACCCGCGTTTGTGGTACACATGGTAGGCGGCCGGGAACAGGTGTGATCACAATTTTCGGCATGTTGCCGGGGAGGCTGCTGCCTCCGGATGATATTCTAAAGGCTGTTCCGGTCTGGTTATTGCCGTGAATCGGTATTAGTATTCGTCTTTCTCCTATTAAGGCGGACAAACTCGTGAACTTGCCGGAATTCTTTGACTCAAATCTATATGCATGGGCTATCCTGCCATTGCTGATTTTCTTCGCCCGCATAACGGATGTGAGCCTGGATACGCTGCGCATTATCTTCATCAACAGGAATCTGAGATATTATGCGGCTATCAGCGGTTTCTTCGGAGTCCTGATCTGGCTCCTGGTCATACGCCAGATATTTCAGAGGATAAACAATCCCCTCTGTTTCATTGCGTATGCCGCGGGTTTTGCCGCGGGCAATATCGTGGGCATCATCATTGAGAACAGGATCTCAATCGGCAGAGTCATAATCCGCGCGATCATACGCGGTGAGGCCGATGAACTCGTCGCATTCCTCCGGTCATCAGGATATGGTGTGACCGTGCTTAACGCTGAAGGGGCGACAGGCCCGGTGAAGGTTGTCTTTACCGTCGCGGAACGCAGTGATATTGAGCCCATCGTAAATACAATAAAAAAATACAATCCCAATGCGTTCTATTCTGTGGAGGATGTGCGTTACGTAAGCGAATCTGTAACCCCTCACCGCCTTCCCTCCTCCCGCAAATGGTCCTCCCTCCCCTCGGCATTGAGAAAACGGAAATAACTCCATCCCCAGCACTCCGAATTGAATCAACAGTGGATTCCGGCGGGAATTTCCAGTAGATTGACTTCAGCAACTGATCAAATTACGGGGGGATGAAAATGAGCTTAAGAAAAATTGGCCTGTTCCCCTGGATCCTTGCTGTTTTCCTGATCATCGCTTCCATTAGTCAGGCGGTTTCTGCTGAATTGCCCGGACTGCCCTCCGATGAATTCGCCCGTCTGATCCGGGAGCTCTCCGAAGATGGCGGCTATTTCTTCTCGGACAATTTCATTTCCAGTGAAGATTCCTATCTGACCATCCTGGATAAGTTAAAGGAGCTTGGCGCAGGCGGCGGCGCATACATCGGCGTCGGGCCGGAACAGAACTTCACTTATATCGCCAAAATCCGTCCTCAGATCGCTTTCATTGTGGACATTCGGCGTCAGGCGATGATTCAGCATTTGATGTACAAAGCTATCTTTCATCTCTCCCCTACCCGCGCACAGTTCCTGTCATATCTCCTGAGCAGGCCGCTGCCGGCAGACAAGATCCCGTCAGCCGATGTTTCATTGGATGAGATGCTGTCGCTTGTATCCGATATTCGCGCCGACGATAAAGCTTATGCAAAAAACCTTGCTGCGATCCGCAAATCCATTCAGGAAGAATTTCATTTTCCTTTATCGGCGGAAGATCAGGAAAGCCTGGAATTTGTGTATCGGAGTTTTCGCGACTGGGGCTTTCAGATTGGAATGACGCCGGGCATGCGCAGGGGGCGTGGAGGAGGCCGAGGTTTTGGCGGCATGCCGGATCTCATGCAGATTCTCTCCATGAAGGACCTGAAAGGGAAGCAGGGCAATTTTCTCGCCGGCACGAATGATTATAATTTCGTGCGGGAAATGCAGCGCAAAAATCTCATCATTCCTGTTGTGGGCGATTTCTCGGGAAAGAAAGCTCTGGCGTCCGTGGGAGCCTATCTCCGGAAGCGCGGATTGACCGTTTCGGTCTTTTATGTCTCCAATGTGGAAATTGTTCTGCTCGACTGGGGCTCTTACGAGCAATTCTCCGAATTCGCAAAAAATGTCAAGAAACTGCCGGCCGACGACCGGAGCCTGATGATCCGCTCCACATTCTCCTATTACGGCCATCCGGAACGGCTGCCGGGCT
The DNA here is from genome assembly GCA_016929335.1 of Acidobacteriota bacterium. Taxonomy (GTDB): domain Bacteria; phylum Acidobacteriota; class UBA6911; order UBA6911; family UBA6911; genus UBA6911. Next base: position 124,393 of record JAFGIY010000082.1, on the reverse strand, counting down.
ACACGTTTTGCACCATGCTGCAAAAGATTTCGGTATTTCTGAAGGACTTTGACGCAGGCCGATACAAGGACTATTACGACCTGATCATGACTCACTACATCGGCCGGGGCAAACCTTGAAAGCAAGGCCGGCCCAAGCGGATTGTGCCGGTGTCCCAGATGCATCCGCCGGCGCAGTTCCAGCCGTAATACCAGAGGTAGGTATCGCGCCTTGAATGTGTATACGGAACAATGATGATGCCGCTGTGCTTTTCTGCAACCTCTCCCCACATAATGTAGCTGGAAAATTGTGATCGGATCTCGCTGAAGAGATTTCGTCCATACCGGCGTGCAAATGCGTCGAGCTCTTTGGCGCTCTGCAGGAGCCGGATGCCGCCGGAAAGATCTCGCCCGTACCTCCGCGTAAACACGTCGATCTCCCTGGCTGTTCGAAGGTAAAGTATGCGCGAAGTGTCGAGAATGGTCACCGTGTGCCGATAGCGCAGGTTTTCAAGGCGGAACTGCATGGCCTCGCACCATCGCCTCCAATCCTCGTCTACGTCAAACCAGAGACCATTCGGCTTCGGATGCCCGCTTTGCAGATAGCTCATCCTGCGCAGCCGTACCGGTTCCGATGCCCAATGATAATATTTCATGCCGCACACATCCGGATGTTCGCACCTCTGCAATCACAATCGAGGGACGGTAATAAATGATTACTCTTCGATTTGTTGTGTTTCCAGGCTCATGCCGGACTCCACTTCCTCCGACTTGATAAAGAAAGCCAAAGCAAGCGAGATCAGGCTGGCGGCGGCGCACATTAATAAAGCCCGATTGTAGCTGCCTGTCAGATCGTACATGAATCCGGTGAGCAGAGGTCCCACTGCGGCTCCAAAAGTGTTGCCGAGCCCCAGGAAACCGAAGATCAAACCATGCGACCTGAGCCCGAACAGCGAAGCGATCAACGGCGATTGCGAGCTTCCGACGCCTCCCTGCGAAAATCCGATCATCACCGCCAGAGCAAAGAAAGCCCAGTGTGCTTGTACAAAGGAAATTAAAATAAATCCGATCGTGGACAGGATGAAACAAAACAGGAATATCGGTTTGTTCCCCGTTCTATCTGCTATTGTTCCCAGCAGAATTCTGCCTGCAAGCATCAAGGCTCCGGTCAAAGCCAGGATTTGCGCCGCCGAGGTCGGGGGCATTCCGGCACTGATTGCATCGGGCACAATATGGACGTTATACGCCATCGAGATCACGCTGAACCAGAAGACCATAACAAAGACGACCCAGAACTGGGAGCTTCGCAGCGCCGCTTGAAGGCTGTGTCCTTCCGCCGGCGATCCGTTTGCCGGTGTCTTTCCGGCCGTGCCGTAAGGGACAGTTCCGGCCGACTGCGGATCCCTCCGCATGAACTGCGCTGCTATGAAAATGATTACCGGCACCACAATGCCGATTATCAGGAAAGAGGATCTCCAGCCGTAGCTTTCGATGAGATGTGCCGTGGAAGAAGGAACTACAATCATTCCGGCTCCCGCTCCGCTGGAAACAATGCCGGTCATCAGATTACGGCGGGCATTGAACCACCGCGCCGTCATGGAGACCAGCGGCACAAACATGGCTCCCATCCCGATTCCCAGGATGATTCCGTAAAACAGATACAGCTGCCACGGAGAATGCACAAGCGGCATCAGGCAATAACCCGCAGCAACAAGAATGCTGGAAAGAGAGAGGACGATTCGCGGACCGTACCTGTCGGCCAATCCGCCGGATATCAGAGAAAAGACGCCTTCCATAAAGAAGGAGATCGAATAGGCCGCAGATGTGGTTGCGGCGTTCATGTGCAATTCCCCTGCCATCGGCGTGAAAAATACGCCGTAGGCAAATCGGACGCCATAGGCGGCAAACAGGACGAAGAAGGCTGCAGCGGCGATGATGAATCCGTAAAAGATGCGGGGCTTGTTTTCAAAGGAATTTGAAAGAGCAGCAGGTCGATTATTCATACGGCAATGCCAGACTTCAAGCCGGGAGCTCCGGCAACGGTTCCCTCAATGTGCCGAGGCATATTAGCAGAACAAAGCGGAATTCTCCCTAAAAGAAAAGGACGCCGACGCTCCCGAAAGATTTCCATTCCTCTTATGTGGATCGCGGCTTCAGCCGCGACATGTTGCTGCAAGCAAAAGATCAGGCATAAATATCTCTTACACATGGAAATCTTTGCTTATGCAGATTGCGTCATCGCCTCCCCGATTTTTATTCTGGTTGCCACGCTTTGAGGCAGTCTCTGAAGGCCGGACCCACTATGCTATATAACAATCTGATTCTCATTCTGCCTAACGCACGGTTACGGTCAGATCGGCGGTTTTGGTCTTTCCCTTCGAGTCCCTGGCAATAAACCTGTAGACGGCATCTTTTTGAGGCGCGATGGAAACACAGCGCGAGCGCGACGGCCAAATATCCTCAACGGGCGGCGGTTCAATGCGAACACTTTCCGCGTTGACTACGCCATAGCAGAGCTGAGCGGTTTCACCCCGGCGGATCGTTTGAGGCACGGCATAGAAGGACATAATCTTCATGCCGCCTCCATAGGCCTCAGCGATAGCGCGATCGCGCGCCGCGACAGGCGCCCTCAATCGCTGGATCAATTCCTGATTGCTTCTCCATCGTGAATAAAAAATCCAGCCCAGATAAATTGCCACTGCTGCAAAGGCGATGCATGTAAAAATCAGCAGCTTGCGCGCAGACAAATTTTTCAGCTGCATTATTTTGAACCCTGCAAAAAGGGGAACAATGAGATCTTTGATATGGCTGAGTTCATGGCCTTCGTTTGTCCTGCTGCTATCGTTTAATAGGGGATCTGTTATATACTCGAAGCCGGCTTCTGCATAGATTATTGTCATTATAATTTCACAGGGGAAATCTTCGACATGGATGAAAAACAGGTGTTGAACCGTCTTTACGAAGCCATTGATATCGAGGCGGCACTCCGCGCTTTCAAACAACTGGCTCCGCTTTCGGAGGCGGAACGCCGTCGTCTTCTCCGCCCTCACTGGGAAGGTCCCATACTTACCAGATCGGAGACGCAACTGCGCGATCGCACCGACAATGCCCTCGACTTCCTTGCGCTGCTTGAGCTGGCTGTTGAGGTCGGGGCCATCACCATTGAAACAGCCACGGCTCAAATACGCCCGGAATGGCAATCTCTGCTCGCTTCCCCTGCCGTCGCCAGCTTTATAGACGACTATGATTACTTCGGCGTCCGCTTTTTATTATCCCGGATTCAGTTGAAAGATTTTCCGCTGCCGGCGCTCAAAGCGCCGCCGGCATTGCCTGCTGCTGCAGCGAATCTGGATGCATTCCTGGATCTCGAACAAGAGTTGCGCGAAAGCGGCAAAGCGTCTGAAGATTTCCTCAGCCTGCTCGACGACCGCGTCATCTATGCAGACGAACAAACCTATTTTCGGGCATGGCTGGAAGGGGAAGATTGGCCGTGGCCGGATTATCTTCCCTCGCGCTCGGAAGCCGAGAAGCGTTTCGCCCGTCTGCGCGACGGAGGACTCTCCTGGTTTGTCAGAAAAGCGGCATTTTACGCGCAGCTCGACGGCCCCACGCAAGCCCGCTTTGCTGTCTATGATGTTTACTGGCTCGGCCGCATTTTTTCAGCCGAGATCCGGCAATCGGGTGAAGTCCGCAACATCGACAAGCCCTGGATTGAAAGCCTCATCGCCGGATTTCCCGAAAATCCCAGCGAACTCAATCAAAATCTCCGTAGATTCATTAAGACCGAGATTGGCGTCCGCGATAGAAGCCGGCGGGACGAACAGGTCAGGCTCGGCAAGCTTTACTATCAATTCGGCAAAGAGCATCCCGGCACACATTCTCTTGAGGCGGCGCTGCAATTAGCCCATGGACGCCTTCGAGGCGCTTTTGCGCGGGCCTGCAACTGGATCCAGGGCACTCCCCTGGATGAGGCGGCTCCCGTCGCAGCCGATTCTCAGGATGCATTTGTCCGGTGGGATGCTGTTTCCCGAACGGAGCGGTCCAGGATCGCGCAACTCCGCCGCGAACGCTTCCTGCCTGAAGACAGCGAAGATCTTTGCGGTCTGGCATTTTCGGGCGGGGGGATTCGCAGCGCTACCTTCAACCTCGGCGTCCTTGAAGCTCTGCGCAAGCTGGATCTGCTCCGCCACTTCGATTATCTTTCCAGCGTTTCCGGCGGCGGATATATCGGCGCATGGCTTATCGCCAATTGCAAACGGAAGCAGTTCTGGATTAAGCGGGAAGCCGACTGGAATAACGCAATCCGTCATCTTCGCCGTTTCTCGAATTACCTGTCGCCCAAGGTCGGCCTCCTCAGCGCCGACACATGGAGCATGGCTGCCATCTGGATCCGCAATACGCTGCTTGTGCAGCTCCTGGTGACGCTTTTTATATCTCTTTGTCTGATGGTTCCCCGCATTGCCCATTTTGTCTATGCGTGGTGGTCAACGTCGCCCGGCGGCTTCACGATCTGGATCCCTTATATCCTGCTTAGTTTCGGTGTCGCCGGCGTTGCTTTGAATCTTCTGAATATCCCGCGCCTGTCCAAATGGCCGCGAATACCGAGATACGGCCAAAGCAGTGCTCAGTCCCTTATCGTCATCCCAATGATGCTCAGCGCCTTCCTCATCGCTGCTACGCTTTGGAGCCAGTCCGGGAAGGAGCCGTTTTCCGCTTGGGCCGATTATTCCGACATTTTCATCGGCGCGCTTTACCATTGGATCCTGCCGCTTGCCTTTATGATCATTTGTATCGGCTTGCTTTCCATAAGTGCGCTTCGCCGTTTTGATGTCTCCGCTGTTTCCATCGCCATCGGAGCCACTGTTGTTTCAAGCATACTTCTTTATTCCGAGCTTTGCGGCATCATGAAGCTTTTTCATCACTTCCGTACGGGCAGTCCTCGGGAATACTTGCAGGCTTTCCTGGTTGGACCTCCGTTCATCCTGTTCGCTTTTATATTTGCCGTTGTGCTGCAGATCGGCTTCCTCGGAGAAAACTCCCGCGAGAACAAACGCGAATGGTGGGGCCGCCTGGGTGCATGGTTGGGCATCTACGGCTTCGGATGGCTTCTTGCAGCATCCGCTGCGTATTTGGGACCGCTTGTCATCCCTACGCTTAAAAGCCTGAAGTGGCCTGCCATCGGAGGATGGGCCGTCACTACTTTAAGCGGAATCCTCGCCGGCTGCAGCTCATCGACAAATGGAGACAAATCCTCATCGATTTCCGGCCGCGTCCTCGACATCGTTGCAAAGGTTGCTCCAACGGTTTTCATTGCCGGCGTTTTCATATTCATCGCCCATGTCATTCACGCGCTGCTGGTACTGAATGTCTGTGATCAGAACTGCGGAGACAATTTCTGGGCGGAACTCTCAATCATTGAGAAAAGCCCGGAAGCCATTCTGGGGCTTGCGCTGGCTGTTGCTGCGATTCTGGCAATTTGCGCCTGGCGCTTCGACATTAATATATTCAGTCTGAACTGTTTCTACAGGAACCGCCTGGTCCGCTGCTACCTTGGCGCTTCCCGAGGAGATGATCGCGATCCTCAACCATTTACTCAGTTCGACACTGAAGACGATTTTCCCGTCCACGAGCTCTTCAAGCCTGATGAAAAACTGGGAGAGCTTCAATACACGGGACCGTATCCCATCATTAATTGTGCCGTCAACCTCGGCAGCACGTCTGAGCTCGATCTCCACACCCGTCATAGTGCGTCGTTTTTCATTACGCCGGATTACATAGGCAGCCAGCGCCCTCAAAGCGATAAGATACTTTTTGCGAAATTGGATCCCCAAATGTCATCCGGCCGCCTTCCGCTCCTTGGTCAGGCAATCGCCGTTTCGGGCGCAGCCGCCAATCCGAACATGGGCTATCACACTAGTTCTTCTGTAGCCTTTCTTATGACATTGTTTAATGTACGTCTTGGCTGGTGGTTCGCAAATCCCAGGGAAAACGCAGGCGGCGGTCTGTCTCCCGGATTCAGCCTCTGGTATCTCATCAAAGAGCTCTTCGGCTCCGCGGGTGAAGACTCGCGCTTCGTCAATGTTTCCGACGGCGGCCATTTCGAAAATCTCGCTCTCTACGAACTCATCCGCCGGCGGTGCCGCGTCATTATCGCCTGCGATGCCGAATGCGATAAAAAGCTGGCTTTTGGCAGTCTCGGAAACCTCATCCGCATTGCCTATGTCGATTTTGGCGCGCGTGTCAAAATCGATGTCTCGGACATTCATCCCGATAAGGACCGGGACAACACCAGTAGACGAAGCTTTGCAATAGGCACAATCGAATACTGCGATGGCAGCCGCGGCGTGCTCATCTATCTGAAGTCTTCCCTCACCGGCAGCGAGGATGAGTCCATTCAGCAGTACAAGGCCTCACATGCCGATTTCCCGCACGAAACAACCGGGGATCAGTTCTTCAGCGAAGATCAGTTTGAAAGCTACCGCTGGCTTGGACATCATATTGCCATGGAGGCCCTCAGCTCTCTCCAGGGCACGCCGAATCTGCCGGCCGCCGCCGAGCTTTTATCGATGAAGACAGGATCTTCACGTGGCTTGGCGCCTTAGCATATCTGATTGAATGCGGATTTCAGAGCTTGCCATAAAACTTGCCGAACAGCTTGAAGCGAGGTCCCGATTCAAGCAGGCACACGGCAAATCATATGGATCACGGCTTCAGCCGCGACACGTCCATGAAAATAGAAGGTAAGGCATAAATATTCCTCACGCATAGGATTAATCGCGCGTCGCGGCTGAAGCCGCGACCCACATGAAACCTTTGTTTATGTGCCCGTGGCGGTCCGGATTTGTGGATTGCGGAATGTCCGCCGCAGCAGAAGCCTCATGAATAAAGCAGGTTAAGCCCGTTTCCCAGTTTCGCGATAAGCTCTGGAGCCCGCACTCACGGTTTGGATAAAGGAGTTGTCCTGCAGCTTATCAGGGCTCAAATGCAAAAGCATCAGGTAGCTTCTCCACAATGTGCGAAGAAGCTACCTTTCATGGCATGAATGAAATCAGCGCTCGCCTAAAACCTGATCGCTGACGGCTGATCGGGCTAGCTCACTCGTATTTGAGCAGCATGAGTCCCTTGCCCCATTGATTCACTGTCAAATATTTGCCGTCGCGCGACAGGTAAGGAGTACCCAATTCGGCAGGCAGAAGCTCCTCTTTCCAGGTCTTTCCGCCATCGGCGGTGCGCAAGGCGATAAGCCCGGTCTTGCCGGAGAGGCCCAGGACGACTACACCGTGGTTGGCATCCTGGAAACGCACAGCAGCCTGCGGAGTCTCATTGATAAATGGTCCGCTGCCGAAGCCCAGAATGCTCGGAGCGTTAAGCCCCAATGAATGGGAAGCCCAGGTTTTGCCTCCATCTTTGGTGATGTGCAGGACGCCATTCGCATCTACCAGATACCCGTCTGCCGGCGTGCGAAGTGAGATTGCGGCGACCTTGCTCACATCCTTGGGCAGAGCCAATTCTTTCCATGCAGCGCCGCCATCCGTGGTCATCTCGAATTTGGCGCCAGAGCCGAGCCATCCCGTCTTGGCGTCTGCAAAAGCCAGGATACAGCCCATGCCGCCGGCTTTTCCTGTGACGGCTTTCCACGTTTTGCCGCCGTCTGTGCTCACGCTGAGGTTTTTCATGCCGCATTGCCAGATCGTTTGGACATCTACGATGTCAAAGGCGTACAGTCAGCCTCCGCTGCTATCGGCCGTGGCCCAGGTTTTGGCGCCATCTGAGGTGTAGCGTGCTTTGCCGACGTCTCCGGCTCCTCCCGTGAAACCAAAGCTCCCGTCATTGAATGCGGCCATTCTCCACTTCTCCCCGACATTCGTCTTGGGCAGAACTACCTTCCACTCCGCCTGGGGTACTGCGAGCACCCACGCGGCGATAAGAGTCGACACCAATATGCCGAACAAAATGGTATACCTGGCATATTTCATCTCGTTATCCTCCTAAAATAGTTAACTTTTCTACTTGGTCCTTCACGCGCACAACAGATAAAAGAACTAATCTCAGGTCTATGATGCTCCCCGCCAGTCCATGCAATGCTGCCTGATCATTTACCGAACCGGCCAGGATGATGATGGTTGACCGGTTGTCCGCAGCATATATCCGGCGTGCCGAACGATAAGTTATTATGTTATCACCTGAGAGCAGTAATTTGCCATATCACATGTAAGTCCGGCCTGAAGAGGCTGTCTCACAGTTATCCTATCCGGGGAAGCTGGAGCCGGGAGCTCCGGCGAGACATCGAGACTGCCTTTAAAGCCGCAGAACAAATGGAAGCGAGGTCCCGATTCAAGCAGGCATGCGGTGAATCATGTGGGTCGCGGCTTCAGCCGCGACAAGTTCGTGCAAATAGAAGGGCAGGCATAATTATTTCTCACACATAGGATTGTCGCGGCTGAAGCCGCGACCCACATGGAAAATTTCGCTTGCGCATATTGTGTCATTGTCATCGCAATTTTTATCCTGGTGAGTAAGTTTTGAGACAGTCTCGGCGTTCTCGCAGGCGCTCCCGGGATGGCCATCGTGGGGCAGCGGCTTCAGCCGCGACGCGCGATGAATCCCATGTGTAAGAGATATTTATGCCTGATCCTCTGTTTGCACAGACCTCTTTGAGTATGAGGATGCTCGCTTTAAACAGCGCCGGGCTTTGGGCCGGGTCCGCCTGTTTCTCTCTGTTAGCCCCGGCTGTCGCCGGCATCCGCTTCAGGAATTATTTCCAGCGATTCGTAGACTTTCTTCAGCGAGGCTTTGTTCTCGGAAATGACCAGGAGCGTATCGCCCTCATTCAGCACAGTCGACCCGTTCGGGCTGATGTATTTTCCATTTCTTTTTATAATCGAGATCAAGGCAGTCTTTGGGAAACCGAGATCGACGATCTGCTTTCCGACGGCTCCGCTCTCTTTTGACAGCCGGATTTCCACCAGCTCGGATTTTACGGTATCGGCCAATTCAAAATCCGTATGCGTCTGTCTCTTCACCTTTACGGGCAGAATCAATCTCAGCCGCCTGGCGACCAGGGGCACCGTGGTGCCCTGAATCACGACCGATGTGACGGAAACAAAAAACACTATGTTGAAAATCATGTGTGCTTTTTCCACTCCGGCCAGGAGCGGATAGGTCGCGAATACGATCGGCACCGCGCCACGCAGGCCAACCCAGGATATAAACCACTTTCCGCGGCGCCTCCCCTTGAAAAAGATCAGGCTGAGGAACACGCTTAACGGACGCGCCACCACTATCATGAAGCCCGCCATCCCGAGCCCGATTCCGATGATCGGCAGCAGATCGCTCGGGAAGACCAGCAATCCAAGGGTGATAAACAGCGTGATCTGCATAAACCAGGCGACACCGTCGAACCAGCGGATGAGTTGCCTTTTATGGATCAATTCCTGGTTTCCCAGAATTACGGCCGCCAGATATACGGCCATGAAGCCGTTGCCTCCGGCAAATTGAGTGGCCGCAAAGCTGAAAATCATAATGGCGATCATCAGAACCGGATACATCCCCTCGTAATCCAGTCTGATCCGGTTGAATATTCTGGCCCCCAGCCAGCCGATGCCGAAGCCGAATGCGATCCCGATGATAATCTGTTTGCAAAAGATGGGAATCATGCCGGCCGGAGAGGCTGCCGGATTGGCGACAAGCTCGGTGAAAGCGATGGTCAACGCATACGCCATCGGATCATTGCTGCCGCTCTCCAATTCCAGCGTCGGGCGCAGGTTGCCCTTGAGGGCAAGACCCTTGGAGCGCAGGATGGAAAACACCGCCGCCGAATCCGTTGAAGAGACAATCGAGCCGAGGAGCAATCCTTCATAGATCGAGAAGTCGGTAATTGCATGAATAAAAATGCCAACGAAAACCGCGGTCAGCACGACGCCCAGGGTCGAAAGGCTGATTCCATGCCACACAATGGGCTTGATGGTTCCCCAGTCTGTCTCAAAGCCTCCCGAGAAGAGGATGAAGTTCAACGCAATGATGCCGATTGCCTGCGCCATGGCATGATCATCGAAATATATGCCGAGCACTCCTTCCGAACCCGCCAGCATCCCGATGGTCATAAAGAAAAGGAGAACCGGCACACCAAACTTGTATGAAGTTTTTCCTGCAATCAGCGAGATAAAAATCAGCACAGACGCTATCAGCAGCGCATACTCAAACGTCAAACTCATGATTGCCTAGTTTATCATTTTTTTTGGGGCCGGACCGATCCAAGACTCCAAATGCTATTGGATACACTGAAAATTACCTCGATTCAGGCATAAAATGCCATTCTACCCCGTGTTTCTGCGGAAAAATCCATTCAAATCGGAGGCATTGCACTTGCAGGAGCAGGATCCGCCGAATGTAATAAACAAGCTCATCCGGCACAGCCTGTGTCCGGCGGGAGCGCGAATTGCAGAGAAGGTCCTTATTGACAAAAGGATAAGTCTGGAATATCAATAAACCTATGGCGCAACTGGACAGGTATCTCAAGGCCTGCGCGGACAGGAAGGGTTCCGACCTGCACGTAGCCGCCGGCATGCCGATGATGATGCGCTTGCTGGGGGAAATGCAGCCCTTGACCAATCAGGTGGCGACACCGGAGCAGGTCTCGGCTTTTATCCACGAAATCCTGTCTGCGGAGCAGTGGGAACAGCTGAACAATCACTGGGAGCTGGATTCCATATATCAGCTGGCGGACGGCGAGCGCTTCCGCATGAACGTCTGCAAAGAGCAGCATGGAATGGCTGCCGTTTTCCGCCACATCCCTGTGCGAATCCGCGCATTCGAAGAGCTGGGGTTGCCGCCGGTGATGGGGAAGTTCTGCCTGGCCACGCAGGGCCTGATAATTGTCACCGGCGCATGCCGATCGGGCAAGACTACCACCATGGCCGCTATGCTGGATTGGATAAACGCCAACCGCAACGAGCACATCATCACCATCGAGGATCCCATCGAGTACCTTCATCATAACAAGAAGAGCATTATCTCCCAGCGCAGCCTGGGCTCGCACACCCGCAGCTTCGCCAACGCCCTGCGCGCCGCACTTCGCGAGGATCCCGATGTCGTCCTGATCGGGGAGATACGTGACCTGGAAACGATGTCGCTGGCCCTGACCGCCGCCGAGACCGGCCACGTGGTCCTGACCACGCTGCACACCTCCAGCGCCCCGGCCACGGTTAACCGCGTTGTCAACCTCTACCCGCCGGCGGAACAGGCTCAAGCCCAAACCACGCTGGCCGAATGTTTGCTGGGTATCGTCTCCCAGCAGCTCATCAAGAATGCAGCGGGCAATGATATGGTGGCGGCCTTCGAGGTGCTGGTCAACACCATGGCGGTAGCCAACATCATCCGCTCGGGAGAGACCTTCAAGATGGAAGGGACGATGCAGGTGGGTACCAGGGAGGGCATGAAACTGATGGAAAACTCGCTGGAGGAGCTTCTGAAGGCAGGGCTCATTACCGGCGAGGCACGGCGGGAATATAGCTTAAAGGAAACAAAAGCCTGATGGCAAAGATAGACGAAATGCTGCGGTTGATGGTGGAGAAGGAAGCCTCCGACCTGCACATTTACAGCGGGGAGGCGCCCGTTGCGCGGGTGAACGGCAGCCTCATCCCGCTGGAGCCCGGCCGGGAGAAAATATCCGAACAGGATCTGAAAATGCTGCTCCACGAGATCGTCAACGAAGAACAGCGCCATATCATCGAGAACGACCTGGATCTGGACTTTTCCTATCACATCCAGGGCGTCAGCCGCTTCCGGGCAAATTACTTCTTCCAGCAGAGCGGCATGTCCGCGGTCTTCCGCCGCATCCCGGAGAAGATAGAGTCGCTGGACGCGCTGGGCATGCCGCCTGTTCTGAAGAAACTGACGCAGCTGAGGAAGGGACTGGTGCTGGTCACCGGGCCGACCGGCAGTGGAAAATCCACCACACTGGCGGCGATGATCGACGAGATTAACCGCACGCGCAAGGCGCACATTCTGACCATCGAGGACCCGGTGGAGTTCGTGCACAAACCCCAGAAGTGCCGTATCACCCAGCGCGAAGTGCATACCAATACCAAAAGCTTCGCCGCTGCGCTGCGCGAAGCGCCGCGAATGGATCCTGACGTCGTGTTGGTCGGCGAGATGCGCGACTTGGCCACCACCGGGCTGACACTCACGCTGGCGGAAATGGGCTCCCTCGTCTTCGCCACTGTCCACACAAACAGCACGGCCAAGACCATCGACCGCATCGTCAACGTTTTTCCTCAGGATGAGCGCGACAAGTCGCGCGTCATCCTCTCAGAGGTGCTGCGCGGCATCGTATCCCAGCAGATATTGCGCAAGAAGGACGGGTCCGGACGTGTGGTGGCCATGGAGATAATGACTTATACCTCGGCCCTGCCTCAGCTCATCCGCTCCGGCAAAGCCTCCGCACTGGTTTCGCTGGTGGAGACAGGCAGGACGGCGGGCATGCAGTTAATGGACGATTCATTGGAGAAGCTGGTCAAGAGCGGGGCCATCGACGGCAAGTTGGCCTACATGCGGGCTCTCGACAAGAAGCGCTTCGAAAGCTACATCGGCAGCGGGCAGGCGCCGTAAATAATATCGAAGAAACAAGCCGCACTTTGAAAATCCCCGTTTCGAACCTCCAATAATTTCAAATGTCAATCTCCCCGAAAAGGCACTCCCTATGACAGCCGCTTAGCGCTTTGGTTCATGTGGGACAGCGGCTGAAGCCGCGACCCACATGGGAATTTCTGCTTATGTAGATTGATATCAATCGGATATCAATCAACGAAGATCTGTCGATAAAAGGTAATGGAGGGATCATGTCCGGTTCGACCCCCGTTATAACTTTCACGACGGATTACGGATTGCGCGATTATTTCGTGGCAGCCATGAAGGGAGTCATACTGAGCCTGAATCCGGACGCAAAGCTGGTTGATATCAGCAATCTTATTCCCCCGCAGGATATTTTTACCGGAGCCTTCACTCTCAGCAGAGCCTGGTCCTATTTCCCATCTGGAACCGTTCATATTGCCATTGTCGATCCGGGTGTCGGCGACGCGCACAAAGGACTGGCGGTGGACGCCGGCGGCCATTTTTTCGTGGCGCCGGACAACGGCATCCTGACCTATGTGTTGAACGAGCATCCGGGTTTTGAAGCGTATGAAATAACGGCCGAGCATTATTATCGAAAACCGGTTTCTCCCGATTTCCATGCGCGCGATATTTTTTCGCCTATAGCGGCATGGATCAGCCGGGGAGTTCCACTGATCAAAATCGGAAGCGCACTTCAGAATCCGTTCCGGCTGCAGCTGCCCGGCATTCAGAAGGTGAAGGATACGTTAATCCAGGGCCAGATCCTGGCTGTCGACAGGTTCGGCAGTTTAATTACGAACTTGAAGCCTGACGATGTGCCCCATGCATATAAGATTCTGGCCGGACATCGTGAAATCACCGGCATACACAAGACATATCAGGAAGGAGCGCCGGGCGAAGTATTCGTTGTCCCGGGCTCGACCGGATATCTGGAGATTGCCGTCAAGGACGGATCCGCTGCGTCGGTGATCAAAATTAAGGCAGGCTCTCCAATCGGCGTAGTCTTTGTCTGAACAATCGCGGAATTTGTTTTGCTGCGAAGCGTGAGGATGTGAATCTGTCGAGCTGCCGACGAGGAGCGATGCTGCGCGGTCATTCAATTCGCCTACGCGCGCCAATAAGCAAACGTTCATAAGCTCCGCTATTCATGTTTGCCCCGATTCTGCTACAATGTGCCCATCTTCTTAAACTGATTTTCAATGAATGGAATCCGACGTCGACGTGGAGGAAGGGCTCCATATGATCGGCACGGCACTCGGTCATTATCAGATCGTCAGCCGGCTCGGCAAGGGCGGCATGGGAGAAGTGTATCTGGTGAAGGATCAGAAGCCCGGACGGCAGGCGATTCCCAGACAGACGCTCCTCGCACAACTACTGTCCTCCTCAACCGGCTGGAAGAACTGAAGCAACGGGTGTCTATGGTATGAGTGCGACATAATCATTTTGTCCATCTTCTGGAGGGAGGATGCCGATGACGGAGAGGCTGAATCGATCATTGCTGTACACCTACGGAATAGCGGATTTGTTTTTCATGTTGCTGGTAAACATGGAACTGGTTTTTTTCCCGAAATTCCTTACCGATTATGCTCAATTCTCATTGGCTATCGTGGGCCAGATCGTATTAATCACGAGCCTGGTCGATACCGTGTGTTCCCTTGTTGCCGGCGTGATTCTTCAACGAGTGAACTTGAGGTTCGGCGGGAAATACCGTTCCTGGTTTCTGGTCGGTCCGCCGCTTGTTGCCGTCCTGTTCGTTTTACAGTTTGTAAAGATCGGAAGCGATCCTATGGCGGCGACTATCATTATCATTGCCTTCATCGCAAGCCATCTCATATGGAACATAGCGTTTACTGCCAGCGGCGCCATGGTAGGCAGATTAAGCCGCCTGCCGGATGAACAGACGATTTTATCGGCGAACAGAGCACAGGGCATCACAGTCGGGAGTCTGATATTCTCAGCCACCGCGGTGCCCATGATTATGTTTTTCGGCGCCCGCACCGGCGAGATGGCAGGTTTGACAGTTGCCGTGGGTGTTTATGCGTTCCTGATGATCGTTGGATACTATTATGTTTATAAAATCACTGCCGGAAGAGATCCCTACGATGAATTGACCGCGGATGCTCCGAAGAATGAATCCAGACAATCAGTGGCAAAGATGATCGGGCTGATTTGCAAGAATCCTCCACTGCTGCGGTTGACGCTGGCTGAATCGTTCAGAAACGGCTCTCTGTTTATTATTGCGAGTTTTGCCACCTATTACTTTGCGTATGTGCTGCACAATGACGCTTTTCTGTCCGTATTTCTGTTTTGCACCAGCGTTGGCGGGCTGTTAGGCGCATCGGCCGCTTCCTGGATCGGCACCAGGATCGGGAAACGCAAATGCTACTGGATCTTTCTTGCCCTGTCCGCCTTGTCTTGTGCGGCGGCAAGAATATTCGGGGGAAGCAGCTGGGGCTTCACCATTGTGCTTTCCATTTCGTTTTTATTCGCGAACGTGCCGGGAGCCCTGAGCACCGCTCTATTTTCCGACACCGTTGTCTACGGGGAATGGAAAACAGGAGCAAACATCAGGGCTTTCGCAATGTCGTTGATAGCTTTCTCCGCCAAAATCGGAGTGCTGATCAGAAGCGCCGTCATAGCTTTGGGGCTGGTGGCAATACAATTTGTTGCCAATGCCGATCCCACACCACGCGTGATCAACGGCATTAATAACCTTATGACGATTGTGCCGGCGGCAGTTGGCGCGATTGCTGTAATTGCTTTTTACTTTGGATATAGGATTGATGATGCGCAGGTCCTACAGATGCAAAATGAAATTGCCGCAAAAAAGTCGAAAGGAGATGCAAGCGTCCAGGATTAATCCTTTTAAAGAACTAGCAGCCATACACCCTCCGGCTCTGCCGTATGATGATTATTTGCTGTCGCCGGACTCTTTCTCCGGTGCGCTCTTGCTCATGCTGTAATCTTTGGAAATTTTATTCAGATGAAGAGGGAGCAGCTTGCCCGCCTTTGTCAGCTCCGGCTCGGCGATAATCGCCTTCAGCGCATCGGAGTGCTCCCAAACGTGTGAAGCCAGCGTGCCTCCGTGGTACCCACGGAGTGATTGCATGAAGTACCGCTTTACAATCTCCGGAGATTGAACGGCGGCTCGCGGGCTGATGCGGAGGACAATTTCAGTCTGGGTTGAACCTTCCTGCTCGATCAACTGGTAATCTCCAGGACAGCCGCCGAACCGGGACGGCAGATCCTGTTCCAGAATTCGCACAATTTCCGTGCCGACGAGCGTCATTCCCTGGCCCGTGAGCTTGCCATGGCTGAAAATGCCGCTGATCTGGTGGGTGAATCCCATTCGGCCATATACGCAATCACAGGATCTTTCCTCCAACAGCCCGGCATCCTGCATTTCCACGTTTATGAATACATAGGGCGCATGCGGCAATAGTGTGGTGAAAAGCAGAGAATTCACGCCGGTTTGCGAAAAGGGTGCAGTCCGTGCCTCGGAAATGACTGCGATGGAATCCTTGAAGAGATGGACGCAATTCCCGGTGTTCATCCGCCTGCAGGAATGCCCGATCTGCCCGATTTCCGAAATCCAGTAGGCGGGAAAAACTTCCACTCCTGCAGCTTCCACGGCGCGCCTCTTTCCCTCGGTGAGAGCTTCACCTCCCGAAAAAAACAGAGTGCCGCTGATATCCAGGTTTTCCGCCATCGCTGCAGACGCAATCCTCACGCCGGTACTGGCAACTGCCTGCAGGGCGCATCGCCGTTCCTTTTTCGGCAGCCGGGCAATCCAGCGGGCGACGGGTGAAAAATCGTTTGGCGGAAGATATCGGGGAAAAGGGGCACCGGCGCCATGCCATCGCGCGAGTGCCACGATATATTTTGTCAATAGACGATAGTGGAACGAATTGGAAAACTTACCGCCAAAGGAAAACCAGGGGCCGACAGCGCACCCTATGCGAGAGTAAAGGAGGCAAAAGAGGAGTCCTGCAATCGAGGGGAGCGTCGGACGGGCAATCACATATGGGATTTCATTCAATCCGAACTCCTCCGCGTTCAATGCAGCGTAACCGGTGAGATAGGCCAGCTGCTCTGTTCCCGTGCAGGTCATCGTTCCGGCGCTTCGGCTGCCTCCGCTGCTGCCATGAAACCAGCCGGCTACAATCGGGTTCGCGAAGCTCCCGGGCGCGGAAGGGATCACTTTGCCCGAACGCACAACAGGCTTGAAGCCCTTGAATTCATCATGATCCAGGTAGACTCCCGAACGGCGGATTGCTTTTAGTGCTTCTTCAATGCCGCGCTGGTGAACCAATTGAGCCAGGTCCTGCGGACTGCAGCCGGCTATCCTGAACATCTCGTGATAAGGATTGGATGGTTGTGAGAATATCGTTTTACGCAGCGTATCAAGCCAGATC
This sequence comes from Acidobacteriota bacterium, assembly GCA_016929335.1. Taxonomy (GTDB): domain Bacteria; phylum Acidobacteriota; class UBA6911; order UBA6911; family UBA6911; genus UBA6911. The sequence goes on along the minus strand of JAFGIY010000082.1, from coordinate 107,388 downwards.
GATTCGCGATGCTCAAGAACCTGCCGGATACGGCTTTTCCAATCCGTCTGCAGCGATGTCCTGCAATAAGCGTTCATGCCGGATCGTATGCGCTGGTAATGGCTGATGCCTTTGATCCAATTCACTCTATTCGGCTCCTCGACCGGATAAAACAGTCTGCTTCAAGTAAATATCACTCCGGCAGAACCGGAGGGTTACTCAAAAGCGAATTGCAATCGGCCGCCTGCGCTCTGCCTTTTTCGACCGCTTCGCAAAGCTACAGATGCGGGATTTTACTTCAAGAATGGCGTGCGGATATAGGCAATCCGGGACATCCGCCGCATTTCCCAATTTATCCCATGACGGATCGGGCTTAGTTGATGATGGGTTTCGGTTGCGAGGATTCTCTCAAGAAGATTAAATCGCGTCGGAATCGCTGTCGACAGCCGATATCGAGAGCGATTCCGATCGCGACTTCAGAGGGTTGCGGACTAGGGGGCAGCCTCGGATGAAAGAACACGGTACTGGTTTCTCCAGTTATTCATTGTTCTCTCCATTTCTTTGGCTTGTTCGGCGACGCGCCTGGGATCCGGATTATTCTGCAGCTCGGCTTCCATCTGTTGCTGCTGCACTTTGAGCTGCTCGCGGTACCGGTTCATATTCCGGATTTGCTCCTGCCAGGCCTGCTGCTGCCCGGCGTCAAGCCCGTTCATGAGGCGTTCATGTTCCTTCTCCATTGCTTGCAGCTGATTACGGATCTGGCTGTGCTGCTGGTTTGCTTCTTCCGCATTAAATTTCTTCCCGGAAGCTTGAGACATCTTTCGAGCCTGTTTGCGAATGCCGTCGGCCAATTTGTCGCAATCGCGTATCTGGTCACGCTGCTGCTGTGTAGCGTGGATGCGTTTCCGCTCCATTTGAGAATCACCGCCCGACATGCCGGGATGTCCCTGACCCTGTCCCTGACCTTGGCCCATTCCTTGCCCTTGACCTTGGTCTTGTCCACCACCGGATCCCTGACCCTGTCCCCCGCCGCCTCGTCTTTGGGAGTAAGCGGCCGGCAGCAACAGCAGGCAGAGTGAAAATAGAACCAAAAATCTCTTCAACATAACAATCCCTCTTATTCATTCCTGATTTGACGATTCATACCCAACTATCCCTTATTGATTTGGATGATGCAAAACCGGTCCTTGTTTCATTTTTTTCACGATGTGCTGAACATTTATCGCATCCCCGGATATTGCACCCGATCAAAACCGGCGAAATGCTAATTATTGTTCCTGGCGTCGAGTTGGCTGTTGAATGCATCCAGATGGTTCAACGAGCCGTTCAGCAGATTCCCGTAAACAGTCAAAACATCGTTATTATCCGTTATTGAAATCGCTGCTCTCAGATCTTCGATGTCCGCTTCTTCTATAGCCACGCCGACCTGGAATGCCTCCACGAGAGACTTCATCCCCTGGGCCACAAGATCATCGTACATCTTTTGAAGATCGGGATCCGTGAATTCTCCTGCCGCCGGTTTTGCGGGATCCGAAAGCTCGTAACGGATGATTAGGTTACCAATGGCGTCAAAATGCCTTTTTTCACTGGCAGCGATATTGTTGAATATTCTGATTCCCCATTTTTGATAAAGGGCCTGGTACACGTCCATAGCAAGCTTTTCCTCTTCTCTCATTAACAAAAGCTTTGCAGTTTCCTCGACGTCCAACGGTTGCGATGGAGTCGATGAGCTTATTCTTGGACAGATACCGCTGTTATAGCGGGGGCCATTTCTCATTCCTCTGCCGCTTTGAGCCTGGGCACTTACTGTGGCGGCAACAAACAGACACAGTACCAGAATTGTTTTCGCGTATTTCATTGTTTTGTTCTCTCCTGTTTCAATTTCAACCATTCGGTTTTTCTCCACAGAGCAGGTTTCTTGCAAAAACTGTTCCCATTCCCCCATGAATTTGTATGTCGCGATCTGTCAATTGTTTGGAGATCGCTTCCACACTGGGCGCCAAGAGAAAGCGCGCAAATCCTGCGATGGTGATGCAATTCTTGCAGACGGAATGAGCCTTTCCCTGTCACTCGAAGCTTTGCAGCAAGGCGCAGCCGTTGAAATGAGAAAATATGCGATGAATGGAAGTAGTTGTTTCGGGATCGGTATCGGGATCGAACACAATTGATATGCTCCATGACTAAAAGACGACCCCGATACCGACCCCGACCCCGAGATATTCAAATTCGGCCCGCAGTCTGCGCTGTACGGGCAAACCAAAGCCGCGCCTTCCAGGGGTGGTCGATTACAGAGGCCAGAGGATGGGTACCAATATTGCCGACAGCAGGAATATCAGGATACCGAGGCAGAATCCGACGCGCGCATAGTCGCTGAACCGGTATCCTCCCGGGCTCATTACGAGCAAATTTACCGGATGGCTGACCGGGGTCAGAAATGCGGATGAAGCTCCCAACACAATCATCATGATCACAGGGTAAACGCTGACGCCCATTTGACTCGCGGCGCTCAGGGCTATCGGTGTGATCAGGACGGTGGTTGCGGCGCCGGATATGATCTGCGCCATGATCATGGAAATCAGGAAGAAACCTGCAGGCAATGCCGCATTCCCCAGGGGGACTAAAAGATGCAGAAAACTTTGTGATATCAGATCCGCGGCGCCGCTTTTGCCCAGGGCTGTTCCAAGCGACAGCAGACCGCCGACCATGATGACGGCCTTCCATTCGATTGCCCGGTATCCCTCATCGGTTTTTAAAACGCCCGACAAAATCATCACAACCGCTCCCACCAGCGCTGCTGTCGCGATGGGCACGATGCCGAAGCCGGCCAACAGGAACATCAGCCCGATTCCAACCAGAGCCCAGAGCGCCTTTTCCGGACGCCCGATGTTGCCGGCATTGCCTGGATGCTCCAGCACGATGAAGTCCTGTTCTTCATTCATCATTCCGATGCGTGCGCGCGGGCCCTGTACCAGCAACGCGTCGCCGAATTGCAGAGGCGTTTCCGGAATTCCCTCCAGAATAGGCTTGCCTTCGCGCATGATGGCCAGCGCCGTAAGGCCATATTTCCGGCGGAAATGTATTTCCCGCAAAGATCGGCCGGCAACGCCGGAGCGCGGAGAAATCAGCATTTCCGCAATTCCGATGTAGGGATCCTCCAATTCAACTCCCGAATCCAGGCCTGCAGGTTCGAACGCCAGTCCCAGCTGTTCTTGAGCTGCCCGCAGGTGTTCCGGTTTTCCTTCAACCACAAGCGAATCGCCGGCGCGCAGAATCTCGCCTGATCCCGGAGCCGGTCTGATTCTTCGGCCGCGAAGCACTCCGATGACGTTGAGAGAAAAATCCCTGCCCAAGCGGCTTTGCGCAATACTGACGCCATCCAGGGGAGATCCCTCAGGAATAGGAGCTTTGAATAGAAGATTATCCATGCGGTAAAGGTCCACCAGACTTTCCGTCGAGCGGGATGCCGCAAAAGGGTCTCTTTTATGATGATCCGGCAGGATTTTCCGGCCCAGCAACACCATAAATAGAATTCCCGCGATGCTTAAAATGCTGCCAATGCTGAAAAAATCCCAGAAGGTAAAAGGATCCAGTCCCTTTTGACGCAAGGCATCATTGGCCAGAAGGTTTATGGTTGTAAATAAGGTTGCCATGCCGCCCAGAAGCGTTCCAAAAGAAAGCGGGATCATCAGCTTCGAGGAACCGACTCCACTCCGCCGCGTGATGCTGCTCAGGCCGGGAAGCAGCACAGATGCGGAAGCCATATTATTCATGACAAGCGATAGAGTCGCCGAAGCTCCCATGGTTACTGCTACCAGACGGGCTTCATTTTTGCCTGCAATGCGGAACAGATAATCGCCGATTCTGGCGGCAACTCCGGCATTCGTTAAGCCTGCGGTAATGACGAAGATTGCTGCGATCGTAATAACAACCGGATTGGCAAATCCGGCCAGCGCTTCGGATAGACTGAGCGTCCGGCTGAGTATCAATGCCAGAACCGTTAGCAGAGCCACAACATCGGGACTATACTTGTCCGTAATGAAGAGAATGATGGCTCCGGCCAATATGCTTAGAACAACAATAATTTCCTGATTCATCAGCTCGCAGGATAGAATTTTGGGACTTGCCGGGCAAGAAGGAATTTGCGGGGATTGGACCGCGGCTCACACTGAAGGCTCGATGAAACGGAGCCGCTGATCATGTACTCGATCTCCAACCGCCCTTCGGCCGCGCCTCGCTGGAAGATTAAGCCTCCGGCGGGGATACAGGTGTATACTGAAGCCGATGGAATTCAAGCAAGATAACGAGCCTTCATATATTTCAGACGCAATATGGCGCAGCTATCAGGAAGGGAGCCGCTTCTTTATGGGGTTCAGGGGACATCCACGCTTCACTGGAAAGGCTTGTTGGAGAGCTGGATGAGAAAGGACTCGATTACGCCGTTATTGGCGGCATGGCTCTGGTGGCTTATGGGTACCGCCGCTTTACCGAGGATATCGCTATCCTGATGACACCCGAGGCGTTGCAGGTATTCCGGGAATGCCTTTTGGGACGAGGTTATTTGCCGGCATTCACAGGCGCGACCGGGTCTTTTCGGAATACGCAAACCGGCGTCAGAATCGAGATCGTCACCTCCGGCGAATACCCGGGAGACGGGAAACCCAAGGCCGTAAGGTTCCCGAATCCTTCCGAAGCGCGCATTCAAAAAGAGGGTTTATGGATCATCAAGCTTGAAAAGCTTATCGAGCTTAAACTGGCTTCCGGACTGACCGCTCCCCATCGTCTGAGAGATCTGTCGGATGCACAGGAATTAATTATCCGCTTGAATCTGCCGCTGGAATTTGAGGAAAAGCTCGATTCAAGTGTGCGCGCGGAATATCGCCGGTTGTGGACCAATGCCCGGGCGATTCCTGCGGAAGATTGAAATCAGATGTGAAATTGTTCGGCCCGCCGCTGAACTCTCAACCTGTCATCGTGACCCAAAAGAATGGCGCTTACTGTAACGAAATTGCGCCTGGTTTGATGACCGGGAATGAAAAGGAAGAAGGCTTGCAGACGGGATGAACGAATCGGTGGTTTCATGTCCAGAGAGTCGGCAGATTCGGCTGTCAGCCGTCAGTACTCAGCTGTTTTTAACAGGAAAACTTCTCAGCAAAACGCAAAGAAATCTTCTGTTAAAAACGACTGACGACTGATGGCTGACAGCTGAAAGCTGAAAACGCACCGCCACCAGTTACCCTCACCTATCCCTGAATGCCTTCTTGTATCTGCTATTTCACCGATTCCAGTTCTGCTTTAATGGCGCCGGCCTTATCTGCTTTACCCCAGTTTTCGTATAAAGCTATCAGCCGCAAACCGGCTTCCCTGGTTTCTCCGGCATTTCCGAAATGCTTTTTTATGATCGGATAGCTTTCCACCAGCAAAGGTTCGGCCTCTTTGAATTTCTTCTGGTCGGCAAAACAGGCGCCAAGAACACTATTTGTTATGCCGACTCTGAAGTGATCCGGGGCAAATTGCATAAGTCTCAGACTGAGAGCCTTGCGCAGGTTTGCCTCAGCCTCCTGGAATTGCCTCTCCTTTGTTAGAGTAATGCCAAGCCTTTGAAAATAGTCCGCCAGCTCCGGATTATTTTCACCATAGACTTTTTCAGCCATGGCGATCGCCTGCCTGTGGTAATCCTCAGAGAGAGACAGCTGACCGCGTTCAAGATTTAAGGATCCAAGATTAGACAGCGTAATCGCCACCGCTCTGGATTCGCCAAGCGCTTTCCGGTCTATGGAAAGAGCCTCCTGAAGCAATTTCTCCGCTTCAGGGTAATTCTTTACTTCCATATAAAGCATCCCCAGGTTGTTGAGGCTCGAAGAAAGGTAGGGATGGTTCGGACCGAAGATTTTGCGCGTTATCGATGTTGATTCCAGATATAGCGGCAAAGCTTCCGAAATCCTCCTCTGAAATTTGAGCAGCATTCCCAGATTATTCAACACCGCTGCAAAGTCCTCCGATTCATTCGCTTTATTTCCGAGGGCTTTTCGGTAAATAGCCAATGATTCGCGGAAACCTTCTTCGGCTTTCCTCCATTCACCCTTGTTGATATGAACGGTGGCAATGTTGTTTATATCTTCCGCAACCTGGATGCTTTCAGGACCGCGCAGCCTCCGATTGATCTCGAGACCCTCTTGCGTCAGTTTTTCAGCGGCGGCCAAATCGCCCTGTTTCATCCTGATCTCACCAAGAAGAGTGAGCGCGTCGGCAGTTGCCGCACTCTCCTGCCCCAGCCTCTGGCGACTGATCTCCAGAGACACGTTGGCCAATTGTGCAGCTTTATCACTCAATCCGAGGCCGTTGTAGGACTTGCCCATCAGGAGCGCGAGTTCCATTTTGACCTCAGGCTGATCTTTAAGTTCAACGGCGATCCGGTTGGAACCTTCATCGAGTATTTCGCGCGCGGTTACTTCCTTCCCTTTACCGCGAAAAGGATCCGGAGCCCGAAACAGGCTTCGCATGAAATCCGATACCTGCTTTGATACACTGGCCTCGCGGTCTGCGCGGTCTCGTTCGCGCGCGATCCTCTCAGCCTGGATCGACATTAATACGGCAAACGCCGCGATCAGCAGCACAACTGCTGCGGCAAATCCGAACCCAACCTTATGCCTTCCTGCCAGTTTCTTGAGCTGATATCCCATGCTTGGCGGCCTGGCGAGAATCGGCTGTCCGGTGAGAAACCTTGAGACATCATCTCCCAGCGCGGAAACGCTCTGGTAGCGGCGCGCCGCCGGTTTCTCCAGCGCTTTTCCGATAATAGTCTCAACATCCCGGTCCAGTTTCTTCCCGCCACTCCGGGATTTCGACAGGGGCTCGGGCGGAGTCTCACAGATCATCCGCACCGCCTCGTGCAGCATGACACGGTGCACATCATACGGACGCCGCCCGGCGATCATTTCGTACAGGATCACACCGAGTGAATACACATCGCTGCGCACATCGATTTCGTCCGGATTGCCCCGCACCTGTTCGGGGCTCATGTATGGAAGCGTCCCCTGGATTGCTCCCAGTTCCGTGCCGATCGTGGTCACCGCGAGGTCCGTCTCGGTGATCCGCGCCAGCCCGAAATCAAGGATCTTAATGCCCGGAGCCTGAGGTCCGGATCCCGTATCAGAAGACTCGAATTCTCTTAAGACAATAATGTTGGCAGGCTTCAAATCCCGGTGAATGACTCCGCGCTGGTGGGCGTAAGTAACGGCATCGGCGATCTTCCGGAATATCGCCAGCCTTTCGCGCAGCCGCAGCGCCGTCAATGGTCCATCCGAACTCTCCCTCTCGAGATAGGCTTTGAGAGTATCGCCCCGGACCAGTTCCATCGCGAAGTAGTGCTGGCCCTCGGGAGTCCGACCCGATTCATAAATTGCCGCGATCCCCGGGTGCTTCAACCTTGCAAGGGCCTGGGCTTCGCGTTCGAAGAGCTTAACCTGCTGATCATCGACGAGCCGGCCGCCCTTGATTACTTTCAGTGCGACAAGCCGTTTCGGGTGCTGCTGCTCGGCCTCATACACCACTCCCATTCCCCCGGATCCGATTTCCCGGATGATCCGGAAGTCTCCAATCATCCGGGATTGACTGGTAGAAGAGGACACAGCGCTCAGAGTTTCGTCTTCGCCATCACCTTTTTGGTGTTTTCCGGTTTGATCTGCCATAGTGACCTCCAATGCGGGGATGGTGGGGTTGCCTGGTTAGTCCCAATTTAAACGACTGCTGATATGCAATATGCCGGCTTGAATGCCTTCGATTTGCTTGCCGCATTTTACAGCGAAACCCCGTCGCCGAAAACGGCTTTTTTGATACGCGATTACATTATCGCGGCTGACCTGGTGGGGAGATTGCGACGGACCCGGTGCTGTATTCCATCCGGCTCTGCCGGGGAGGCAGCAGAGGCCCGAAAATACCAGGAGAGAATTTTGACTATTCTTTGAGACTTAGCGACTTGGGGTCTTCGAGTTGATATAACTCAAAACGGTTCGCCTATCTTCACTCCATATCTACCGCGCCCGGATCAGGCGGAGCAATCCATCCAGTATGGTCATCGGGTGCGGCGGGCAGCCGGGGATATAGAGATCAATGGGGCATGCCGATTCGGCGCCATTGTGCACTTCGGGAAGATCGATGAACGTGCCGCCGGATATGGCACAGGCGCCCACGGCGATGACAAGTCTGGGATCGGGAACGGCTTCATAGGTTTTCTTCAGCGCCGGCATCATGTTCCGGCTCACGGGACCCGTGATCAGGATGCCGTCTGCGTGGCGCGGCGAAGCGACAAACTGAATGCCGAATCTTCCGAGATCGAACACGACCGTGCTGAGCACATTCACGTCCGCTTCGCAGGCATTGCAGCCGCCGGCACTCACTTCGCGCAGTTTGAGCGATCGGCCGAAGAGGCGGAGGGATTCTTCTTTAAGGGCGGCCGCCAGAGAAATCTCGTCGCCCCTAAGAATCAGATCGCCCCTGTTCCTTACGGCAAGCCGATAGTCGGTCGTATGGCGGATCGCCTGCTTCGGGCACACTTCGGCGCACTGGCCGCAGAACAGGCATCGCCCAAGATCGATGGCCGGCCCATCGACATCGAAGCGGATGGCGCCGGTAGGGCACACATCGGCGCAGATCCGGCAGTCCTGAGGACAGAGCGTCCTCCGGATTTCCGGCCGTCCGCGAAAACGGTCGGGCATTACCGGTTCCTGTTTTGGGAATGCAATGGTGCGCTTTTTCTGCTGAAAACGCGCTCCCAGGACATCAAGCATGGCGAACCTCAGAGATCGTGTCCACAGTACGACAGATTAAAGCTCTTGTTGCAGAGCGGGAAATCGGAAATCTGCTGGCCTCGCAGAGCTATCGCCAGACCAAACCAGTTATGAAACGAGGGATCCACGATCTTGTAGTGGGAGAGGCTTCCTTCCCGATCGGATATTGCGACATGGCAGATTTCGCCGCGCCATCCCTCCACCATTGAAACCGTCAGGCACTCAGGCTGCAATTCTCCGACCTGCGTGCATAGCGCGCTGTCGGGAATCATATTCACCTGATCGCGCACGAATTGTATCGACCGCTGGATTTCAAGCCATCGCACGAGAGCGCGGGAAAAAACATCTCCAGTGTGCCATGTGGAGACCGGGATCTGCGAGAAGCGGAAAACCCCGCTCGGAAAATCATGCCGCACGTCGCGCCGCTCGCCGCACGCTCTTGCGACCGGACCGACGAGTCCCAGATCGCGGCACATCTGGGCAGTCATTACGCCCGTTCCTTCAAACCGCGCAAGTACCGATGGCGAGTTCAGCATCAGTTCCACGGCAACGGTGACATCTTTATAATCGGCACTCAGGCGATCCATCAGATCACGGAGGCGTTTCTCGTCGGCGTCAAAGCCGGCTCCGCCCGGCCGGATCATTCCGCGCCCGAAGCGGTTGCCGCAGAGCAGCGCAGTCATATTCAGGAAATCGCCGCGGATTCTTCCGCAATAGGACATGGTTGGAAGATATCCCACATCTCCGGCGAGAGCGCCCAGGTCTCCGGTGTGATTGGCCAGCCGTTCCAATTCAAGCGCGATGCCCCGTAGAAAGGCAGCGCGGGCGGGAACCTGGCATCCGGCGATAGCTTCCATGGCATGGCAGTAGGCCGTTGTATGACCGGCGGTGGTGTCTCCGGCGGCCGTTTCCACCAGATGAATCCGGCGATTGGCGGGTCCGCGCAGTATTGCGGCTTCTATGCCGCGATGCTGGTATCCGAGGGAGATTTCAAGATGGTAGACATTCTCGCCGTGGCACTGGAACCGGAAATGGCCGGGCTCGATGATGCCCGCATGAACGGGCCCGACGGCCACCTCGTGTATCTCGGCTCCGCGCACCTGAAAGTAATCTGTTACACCAATCTGAGCGGGAGCAGCGCCCGATCCGTTGCAGCCCGCTCGATAGGAGGCATGAAAACGGATAGGCTTGAGCCAGGGGTGTCCCGCAGGCACCACTCCCCATTGTTCGGCGATCTCGCGTTCAAACCAGTGCGCCTGAGGACAGTCGGGAGTCAGCGACGGATAGGATTCCTCCGCCTCGGCGGAAATCAATCCCAGAGTGCCTGATTCATCGTGCGCCAGAACCGCATTTAGCCGCACCGCTCGGCCGGCGGGATGCCCGAAGAACGCAACAATGCGTGCGCCCGCCGAAACTTCGCCGATGACGGAATCACGAAATTCGCGGATAGAAACCAGCGGAATATCGGCAACCGGTGTTGCTTCAGCATTTCGAGTTGAGCGAAGCGAGCCGCGGGTCATGACTGCACTCCCAGTATATCGGCAGCCTGTTTCAGGATTCTCAACAGCGGTCCGGGCATCCAGAGGCCCAGGACAAGAAGGATTGCCAGCGGCGCAAATGCCAGGAACATCTCGATCCCTCCCGCGCGTTCAGGCTCTACAACCGGAGACTTTTCGCCCCAGGCCATAGCGATGGCGTGGCCGAGCGCGCCGACGAACACGACGCTTCCGCCGGCCAGGAACAGAACAAGAGAAAAGATGGCATGCCGGTCGATGGCTGCCTTCAGGATCTGGAATTCGCTCATGAACATGGCGAAAGGCGCAACCCCGATCAGTACCAGGAGGCTGCCGAACAGGCCCGCTCCCCACACCGGAGCGGATCGCAGCGAACCGGACATCTTTTTCATGTTGTGCGTTCCGTAAATCTGTCCGAGGCGTCCTGCGGCGAAGAACGAAAGCGTTTTGCAGACCGAATGATTCAGCGTATGGAAGAGAGCTGCAAATATGCCCAGCCCTCCGAGGCCGAATCCAAGCGTGATAATGCCGATGTGCTCGACGCTGTGATAGGCGAGAAGGCGTTTCACATCATGCTGGAAAATGATGAATGCGGCGGCCACGATAATTGAGACGAGGCCGAACAAGGCCAGCAGCTGAAGGCTCCAACCCACGTTCCCGGTGGTTGTCTCAACGATGGGGACATAGCGCATCACGCAATACAAAGCTGCATTGAGCATGAAACCGGAAAAAATGGCGGATACGGGAGCCGGCGCCTGGCTGTGTGCGTCCGGCAGCCAGCTGTGCATCGGCGCCAGACCCGCCTTTGTGCCATATCCGACCAGCAGGCAGAGGAAACCCGTTTTCAGCAGCATCGGATTGAGCGAGGCCGCTCCCTGGCGAAGCTTGGTCCACAGCAGCGTATCGGAAGGATTCAGGTGCAGGCCGCCGGCGGAAGCTGCCACCATGAGCGTGCCGAGGAAAGCGAACGCCACGCCGATCGAGCAGATGATCAGGTACTTCCACATCGCTTCCAGCGACGCGGGCTTGACCGGGATGCAGATAAGAAAAGCGGTTAAGAGGGTCGTGGCTTCGATGCCTACCCACATGATGCCGAGGTTGTTGGAAATAAGCACAAGAGACATCGCCGCCAGCGCGCCGCACCATAATCCCGCAAACTGGCGCAGGCCGCGCCGCGTGATGCGGCCTGCATCCGCTTCTTTAAGAAAATAGCTCCATGCATAAACAGAACTGGCGACGAAGACCAGCATCATGACGCACAGATGGTAGGCGGAAAGGGCATCCACATAAAACCAGCCGCGGGCAGCGGCAGTGGGGCCGGTGATGAATACGCGCCAGACAATCAGCAGCGCGACAAGAGCCGAAGCGGCAACCGTTGCGCACATCGCTGCAAGAATGCGCCGGGGCGACGGCAGAGAGATGCAGACGGCTCCGCCCGCGAAGGGGAGGAGAAGCAGCAATCCATAAAGCAGGTCGTAATAATCCATCGCACCCTAACCTTTGAGAGAGCTGAGCTGGTCCGCATCGATGTGATCGAACTCGCGGTTGATATGATTGATCGCAATCCCCATGACAAAGACGGCCACAAAGACGTCGAGCAAAACTCCGAACTCCACGAGGAAGGGGATCTCTCCGGCTGCGGTGATGCCGAACATGTAAATCCCGTTTTCGAACACAAGGTATCCGATAACCTGGGTTAAAGCCTTGCGCCGGCTGATGACGAGGAACAATCCGGTGAAAACAGTCGAGAGCGCCACGGGAATGATGAAGGATGATGACGCATGCAATTGCATTGGGAACCGGGCCGAGATCCACATGGACGCGGCGAGCATGAGGAGACCGATAATGATCGACGCGGCGTAGCCGACGAACGGCTCGATTTCACGGCGGACTTTTGCCTCGCGAATATCCCGTGACAGAAGATATGGGAAGACGAATCCCTTCAGGCCCATGCTCACCACGCCGAGGATAATCAGGCGCAGGGTGAGAGAATCTTCGCGGACAATCAGCGTGAACAGTCCCAGAAGAATGCCCTGAATCGCAGCCATGCGGATGCATGCTCCCAGCTCGCTCAATCCGAGCATCACCAGATTGGTGAGGAAGAGGAGGACCGTTGCCAGTTCAAGCCACTGCTGCATAGACATCACCTCAAAACGAGAATCAGCGCGATAACGGCAATCACGCCCGCCCAGACCAGAAGCTGGGGGACGTGCAGCAGCCGGAGTCGCGCCATCACCGATTCAATCACGCCGATCAGGGCCGCCAGCACAATCATTCCTGCAATTGCGATCGGGACATCAATCAACGGATTCCCAGTTCGCACGGGCAATGCAAAACCGATCAGCAGCGCGCCCATGACCCAAAGCTTCAGCGCCGCGGAATATAAAATGAAGGCGAAGTCTGGTCCGGAATGATCCAGCACCATGACTTCGTGAATCATCGTGAGTTCAAGATGCGTATTCGGATCGTCCACAGGAATCCGTGCATTTTCTGCGAGCAGGATGGCCAGCATGGATACGGCGACCATCGCCAGCGCCGGGCCCTCGGTTATCCATATTTCGGGAGAGACGCCGGGCAGCATATCGGATAGGGAATAGCTGGCCGTCTTACAGGAAATCGCCGCAAGTCCGAGCAACAGGGACGGCTCGGCCAGAGCGGAGAATTGCACCTCGCGGCTGGCACCCATGCCTTCGAAGGCTGAGCCGGTGTCGAGCGCGGCGACGACGGTGAAAAAGCGCATCAGTCCGAGTCCGTATGCGAGCAGTAGCAGGTCGCCTCCGAAACGGAGCGGGGCAGGAATATTGCCGAAGGGTACGACTGCGAGTGCCGTCAGAACCGAGGCAAGCCCTATGGCGGGACCTGCCCGGAAGATCCATGTCGTGGTCTTGCTGTACACGGCGCCCTTGCGCAGCAATCGGAACAGATCGTAATAAGCCTGCAACAGACTCTGGCCTGTCCGTCCTGCGAAAAAGGCTTTGACGCGATTGATCACACCGAGAAGAAACGGCGCGATCAGCAGCGCGAGCAACGGATGGACGATAGACAAGGCATTCATCGACAAACTCATTTCAACGCAGCTTCCATGCAATCAGGAATGCCAGCGTCAATACGATATACAGAACATAAAGCTGGATGCGTCCATGCTGCAGGACGCGCAGCTTGGATAGAAAATGCTCGACGGCCTCAAAAATGGGCCGGTAAACTCTTTCCCGCGAGGTATCCAGAGCCTCCGTTTCAAAAGATGCGGTCACAGGGAAATACCCCCGCGGCGCCTTCAGGCGCTTCCATCCCGGCTGGAACACATTGAAGAAATCCAGAATAGGCTGGGCGAAGGAAGACGCAGTGTACTGCATTCGCGCGGTCGGCCGGGCATAGCCGCAATCCCAGGTTCCGGTTTCTCTTACCTCCCGGCCGGAAAGCAGTCGGCGGCGCAGCAGCGCGATCAGGCCCGTCAATACAAGGATGATAAGGGCGCCGCAAGTAATGGACTTCAGGTATCCCGTTGCGGCAAGCAATTCAGCCTGGATTGCTGAGTTGCTCGATTCGAAAAGCACAGGATCGATCAGGCCGGCGAGCACTGCCGGCATAACTTGAATGACGAGAAATCCCAGGAGGCCGATAGCGAAGCAGCCGGCGGCCAGAATTACCATGGGAATGAGCATGCTGCGATCGGATTCGCGGGCGTGCAAGGGATCTTCGGACCGCGCTTCACCCAGAAAAACCATTCCGAAGGCTTTGGTAAAGCAGGCGGTTGCAAGCCCGCCGATGAGAGCCAGGCCGGCGATTACGGCGAACAAGGCTACAGCGTTTCCACCGCCTATTGTTGAGGCGCCTCTGAATGAGCCGATGTAAATGAGAAACTCGCTCACGAAGCCGTTCAGGGGCGGCAAGCCCGAAATGGCTACGGCGCCGATCAGGAATGTGCCTGCGGTCCAGGGCATCCGCTTTAGAAGTCCTCCGAGGTGGTCGATCTCGCGAGTGTGGGCTGCGTGCGCCACCGAACCGGCACCCATGAACAGAAGCCCTTTGAACATCGCATGATTCAGGACATGCAGCAGGCCTCCGGCGAATCCGAAAAAGGCCAGCATCGGAGATCCGGTGCTGAGGCCGAGCATTCCGACGCCAAGGCCCATCACGATGATGCCGATATTCTCGACGCTGTGATACGCCAGCAGGCGTTTCAGATCGTGCTGCGCAAGGGCGAAGAGGACCCCGAGAATTCCGGAAAGCAATCCGACCGCGATGAGTGCCCACCCCCACCATGACGGCACAGGGCCGAGAAAGGTAAGAACTCTCAGCAGGCCGTAGATGCCGGTCTTGATCATCACCCCGGACATCACTGCCGAGACGTGGCTGGGCGCGGCCGGATGCGCTTCGGGAAGCCAGACGTGGGAGGGGACGATGCCGGCCTTCGTGCCGAATCCTACGACGGCCAGAACGAAACTGACGGTCGCCAGCTGCGGCGTCAGGCCTCCGAGGCTGCTGAAATCAAGCGAGCCGGAGCTTTTCCCGAGAAGCAGAAACATTACAAGTAGAAATGCCGTGCCGATGTGCGTGGCGATCATGTAGGTCCAGGATGCCCGGCGGACTTCAGCTTTTTCGTTTTCGAAGGCGACGAGGAAGAAGGACGAAAGCGACATGGCTTCCCAGGCCACAAGGAAGAGCAGGGCATTGCGGGCTGACACGACCATCGCCATGCTGGCGATAAGTACGTTGAACTGAAACCATGAAAGCCCCGCGGCTTTTTGTTCGCGATAGGGACGCAGATACCCGAGTCCATATATGGCGGAGAACGCCCCGAGTCCTAATATCGCCAGCAGAAAGAAGGCTGAGAGACCGTCCAGCCCGATGGCAAACGTGCCAAGCGGCATGCTCCATGAGGCGATGAAGGGATCCAATGTAACGCCGGCCAGCACCCGGATCGCAGGAATGGATCCGATTGCGCAAGCTAAAACCGGCCCTGCAACCCCCAGTCTGGATGCTACGGGATAGTTATTCCTGAAGAGCAATGCAGCGAGGCCGCAGAGGATCAGGATGAGGACAGCCGCCAGGAGTTGTAGCATCGGTTTTTATTTTCTAGCAGGCCGGCGCTGCAGCCAGACTCTGCATCGCACGACGGGCTTCCTCAAATATTTCATCGCGGGACCCCTGCCGCTTCAACACATCCCGGAAATTCTTGTTGTTAAGAATAAAGGCCAGGCGCGAGAGAAGATGCAGGTGAGTACGGACAGTAAGACTGACCAAAGTGAATAAGACAGTGACGGGCAGACCGTCGAGCGCATCGAAATCCACGGGATTTTCCAGAAAACAGAGCGTTATTGTCGGTCGTTCGACATTGAGGACGATCGGATTTCGAGCGTGGGGGATGGCAATGCCATCACCGATCCCGGTAGAGCCCAGGGCTTCGCGAGCCAGCAGTACCTGGAGCAGGAAATCGCGGTCAACGTGATCGGGAAGCCGAAGCAGTTCAACCATGTTCCGAAGGACCGAATCCCGATCAGCGCCGGCCACACGATAGTGAATCCCCCCGGCAGCTAAAGCCTGGACGGGATCGGGAAGCGGCTCCGAATTGGACTCCGGCTCCCGGAGCAGATCGGCAGAAATGATGGTTCTGCCTGCCGCAGCCCATTCGAGCAATTCCGTCTGGTTGAAACGGAATTGCTTGTTTATCCTGTAAGCCGGCAGATTTTTTTGCTCAATCCAGCGATAAATCGTTTTTTCAGAAACATTAAAAAGCTTAGCCGCTTCTCTGACAGTCAATTTCATATGCCCAACTATTAGCCCATACGAGACATCATATGGACAAGAAAGGACATCATTATACGAATTAAGCCCGCAATGTCAATAAACAGACTCCCGCCCCCCTATAATCCCCTGCCATGCGAAAACATGGACACCCACTCAGTGGACGAATCGTGGACGAATTGTGGACGAATCGTGGACACCCACTTAATCCACGAATTGTGGACCACGAATTGTGGACACCCACTTAATCCACGAATTGTGGACGAATTGTGGGCACCCACTTAATCCACGAATCGTGGACACCCATAGCGGTTGCATTTGCCATGATGGAAGCGCCCTATCATGGGTTCGGATCGGCTGTTGCTCCGGCCCAAAAGTAGTTGTCCTCGATTGTGCGGTACCAGATGTTGTTGCCGTTGACCTCATCACCGGTTACGAAACCGATGACGTCGATTGGGCGACTATTGTCTTTGGCTATCACGCGAACAATGGGTGCCTGGACGCTGGGCCGGCCTGATCTCAAATTGACATTCTTGACTATTAATACTGCACCAGGAGTGCCGCTGGTTGTTGGCATCGGCAGCGCCGCTTCGCGCAGCAGGCGTTGGAGGTCGAACTTGAAACCGGGACAGGACTTATCAGCCCGGATCTGGCGATGCAGCGCAACATTCCGCTCAGACAGCGTTGCCAGTTTCGGATGGCGCGCCGAAATAGACTGCAGCAACAAAGCACTGGCGGCATACATTTGATCCGGCCAGTCATCATTGGGTCGCCCTTCGTGTTCTATTCCGATTGCATACAAATTGGGATTCACAAGGCTATTGTCATCCCCCCTCTTTAAATCCGGCCAGACCGGCCGCACGATCTTTCCTGCATGAAATGCCGTATCCTGTTCCTCCACATATTGATGAATCTCACCCTTCTTGCTGATCGAGTAGTGCGCCGATACGGGATTGTCCAATAAGTTGTTAAGGAAGGTGGAATCGCAGCTGCCCTGGCTGCCGTCGATCAGATGAATCACCACTGCTTCAATCTGATGAATTGATCGTCCCTTCCTGAAGTTCCGCGGTGCACATCCTAAAAATTGTATATTCATGGCCTTCCTCCCTTGACTACCCGACAGCGCCTGTTTGATTCAAATCGCCCATCTCACCATCCATGTGCTGGACCGTTTTCTTCGTGTTGGGGTCCGAAGCAGCCGTTGCCGCTGCTTTCGCTTTCTTTGCCTGATTTGCTCGTTCGGCTCGTTCTTTATCATCTTTATATGCCAGTGCAGAACGGAGGCTGAGCAAACGCTTCAGAAGATTGAACCAAAATGGAGTTCCCAGCGAGAGCAGCACGCCGGACAGGAAAATGCCCATGAATGCGCGCCGGACGGCAATATAGTTGCGCTTTAGTTCGACTTGAAGCGGGATGGGCGCTCCCGTTTCCGAAACAAATTTCAGGAATCCCGCATTATCCGCAGCCGCGTGGCTGACAAGCATCAGGCATTTCCCGTTTTGATTGTCGATTCGGTAAACATATATGGGAGCCTGTGATCGAATGAGGGCTTCTTCCAGACTGTCGATATTCCACTCAGAACGCGCGGGAATAGTGTAAGCCTGTGTTCCTACATGCAAGGTCCCAGCCCAATTTGTTCTTGTATCCGCGCACAGGGTAGTCTGAGCATGTTTTTCCCAGAGGAGCGCATTGGGTATGATGGCCAGGCGCGGTTGGCGAAGCAAAGATAAAGTTGATTCAATTTCGGCAAGCGCAGCTTTAGCCTTTGCTTCATCCGATATTTCTTCCTGAACTCCAGGTGTTTGCTGAACCGTCTTGTCTGCCAGTGACACTTCACTCTTATTTTCGGGCAAGCCCTTGCCCTTTTCGGATTTTTCGATTTGCTCCACCAATAGCCGGGCTTCCGCTACCAGCGAATCCCGCAGCTTGTCATCAATTGAAAGCCGCTTAACCAGGCTGATTGAATCCAACTGGATCGCAAAGGCCACGAAAAAGGAGAGCACACAGGTGATGATCTGCGCTTTGAGCTTGAAGGCTTGGGAAACGCGCATTATTGCATTGTCGAAGGAATTATTCACCTTCCCAAGAAAATTGCTTGCAGCTTCTTGAATCAGCGCTTTGTTCAACCACATATGGGCAGGCAGTTCCGGCTGCCTGTTTTCATTTGCGAGGGCCTCAATCCGAACTGAGCGCAAGGTGCCTGCGGGATCACCGATGCCGTTGTTGACAAACATTTGCAGTATGTTTTTCTGCAGCCTCTCATTGTCGGGTTTGGTTGACTCCTCACTATGGATCAGCGGACCCTCATTGGACGCCCATTCCATTAAAAGCATTACAAGTTCGCCGCGCTGAATGACATCGGCAGGATTGGAACTCGGCAGCTTAGGATATTTGCATTTAGTTCTGATCAGGTTATAGAGCCGATTAAGGGCCAAGCCGATCCAGCTGTTCGGGCGCGCAAGCAGAGGGTGTCGCAAAAGCCTCTCGGAGATTTTCCGTGCGTCGTCAGAGGTTATTTGGGACGGATCCAGCTGTTCGATTAATTCCTGCAGGCCTTTGCGCAGCGTTCTGGACCGGAAATAGAAACCGGACAGGATAAACTGCGTAATGGCGGCCACCAGGGTAGTGCCGAGTACCATGACTACCCCTAAGCCGATGAGAACATCCAAATATCTCAAACCGGGGATATCCATAGCCCCTCCTTTTTGACGATGGGATTACTGATGGTAAAACGAATTAACGAATAGTGCGAACTTCAGCTATGTAAGATTTTTGCTGAATAAGCAACCTGAGGGCTTCAATAAGGGCCCGAGGCGGCGGCATATTCCGGAGGAGAGAATTCTGGACTGCCCTCAATATGACGGCAATCTTAGTAATATTGCAGATTCGGTGTCAATAAGTAATATCGTATTTAGTATGTGAATCACACCATCAAATAGCTGTGGATAATGGGCCTTCCAAAAACTCGATTCAATTAGGCATGCCTTGAACCATGTGGGTCGCGGCTTCAGCCGCGACCCACGTGATTCAACGTATGTATGCATGCAGCCTATTTCTTCCCGCAGCACTTTTTATATTTCTTGCCGCTGCCGCAAGGGCAGGGATCATTCCGGCCGATTTTGGGTTGATCGCGGCGAAAGGGCTGATACAGGATACGGCCGTCGACAAAGGTCCAAGCTCCTCCTTCTTTGCGGAAGGATGCGAGTTCGTGGTGCTTGATTCTTTCATCTTTCTGCGAATAGGCAGCAATAAACTCGACGCTTCCCTCCGCATCATCTTCTTTCCCGCCGGTCACATTAAGTATCTCGAGACCATGCCATTGGGATTCTTCAGCCCATTTTCGCGCGCTCTCGCGGTTGAAGTCCGGCTTAGTGCTGGAATGCATGGTTTGTTCTATATAATCGATGTCAGCCGTGGCATAGGCAGAATATCGTGAGCGCATTAATGCTTCGGCCGTTGGGGCTTTGCTTACGCCTTTGAGCAAGGGTTCACAGCACTCACTGAATAATTTGTCACTTCCGCAGAAACAGTTGGTCATCTCTTTTGTTTCCATCCCTTTCATCATCGCAATCAATTCTGATCACCACTATTATCGTTCATCGATTCAGATTACCAAAACGTATCTTTAGGAAAAACCCGGCAATTCCAGGAGAGAATTATGGCTGTTCTTGGAGACTTTGCGGCTTGGAGTCTTCGAGTTGATTCAACTCAAAGATTCCGGGGCTCTAAGGCGCCAGGAAAAGAACCCACTGCTTCCTTACCCGCAAGCCACTATTTCACTTTCGACAGCCGCATCAGCGACCTATAATCAGGCATACGATTCATCAGGCACAAGCGAGCGGCATGTAACCTCTGACGGGGGGAGCGCACGTTCATGATCGGCACGACGCTCGGGCATTACCGGATCACGAGCCCGCTCGGCAAGGCCGGCATGGGCGAGGTGTACGTGGCCGATGACCTCAATCTGAACCGAAAGGTCGCGCTGAAGTTACTTCCGGATGCATTCGCGGGCGATCCGGAGCGCATGGCCCGCTTCGAGCGCGAGGCCAAACTCCTGGCGTCGCTCAATCATCCCAATATTGCCGCAATCTACGGGTTGGAACAGGCTGAAGGAAAACGCTTCCTTGTGTTGGAGCTTGTCGAGGGGGAAACGCTGGCACAGAGGATCAGCAAAGGATCACTGCCGATTGACGAGACTCTTGAGTTATATCGCCAGATGGCCGAAGGGCTTGAAGCCGCGCATGAGAAGGGCGTGATTCATCGGGATCTAAAGCCTGCCAATGTGATGATCACCGAAGGGGGCAAGGTCAAGATACTGGACTTCGGCCTGGCGAAGGCGCTCTCCGACGAAACGCAGAGCATTGATTCGTCGCAATCGCCCACTCTGACGGAGGCAATGACGCGGCCGGGCGTTATTCTTGGCACAGCCGCCTACATGAGCCCGGAGCAGGCCAAAGGCAAATCCGTCGACAAGCGTGCCGACATCTGGGCATTCGGCTGCATCCTGTACGAATGCCTGACCGGCAAGAGAGCCTTCGAGGGAGAGACGGTCACGGAGACGCCGGCATCGGTGCTGACGAGAGAGCCAGACTGGGAAAAGATTCCTGCAGAGGTTCAACGGCTCCTGCGCCGCTGTTTAGAAAAGGATCGGAAGAAGCGCCTGCGCGACATCGGTGACTCCTTTGCTTTGCTTGAAAGCGCTCCGGTATCCACGCCTGTGAAGCGTGCATGGCTCGCCTATGTATCGGATGAGTCGGGGCGCAATGAGGTATACGTGCAGGCTTTCCCGCCCACCAGCGAAAGAAAGCAGATTTCGAGCGGGGGCGGCGCGGATCCCCAATGGCGGCAAGATGGGACGGAGCTGTTTTACCTGGCGGCCGACCGCAAACTGATGGCCGTTTTGGTCCGCGCGGCAGCAACCACATTCGAGCCCGGCATTGCCAAAGCCCTCTTTTCAATTCCAGGAACCTCGGTCAGCCGGACCTACTCACCATCCGGCGACGGCCGGCGCTTTCTGATAGCCAAACCAGCGGGAGAAGCGGCTTCGCTTCCCTTCACCGTTGTCCTGAACTGGCAAGCGGGGCTCAACAAATGAATTTAGCCGCAGGCACTAAACTCGGCCCGTACGAAATGATCGCATCCATCGGGGTGGGAGGGATGGGTGAAGTATGGAAAGCGCGGGACACGCGCCTGGGTCGCATCGTGGCGATCAAAAAGGTCAAGGAGCAGCACAGCGAGCGGTTTAGACAGGAGGCGAAGTCGATTGCCGCGCTGAACCATCCGAATATTTGCCAGCTATTCGATATTGGTCCCGATTATCTCGTGCTGGAGTATGTCGAGGGCAAACCTCTCTCAGGCCCTCTTCCTGAAAAGGCAGCCGTGCGTCTGGCAATCCAGATCGCCACTGCGCTTGAATCGGCTCACAAGAAGGGAATCATCCACCGCGATCTGAAACCGTCAAACATTATGGTCACCGACGAAGGCTCGGTGAAGCTGCTCGATTTCGGGCTGGCGAAGCTCTACGAGCAGGATGCCTCAACATCTCAGTCGCCGACAGCGGATTTCCCGGCGACGCAGACAGGAGCCGTTCTCGGGACTGTCGCCTACATGTCTCCGGAGCAAGCACAAGGCCAGCCGGCTGACGCACGATCAGATATATTCTCTTTCGGGCTTGTGTTGTATGAAATGCTGAGCGGGAGGCGCGCATTTTCCGGAGATAGCAGCTACGCAATAATGGATGCAATAGTGAAGGGCGATCCGCCCCCGCTGCAAACGTCTCCTTCGCTTGAAAAGATCGTGCGGCGGTGTCTGGCCAAGCAATCCTCGGAGCGGTTTCAACAGATGTTTGAGGCCAGGCAGGCTCTGGAGCAGGTCTTTGAGGATAAGAAGACCGGGAGCTCCACGGAACCATCGATTGCGGTGCTTCCGTTTGCCGACATGAGTCCGGGCAAAGACAATGAGTGGTTCGCTGATGGATTGGCGGAGGAAATCATCAACGCCCTGACGCAAATCTCCGGCCTTCAGGTGATCGCTCGCACGTCGGCATTCGCCTTCAAAGGCAGGCAAAGCCGTATTCGGCGTATAGTTGACAATGCTCTCTTCTTTGATGCCCTGAACTCATGTCTCTTCATGAACGCTAGGAGGAAACAATGCGCGATATCGCCTTTACCACCCACATTTTTAAGGAGGGTGATTCTTACGTTGCCTATGTTCCCGAACTGGACATCTCAAGTTGTGGAGGATCGGCCGATGAGGCCAGGAAAAACATTGTAGACGCCGTCCAGGGCTTCCTGGAAACCTGCGCCGACATGGGAACGCTCAATGAAATTCTGGATGAGGCCGGCTATCGACGAGAGGGAGACAATTGGCTGCCTCCGGAATTTGTTTCTCTTGACCGCCTGACTCTATCGGTAAGATAGCCATGGACAGCCTGAAACCAGTTCCTTATCAAGTTTTGCGCATTACGCCAGAGCAGAAGATAATGGCCATGAAATTCCACCTGATGGCTTTTTTGGCTATCACAAAAAGCGACGTGTGCCTTTCATTTTTTCACCGACGGATGTTTGCAAAATAATTGAACAGGCAATGCGTCTACGCCCATTAGGATCTCTTCGTCCACACGTCTTTGCCACTTTGTTTGCATTACTGTCGGCGACCGGAATGCGCGTTTCAGAAGCCCTTGCTTTGCGGATGGACGATATCAAGTCAGATGGTCTCATCATCCGTAAAACAAAGCTCCGCAAAAGCCGACTTCTCCCCGCTTCACCCCACAGCTGCCTTGGGACTAGAACGATACCTTATTCGCCGCAGGCTGATTGCCGGGGATGATGACCATCTGTTTATTTCGCGGAGAGGCCACGGCTTCTGCTACTGATTCATGGCCTATTCCGGCATTTTGAAAAGGCTGTGAAGGAAGCAAAACTTGCGGGTGTGAACTTCTATTCAAATGAAATTCGGATGCCGGCATCGTCTCTGTGCATAATTTCCATTATATGGTAATCTGACGCGCTTCGATCCAAATGCCACAATGGCGTTATACCGATATCATGTTGCCGAAACTTTTTTTGAATTACCTTTGCCAATCTTGATTCATCATTCACTCTAAGAATAAATTTTAGCGGCGGACCCTCAAGAATAGTCTGACCAACTCGGTCAGTTGAAAATTGATGATTTTCATATTTCCAGGATACCCGCGGCGCTCCGTTAAAGAAATAAACTTGAATTTCACAAATTTCGAGGAGTATCAGGACCATTCCTCGTCCATTAGTAAAATTCGAAGCCTTTGAGCAAATTATGTCGACAACCTCTTCACAACTTACCCTGCCCGGCTCGTCCGATGATGCATGCAGAGTCGAAGAGCCTCCGAATAGTTTCCGCAAAATATTCATATTTACCCCTCCAACTCTTCCTGTCCCATTATCCGCTCCTCATTTTCCTAAAGGGATTACCGCACCGGCAATTCGCCTTCCATCCGTTAGAAGACTGTTTAGCCCATAAGCGCGGCAAGCCTTTTCCATCCCTCCACTTCCTCGATCCATGGCACCAGTTCAAATGACTTGTAGTGATTACCGAACAGATCTCTGTCTTTAGGCATGCAATCCGGATAAAACTCGCTCAAATACAGAATCGGTTTTTCCAGGATGCACCCGAGCTCATTGCCATCTTCCCTCTGCCTCCCGCCGGATGGGCGCAACTCCATTTTCTGAAGAAGCAGCTTCATCGCCAGGGCGCACATGTCGTCCAGAAGATCGACATACTCCTCGTATTTCAGGGTGTAGCCAGGCTTCTCTGAATTTTTGAGAATCAAATCGATGATCGACAGGCCGGCCGCATAACGTCCCTTGTCCAGCTGCGCGTTCACTCGGCTGTAAAATGTATTCAATATCGCCCGGTGCGCCGAATACCATCGGCTATACTTTTTCTTCAGATCCTGGAGCTCCCGATACCTGCGCTTATTTACCTCCGTGGGGAACTGATCTCTCAGCTTTGCAAAGTAGTATTCCGCTTCATCGTAGGAGGTGGCGGCGCTTGTCATGTACTCGATGCTCTCCTGGTAGAAGTCGAATCGAAACATCTGAAAGAGCGCACGCGCCATGTCTTTGAACTCTTGTTCGAATTTGAGGCTTTCCAACGCTGATTTGCGCGCTTCAATTCCATGCCCGATATGGTTGTACTCCAGGATCATTTCATTGTGCTTTCCTACACAATAAAGCGCCGGAATGTCCCGTACCAGTTCCGTGGCTTTCTGCCGCGCCCGCAGCGCCGAGGCAAGAGCTCCGCTGTCTTTCAACTGAAGACTGTGACGGAACAGATCTTCGAACTGCGCATATGGACGGGTTCGCAGCAGTTCCGCGGCTGAAGCTCTCTGACTGCCGCGGGAGGATCCGGACGTTCCTGTGCCGTCGCTGTCATCACGGGGATGGGAACCATTGCCTGAAAGTCCCCCCCTCACAAACTGCAAAACATCGTTCCTCAGCGTTTCCGACAGTTTGTTCAGCCTGCTTTTCAGGTAGGCGCGCTGAACCATAAACAACACAACCATGACGGCAGCGGCCAGGACAACGGCGGTTTGCGCTTTGACGGCACTCCATCCGCACAGGGCAATACAGAAAATTATCATCAGGCCGCAGAACCCGGCCATGGATCGTCCGGTGCCTATCCCGCGAGCCTTTGCGCACATCCCCGTGAAAATCGTGCTTTTTAAGCTTCCCTCTTTTGCCAGAGACTGGAGTACGGCCACGAGATTGCCAAATGTGTTTTCGCATTCCGCCGATTTTTTGTCGCGCTTCTCCCTGGCTTCATCGCGCAAGGCCCGTTGCGCTTCGATCAGCTCATGATTGGCTTCGCGGGGATTGGTCGCTATGTATTCCCGGCCGACCTGTTGATATCCCTCCTGCTCGACAGCCAGTCTCTCCTCCGCCTTTTCGTATTCCGAGTATGCCTTTTCAAAGCTGTACATCAACTCCTTGAAATCCATCATGGTCGAGTCGGACATAATTAGCTCCCATCTTTGTACGAGGCCGGGATCAGCCGGCGATGATCATCAAAAATCCATCCGCTAGTCAGGAAAACGATGCAGACCAGATTTCACCGGGGCTGGTTGTTGGTAATTCCTCACAAATCCGGATGCGCTCCGGGATTCACTCATCGATCAAGAAACGGTACAGCCCATGGTTGTCTTCCACCATATAGCCCCACGTTCCCATTTTGGGACTCAGAAACGTTATGGTTCGGGAACTGGCGAGATCGGTGGCGCCTTTTGCCGCCGTCATGGGCTGGAATTTGAGGTGATTATCGGCGTCCACATAGAAAACGCCGTCGCGAGCAGCGCAAAATGACAGCGCATCTCTTTGGCCACCCTGCAAATCGAGACGGGTGACGTTGTGCCGTTTCGGCTGATCGAGCTGCCACCGCTCGAGAGATCCTTCGCGAAACATGTACAGGTTGTTGCTGCCGCGATGGAATGAGAGGCCAATGATCCGGCTTTGGTTATTTGCCAGGTGCTGGACGTCGATCAACTCCGCTTTGAGGGATGTCCCGGAATCAGAAATTCTGTGAAGCGATACGACTGTCTCCGCATAAATGTTGGCCGGTCCCGTTTTGCACAAAACATTCTGCGCAACGACGCAAACATTTGCACCGCACACCTCCATGAGATAGTTGCCGGTATCGCTGCGGGCGAGCTGTGCTGTGGATAATGCAGCACTCTTCGCCGGCATGATGTAGAGCATGCCGGAAGAACACAGCACCAGAAAGCAATCCTTCATCTCCACGTACATTATCTTTACAATTTCAGACTCTGTCGGGTGGCAGACAGACCAGTTGTCGCCTTCAAAGGCTACGCTACGGGCTGTCCTGGAATAGGCAACAGAGCCGCTGCGGCTCCATGCAGACTTGAAGTTGTTGTATTCGAACTCATGCTGCCGGCCGACTATTTCCTGCGCGAGCAGGCGTCGCGGCCCGGATGCTACGGAAAGCTCATACCCTCTGTCGCGACTGTATGTAAGCAGATCCACCTTGTCTCCATCTCCATCGATCTGGAGAATATCTCGCCGGGATTTGCCCCCGATAGACAAAGTGACGCAACGGTGATTGGAGATATAGAAAGCGCCGCCGGGAGCCGGATATATCGCGGAAGGATAGTCGTCGTACAGATCGTAAGAGCAGCGCCCATAGTCCGTCATCTCCAGGCGATCATCAAGGGACAGGATGTTTCCGTGCCGGTCCGTCATCAGCAGAAAACCGTGATCCGAGGGACTGATCGACATGACAGGAAGCCGGCAGGCGATTGCTTTCTCCTTCTCAAGGTCCGGCCACTTGTATATCAGGAGCCGTCCGTCCTCCGAGGAAACCACAAGACGCGTCCCAGAACGGCACACTGCTGTGGCCCGGTAATCGAGAGCAATGGTCTGATCAAGCTCAGGGAACGCCAGCAGGTTATCCTTCCCATCTTTCCACGCGAAGCACCGAGTATTGCTGCAGAAATAATTCTGAAGAATTCCTCTGTTACACTTGATTTCACTTTGTGAAACCTTGCCTCCGGCATCCATTTGGAGGCTTATCACACGGCGGTCAGGCGCCTGGTAGATGATTTCATCCGGTAATGCACACGCGGATAGAAGGCCAAATCTGCCTGTGTTGCATGTGCCCCGGTGAACACGGCTGGTGGAAAGTATATTGCCGGCGGTATCGAAAACAGTCTTGAGAAATTCGATTTCCCCGTCGTCGTACACAAGGGCCAGCAATCTGCCCCATGGATCACAAAGCATCATTCCTATCGCACGGGAAGGGTGGGGCAGCAGGATCTCGCCGCGGGGTCTCAGGTCGCCGGTTCGGATCAGCTCAATCTTGTTTGACGCGTTGTGAATGAAGGCAAGGTTCGCTTTCACCGCGACGCAACTGGCCTCAACCCTCATCTCCGTGCTGACCGCGGGAGATACGCCAATCGAGAAATCTCCGGCTGTTTCTTCGAGGCGGATGCGATCGGCCCGGATCCACGGGCGAACGGCCAGCAGTTCCGCCTGCCTTCGACAGGATTCGGCGCTGAGCTCTTTATAGAGAAGCTGGGGGGCCTGCTCCGGGTATTTTGCCAGCAGCAACGCAGTATCGGCGATGAAGGAGCGCATTTCTCCATCGACGCATGGATCCGGCGCCATCTGGATTTCATCTTTCAGATCGAATGCGTTGTGGCATTTCACGTAACTGCAGATGAAGGACATGTCGGCATACAGGGATTTCAGTTTTCGCCGGTTATTGCAAATCCTGTAATGGTAAGCCATCTCCCCGATGGCACGCTTCCTCGGCAGATATCTGTTACGGTCTGTGCATGCGCGTTCGAAAAGACGTGCCATGTGCAGATGACGGTGCCACGCTATCCTGCTGTCAAGGTAATGCCTGGTGGCTGCTTCTCGCACCTGCGAATGATAGAAGGCGATGACCTGCGCTTCGCCCGCTATTCGCTCGGAGAGATACGGCTCCAGATCGAAATGGAGCCGCGACCACACGATTACGGGCAGGCTGTGCTCCGGCGGTTCGTGATGAGCGCGGTTCCGAAAATCTTTCCACACGATCCTGTCTGCAGAGAGCAATTTGATCATCTCATCTTCTGACAGCCCATACCGCGACGCGGCCAGATAGCCTAGGCTGCGGCTGACCAGCGGGGATCCGTGATTAGATTCCAAAGAGAGCCGGTCGAAGAAGGTTTGGATTATCCCGTCCACCCCATCCCCGAGCAGACATTTTTTCAGCGGGAAGTAGGATGCCCATCCCCGCGCTTCCTCAAAAGCCAGTCTCAGGTAAAGCGGAAGGCTGCACCGGTCGAATGCCGACAGCAGAATCTCGCGCTGATCGGGCCGGAGCTTCCTGTGGGCCGCCTCAAGCCAGTAATCGAGGGCTGCCTCGGCATCCGCGCGAGACAGGGCGCTGAGTGTGAGAACCCGGCTTTCGCGCAAGACCGGCGCAGGTTCCGTGGTTGAGACGATGATACGGCAATGCGGCGGCCGCGGTCCGCTAAGCCAGTTCAGTGAGCTTGCGGGATCGTCCTTCCCGAGCTGGTTCAGGCCATCGACAAAAATTACGAGCGGGGCTCCAGGTGAGGCAAGCCCGAGCCGCTCATGGAATATGCGCTCCACTTCTTTGAATTCAACGGGCATTTCGCCTCTGGCGCCGTAAGCCTCGCCGATTTGCAGGCAGAGGCTGCGCAGCAAAGCAAGCCCGTTTGATGATTCAGGGGAAATACCCACGAAACGGCGGATTACCACAGCGTTGGACTGACTCAATCGGACACGCTCCGAAGCCTGCGCCATTACCGCCGATTTACCGGAGCCTGAAGCACCGAGCAGTATCAGCACCCGGCTATCGCCGGCGCCAACGTAATCCGCGATCTTGTCCAAAACATCATTGCGCCCGAAAACCTGCGACCGTTCCCGAGAGAAGACATCATGCGTCTCGATCTCCATCGCAAGTTCCTGCGACGGGCCCGATCTGAATTTGGCAGCCTCGCTTTCAATAATCGGCGCAAGCACCCGCTCGACGTCCTGGCAGAGGCGCGCAAAATCACCCGGTGCATAGGACAATATGTTTGCGGATGGAAGCCGCTCAGCGAGGAATTTTTTCAGGTTGACCAGCTCCGGATCGCGGCCTTCATCCGGAACATCCCGGCAGAACGCAAACACGTGCCGGCGATCCTCGGGCGTCGATCCGAGCCCTTTCAGGATCTCCTGATGGGTGGCGGATGCCTCGTATTTCACCATCTGCCCTGCGGCTATGCCCGCCGCCCGTGCCCCATTGCATAGAATCCCGTGGAGACGAGCTTCAAGGGAGCTCCAAAGCTCGGAATCTGTCCATTGCTCAGTCCGCGGCTGCAGCGCATACTCCGGCGGATCGGCATTCTCATCCAGCCTGTACCAGCGGCTCAGCATCGCCTTTTCCTCAGAGCTGCCGATCGCTTCCAGGACATGCTCAAATTCGACTGCCTCAATCCGGGATGGCAATGGTCGCCAGCCATAGCGCTGACCCAACAGCATGATGAAGTTCGGCTTGATTCCGGTGCGCTGGCAGCGCTCAATCTCGCGGAGGCAGATGTCCATTGTCTTCTGGTCAAGGGCCGCCTCGTCGCGAACGCCCCAGCGCAAATCAATGGCCTGAAATCCGGCCTGGTATTGTTCACAGAGCTTTGCCAGGTTGCGGAAAACTTTGCGCTGCAGCGCCTCGCGTTCTTCCTTGAGATCTTCGAAGGTTGAACTGATAAAAACGCGGAATGTGCGGCGTCGGCTTGTCACTTGAAAATTTCCTTAAATCGCTTTTTCATGCAAGTGCGCTCGTGAGGGGAACAAGTATTCCAACGCCGATAATATATATCAGGTTCACAAATAGAAACCGGGATTTATGGGTGAATATCAAAGCTGAGAGAATTCCAGGGCAGCCAAACACGAATGGGATCTACATGCACTGCCATTCGATCCGTCACAGAGAGTGGATAGAGCCTTTATCTATGACTTCTTTGCGTTTTGCCAGGAGGCTTTTCTGTTAATAAAAGCTGCAACTAATCGAAATAGACAACAAAGCCGAGTGCTGAGAGCTGACAGCGCGCGGCCGCGAACCGCATCAGGAAGCGTTGGCAGCAGTTTTGGCGTTGCGTCCACCCATCCGGTCCCAGTGGCACCTCTCTGCATTTCCCGCCTCAATTGCTGAAGGGGCATTTTATAGTCGAACCCTGAGACATCGTTTAATAGTCTGTTTCAATTCCTGATATGCAAATGAAGCTCCCTATTTTCTCCTGCGCAATGATGCCAGGCCGATCAATCCAAATCCGAGAAGGAACAAGGTGGAGGGCTCTGGCACTTGTGCTTCACCTGATACCGTAATGTGGCCGGGAGCCGTCTGATAGAAGCTAAGGTATTCATAATCATCACCTAAGCCGCTACCGGCAAAACCCCCGCCTCTGTGGGAAAAGACACTCTCACCAATTCCGACCGCTTTAAATAAAACTGTTGCGAAAAGATTGTCGGGAGGATTAAACGCTATCGAACTGCCTTCGAACAAAACGCCGGATATTTTAAGACGAAGATATTTATTGAGATTGTAGGGATCCCCGGGATCGAAAAACAAATCTTCGTAGCTTGTCGATCCGCCGGACCAGCCATTAAGAACGCTGTTTCCGAAAGTGGCGCTCTGAAACTCTATAACACCGGAATCGTATCGAAAATCGATGTGATAGTAGACTAATACGCCCTGCTGCAGCTGGTAATTCCCATCAAGGTTGATATCCAATTCCCACGGCTCACCGATATTCCTTTCAACCGGAGTAGGGTCAAAAGACATAGATATGGAAGAAGCCCAGGCAGATCCTGCGATCAGTAGCAGGAATACAAACATTGATATTGATTTTCCCAAGCCGAATAATTTTTTATTGAATTTGCTTTTCGTATTCATCGCTGTTCCCTCTATCTTTCAGCGCGCTGCGGTGAATTAGCAGTTTCGCCTGGAAAGATAACTTTAATGCTGTTTTGGAGTACGAAAGCATTGTCCTGACCGTTGGCCAAG
Source organism: Acidobacteriota bacterium (assembly GCA_016929335.1). GTDB lineage: Bacteria > Acidobacteriota > UBA6911 > UBA6911 > UBA6911 > UBA6911. Next base: position 76,820 of record JAFGIY010000082.1, on the reverse strand, counting down.
CCGCTCGCTCCCTTCTTTCCTTTAGCAAGAAAGGTGCCATTGTGCCTTCTGTTCCACGATAATTCCAGCAACTCCTGATATATCAATATTTAAAGGAATATTGCTCTTTCGGCTGATTTATTTGGTTGTCTGATTCCGGGCTATGGACTGTAAAAAAATCCGGCAGGTGAATAGGGAAGTAACAACTAACGCTACCGTAACTTACTGAAATTAATACCTATTTTGGATTGCCGCAAAATGTAAAAAATATCGACACTTCAGGCGTTCTTGGGCTTATCTGCCGGGAACGGCCATTATTATGGTCCCGCAATCGCTGATCAAGGTCATCCGTCAGGCCAACATAATGCTGTTCAGGTTGGGTAAGGCTCTGCGGATGAAACAAATGTCATTGAACGATTATTCCCCCAACCTGATTTGTTGAAAGATGATACAACTTGAGAACAGAGTTATTTCCTGAGAAGGATTTATATTTCAGGAAAATTTAGCGGTTTAGGTAATAGCAGCCCGCTTTCGCTAAAGCTATGGCGGGCAGCCTTCTTAAGGTTTCGGCTTGCCAGCCGAAGCCTTGGCGAAGGCTGGTGCCGGGGGGCGGAATTGAACCGTCGACACACGGATTTTCAGTCCGTTGCTCTACCGACTGAGCTACCCCGGCATTTCACCAGAGAATGAAGCGGCAAGTTTTATACCATTGGACGCCGAAAAAATCCACCCAAGATATCGTGCCGGGACGGATTTCAACTCTAAGACTCGAAGCCTCTAAGGCTCTAAGGTCTGAAGCGGTCGGGATAGGATTCGACCAGCAGAGGCGGAGCCGCGGGGCGAACGCCGTCCAGCTCTTCCAGGATTTCCATGGCGTTGACCAGCGCCTGGCCGCGGAAATGGTTGTTCGTTATCGCGTAGGTCTCTTCAGTGCTCTGCTGCACCTGCCGGATCTGTGCCGACAGCAGGCGGATTTCTTCTTTTGTGTACAGGTAATCGTACCGCGCGTCCCGGCCGGCATCTTCTTTGAACCAGTTCGCATAGTTGCGGCCGTGAAGCCGGTGGTAACCGATCCGCGCCGTCGCCTGCGCACCCGGCCTGATCGACTTCCCGATCACCGGCTGATCCACATTGCAGAAAGCCACGCTGCGTTCTCGCAAAAAATCGTAAAAAGGTTTCGAATCCCATCCGGCATGGCGGACTTCCAGCGCAAGAGGAAATTCCCGCAAATGGCGAAAAAGCTTGTCGAGATACTCCTGATTTTCCGGCGTGCAACGGAAGCTCCATGGGAACTGGATCAGCAGCGCACCCAGAATCCCTGCCTCCACCAGCGGCGCCATCGAGCCGCGCACGGCATCGCAATCCTTTGATAATGAAGATTCGTCTGCCGTGCCCCGTTCGTGTGAGAGCCGTTGCCAGGCTTTTGCCGTGAACCGGAATCTCGGATTATTGCGCACCCGGCGAGCCCAGGCTGCCGCGTCCTTCGGTCGCGGAGGAGCATAAAAGGAGCTGTTTATCTCGATTGTGTCGCAGTAGTCCGCCAGAAACGCAAGCGCATCCGGCGATCCACCCGAAGGATAGACAATTCCTTCCCAGTCTTTGTAATTCCAGCCTGCAGGGCCGACGCGCAGCGTCGACTTGCGCTCCGGAGGCTGGAAAAGAGATCCTTGAGTTGCAGCCATAAAAGCAGCCACGCATTATCACGAAATCAGCTGTTAATAGGAATGACGCCAATCGGGGAACCGGCTTTCAGATTCAGCGTCGCTGCCGCCGATCCCGCTCTCACCGCGATCTCGAGATATCCTGTTGAGCCGGTGATGACAATGAGCTCCCCCGGATTGCCTTCACTATAGGTTCTGCGAAAGCCGGTAATTTCCTTCTGGCCCGCCAGAATCCTGAAAGAGGCAGGCACGTCATCCGGCTTGAGATTCGTTATGAGATTGCCGAAATGGTCCACTGCCAGGATAGTGCCCTGGATCAATGCGTCTCTCACGCGCTTCAGCGCGGGGATCTGCAGCCGAACGGGCGATTTCAGCACCGGACCGAGCTGGTGCAGTTCAATTCTCCGGCTGATCCATGCCGCAACAGGAGCAAAAATGTCGCGTGCATGAAAAGTGGCCGATAGCGGCTTGCGGAAATAGTGGTCCGCGGTGACTTCATAGGCCGTGAAGTCCTCATGTGCGTCAATGATGTAGCTGAGGATCCCGTTGTCGGGAGCTACGAAGTAATGCCCGCCTGCAGTCGCGGCCAGCACTTTGCGCGCGGTCCCCACGCCTGGATCGACCACTGCCAGATGAATTGTGCCCGAAGGAAAATAAGAATAGGCCTGGCTCAACGTAAAGGCGCCCGTAAAAATATCCTGCGGGGGAATCTGATGGCTGATATCCACGAAGGTCACATCCGGATTCAGGCTCAACATAACTCCTTTCACGGCGGCAACGAAATGGTCCTGCAATCCAAAATCAGACAGAAATGTGATGATAGCCATAATTCGCTCCTTCTAGAAATCAGGGTCGGGGGTCGGTATTGGGATCGGAAACAAAGCTGTTTCGATTTCAGACAATACTGATCCGTGTCCCCAAAAGGCCGACCCCGATTTATAGAACGCAAGTGTTTTCAAAAAACGCGGATCTCTGCATTATCCGCACCGATCCCGGCACCACTCAGAATATGCTATTCTAGGGCATGATGAAGGAAAGAATCTATCTGGATAATAGCGCGACCACTCGAATGGACGAAATCGTGCTGGACGCCATGCTGCCGTATTTCCGGGAGAATTTCGGCAACGCCAGCTCCGTTCATATCTTCGGCCAGGAAGCGCGGACCTGCGTGGAAGCCTCCCGGCGTTCTGTTGCGGAACTGATCGGCGCGGACACGCGCGAAATCGTTTTCACTTCCGGAGGGACTGAATCGGACAATGCGGCACTCTGGGGCGTTTTCCGGAGCGGCTATCGTTCGGGGAATCATATCGTCACCACCAAAATCGAGCACCCGGCGGTTCTGGCCACCTGCAAATCAATGGAAAGCGCCGGAGCCGAGGTCACTTATGTTTCCGTTGACGCTTCAGGGCGCGTGGATCCAGGGGCGATTGAGGCCGCCATTCGCGAAACCACCCTGCTGATCTCCGTGATGCATGCCAACAACGAGACCGGCGTTATTCAGCCCATAGAAGAGATCAGCGGAATCGCCAGGCGCCGCAAAATCCTCCTTCATACCGACGCCGTTCAATCCGTGGGGAAAATTCCCACGAACGTCCGCGAGCTCGGCGTCGACCTGCTCTCGATGTCCGGCCACAAAATTCATGGTCCCAAAGGCGTGGGAGTTCTCTATATCGGGAAGGGAACCAAACTGACTCCTTTCATGACCGGCGGATCGCATGAACGCAAACGCCGCGCCGGCACGGAAAACGTGCCCGCGATTGCGGGACTTGGCGCGGCAGCCCGACTGGCCTGGGAGCGTTTGCAGGAAATGCAGACGCGCGTCGGCGCCCTGCGCGACCGGCTCGAAAATCAGATCCTGACGCGAATTCCGGGGACCCGGGTCAACGGCCGGCCACCCCGCCTGCCGCATATTACAAACGTCTCGTTCGAAGGCGTGGATGGCGAAGGCGCGGTCATCGCCCTCGATCTCCAGGGAGTCGCGATTTCTACCGGATCCGCCTGCTCTTCAGGCGCACTCGATCCTTCCCATGTGCTGACGGCGATGGGCCTGAGGCCGGAAGTGGTTCAGGGATCGCTGCGCTTCAGCCTGTGTTACCACAATACCGACGACGAGATTGACAGGGCCTTCAAGATACTGGAATCGGTGGTGCAACGGTTGCGCAGGCTTTCCAGAAAAAATTACGCCTGAGCCGCACAACAAGGCGGCCACGAATTGCACGAATTTCACGGCGGCATATGTTCTGGATATACTTTTATAACGCGATTCTGATAACCTGTTCCGCGTATGAATTCTTTGCCGATTGATGAAGCAGAAGTCGTCTCGCCGCCTCCCTACACCTTAGTGGCCACGCCTGAATGTTTCAATGACATGCTGGAACACCTGAAGTCGGTTCAGCGGCTCGCCGTCGATATCGAGGCCGACAGCCTGTACCACTATTTTGAAAAAGTCTGCCTGATCCAGATTTCCTCCGACCGCTTTACCTATATCCTCGATCCGCTTGCGGTAGACCGGATTGGAGAACTCGCGCCGCTGATGAACAATCGCCTGGTGGAAAAAGTTTTTCACGCCGCCGGCTATGATATTTTTTGCCTGCGCCGGGATTATGGTTTTGAGTTTGCCGGCATCTTTGACACTCATGTTGCGGCGCAGCTGCTCGGCTACGAATTTCTTGGCCTCAGCACTCTGATGGGGCAACTGCTGGGCGTGCATCACTCGAAGCGCCGGCAGCGCGACGACTGGTCGCGCAGACCGCTGGCTTCCGGGCAGCTGGAATATGCCGCCATGGATACGCACCATCTGCTCCGGCTGAGGGACGTTCTTGAAGCGGATCTGCGGGTGAAGGGCCGGCTCAGCTGGGCCCAGGAAGAGTTCGATGCTGCCACCGCCATCGAAAGGCCGGAGAAGGAATTTGATGCAGAAGGATTCCGCCGTATCAAAGGCAATCGCGAACTTGCGCCGCAGGATCAGCTGGCGTTGCGTGCACTTTATGTTTTTCGGGATGAAATCGCGCGGAAAATGGACGTGCCGCCGTTCAAGGTGATGAATAATTCGACTCTGATGGAACTGGTGCGGCGGCCGCCGCTTTCTCCGGAAGAGATGTTCAGCCGCCGCGGAATATCCAACCGTGTAGCCAGGAAACATGCGTCAAGCATCATGAACATCATGGATAAAGCCCGGCAGCAGGATCCCTCGGTACTGGAGCCTCCTTCGCGCAACAACTGGAAAGCGCCCGGCCGGGCCGCCAGACTCCGCCTCGAGGCATTGAAAATATGGCGGAATGAAAAGGCCCAGGCATTGAGTCTGCCGGTGGGCGTTGTCTTCCCGGCTTATCTGCTGGAAACTCTGGCCATCACTCCTCCCGCGGACCTGAACTCATTTGCACGTCTGCCGGGAATGCGCCAGTGGCGCATCCGTGAGTTCGGGGAAGAGCTGATTCGACTTCTTCAGAGCCAGGAATCTCAGGTCGCCTCAACCGATGAGCCGTGAAGCGCCGGAACAATTGATGTAATTAATGGAATTCGTGGCTGCTTTCAGTTTTTGGAAACAGGTCTGAGAGTGATAAAACGAATTCAGTTTAATACACGATGGCTCTATCATCCCGTCACCATTTTCCTCTTCATCCAGGTTCTGTGGATCCTGGTCATGGTGATCTGGATCCGCTGGTATTTTGAAAAACACACACAAATCCGCGAAATGGCCGAGAGGCTGAGGACGCAGGTTGAAGCGGACGGCCTGGGGTGGATGCCGCTCCTCGAAGGGGGCATCCTTCTGACGCTGATCCTCGCCGGCGCCACCGTCATTTTTATCTACTGGATCAAGCAGCACCGCCTCAACAAAATGCAGCGCGCTTTCGTTTCGAATGTCACCCACGAGCTCAAGTCGCCGGTGGCTTCCATCCAGCTGGCACTGGAGACCATGACGCTGCGGGACCTTTCGGACGAAAAGAGGCGGGAATTCGTTTCCATGATGCTCGATGATACCGAGCGTCTATCGACCCTGATCGATCGCATTCTGGGAGCGGCGAGAATAGAGAGGATGAGGCGCAGGTACCGCTTTGAGACCGTCAGTATGCGGCGTTTTATCGAAGAGGCCCTTGAAGAGGACCGCCACCTGTATGAAAAGGAGGGCCGGGTCATTATTCTGGAAAAAGGCCGTGACGCACATGTCGCGATTGACCGCACGGCGATGCGCGTGGTTCTGGCCAATCTTCTGGAAAACGCCGCGCGCTATTCACCCAAAGACTCCAAAATCCGCCTGAGAGTGCAGAAGGATCTGAGAAGCTGCCGGCTGGACGTCATGGACAGCGGAGAAGGAATCCGGGGCGAAGATCTCAAGAATGTATTCAAGATGTTCTGGAGAGGGTCCGATGAACGAAGCTCGCGTGTTCGCGGCACCGGGCTGGGGCTTTATATTGTAAGGAATATTGTGAAAGATCATCGCGGGAAGGTCTGGGCGTCGAGCCCGGGTTCCGGGCGCGGCGCCGTCTTTAGCGTGCGTCTGCCGCGCGTCCGGAAATACTGGAATCCCGCGGTGAGGAGAAGCCTATCGTTCAGATTGAAGCCGGGCGGAGAATAACTTGAACAGAGAACAGACGCATCGACCCAGGATTCTCCTTGTAGAAGACGAGCTGAACCTGGCACGTCCGCTCCAGTTTAATCTGGAGCAGGAGGGCTACGAGGTGCTCTCCACTCCCAGCGGGAAGGAGGCACTCGCGCTGCATGACCGCGAGCCGTTCGATCTGATCATTCTGGATCTTATGCTGGAGGAAGTGGACGGATTCGAAGTCGCGCGCCAGATCCGCCAGCGGGATCAACGGCTGCCCATCCTCATGCTGACCGCCAGATCAACAGCTGAAGATCGCGTTTATGGCCTGGAGCTTGGCGCGGATGATTATATGATCAAGCCTTTTCATCTGCGCGAGCTGCTTCTGAGGGTGGAACGGATGATCGAGCGCACGACGTGGTTTGCAGACGAGGAGCATCCGACTCAACCGATTATGATTGGCGGATACCGTGTGGATCTCGAGACGTTCAGCGCCGAAGGGCCGCGCGGCCCGCTGCAGCTCACGGCGCTGGAAGCAGAATTGCTCAAAGCCCTGACTTCGCAGCCCAACCACGTATTCTCCCGCGGCGAACTACTGGAAAAAGTCTGGGGCTATCATTCGGAAGTGGAGACCAGAACAGTCGACAACTTCATTGTGCGATTAAGGAAATACTTCGAGGAAGAGCCTGATCAGCCGCGCCATTTTGTAAGCTTGAGAGGGCGGGGATATATGTATATTCCATGATTCGAAATTCGAGATTGAAGATTCGAGATTTACTTCAAATTTTAAACGATGATATCGGGCTGATCGCCTTCCCGTTTGCGGGATGCACGCCGCGGTCTCTTTCCCTCTTTGGCTTTGGAAGATGAGTTTGTATGATGCAGAACGTAGGTGTCCAGAGAAAGGCCCAGGACATATCCGGCTTTTCTCAGGCGCCTGCAATAGTCCTCATCGTCACTGCTGCCGACGACTCCTTCATCCAGAAGGCCGACGGCGTCGATTGTTCGGCGTTTGAGTGCGACACAGAAGAATCCCAGCTCTCCCTCGATCAGTATGCCGGCTTTTTGAAAGTGATATTTGAGGATGCGGTTGCGTTCGTGAAGATCGTCGGTCAGAAATCGGGGTATCTGCGGGACAATACTTTCGCGAACCCGGTCGACACACTGCCGGTTGCCTGGACCCGAATTGAGAGGTCCCACGACGCCGATGCGGGGATGAGTGTCAAGGAACGAAATCATGTTGCCAAGCCATCCCTGCGAAACCTCGACGTCATTGTTCATGAAGATGAGATACGGATTATGCCCGAGCTGTATCCCCTGATTAATTCCTGCACTCCATCCACGGTTTTCACGATTCCGGACGATGGTAATGTCGCGAGTATAGATTTTATGCAGATCGGCGGTTTCATCCGAGGAGGCATTGTCAATGATGTAGATGTGAAACGGCCTATCCGTGTAGCGATAAATCCCCTCAAGCAGATTGCGCGTGAAAGAATACTGGTTGCACACGGGAATGATCACATCTGCTGCAGTATCTGATGTATGAGCTCTCATGGTCTAGCCCTGTCGTTATAACGAAATTTATGTCTCGAAATACATATCGACCATGAGGCGGAAACCTGAATCTTTTTGATTTATTCGTCAGGAGAGCATTTCGTGAATCTCAATAGCAGTAAACACACACATGTGGGTCGCGGCTTCAGCCGCGACACTGGAGTTTATACATTTTCCTTAAGCCGTGAAAGCTGAATTCAGAGGGATGCTGCATTCATGCCGCGCTTTGCATGATCTTTCTAATGGCAAATCTGGCGTCTGCTCTGCAGAAGCCCTGAAAGGGTTGCGGAGTCGCTCAACCCTTTCAGGGTTGACTCCAATGGCACATCATCCCCAGGGTTGGCTGCAAAAAACGCAGCCAACCCTGGGCTTCGTTCCGCAGCCGCTTCGCGGCTGTTTGCCGGGTCCTCCATTATCATTCCAGTCTCAAATGTATAAACTCCAGGGTCGCGGCTTCAGCCGCGACATGCCGGTGCAAACAAAAGGTCAGGCATAAGTATTTTGTAACATATAGGATTAATCGCGCGTCGCGGCTGAAGCCGCGACCCACATGAATTAAAGGGATAGGCGGTTGAATGCGGGATACGCCGGGATCGGGTTTGATTTATTCCCGCTCCCGCGGTGTTGCTTTGGGCGCGTAATAGCCCTTCCGGGCGCGGATTTTTACTCCGCTTATCTTGCAGCGCAGCTCAATCGTGTGGAATGAACCGTCTTTCCTGGCGTTCAGGGAATATGCCAGGCTGTATTGCCCCTGGATGTCTTCCCGGATCGACCGGAAGGCGTCCTGAATCTCGGAGAATCTCGCGCGAGGCGAAAAAAATGCGCCGCCGGTTTCCTCGGCGAATTTTTTAAGCGCTCCAAAACTGGAATCCTGCGTCTGAACGCCGATTCCATAAATGATCACATCATTTTTTTGAGCGGCTTCAATCGCTTCTTCTCTGCGGACCTTGCTCGTGTTGTCATCGCCATCCGCGACAATCACCATCACCTTGCGTCCCGCCTCGTATTTGAGTTTTTCCTCCGCTGCGAGGTAGACGGCATCGTAAAGCGATGTGCTGTTGCCCGCAGTCAGGCTATCCAGGCCATCCAGAAGGGCATCATAGCTCTGGGTGAAATCCTGAACGAGATTGACCTCTGAATCAAATTGAATAATCAATGCAAGATCCTTCGTCGGCCGGAGGATCTCTTTGAAAAATTCAGCGGCGGTGGCTTTTTCAAACTCCAGTTTGTCTTTGACGCTTCCGCTGGTGTCGATGAGCAGGGCAATGGTCAGCGGCACATCACTGCTTTTGCCGAGATCACTGAAAAACTCAATTTTTTGCGGCCGCTTGTTGTCGAATACCTCGAAGTCCTCCGCTTTTAAACCGGGGACCGGCCGTCCTTTTTTGTCGGCAGCCGTAAAGACGATATTAACCAATCCGACTTCGGCCCGGATGGTGGTCTGGGGCTCCTGGTCGGTCGCCAGACCGATTCTCGCGGCGGCTATGGCAAATCCGAGGAAGACGGAAAGGGTGACTAGTGAAATGCCTGTGGGCCCGACTCGAGAGAACTTGAACCAGTGCGGATATTCATTTGTCATTCTGCCACCCTCATATATCCGGACCCAGAATACCGCATTGTGGGGCTCAGTCGTAGATTTTTTCCGGCAGCAATCGAATTCATGGAACCGATGCCGGCTGTTGCCCGATTGCTTCATGGCGGATTATGGGGAGGGGGCAAACAGATTAAAGGTCAAATCCACAGTCTCCGAATCGTCATCTGTCTTGAGCTCGATATCGGGATCGGTTATCGGTCAGCAGTTAGAGATTTTCACGCACAAACAGTATACGGGAGCAGCTGTCGCAGACATGGATGTTATCCGTGCGAAGCAATTCGGCATACATCTGCGGGCGAATGCGGACATGGCAGGCGCTGCATAGCTCATCTTTAGCTTCTGCGAGGGCAACCCCTTTTCGAGCCTCCGCAATCCGCCGGTAGCGGGAGAGCAGCTCTTCGCCAACCTGGGATTCCGTCTGAACCTTGTGCTGGCGCAGCTTTTCCAATTCCGCTTCCATCCGGGGCGCCGAATCATTTGTTTCCCGGATGCCTGTCTGGAGTTCAGCCAGCTTCTTGTTCATTTCCAGTTCCGAACCTTTGATGGCTTTCTCTTTGTCTTCCATCTCCTCCATTATTTCGAGGATTTTGTCTTCTTCACTGCGGATTTGATTTTCGGCTATTTGGATTTCGTGCAGCATGGCGGTGTATTCTTTATTGGTTTTAACCGACATGAGTTGATCTTTGAGGCGTGAAAGCTTGCTGCGGCTCAGGTCGACGTCCCCCTCCAAAGCTCGCCTGCGATTGGCAAGCTCCTTCGATCGCGCAACCTGCTGCTCGTGAGATTCCCGGGTGCGGCGGAGTTCATCTTCGAAACTTTGTATAAGGCTGGGAATTTCGGCGACCTGTTTTTGCAGACTGGTAATCTTTAGTTCTATGTCTTGGAGGGCTATCAGGTTCCGAAGATCTGGATTCACCTGTTTGCCCCCTCCAAGCCAGTATTGCCGGAGGAGGGCTTCACCCGCATTTTATGCAGGCCGGCTTGACCGAAATCTTCCTGGATGTAATTCTCTGATTCCATATATCTAGTTTATAACCCGCGAAATATACACTTTGCGCACCGCTTCTGTCAACGATGCTGTGTGCCCGGCAAATGCGGACTGAAGATAGCGGATCTACTTGAATTGTTGACCTTTATGCTGAATCGCCGGAGAATCAGGCTGCTATGAAAGCGGTGGTTCAGAGAGTAAGCGGGGCTGAGGTGGTAGTTGACGGCGTTCCGGTCGGCCGGATAGGCCAGGGCATTCTTGCGCTTGTGGCGATTTCCCGTGAAGATACGGAAAAAGATCTGCAGTGGATGGCCAGGAAGATAGTCGAACTGCGGATTTTTGATGATGAAGAGGGAAAGCTTAACTTAAGCCTGCAGGACATTCACGGGCAGCTGATGGTCGTATCGCAATTCACTCTTTATGGGGATTGCAGAAAGGGCCGTCGCCCATCCTATACGGATGCGGCTCCTCCTTCGCAGGCGGAGAAGCTGTATCAGGACTTCATTGCCATTGTTCGCCGTCTGATTCCCGATGTTCAGACAGGCCAGTTTCAGGCTATGATGCGGGTCACACTCACCAATTCCGGCCCTGTTACCCTGATACTCGACAGCAGAATTTAACTCCTAAACACTATTGTTATCTAAACCATCCTCAATACTTCTCCTCCACTTCTTCAGAGACCTTTTCTCCACTCAGTCAGGTATGCGCTGTAAATCATGTGGGGTCGCGGCTTCAGCCGCGACGTGCAATAAATCCCATGAATCGCGAGATTGCCGAACTGGCTTGATTAGTTGGGACCTGCTTCCGTAAGATTAGACTGTTATGGCTTTTGGCAGATCTGCTGTGAACTACATTTTTGCTTGCCTTGTTTTTATATTGGCCCTGACTGCTGCCGCTTCCTTTTATCTTAAATCAGAGCGACCGCCGATTCGGCCGGCAGCAAAAGGTGGATCGCCCGCTGATGATTTGCCGGAGAATCATCCGGATATCAATTCTGCAGAGCAAATCGCAATGCTGAACCAGATGATCGCCAGGGATCCGAATAATCCGGAATTCCGGACGCAACTGGCAAACCTGTATTACGATATGGGGCAATATGAAACTGCAGCAGATCACTACAGGCGGAGCCTGGATCTGCGTCCGGCGAATCCGGGAGTGGAAACGGATCTTGCCGCCTGCCTGCATTATCTGGGACAGGACGACAAGGCACTGGAAATGCTGGACAAGGTTCTGGGGTACAGCCCCGGTTTTTCTCAGGCGATGTTTAATAAAGGCATTATCCTGATTAACGGGAAAAGGGATGTGAATGCAGGAATTCGTGTTTGGGAAGATCTGTTGCGCATACATCCCGATTTCGCCCAGAAGGATGAACTTGAACAGAGGATTGATCAATTCAAGAAATCCATCCGATAATTTGTCGGGTTTTGTGAAATCTATGCTTTCAATCGCGATCCGGATACTCTCGGCAATACTCCTCATATGGCTATTTCGGCGTCTGCTGGGCATGTTTCTTGGAAGCGCCCGAGCGAACCGGCCAAAGGACCAGACCGGAGCATCCTCAAACCATATGGTCAAAGATCCCGTATGCGGAATGTATATGGATGCCCGTCTTGCCGTGCGGTTGAAGACCAATGGCGAAGATTTCTACTTCTGTTCTGAAGACTGCAAAAATAAATATCTGAGTCAATCCGCCGGCTCTGCCGGCAACTCTGCGTCCGGTTAGCCGCTTTGTCCGATCCGGGAGATCGACAGGCTGCGGCGTATTTCATTGTTGCAAAGCCGACTCTCAATCGTATAATGGACTTCCCTGGTATCCGCTAAGATTTTTACGGATGAGGATCATTATACTTTGGCAGATTCGAGCAGGCCAGTTTCCAAGAAAGCGAAGCGTTTTTCCGAGGATATGATTCGGGATTGCCTCGAGGTAATGGAATCGGGCGATATCGAAGATCTTTTTGAGATAATTCCTCGAATTGGAGTTCTGCGGGATCCCCGCTTCAATGAACCCCTTCTGGCTCTTCTTTTTCACGAAGACGCAAAGCGCCGCGAATTCGCCGCCTACTCCATGGGCGCAATAGGGGACAGGTACTTTCTGGAGCCGCTCAAGAAGGCCTTTAACAAAGCCAGGCAGCTCAAGGGATTTGGTGCGCGCGAATTGCAGATTGCCGTCATTGAGGCAATCGGTGCGATCGGGGATGACGCAGCCGTGGACTTCTTCCTTCCTGTTCTGAAATCCTGCTGTGCGAACAAAGCTTCGACTGAACGCAAGAGCGCCAGAAGCGCGTTGAGAATGAGCCAGTGGATCATTGAATCTCTCGGCGCGATTGCGCAACAGGGGGGGACGCGGTCTCTGGAAGCCCTTGTCGAGCTCATAAAGCATGATGATCCCGAAATCCAGGCTCAGGCTCTCTCGGAGCTGTCCGTGGCTTACTGGCACCGGCCGAATGAAGTTTCGGATGAAATCATCGAAAAAATCTACGAATTGACCACAGACAACGAAACTATTGTGGCGGAGTCTGCTCTGGCGGCTCTGCAAAACCTTGCCGACGTCGGATGCCTCCGGGCCGAAGCCTGTTTTGCCGCCTCTGAAGAGGACGAGGAATAATCCCCGCTTCTCACGAATATATGTCCTGCATTGGGTGCATCACTTCGTTTAATTCGTGCAGATTCGCGGCCGCTTTTGCTATTTCTTTTTCAGCGATTGTTCCAGGGCGTCGATGATCGCCTTCGCGGTTTCTTTCTGCTCGGGCTTATTCCCGATCTCGATATATTTTTTCAGATGCCTGATGGCCTCCTCCATGGTTTCCGGCTTCGCGGAGAGGCACATGCCAAGCTCAAAATAGGCATCTCCGAAATTCGGATCCGCCGCGATAGCTTTCCGGAACGGTTCGATGGCTTCTTCCGAGCGACCGCTGTTAACCAGAGTAGCTCCCAGATTGAAGTAGCTTTGCGCCGATCCTCCGGGATTCAAAGAGGCGGCTTTTGTGAAAGCCTCCTGCGATTCTGTGCTTTTCCCCAGTTTATCGAGCACGACACCCAGGTTCGTATAAAAAACGGCATTGTCGGGTTCCAGCGCAATCGCTTTCTGATACGCTTCCAGCGCTTCGTTGTTTTTATCAATCTTTCTGTAGGACTCTGCCATATTTCCGAGGATATTGGGCTGATCCGGATCCTTCTCGAGTGCCTGCTTGAACTTCTCAATCGCCTCCGCGTGGCTTCCCGCCTCGGCGAGCCTGGTTCCTTCATCGAACAAAGCCTGAACTTCAGCGGATGCTTCCTGCCGTTTTTTCGCTCTTTCCGCTTCCTGTTCCAGCCTTCGCAATTCTTCTGCGGTCATTTCAAAAGGGAGTTTCTGATCCTCGCCCGGCTTAAGCTGGAGATTGATTTCGGTTTCATCGATAGCGGCTCGAATCTGAGTTTGATAGGCAGGGACGAAGCCCGGGGCGCGTGCGGCAACGTGATAGAAACCCTCCGGAAGTCCCATATAGACCCAGGTCCCCTTTTTGTCGGTCTTTGCGTTATATGTCCGTGACTTAACGTCAATCCCTTGAATTATGACCGTTGCGCCCTTTATAGGCTGGTTTTTCTCATCCGTTACTTTTCCTCTGAAAATCCGGGTCTGCGCCGCAGCCGGCAGTTCCAGCATCAGAGCGATAAAGCAAACGCCGATGAAACCCAGCTTATTCGATGAGATATGCATGGAACCTCCTTGCAGTTCTCCTCAGTTAGTCTTTGTCAAAAAGCCCGATATCGAAAGATAGCGATAGAATACTACAATCTTTTCCATCACAACAGCTCCGGGCGGGATTGAGTTCAGGCACATGAGCATCCGGCTGAACTCATCTTTGCATCCCTATGACACAGATTCCTAATTACACAGGAAGTTTCGGACCTGGTCGGAGTTATGTGTAAGCGGCGCCGGAGGAAGGCTCTTCAGAAACATTCTACCGTAACTCTTAGTCAGAATGCGCTTATCCAACAGAGCGAGAATTCCGCGGTCGGTTTTGCTGCGAATCAGCCTGCCCATCCCCTGTTTTAACAGAATGGTGGCGGTCGGAATCTGATAGTCGTAGAAAGCATTGCCGCCCGATCCATTGATTTGCGCGATGCGCGCGGCAACAACCGGATCGCTCGGTACCGAGAAAGGAAGCTTGTCGATAACCACACAGCTCAGTTGTTCTCCCTGCACATCGACACCCTGCCAGAAACTGCTGGTGGCAAACAAGACCGCTTTAGGCGTATTGCGGAAGGATTCCAGTAGTCCGGATTTGCTCTTTTCTCCCTGGATAAGCATGGGGAAGCGCAGATGGTTTTTCAGCGACTGGTAAACCTGTTCCATCTGGCTGTAGCTGGTGAAAAGAATGAAGGCGCGGCCGTTGCTTGCTCCCAGCAGCATCTCCAGCTCCTTGCAGGCATGCCGCACCCAGCCTTCTTCCCTCGGCTCCGGTATATTCCGCGGCACATAAAATATAGCCTGACCGGCAAAATCGAAGTGAGAGGGGACAATCAGCTCCTGCGCCTGATCGAGGCCCAGGCGTGATTTGACGAATAGAAAATTTCCTCCCGTCGAGAGAGTCGCAGAGGTGAGGATTGCCGAGTCTACGGAGGAAAAAAGGCGCTTTCTGAGAATGGATGAGATATTGATTGGCGAAGCCCAGAGAAAGACGCCGCGGCCGCGTATTTCGCACCAGAACACATGTTCTGAGGATTCGGATTCCATGATTGTTCCCAGTTCATCTTCCATTTCAAGGCAGCGGCGCGCCAGCGCTTCGATGGCATCGCTCTGGACTGTGACATTTTCCAGCGCGTTTCGGAGCACGCTCAGTTGCATGCGCAATCCCCGGTAAGAGTCGCTGAATCGGTCCGTGCCGTTTAATCCTCGCCGGACACCCAGCCCTGAACCGAGCGGTTGCAGCACGAAGCGTCCTTCCTTATTCTGGAATTGCGTGAAGAATTCCTTTGACCGCTCCGCCAGCTTTTCCAGCTGTTCGGCGATGTATGCCGAGGCGGCGCCCGTTTCCAGCAATGCGCGATCGGTATCGCGGACGAGCTCTTCAACCCGGTAGTTACTGATGCTGACGCCGAAATACTGGGTTGCGACGTCTTCAAGTTCATGCGCCTCATCGAAAACGAGGATCGAATAATCCGGAAGAACGGAAGCAAAATCCCCCTGACGCAGGGCCAGGTCGGCGAAGAACAGATGATGATTGACGATGATGATGTCGGATTCCAATGCCTGCTGCCGGACACGGGTGACAAAGCAGGCATCAAAATTACGGCATTTCTGGCCGGAGCAGGTTTCGCGTCGCGCGTCCAGCCGGTGCCAGAGCAGTAGATCGTCGGGCAGTTCCGTTAACTCGGCACGGTCCCCTGTGGATGTCTTTTGCGCCCATTTTTTGATCAATCTCAGGTATTCGGGATCGTGGGGAGAGAAGAGATAAGCTTCACCCTCGATATCTTCGAGCTTATTCCAGCAAAGATAATTGCTGCGGCCTTTCATGTAGCAGACGGAGAGTTTGCGCCCGAGTGCTTTTTCCAGGAATGGCAGGTCCCTGAAAAAGAGCTGTTCCTGAAGATTCTTTGTTGCCGTGGAAATGATGACCCGCTTATTGGAAAAAATAACGGGAAGGAGATAGGCCAGCGTTTTGCCTGTACCGGTGCCGGCTTCGACACAGAGGTGCTGATTCTGTTCCATTGCATCCGCGACGGCCTGTGCCATTTGTATCTGCCCGGGCCTGTGCTCATAATAAGGATGGTTCGCTGCAACGGCTCCGCCTGGGCCCAGGATCTGATTCAGCTCGTCATGCGACATCATCTGCATAATTTCTCCCCGGCTTCAGTTTAACTCAGAGCCAAATGGAAGACATCCTGTATCCTGAGCCGCACATCCTGTATTCTTTAGGCAAAATGGAGGAAATATGAGTCAGGAGAATCCGGAAAGCGCCATTGTGAAGCATCAGGAAATCTACAGCGGCAAAATTGTGAAGCTTCATGTAGACACGATCCGGCAGGCATCGGGCAGGACCACAATTCGGGAAGTGGTCCTTCATCCGGGCGGCGTTGCGGCAATCCCGGTTCTCAAGGACGGCCGGCTTCTTCTGATCCGCCAGTTCCGGTATCCCATCGGCAGATTCATTCTCGAAATCCCTGCCGGTAAGCTGGATAGCGGCCAACCTCCTCTGGAAACAATCGCGCGGGAAATTGAAGAAGAGACCGGTTATATCGCCGGAAGCCTGACCCATGAATGCACCTTCTATACAACTCCCGGAATCAGCGACGAAGCCATTCATCTGTTCCTTGCAAAGGATCTGACTCTGAAAACCCAGCGGCTGGAAGAGGGCGAACATATTACCGTCGAAGCCTACTCGCTCGAAGAGTGTCTGGACAAGATCCGGACCGGCGAAATCAACGACGGCAAGACCATCCTGGGCATCCTCTGGCATCATCATATGAATCAAGTTGTTAAGGCTTAACCTTTTCCGGCCGATAAATAATAGGGACAAGCAAATTTAAATCAAGGTAGATCTCGTCAACTCGTAATCCGGAGGATTAGGCGTGGGGAGGGAATCTGCAGTGCATAATTCTGGATCTGTAATTGAGACAATTAATTGCCCAAAGTGTGGCTATGCTCAGGAGAAGAGGCTGGATTGCATAAAATGCGGCGTGGTATTCAACAAATATTTCGCGCTCTTTTCGGACGGCAAGTCCGCCAATACCAACCGAGCGGAAGCGTCAAACTCTCGAGATGTATCCGGGAATGATATCTACGTGAAGCTTTCGGAACTGGAAATGCAGGTCAAATCGCTCACAGGCAGGTTCGCCGAAGTCGAGTTTGAAAAGATTGAGAGGAATAAGCTTAAGGCGGACATGAAGAATCTGGAGCAGCTGCTTTCGGAAAATCTCGAAAGCATGGGCCGACGGCTTGAAAGCATGCCGGTTCCCGAAGTTCCGCAGGCAAAGCTTTCGGAACTGGAAATGCAGGTCAAATCGCTCACAGGCAGGTTCGCCGAAGTAGAAATTGAAAAGACTGAGAGGAATAAGCTCAAGGCGGACATGAAGAATCTGGAGCAGCAGCTTTCGGAAAATCTCGAAAGCATGAGCCGGCGGCTGGAGAATCCGCCGGTTCCCGAAGTCCCGCAGGAAACGCATGATCCGCGCCTGCCTGAGATCAGCGAAAGGCTGGCGCAGGCGGAAGCAAAACTGGGGGACATCGACTCTGCGAGTCAGTATATGGTTGAATTCAACGAGAAGAATGAGTTTAACCTGCGGGAAATAAGCGATTTAAAGCAGCAGATCACGACCGTTCGCGAGGATCTCGAAAAGATCAGGGGGCAGCTTGAAGCCATTATCCAGGCTCAAAATGAGATAGAGCCCAGAACCCCTCTGGAAGAGGATGTCCACATTATCCGCAAGAACCTCGACGAGCTGCGGGCATTTCTGCATAAACCTGCGGAATCCTAAGCCAAGAATCCGCACGAATTAAGCAAATCGAGATGGCAAATGCATGACGGATCTCCACCCGTAAGGCGCCGGCCCCGGCATTCCGGAGGTGCGCAAGCCGAAAAAACCGGCTAGTTATTTGCTTTCAATATGGTAGTATATGGCGCATGAGTAAAACCGCTGTTGGTTCTGATGTTGAGGCATATTGCACAAAATGCAAAATGGTGTTGGCTCATTCAATTGTAGCGATGCAGGGGACAAAACCGCGTCGTGTCCGCTGCAATACATGCAACGGCGAGCACAACTTTCGCGCTACCAAGCCTGTACCAAAAGTTGCGTCTAAAAAAGCGGCCGCGAAGACGACCAAAAAAACCACTACCAAGAAGACCCGGCAATCGTGGGAAGAGGTGATGCAGGAAGCTGCTGCAAAACCTCATAAGAAATACAGCATGTCGGGCAGCTTTGGGGAAGGCGACTGGATCGAGCATGCGACTTTCGGTTTGGGCTGTGTCCAGGCTTTCATCGCCCCCAATAAAATCACGGTGCGCTTTGCTGACACGACACGATTGCTGGTCTGCAATCGAAGCTAAGTGAAAACGGCAGCTTCAAAATCCGGCTCTCTCCTGGATTCCCTCCGGCTCCTTGTCCCGGGTGCTGCAAAGAGAACTCTCCGCCAGATGCTTTCGCAAGGCAGGATTAGCGTAAACGGCGAAGCCTGCGCAATCGCAAATCGACTCATTCAAGAGGGCGATGTTATTGAAATCGGTCCTCGCATGTCATCTGCCGGAATTGAGGGCGGTGTGGAGATCGTGTATGAGGACGGAGATATTATCCTTATCCATAAGCCTGCAGGACTTTTAACAGTGGCGACACCGGATGAGAAGGAACGGACAGCTTTTGCATTTCTGCGCGAATATCTGAGGAGAAATAAAACCCGGCAGAAGCTCTTTGTAGTTCACCGGCTTGATAAGCTCGCGAGCGGGATTCTGGTTTTTGCCAAGTCGGAGAGGGTGAAGTCATTGCTGCAGGGCGTGTTCAGCAGACACGACATCCGGCGGAAGTATTGGGCTGTTGTAGAGGGTGTCGTTGCCGGGAATCATGGAACGATACAAAGCCATCTGGCAGAGGACAGGATGCTCCGGGTGCATTCGACGGAGAACAAAAAGCGGGGGAAGAGCGCCGTCACTCATTTTCGCGTTTTGCGCCGCATCCGTGATCTCACCGTGCTTGAAGTGACTCTGGAAACAGGGCGAAAAAACCAGATTCGCGTTCATCTGTCGGAAATGGGGCATCCGATCGTTGGAGACCGTGCTTATGGCAGCACTCGGAATCCGCTCGGCAGGCTCGGCCTGCATGCGTTCTATCTCGCCTTCACACATCCGACTCGAGGCACTCCGCTCGAATTTCAAACTGAGCCGCCCCCTGAATTCGGCCGCTACATCCAAGCCCACAAAAAAAATTCGTGAAATTCCTGGCTATCTGAAGGAAATGATCAGATTTTCCAGATCCGTTATGCGGTTGATGTGATAGTGGGCGCCGTCTATTCTTAAGCCTTCTCCAACCAGAACCGTCGTCATGCCGAGTTCTTTTGCCGGAATAATATTGACCGGATAATCCTCGGCAAGCAGGCATTCCTCCGGCCCGGCCGAGGCGAAATTAAGAGCTGTCCGATAGGCGCGCCGGGCGGGCTTGTTGACAAAATCCAGCAGATGAATGTCGATGATGGATTCAAAATGGCGGAGAATGCCGAGGCGCGCAAGAACGCGCCGGGCGTGTTTTGCATCGGCATTTGTAAAGATGATTTTCCTCATCTCCATGCGTTCCAGCATGCGATCGAGTTCCGGATGGGGTTGCAGATACCGGTCTATCGGGATGTCGTGAACGAAGTCGAGATATTCGTCCGGATCGACGTCGTAAAAGCGGCGAAGCGCGTTGAGTGTTGTACCGAATGACCGGAGGAAATCGTCGCGCATTCTGCTAACGTCCGCGGGTTTAATATGGAGGCGCTCGACCATATAGAGATTGATGCGCTCGCCGATGGTCCGCATCAGGCCCGAGGATCGCGGATAGACAGTGTTGTCGAGATCAAAGAATATGCATTGAAGAGTTTTTGCCAACTTTGTCCTCCGGATGGTCGGCCCTGTGCAGTTTTCCCAATGCGGATAATAAGGAGAAGCGGATATTGGGAATATCTTTTTCCAGATCGTCTATCAGGCGCTGCATGCGCTTGCGCTGAAGGTTTTCCTGCAGTCCGCATATTTTGCAGGGAAAAATCGGATACTGCCGGGTGGCGGCGAAGGCTGCAATGTCGGATTCCCAGCAATAGGCCAGGGGCCGGATCACGGTATTGCGGCCGTCCTCGCTGCGGAGAAGCGGGGGCATGCTCCGCAGCTTGCCCTCAAAGAAAGTGTTGAGCAGGAAGGTCTGAATAATATCGTCCGCATGATGTCCCAGCGCTATTTTGGTGCAGCCTTCCTCGATGGCGGCGTTATAAAGAATTCCGCGGCGCAGCCGGGAGCAGAGTGAGCAGGTGGTTTCTCCTTCTTTCAGCTTTTTTCTGACAATCGAAAGCGTGTCCTTCTGAACGATGCGGAACGGAATTTTGAGAGAGGAGAGGTATTGCGAAAGGACCTGTTCGGGAAACCCGGGCTGTTTCTGATTAAGGCTGAAGGCCAGCAGTTCGAAGTGAACGGGGGCTCGCTTCTGAAGGTCCATCAGGAGAGTCAGAAGGGTATAGCTGTCTTTGCCGCCGCTCAGGCAGACCATGATGCGATCGCCCTCGACGATCATATTAAAGTCCGCAATCGCCTGCCCCACTCCGCGCAACAGCTTCCGTTTAAGCATCTGACCCGCGTTTTTCATACCGGCCAGAATTGTAGCACACCCGAACCGCTTCACCATCCGGGGCCTGCAAACGTCAAACGTCAATCGTCAATCGTCAATGCTATACTTGCCCTATGAAACGCACGCGCCTCATTTTCCTGGGCACCGGCGATGCATTCGCATCCGGCGGCCGGCATCTTTCGTCTTATCTGCTGCAGCACCCTGAGGGCGAGTTGCTGCTCGATTGCGGGCCGACGATATTGGCATCGTTAAACCGGCATGGATTGTCGGCGGAGGCGATAGACGCAATCCTTCTTACTCATTTCCATGGGGATCACATTGCGGGACTGCCTTTCCTTTTTCTGCATTACATCAATATCGAACCGCGAAGCCGGCTTCTGAAGATCGTCGGCCCTCCGGAGGTGGAGAGGAGGGTGATGGAGATTTTTCGCGCCATGTATGCGGACACCGCCGCGGAGCCTCTGCCTTTCGCGCTCGAATTCGTGGAAATGAAGCCGGGGGAGCGGAGGATTTTCGGCGGCGCAGAAATTGATGCCTTCCGCACGGTGCATCAGGAAGATCCTCCTTCGCTGGGGTTCAAGATCAGAGCCGGTGATCGGAAGATTATCTATGTCGGGGATAGCGGCTGGTCCGAAGACCTTATTAAACACACACAAGGGGCGGATTTATTCCTGTGCGAATGCAGTTTCTTTGAAACGCGATATGAAACCCATTTGGACTATCCGCGCATCGCAGAAAACGCCGGGCGGTTTGGCGCCAAGAGGATCATACTGACGCACCTTGGGCAGGAGGTACTGGATCGTCAGGAAGAGGTCGCTCTGGAGATGGCTCAAGATGGACTGGTCATAGATCTTTAGGCGGCCCGGATCGGCACTTTACGGAAGCCCTCAACCATGATAATCTCTCCGACTGTTCTGCACCGGAGCAAGCCCGAAATAGCGGTTGCAGGCGCACGCCAAACCAGGCCAGCGTAGCTCAGTTGGTAGAGCAACTGATTCGTAATCAGTAGGTCCCCGGTTCAAGTCCGGGCGCTGGCTCCACTTACAGCTCTTGCTCCTCCCCAGTTGCCATCTGTTGCCGTTTTTGTTGCCGCTGCTTATCCATCACATCTTTGTCGCCAGAATCTCCTCCGGGCACCCACCTGGCATAAATTGACAGTGTTATTTGTGGGTTCTTGTGACCCAATTGAGCCGACACATAGGTAATCGGTTTCCCGGCCGCCAGGTTGAGACACGCATAGCTGTGTCTCAAATCATGCGGCCGGCGCTCCCGGACTTTAGCTTTCCGGCAGAGCAAGCCGAATGCCCGGCGCCAAACCGAATAATCGGGTGCCTGCTCGCTCCGCTTACAGAACACCCAGGCGGGCAGCTCCTTGCCTTCCTTGAACCAGTATTCGCGCTGTGTCTTTTGAAGGCTTTGCAATGCATCAATGAGTTCCGGTGATAAGTCTATGCTCCTGGTCGATGATATGGACTTGGGCGTCCCGACTTTGCGGTTTATAGGCATTGTCCGCCTGATGAACGCCTGGGCTGTTCGGAAATCAATATCAGGCCACTGCAGCGCGATCGCTTCGCCTACGCGCGCTCCTGTCCTGGATTGCATGAGAAGGAAGGGAAGCCATTCGCCGGCGACCGCCTCCACCGCATGAAGCTCCTCGAGACTGAATGGATCTGGATTATCGCGGAGTTTCTTGGCGGCGCCATAAAACTTCCCCAGACCATGCACCGGATTGGATTCTAACAGCTCATCCCGGACCGCTTCCTCGACCATAGCCCGCAGTGTTGCGACCATGATCCGGATGGAATCCTTTGTGTAAGGATACTGCTTCGCGCCTTCCTTTTGCGATTTGGTATAAGTGCTGTGGAGCTTTTCGTTTATGAAATCCTTTACCCGGCTATAGGTGATATCGGCCAGGGGCAGATTCTCAAAAAACGGCTTTATATGTCTGGTGAGCTGGAGCTCGTAGCTATCAATTGTGGAGGGCTTCAATCCGGATCGCTTCAATTCATCAATCCAGCGATCGGAATAGCTCGAAACGGTAAGCCCATGCCCCTTGCCTTTTGGTTTAAATGCTTCCAGTGCGCCGTAGCCGCGGAATTGCAGCTCCCGTTCCAGGTCTTTCTGTATCTCTTCAGCTTGTTTTTTGGTATCCGCCACACGCTTAACAAACTTCTTTCCTTTCCAGCGAACTACCAAATACCATGATCCTTTTCGGAGCTGCTTCACCTTGATCGTCATGCGACACCCAGGATTTGATCGACCAACTTCTTTACAATCGGATTGACTTTATTATGGTACCTTTGTCGGCGTCTGGCCCAGTAATCAAAATCTGTTCGCTTTACCAGGATCTTGCGCTCGAGGCGGACATGCGGAATCTCACCGGACTTGATGAGCTTCGTAAGACTGGAGATAGAAAGAGAACTATAATCAGCCAAATCCTTAAGTGTTAAATATTCTTTGCTCATTCTTTCTCCTCCGGGAACTGCAGCCGATGGTTGGGTTCCACGTCTTGAGTTGCCATTACTCCATTCCCATCAGCGTAATCAAATCCACGGAAAATATTTCCTTGTCGTTCTGCAGATTGTTGAGAAGAACAAGAATCTCATCCCTGGTGAAAAGCTCTTTGCCGGCAACAGTCATGAGATCCCTAAGAAACATCAGCATGGCCGCGGCTCCGGCCTGGCAGTCCTCGTCAAGAACTTCGCGCTTGATCCAGGGGATATGCTCAAATCGCTCAATTCCATTGGCGATCCGTCTCAATGCCTGAGCTGCTTCCTGGCCGGTCATTTATCTTCTCAGTGCCTTATCCAGCTTTTTAAGCAATGCCTGTCTCATTGGAACTTCATTGGGAAATCCGTCGTTGTCAAAGTGATCTTCCGGGCATTGCGTGAGATCTTCGCATTCCGAAACTGGCGGGACATGAATACTTTCCAGATAAGCCTCGCAATCTTCGGCGATGGCGCTGATTTCTTCCCTTGTTAGGTCAATCTGCATACCGATTACCCTCTATCTACATCCATATGGCCATCGAAAGTGAGGCTCTGGTCCTGGCTTCGGTTTAAGGTTTCTGAACGCCTTGCTGCAAATCACCCAATGCGGCTCAAGGTTGATGGCGTTAAGCGGTACCAGTTTGCCCCTGGAGGTCCTCCACCATTCAAACTCCATCTTGCAACCGCAGCATTTCGCTGCCTTTGTTACTTGGCGCCAGCCCTGGCGAGCAAGGTCCTTTTCCGTTTCGATGCGACTCATGATGCTTTTTCCAGAAGCTTCCCCTGGGACGATAGCGTGTATGACGATTCTATTTGTTTGTTTTCAGGATCCGCACAATCCCGATGCTGTAGCCGACCGTCAAGGCCGACCTGCCATTTATGACACCGCTTTATTGGCTGCCCACATAATGAGCAAACTCGCCGCGGATCACGCGGATCTCGAATTGTCTGATGACAGGTGGGGCAGGTTTTTGTCATAGCACCTTCCCGAGCACTTTCAGCATATGGCTTTTGAGCCGCAATCTGGCTAGTGTCAGAATTACCGGCCTAACCTTAGGCTCGGCTGTTTGATAATTCGGACCGCGAAACCCGTTCATCAGAGGGAGCACGCCGCGGGGAATGGGCACCCAATTAGAAGGGTCGGTATTGAGGCGGTTGCCATCTTTGCTTTTCAGGCACATACCGGCGGGCACAGGTCCGTTCTCCTGTTCCCAGAGGTATTTGTGTTTTAGGACATAGCGTCGCTCGAATCCGGTATGCGGGTTTCTCTGCGCGATGCTGATTTCAATGTAGCCATCCTTGGATATGCGCTCGTGACCAAGATATTTCGTGTTGTGCGGGAGGTTGCCCTTTTTAAACTGAGTCCGTGCGGAGCCGGCGTTATAGGGCAGCGTCTTTCCCTTATTCCAAGGCGCATTCCCGGGCTGCATCCGGCCGTCCCGACCTGTCTTCCAGCCTTTGCGCGTGCAAAGCGACTTGTAATTGTCGACAGACACGTCCGACCGTCCGAACTTTCTGCAGAAGGCGGCATGAGCTGCTCGCCTGGACATTGTGCGGTTATTCTTTATCCATTTGAGCTCGGCCGCGCTGTAGGGAATATCTCTTGCTTTTCCGCTCATTTGGTTTTGCTCACGATCTGCTTTTTCCCGTTACCATTCACATCTCCCAAGATTATGGAAACCAGCTGGTCTGAGTTGCCACCATACTCAGCAACCAGGCTGGCCGCGCGGAGTGAAAGGTTGGACGAATCGATGATCTGCGTTGCGACCTTCACAATTGCATCCGCACGCTTTATTTCCTTATCCAGATCGTCAGATGAAATGTCTTCATCATTAAGCCGCTCGAGCTGCGTAAAAAGATGATTGTTCAAGTCGGCAATTTTATTCTTCATTTTGTTTCTCTGCATTCTGGCGGAGGGTGAGGGATTCGAACCCCCATGCCGTTTCCGGCGCCCGGATTCAGGCCGGGTGCCATGCTCATTAGGCGAACCCTCCGGTTTGAATTAAGCGAAAATAGGAAGCCCGATTTTATCCTCGAGATATTCTTTGATCCGTTGTATTGCCGAGAGCTTCCAGCGCCCGCCGTCCGCTTCGAATAGGGCACATGCCGGCATTTCTTTCCCGGTGTGCACGCGGATGATGAATGGGCTTTCAGGTTGATCAAGCTCCCGGAAGGTCCTGTATGGTTTAAGAATGACGGGATTTGGAACGGCAATTTCAGACACGAGTGCCACCCCGGCTTTTGCGGATACGGATTGCGTTACACCGTCATCGGCAAACTCGCGTACCTGGTTGTCCTTAATTGTGCCAATCAGCTTTAAAATGTCCGCGCGCTGAGGCGTGGGCTCAAACAGAGACTGGAGCCCGACAATAAAAGCCTCTTTTTCGTAAAACTGGCCGAACACAAACGATTTCCCGAGGAGCTCTTCGAAGCTTGCTTGCACGAAACAGGTGCGCTGTTTTGATGGGCCATATATGTCTGATAGCACTTCCACTACCCGATGGTCCTTAACATGCACAATTGCAGGCGCCGGTGACATATTCCCGTCCTTGTGAGCAAGGATAAAATCCACAAGTCCGGTCAGGGTTGCGATGTCCAGCCGCTCAGGCTCAGGAAAAGATATGGGAAGGACCGGGTACAGTGGCCTGGTGGAATATTCGTTGCCCTGTTTGTCGAACATAATTGCAGTCTGGACGGCATTTTGAATTTCCGTGATTAGTCTGTCGCTCAATTCATTCATTCGTCACTTCTCCTGTCTTGAAGTCCACAATAGAGCGAGGGCCAAGCTTATCGAACATCTCGCCCTGTTGCGGGATACTCTCAACTGCGATAACTTTCCCGTTCTTCTTACCGAAAAATATCTGGGTGCCGACAGGCTTTGGTTGGCCGAGAGAGGACGAAACGGATATTCCCACCATGCCGAAATTGCGGTTTTCGTCCGGTTTGATGGCTATTTTGATGGAAATGGTGCGAATTGCGTCCGCCTTGGTATTCAGATCCAGAATATCGGAGACCACTCTTTCCAGTTCCCGATCGAATAATTCGCCCAGGACGCCATTGCCGATGGTAAATATCGTTACTGGTTGCTCCATGATGTTCCTTTATGTTTTAGATTTCTACAATTTGAATGATAGTGATTCTTTCTTTTCCTATAACCTGCACGGGCTGAAAATCGATCCATTTCTCTGAGTCGTCCCGGATAAGCTTCCAATGAACCAAGGCATCAAGGATCGGTTTACAGCTGCTATAGAGATTGTCCCTGTCGAGGGATTTGCGACGCATCTGGCTGATAAAAACGGCGCACCTGCGATGCCGAGGCTTATGGGAATTGTCGATCTGTGAGCGGACCAGCTCGCGCCAGTACTGGTTATATTTTGTCCGCGCCCTTTGTCCCATGCGCAGAAGCCCGTTCGTACCGTTCGGAGATCGCGGAATATCCGGGATTACCAGCCTCATGCCTGGTCCTCTTTGAATGTTTCAGCGTCGACGGCTTCAACCTGGTGGCCTGTTTCCTTCGATATGAACACAATAACAACGCTCCCATCCGGATCCATGGCCAGCTGCTTAATGGCGTATAATTCCTGCTCCCGCTCCATCACTTTTTGCCAGCTCAGTTTCATAAAAGATCTCCCTGTCAGACAGGAGCACCGACTTCCGGTCCGGGTTCATCCTCCATCACTTCTCCCCGATAAACGGATCTGTAAACTCGCTCGAATTGATCGGCCGGGATCTTATCCGATCGGGGAAAGCCGCATTGATGGATCAATTCCTCAATCTGATTTTTCTCAAGTGATTTGTGATACTGATTTGCCGCGTAGCCGGCGCCCCAGATTTTGTTGATCTGTTCCTGGGTGATATATTTACTGGCACCTTGGCCGGACTGGTCAACCGGCGCTGCATTGCCGTTCACGGACTTTGCGGTGGCTGATTTTCTGGGCTGTTGATTTAGCCCGCGTTCCTCCGGCGCCCCGAAATTTTCATCGTCGTCCCCGATTCCGGCCGGATCTGCTTCCTCTGCCGGAGTTGGTGCATAGCCTGCAAGCACCACAATCCAGCGGAGGGCCATGGAATGCACCTTTGAATTCGCCCGGGTCTCCGCCATGCTCAGGAGTTGATACATTGGAACCTTCTCAACTCCTATCTGGACCCTTTTCCTTTTGGGCCTCATTTTCCCCAGCTTTTTCGGATTTGGTTCGGTCTGCATGTTGTTCCAGCCGGGATCGTCCTTCGCCGTGGAGCCATCCTTTAAAATATAGTGATATTCGTATTTGGGCCGGTCGCTCCACTTTTCTTCATCATTGAGGCACATGGCTTCCGCGCTCGAGACGATTTTCCCCGATGCAACGTGAACCAGGTCCGCATAGGCTTTAAATCCGGACACGCATCCAAATTCCACAAATTCCGTGCGGTTGATTTTGCCAACGAGTCCGTAAAAATTCCCGAGCGTCTGCCAGGCCTCGAGCTTCAGATGCTCCGACTCACCAATTTTCTGAATCGCATTCGTCTTGGTGACAATCTCCTTCAAGCTCTTGGCTACCTCAATCGATTCCGCGATCACTTCATCCGGCTTTCGGGCGAGTTGCAGCTCAGTCCCAACGCCAGGTGTGTATAATGCAAGCTCTTGCGTGCTCATATGCTGTTTATCTCCTCAACCCGGGGCATTCCACTGGGATCATGAGTGCTGTGAATTTCAGGCCTCCGCGCACAAGGCCCTCCCCTTGCAAATGGAACGTTGCTTAAAGACATCCGTAAGTCAGGTTCTCACTGTTGATAATCACCAACGCTTGTTGGCTTCCTATTCGGCATGTGCGCACCGAATCCCGCGAGCTCCTGCAGATCAGGAGCAAAAGTCTTTTCATGCTGCCGGCTTAACCGCCTGGCCGTAGATGGCCTCCTGGATCAGGCCGTGGAACAGCTGATAATCTTCGTTTTGTTCCGCTTGAATGATTCTGATGGCATAGTCTTCCGCCTGGGCGCCCGTAAGATACGGATTGCCATCGAGTAAGCAGAGGATCAAATAACCTTTTTCGTCTATCATCGAATCATTTCACCCAGGGCGGCCAGGAATACGATTGCGAATATAAGAAATAGCGGCCATACGAGAATGCGGAGCCATTTGCGCTTCAGCGAATCAATCGCATATTGGTTTCTGACATCCCGCCCGTAAAGCCACCCCGTTATTCGCTCGCTCTCGTTGCCCTGGAGGATCCTATGCTTTGCAGTCATGCTGTCCTCGTTTTGCGGCAGATGGCAACCGTATGATTGACCAGGCTATTGGCTGCGCTGACTGTCAGCCTGGTCAGATTTGATCTCTCGAGCTTATCGATTGCCCGGTCGAGCAGGACTTTCGGTATCTCTCGATTGAGACGGCGGAGAATCATGATTGCTGGATCCGGTTCATGTTGACCACGGCAACCTTGGCGGAGCTCATCTGCTTCTATTAGCCTATTAATAAATTCGGATTCAGAAAGGCAGTTTTCTTGCTTTGCGCGCAGGCGGACGTACTGCTTGCGCGAGGGGGTGACTTTGGCTGTCACGGAAATCATGCGGGATTCTTCTATTTTAGGAACATCTGTAATTTGATTCATATGTCCTCCAGTCTCCGAGGGGAAGGCGGAGGGAAAATGGTTATGCTGCTGAATCTAAAAGATCTGGGAGAGATCGGAGAATTTTTGCAACCATGAGATCGGTCCACCGATACTTTCCGCGTTCCATTTTGCATATCGCCGAAGCATCCAATCCAAGCCTATTGGCCATTTGTTTCTGGGTCCAACATCGTTTTATTCGGTACTGCTTAAGCTTATCTGCTAATGCCACTTTATCGCACATAGCCGCATTATCGGATATAGTGAATAATCTTGTCAACATTATTTTTCATCTTTTTTCATTGATGGCTATCCGATATGACATACAATGCAGATATGGAAGAGCTTAAGCGTAAATATGCCTTATGGTTATCGAAAGAACAGGCAGAGAAATTCTCAGCTATTTTTGAGCGTGCAAAACGAATGGATGGCCGTACAAATTACAGTGAAGTGATCAAAGAGCTTATGGGATTTAGGCCAGATCCCGGAGTTTCGCCGGTCACATTCCCAGAAGATAGAGAATTCTTGTATGGCCTACGCGATACCTTGCCGGAAATGGAGAAGCCTTCCCATGCTGGGAGAGGATTTCTTGATAAGGCGCGCCCCGGAAAGATCCTCGGGCGGGGGAAGATAAACGACTAGATCCGCACTATTAATGCGCCAGATACCGCAATGAGTGCACTTTTCCAGATTCTTATTCGGGAAAGGCTTCTCAAAGTGATGGCTATCGGATTCAAGAACTGCAGGTTCCATTTAAAATATAGGAAGCATGAAATTGGGGAACAGGGTTTATCTATTCAACTATTTACTATAAGCTTCGTGCAGTGATGCAGATCACAAAGAACCTGGAATTACATAAAAAATGAGCACTTTTTTCTGGCTTTTTATTCTTGGAATAGTTTGCGGGTATCTGGGAATTTTAATCGCCGAGCGAAAAGGCCGGCGTTCCATGGAAGGATTCCTGCTCGGTTTCTTCTTCGATATTATTGGATTGATCGTTGAATTCATTCTTCCTGCGGAAGAAATGCGGACAACACTAAGAGGCGGCACGCTGCTTCAGCTGGATAGACATAACAGACAACTCCGGAAATGCCCATATTGCGCGGAGATGGTTTTAGCACAAGCTAAAGTCTGTAAGCATTGTGGGAAAGATTTGCCGGAATATAGGGAGGAGACCACTTTTAGGCAATTCACTCCTAAAATAATATATGGAAGATCGCGATTGCATTCGCTGTAATTCTCGATGGATCTAACAAAAAGGAAGCGCAGTTCAAAAGCCAGAAACGAAGTCAAAAAACAGCAGCCATATCCATCAATAGGTAAATCTTCGGATTCATCCCCTGATTAAGGAAAAGTGGGAACGTAAGAACTGCAGCTAGGGGAATTCGAAGCTTAAATGGCTATGATTGATTGCGGCTTATAGAGAATAGTATTAATCTTTTTAAAATAATTCGATGTCGGTCGAATTACTTGTTTATTGTATAGAAACCTAAGAGAGTGAAAGTTTGCACTCATTACAGTGGTTTACGAATTTATAGATCAACTGCCTTGTATTCACATATAAAAAATTCAAGAACCAGATGAAGGTGAAATTATGGAATTTCGCTTGCTATATGAGGGTCCCTTACGAGCCGAACGTCAAAATTATGGTGGACTCACTGGCAGGGCAAGGGATAAACACGAACTGCGAAAGTGCTTTCATCCTCAATTGAAAGAATTATGGAGCCAGCATCCCGATTTAAGGCGGCAAACTGAATCCAAGTATTTTGTTGGAGCAAACGAGTCTGGAGTAAAACAGATTTTCCCGTATGTGAATAGCAGCGCAACTAATCCGCAAGTCAAGACTTGGGTGGAACATATTGCGGATGATCATCAAAGATGCGGCGGCCGATTTGTGCCACTTGTTACTAAAAGTGGAGGATTTACTTGCTCATTAGAAATTCTATTTTTACGGCGGGATAATCCTGGGAATATCATTGCCTCTGGAGGTGATATTGATAATCGGATAAAAGTCCTTTTTGACGGTTTAAGAATGCCTAACACTACCAGGGAACTTGGAGGTTTGTCCATAGATCCCGATGAGAATCCATTTTATTGTTTGCTCGAAGACGATAGTCTGATTACCAAAGTATCCATAACAACAGATCGCCTGTTATCTCCGCAAACCTCCTGTAATAAAATTCATGATGTATTTCTTGAAATATGTGTAACTGTTATATGTCCAGGACTTATTTTTACTGGAAATAGGCTTGTCTGAAAACCAGCAACACAATTGCCGATCACTACCTAATACTCTTTTGCTTTCCCATCGATAGCCTTTTTATGCTTTAATAACCGCATTAGATCTTGCATTGTTCGCGCAAATATCTGCAGGGATAGCATATGGCCAATGATAAGCATCTTGCCATCCTGAAAAAGGGAGTTGCCGCCTGGAATAAGTGGAGAGAGGATAATCCAGGGATTTCGCCAGATCTAAGCTATGCTGATCTTAGAGCAACGAACCTTGCTCTGGTGAATTTTGCTGAAGCAAACCTTAGTCACGCGGATCTTATCGAATCAGACCTCGCTCAGGCAATATTTCTTAGATCTGATCTCACTGCAGCAATCCTCCATCATGCAAATCTGTTTAAATCCACATTTTATGGTGCGTACCTACCACGCGCAAATCTCAGTTGGGCGGATCTTTCATATGCAAACTTTTGCAATGCAAATATGAGCGAAACGATCCTTTTCGGAGTCGGATTCTCTCAAACCAGACTGGATCAAGCCAATATTGTGAGCGCGAAACTGGCCTATACCATATTTTCCAATCTCGATTTGAGCATGACCAGGGGATTAGACAAATTAGATCATCAGGGACCTTCAACAATCGGTATCGATACGATCTATCGATCAAAAGGTAGGATCCCGGATGAATTCCTCAGAGGCGCTGGCGTTCCCGATGACATGATAGGCTACATTCACTCGATAGCGGGCGCAATCCAGTTCTATTCCTGCTTCATCAGCTATTCCTCAAAGGACCAGGAATTCGCCGAACGTTTGTATGCTGATCTCCAGGCAAAGGGAGTCCGGTGCTGGTTTGCGCCGCACGATGTTCAAGGCGGCCAAAAGCTCCACGAACAGATTGACCAGGCCATCCGGGTTTACGATAAGCTGCTGCTGATTCTTTCAGAAAGTAGCATGAACAGCGAATGGGTAAAAACTGAAATAGCAAATGCCCGGCAACGTGAAACTCGTGAAAAAAAGCAGATGCTATTCCCAGTGGCGCTGGTTCCATATGAGCGAATCCGAGAATGGAAGGCATTCGATGCCGATACTGGCAAAGATTCGGCACGGGAAATCAGAGAATACTACATTCCGGATTTTTCACACTGGAAGGATATTGACTCATATCAGAAAGCGTTCGATCGCCTGCTGCGAGATTTGAAGGCAGAGGCAAAACACAATAACTAACATTCTATTACTTTCTAGGGGGGCTGAAATGACTGGAAATTCTCTTTGGATCTCGGTGATGATTGCTCTTATATCTGGGCTCATAGGAGCTCTAATAACTCAGTTTGCAGTCAATCATCGAGAAGAGCGAAGATTTCGGATAGATACTGTAAAGCGGTTCGCGGCAAATCGCTATGATCTTACTGGTAATGAATTTTCTCGCGCATTGAATGAGATTTTTATCGTTTTTAATGATTACCCAGTGGTTATGAAATCTTTATCGGAGTTTCATGAAGCGATAGTATCAAAGCAGGGAGCTGCTGCCGCAAGTAATAAACTTATCATACTTTTCAAAGAAATGTGTCATATTACCGACATTAAATATGAGCAGTTTAACGACTCATTTTTTTTAACTCCTTTCAATACGGTGATGGCCTCCATGCAAAATCTTTCATCTTCAAAATGAAAGATAAACGATTCTTAATCGTAATTCAGCGAACAAGCTTATCTCGAAGTTTTCCGAAATGAACTCCACAATCTGGAGAAAAATATTTCTGGTTTCCTGTGGCTGATGTAACAAATGCTTGAAGGAAATATGCTGCATGGGCATATTCGGTGGGGACGGTCTGATCATCGGCTCGGCGATGGCAATAATAGGCGATGCATTGGCGCTGACCAGCAAGTAGGAAAATATTAATCCCTATTTTATAAGCCTATGAGGCCCAGCGGTATACAAGCAGGGTGTCCTCATTGATTCTTATCTTATCCCATATCGAAATCCGAACCTGACAATCGCGTCGGTGCCATTTATTGGGGTGTAGCTGCCCTCGGCGCCCGCAACTAATCCCCATCCTTTGCCGAGATCATAATGACCGAAGCCTCCATTAAAATTTTTCGAATAGCAATGAGCCAAATGCCGATATATTAAAGGCGTTTCATTCGATAAGGATTGTGGGGGCGTCCAATCTCATGCAACTCCCCAACACGCAGCCCCCACAAATCCCCCTTGCCAGAGAAAATCGATTGTCTACTGGGACCTGTCCAGCTTCTTCTCTTAAATATGGTGCTCCATCTGTGCTCCGCCCAAAATAAATGTATATGAAAACACAATATGTCGATAAGACATAAGATATATGATCAGCATGTCCAACTAGGTGTCTTGGCAATGCCCAAGAGCCAACGAAAAGAGGCTGAATGCAGGGAGGTATTCAGCCTCTTTTCATTTATATTCCATTTTAATTGCCTGCCAGAATCGGCCTTGAACTGTGAAACTTGCCAGTTTTTTCCGCGTATTGTTTTAAGTATTTCCAAAAATCAATAAATTGGGGAAGGGAGGATCTTGGACGATCACCCTTTCCCTAGATAAAGCCTCTTTGTGGAGTGAAGCTATGTCTTGGCGAAAGGTGACATTGACATTCCGGCAGGTTGAAAAAGGCGCCGATGATCAATTACTGGATGAGATAGACAAAGTCTTTATGAATGCGGGATATCCAAAGGAAGCCGCGGTTTTTGGCCGAATCGATTTAACCAATAACTGCTGTTTTTATTACTTCAATCCGGAGGCCTGCGCATTTTGCTCCAATTTGCTGGTAAGATGGGATGCGATAGAGTGTATGGATCCGGGATCTGGAATAGTTCGCTTAATCGGTCGGCGTGATCCTGCGGGGTCCAGCAAAAAGAGTGCTGATGGCAAGTAAAAAGGGCTTTCTTTCCATTGAGCTTTGCGATTTGAAGAATTTTTTACAAAGATCTAATCGAACACAATTCTATAAAATTGGTAATTGATAGCAAACCCTCACCAGCAACCCGGGAGGGGTAGTAAGACAGTCGTTGCCCCTCCTTTGAAGCCCGGAACGTGGTTGATATGGTTAGGGATCGCTGCAAGGCTGTTCTGAAGAAATAATTTATTCCATCATGAGCCCCACATCCATCGCCCACCGCTTTGCTAATTATTTATTCCCACCACACGGAATTCTTATATGCCGAATTTCTCCAGAATTGCATCTATCCTGGTCTTCAGATCTGTCACGCGGATCGGCTTGGTAATATATTCCTCACTATACAGTCTGGCAGCCGAAATTTTGGACATATCATCGCCTTGGCCGGTAAGCATAACCACCGGCAGGTGGTAGGTATTTTGATCCTCTTTCAGCATCTGCAAAACCTTAAATCCATTCATGGATGGCATATTAATATCCAAAAGCACCAAGTCGGGTTTGGTTTGCTTTGCCATATGGAGGCCGTCTTTGCCATTATTGGCGGCAATGACTTTGAAGAAGCCCAGCCTTTCCAAACCATCTTTTACCATCCCGCAGACATCCTTGTCATCATCGATAATCAAGATCTTCCGTTCATCCATATTGCTCCTCACTCATGAAAGTCATTCAAGCATGGAGGCCATCCAATGCTTAGTTTTGAAGGGCGATGGAAATTCTTTCTCAGCTGCCGAAAAAAGCCGGCATTCGCGCAAAAATGCAGACACGCATTCTCCCCCCTTCATATATAAGAAACGCAAAAGAAAGCCGTTCGCCTACTTTAAATGCAAATTATTGTGAAATCCAATTGCGCAGGGTCGGGAGCTAAAAGATCACAATATCCGGAAATGCTTGACAAAAATCCACTTATAGATCAGTTAATCCGGCTGATTATTAATCATTTTTCCCCTAAGTCCCGATAAGGAATAGAGGTTTATATCCTTTGCATCGCACAATCGATTGGAGAAGAACACGTGGCACCCGATGTTAATCCACAAGCGGAGATCCTTGACAAGGAGACAGAAGCGAAAAGATATCTGAATGAACTAACGTTCTTAAACTTGGGAGCTGGTGGTCTTCAGTGCGAACTGCGGAATAATGATGGAGCCTTTGAAAAAATCTTCCAGGCAGCCGCCAATCCGATGACAATCACCACAATCAAGGAAGGGCAATTTGTTGATGTTAACAAAGCATTCAGCCATATGACCGGCTATGAACGGGAAGAGATTATCGGCAAAACTACCCTGGAGTTCGGAATCTGGAGGAATCTGCAAAAAAGAGATGAGATTATCCATAGGCTGCAGGAAGGCGGCGAAATCCATAATTTGGAAGTGGAAATGCGCACAAAGGGCGGAGGAATGCTCGCGGTGCTGCTTTCGCTGGATCCAATCATTGTCAATAACGAACCATGCGTGCTTGGCATAACCGTTGATATAACCGAGCGAAAAATGGAGGAGGAAAGGCTCAAGGAATCCATGGAGTACTTGAGCCATATTATCAACGGCATAGGAGATCCCATCTTTGTCAAGGATCGCCAGCATAGATTAGTAGTTGTGAATGATGCTTTGTGTGCTTTCGCAGGAAAATCGCGGGAGGAATTGCTGGGGAAGACAGATAGTGAGCATCTGACCAAAGAGGAGGCAGCCGTCTTCTGGCAACAGGAGGAAGAAGTTTTCAATACTGGCCTTGAAAGCGTAACGGAGGACACTCTTACCGACGGAAAAGGCGAGGCTCATAGGGTAATGACGAGAAAGACCTTGTTAAGAGACAGGAAGGGCAATAAGCAGATTGTGGGTTTGATACGGGATATAACCGATCACAAACGCCTTGAAGCTCAGCTCCTGCAAGCTCAGAAGATGGAAGCCATAGGAGTGTTGGCCGGCGGCGTTGCTCATGATTTCAACAATTTGTTGACTGTCATCAAGGGTTACACCGAGTTGCTTCTAAAGAAAAGCGGACCTGATGATCCTAATCAAAGGGATCTGGAGCAAATTGATAAGGCCGCTGAGCGGGCAGAAAACCTTACATCGCAATTGCTGGCTTTTGGCCGAAAACAGATAATTCAACCGGTGATTTTGAATCTAAGCGACATTATATATGAAACTAATAAAATGCTGCAGCGGCTTATCGGCGAGGACATCGAAATCGCCTGCATTGCCAAAAGCGACTTAGGACTTGTGAATGTCGATCGCGGACAGATTCAGCAAATCATCATGAATCTCGCCGTAAATGCCAGGGATGCCATGCCCGATGGGGGCCGGCTCACCATTGAAATTGCGAATGCTGATTTTGATGAAGAATATGTCCGGACACATCCTCTGGCCAAGGTTGGAGAGTATGTAATGCTGGCGATCAGCGATACCGGGATAGGGATGGATGCCACCACGCAATCCCGCATATTTGAGCCATTTTTCACAACCAAAGCCAAAGGCAAGGGCACCGGCCTGGGTCTGTCCATGGTTTACGGAATCGTCAAGCAGAGCAATGGCTTCATTTGGGTATATAGCGAACTCGGAAAAGGAACGACATTTAAAATATACCTCCCGCGCGTGGAGGGAGAGATAATGCCGACAGGCATCGAAGAGGATTTGGATCAAGAATTCCGGGGATCCGAAACTATTCTTGTAGCTGAGGACGAGGTGGCAGTGCGGGCTCTGGCGCTCCGTATCCTCCAGGATCGAGGCTATCATGCAATCGAAGCTGCAGATGGCATAGAAGCCCTGTGCATGGCTCAGGAGTATGCGGGAGACATCCATCTGGTGTTAACGGATGTCATCATGCCTGGAATGAGCGGGAAAGAGCTCGTTTCCAAAATTAAAAAGACGCGTCCCGGCGTCAAAGCTCTTTATATTTCCGGCTATA
Organism: Acidobacteriota bacterium; assembly: GCA_016929335.1. Classification (GTDB taxonomy): domain Bacteria; phylum Acidobacteriota; class UBA6911; order UBA6911; family UBA6911; genus UBA6911. Next base: position 40,095 of record JAFGIY010000082.1, on the reverse strand, counting down.
CGGATAATGCAATTGTTCGCCATGGCGTTTTGGATCCGGGCGTTGCTTTTCTCCAGAAGCCATTCACAATTGACGGTTTTGCCCGCAAGGTTCGAGAAACGATCGATTCACAAATAATGAAAAAGGTGTAAACGATGAAGCTTGAGCAAATAATGACCGCCAAGGTCATTACCATCGGAATGGACGACACGGTTGAGGCTGCCCAGACACTGTTTGAGCAGTATCACTTCCATCATCTTCTGGTTATTGGAGAGGAAAATGTATTGGTTGGTGTGGTTTCGGATCGCGATCTCCTGAAAACGCTCAGCCCATTTATCTCTACCCTTGTCGAACGTCCCGTAGACTTGCGAACGCTCAAGAAACGGATACATCAGCTCATGAGCTACAGACCGATAACAGCATCCAGAGATCAAACTATCAGAGAAGCGGCCGCTTTAATGCTGGGAAATGAAATTTCCTGTCTGCCGATTGTTCGCACCGATAGAACCGTTGAGGGCATTGTTACCTGGAAAGATATTTTAAAATGGCTTGTTGAGCGGATTGGTGAATAGATAATCGTCAGATGGATAGCTCGTGGAATTGATAAAGAAATTCTTCAGAAGCGGAGCGCACTGCCGGTCGATCAACGAGATCAACTATTTAGATGTCATCGCGGATGCCGAGATCCTTGGCCGAAACCTTCTCCATATGGAATAAAAAAACAGAGATAAATGCGGCTTATAAAATCGGCTCCGAGCTTCAAAGCATTAGAAAAGAAGCTGCCGATTTGAGGTCCGGCAGTAAAGCAGGGCAGATGCATTCTGTTCTCATTGGTTCTATTTCACCCCATACCTGAACCCAAACCTGATAATTGCATCAGTGCCGTTTATTGGGCTGTAACTGCCCTCGGCGCCGGCAACTAATCCCCATCCTTTGCCAAGATCATAATGACCGAAGCCTCCATATTTGCCGGCGCCAGTAACGACTTCGCCGGTTGTCGATATCCCGCCGGCTCCGAATGCAAAGAGACTTAAGCGGTCGAGTTTTGCAGCTCGATAGGCGAAACCCGTGAAAGGCGTGAATTTAAGCTGAGGGAATTTGCTGCCATCCTGCTTCAACGGGAGCACATCATATCCGCTATAGGAATAAAGGCCGGCCCCGAGGTGTTTATCGTAAGTGCCCCAGCCGGCAAATTGAGGATCGCCGTTTTGGTTGTATGCTACTCCGAGGCTGAATCCCTGAGAAGAATCCTGAGCTCCGGCCAGAGGCACCAGAGCAGCAAGAAAAAAGATTGAAAAGAGAAGCGTATTCACCCTCGGGGTTTTCGGCGGCGGAATGTATGCCACCTTGGCAGATGAGCCATCGGGGTTTTTGAAATGCGCAATCGCCGCCACCACGGCCTGAATGATTGCCATGATAGCCGCAGCTCCACCTTTCCAATCGTCTGGCAGCATGTCACTGACAGCGTTATAAGCCTGCAGCAAAGTCATAAGAATCTGGATAACCATGTTCACTGAGAGTCTCATTTTCATAATCTCCTTTAGATTTTTGATATAAGGCCGAAGCTTGAAATACATGCGGATTTCCCTAAACATGATTGTTCCTTTCTGCGGATGCCCACTCCTCTGAGATCATCATTTGCGCCTGGCGCATTGCGCGGGCCGGTGTCTGCCTGGCCCATTTCGAATCCATCATTTGGGCAGCCGCATCGCTCCAGTCTTCACGTTTTATGGCTGCAAGCATTCTTCGGAATTTCATTAATCCGGAAATTCCCATTTGAAAGCACATGCTGACAAGCACTGCCTGACGAGCATCGGACAGGTTGGAGAAGTTTTCTATATGGCTATAGCAATCGGCGGATGCCCGGATAATATCAGCCGTCAGATATTCTTCTGCCTGATCCAATGTGATCCGTTCTGGTATCGATTCGCCGTGCGCCTCGAGATTATGCCCATAGCCGACAGTCCAATGGCCAGTCGGGCATCGATAGGGTTTTAGCCGCAAGCCTTCTTCCTGTTTTATGAATTCGCGGATATTCATGATTTGCCTCCGTGTTCAGCCCGGCATTCAATGAATTCCTCGTGGAGTTCATGATGGTATTTGCGTGCCTCACCGATCCTGCTATCCAGCTCACCGATCTGCTTTTTGATTTCAGCTTCGCGCCGATCGCGTTCTCTGGATATGATCTCGGCTTCGCGCCGGGAGATATACTTGCCGTTAATGCCGGCCAGGATCTTGTTTTCCAGCTGGGCCATGTCTCGCTGGATTAATGCCATATCCCGTTTTGCACGATAGTTGACCAGGAGATTAATGCCGGATCCGAGCATAGCGAGTCCTGATAGAGCCGCTGTAGCCTCGATGAGCACGGGGGATGCCTCCGATTTTGGAATGTTCTGGAAATAAAAAAGGCCGCGATACTCTGCGGCCTTTAAAACGATCAGTAATGGTTCCCGATTATGGCGATAGCTTCATGACAAATCCGGTCTCTGTGCCCTCAACCTGCACTGTTCTGTCCGTTATGCTCCATGGCGTAGCGCGCAGGTTTTCCGGAGTAAGAAACGCCAGGGATCCCCAGCCAGGGATTATGATGTTAAGAATGCTTCGATCCGTCAGCGACTGTTCCGATCCACTGATTCCGATTTCAACCTCGGATGAACTTTTGAAATTAAAGGCAGTTTCTCTCTGGAAGTCGATCATGCCCGGCTCGGCGACCACAAGGATTTTGACCATTTCAGGGCTATTGGATTGAGTCAATAGCATCGCAACCTGAGCAGCGCCATAGATTATGCGTCCATCGGAAAGCCATACTTTGGCCATGCCGCTGACATTGATGTCCCTGCTGTCGGATCGCATCCGGCGGGCCGGATACGCCAAAGCCGAAAGGATTAGTATCCCAACCGCAATTTTTATTAGAAGTTTCATAATTTTAGCCCCTATTTCTATACGAAATAGGATATAGAAAAAGTTGCATTATTCAAGGTTGCCAAGGTCTACCTGATAAGCTCCTGAAGCCTCTGCCCGATCACAAGTTCTTGAGCGATGATTTCGTCCTCGAGGTCCGAGACTCTGAAGTCTCCCTCCGGAGCTCCGGCGTGTTTGATCTTTCCAAGGAAAGCATCGAATTTTTCCGCATTCAGAATAGTTTTCGACACAATCTGGGTGGATCCGCCCTGGTCGTATCGTTTAAATTCTCCGTTCTCGAGATAGCCATACACGCCGGTGATGGTGATCGTTTTGGCCAGCTCGTCGACGTCTCGCCGCAAAATCTTGAAATGATCCACTGTGACCTTGATGGGATCTCCGTCTCCGTCTCCCGTCCAGTGGCTGCAGATTGGTTTATCGAGTTTAATCATGGCTGCTCCTAAAAGATGTTTTTCCCGCAGGCAAAGTAGTTCGTAACGTAATTGCCGCCCAGGTAGTAGCGGTCCGTTCCATCATAGTACACAAAGAAAATGCCACTGACGGTGGCATGCGTGCAGATAAAGATGATCCATTCGCGCGCGTCCATGCTTGGAGCGCCTGGCGGATAGGCTGCCGTGACCACGATGCGAGGTTTGAAAACACCATTATCGGTATAGAAATCCACCCCTCCGTCATAGCTGCCTTTAACCACCATGGGCTGGAGTAGATCGGTATCTGCCTCAATCGTGAATTTATAGGGAGGCTGCACATCAATATGCAGTCCTTTGCCTCCAATCACCGTATCCGTATTGAGCAGCGTGCTGTTGAGCATGCCAAGGAGGGTTGCATTAAAGGTGCTTCCACTTTTGGTCACAGCCAGGGCAGCGATTGCAAACGAATACGACGTGTGTGGCGCCAGCTGAGTCGGCAACTTGATTGTCCGCAGGTTCGCGCCGACCAGAAAATGCGGATCGCTTACTGAGATTGAACCCCCGCCATATTTTACAAATACCGCGAAATGCGTCGCGATGTTTGCACCCTGCGTGTAATTCCAGTTGAGGGTTACCTGATGAGATCCGTTCGATAGCTGCTGGGCGCTGATATCGCTTCCCGTCGTCGTTGGAGCATTGGTGGGCGGCAGGTCTCCGCGAAATTGCACCGTTTCCGAGAACGCTGTCTGCCCATTCGCAGCATTTGCCTTCACTGTCGAGGCTGCGACCGAATCAATATTTCCGGTGTAGTTTGCGGCCGCTGCCGGCCGGAAGTTCTGCCAGGATCCCGGCGCCTGAAGACCCGTCAATGACCGGCCATTCTTTGTTACAGAATAGCCGGCAACGGCATAGCTATAATAAGTTGTTGGATTTATTCCCAGAATTCTGACAGTGTAGGTGGCTGTCCCTGATCGAGCATCGATGGAATGAGCTGCGTCAGTAATCTGGGATGCCGCCCCCGTTGCGTTGTAGAAAACCAGGAAATTCGTGGCTGGCATCGAGTTTTGGGTAAACTGAAATTGCAGCACCAGGTCCACGGATCCATTCGGATTAGTGATAATCGACGGTGATGAGAAATTGCTGAAGCTCCCATTGGGCGCTGTATCCGTCCGATACTGAGAGGTATTCTCGAAGGTGTTTCCGCCGGCCCAGTCCAGGGATCCAACCAGCGTAGCCGAAAGGGTAGAGCCTGTACTGTAATTGGGCGTGAAGGACCATCCTGACACGGCCGTTTTCTGAACGGTTCCACTGGCCGCCACGAATTCAGCTGCGATCGTGATTGTGACAGAGGTATTGATAGCCAGCCCTTTAATGTCAACGCGATGCTTTTGTGTGCCGGCAGTTGGCACCGCAGGCACGCGATAGGCTTGCGTCATGGTGCCGTCGGATATATTCAGGCAGAACTGGGTAGCCTTGTTTGCCCCTTGAACATAGTCCCAGTACAGCTCAACATTGGAGCTTCCCGCATCCGGATAGCCGGCGTAAACGCGACGATTGAAATTGGAGGGATTATTGGTGGGCGTTGCGCCGTCGGCATAATTCTCCCAGCCGGCTTCCAGATTCACCGGACCAGCTGTAATAAGCGGGCTCATTTGCTGAATCCCCAGATATTACGGGAGAAGGCCTGGCCATAAAGATTATTGCCCTTAATAAGCGGTACAGCTATCGTTTGCCACATGTAATTGTGGACGTTGAAATTCACAAAATCATTCGGCGTATAGAATTGCTTTCCCCAGAGATTAAGCGCAGTCCAGGGCTCGATTACCATCCAGTCGAATGTCCCATCCTGGTAAAAGCCCTGTGACAGGGTGAGTGATGTTTCACCATGAGTTACTATGGGCATTCCCTCAAGACTATTATCCTCCTGAATGATCACCAGAATCTTGCCGTCCAATGCAGGCGGCGCCGGGCTGCCGATAGCCAGCTGTATAATGGCCTCTCCCGTGCGAATCTCGACATCTTCGCCACTTGCCAGGATATCGCTTGGGTGGGCGGTTAATTGCGATTGATAGGGGCCATGCAGGGGATTTGAGGTGCCGAGTGAAATGTCGACGCAATAGATGCTTTGGTAATTGGCTGTATCTTTCTTGAAGCGAAATGCCATACAGCCTTTGGGGATTTTCGAATCGGTGGCATTTGTGAGGATTTCCAAATCACTGGCTCCAGAGGGATTATCAACATCGGTAGTCACCTTGCCGTCATAGGTGACGGTAATGGGAGAGCTATATGTCAGCCTGGTCCCAAGTCCATAGGCATTCTTGCTGTATAGCGTCAGCTTGTGCCGGCCGACAGGCGCCAGGATCGGCGGAGTGCGCCATTTAGCCCCCGATTCAGCCCAGGAATTTATTGCCAGCTTATTCCCATTGGCGCCGAGGGCAACCATATCCTCAATCGGAAACCATGGCACAAGTCTATTGGTCGTTTCGCATGGTGGCCACCAGGGCTCAATAATGACGTAATTGAAGTAGCCTGTCCGCGGAGGCGCTGAGGTCAGGCGCAGCTTGTTGACGCCCTCGGATTCCGCATCGGCGCCGATAATATGACCATCCAGATCGCTGTCAGGGCTGATGTCGTTTGAATAATACAAGAAGACCTTACCCAACACATCGGGATTCGAGGAGCGCGTTACGATGACGTCGCGCTGACCTTTGGTCAGCCGGCACGTTCCTGATTCATAGCCTGCGCCACGCTCTATGGCATAGGGCCCATGCGCAGGAAGATTCTGACTGAGCACCGCCATAACACCGAATATCGGCGAGCCGTTGTCGTTATCGGGAAAGAATTCAAAAGCCATACCGAACGGAGGAATAGTGGGATCCTCCTGCGATGTAATAATGCTGAGACCCGAACCCCCGGAAGGATTCCCGCAATAGGGATTGGCATAAATGCTCCGGATAGGCGACAGGTCATCCGGGGATTCAATGCCGTGGTTGTCAACGGCTACTACCTGCACCAGGAAATCGCAGTCAAGCTGGTTTGAGACGGTAGCGGCAAGCGATGTTTCGAGGTTGCGGTCACTGTTCAAACTGGGATTGGATTCCGCGAAATATTCCCAGGTTGGATCCTCGATAATGAAGCGGGAGGTTTCGTCCGGCAGAACCTCCCAGGGGGTGTCGATCGTCAGCCCGGTTGCGGTGTTGTCCGATATGCGCCGCACCTGGCCGCGGCCGGCGCCCGCAATGATCCGAACCAGCTTGCCGATTTCGGCATCCGCGAGCAGCCCGGCAGGATTCATCACGTTCTGGAACTTGGCATCGCTGATGGATGTTGATCCGCATTCATCGGGAGGCATGGCGCGGATTGCCAGAATATCTCCCTTGGCCAGGCCGGCTGCCGCCGGATCCGGGGTGACGGTGAATGCCCCCGTGCTGCCGTTAAAATTCGTGACATGATAGTTGAGCACCGGCGCGCTGAGCGTCTGCTGCAGAAGCAATACCGTCAGATCCCGGCCGGTCCAGTCGTCGCTGCCGATCGTCTCGGCGCATACGATCGTGTTGGTGGACACAGATCCAACCGTGATGCGCGCAACGCCCACATAACGGATTTTCTTTGCCTTAATGCGCAGATTGCGGAAATTCGGGCTTGGCAGGCTCCAGGTAGAGCGGTCGGGCGGCGTGGTCAGTTCTATGCTCGAGGGCAGGGATCCGGTGCCGGTAATCTGGTGGCAGATCATCTGGTCATCGTCCGCAGCGGCGAATACGTCATAACCGGCAAAAGTACCGGTTGGCCAGACGATATCTGTAAGGGTAATTTTGTTTGTGCTGCCGGCAGCCGGGCGCACGGCAACGACATTAGAGGGGAGCGTGTATTTGCCGTTTGCATCCCGGGCGCACACAACAAAGTAGTAATCGCGGCTTCCCTCGATCGTTCCCCCGGTTGCCTGGCTTGTGCAGCTGCCGATCCTCGGGGAAGGGGTGCTGGCGATGAATTCATTGACCGGGAGCTTTCCTGTGGCTATCAGCTTCAGCTGCGTCATTTCATCCGACATCGGCTCGTAATAGATGGCGAGGCTGAATGTCTTCTCATCCGATCCGTAAAGAGGATCGCCAGATATCGGGCCCTCCTGGTCCGGGTGCCATACCAGGCCGAAGGGCAGCTGCGAAAGCTCTACAGGGACGGCGCTGGCCGCCACGTCGGCCGGCTTCGGACCTTCGACCAGGTCATACATCTCATTGACGGTTGTCCTGCCTTCAATATCGATCGAATAATCTCCGTTCAGCTTCCAGCCGGTGATCCGGAATTCACCGTAATTCTCTTCAGGCTCTCCGTTTATTTCTCCATCCGGCATGTCCGGGTGAGTCATTGAACAGATCATTCCAGCTTCAGATTTCAAGGCAAGGGCTGTTGTTTTGAAAGATATCTGACGAGCTGCTTTCCACTGGGCGGCCGTGATGCCGCCGAGCTCCTCCCGGAGCCTGGTGGTGATGACGCGCGCTGCCTGGGACTTGGTACATGTGCCGGCCAGGTTGACGTTGGATTTGAGAAACTGTGGAGCAGTCGCTCCGCCGATCAGCTTCGCGTGATCCATATCGTAAACGGTCACGGAGTTTGCGGAGAAATTAAACTCCCGGTCTGCAAAATTCGCCGTCAGATGATTGAAGGACGGCTTCGGAGACGACAGCCTGAGACTTTCAAAAACGATGTTTCCTTCGGTGAAGGCCTCCATGACTGAGGAATTGCAGCGGATTCCAAACTTCATCTTTCCGAAGGCATTTGTAAAATAGCCCAGGCAATTCATCAGGACTTCCTGGATCCAATCGCGCAGCGGCTTCTCTTCCTGCAGGATGCCCCGGAATTTGAATTGGGTTTCGTCCTCAGTCCCGATCAGAGGCTCTACCTCATCATCACAAATTGCGGCGGCGGCAATCGCCGCGGTGAGGTCAAAATATTGCTCAGCTGTGCTTGCACTGGCGAAGCGGAGGCCTCGAGCGCGCAGCATCATATTGATGCATATCCATACCGGATTAGTCAGAACCTGCATAGATCGCGAGCCCGGCGCCGTCCATACCCAGCCCTGCAAGCCGTTCAGGACGTTGGCAACCATCTGATGATCGACGGGATAGCTGAGCTGGACGCCCTTTTCATCCTTGCGCTTTATCTCGAGGAATGCGGTGCCGGCGGCGTAATTGTCCTTCCAGACACTCGTTCCGTCACTCACCTCGCGCCAGCTGGAGGCCTGTTTACCTACAGCTCCAATCGAGAAATAATCTCCTGGATTTGCCGGATCCACCCCGGTTGCATACCGCAGACCGCTGACGCCTGGCCAGCCGTGGTTATGCTGTCCGTCAAGCAGCTGCATCGGCGTGTTGGGGAGCTGCAACTGGTATGTTGTACCAAAGAGCTTGATCGTTTTGACTTCATTCCCGATGGTGTATTCAATGGGACCCTCTCCGACAATTCCCAGAGCGGCATAGAAATCGCCCTCCTCCCGGCCGGCGGCAATCTTGCAGTTGACAGGCATGCCGACCTGGGTTTTGCCCTTCTCGTCAACCCAGGCGTCGTTGTCGGTGTAGATCTCCGGGACGGCCTGGTCATAGATAGAATCGGAAACGATCGACGTGCTTGTGATCCTGGAGCGGCCGTATCCCCAGACGCCGGTCGAATTGTCCTTGATGCGTACCCGCTGCGGTTCGACAATCATCCCTCCGAAATACCGCTTCATCCCATGTGCCAGACAACCGTTGCCGGTATCATAGCCTTTATCGCAGGAGGCCGGACTCGCGGCCGGGAAGTGGGTGTAATCCATGGATCCCTGAGTTGAAAAGGGGCAGCCATTGCTGTCGTTATAGCATTTCCAGCAGGCGCGGGAGATTTTGCGCGTAGGATAGGGAAGTGTCAGTTCATAGATGCCATCGGCGGCCGTGATACTGAATTCAGGCCCTGTGTCAAAGCTCCACTCAACAATCTCTCCTTTCCATAGATCCAGCTTTATCCCGGTGCCGACATGGAACAGACTGAACTCGAGCGAGGCGCGGAATAAATCGGTATCGTTGGCCAGCTCTCGCATGACCCGGTCCGCATTTCCGAATGTGAATTGCGCCTGGTCCGCTTCACCGGAAATTCCCTGAGATATCCCGTCCCAGGAAACGATCCTTGGCTGATATAGCTGGCCTCCGACCGTGCACCGGCGATCGCTGACATAGATGGCCGGATATCCGGATTCCCTTGGCTGAATCTTAATAAGGGGGAAGATTTCCTGGACCTGCGAGAGAAGGGCTGTCTCGAGAGCCGAGGAAGGGAAGCGCGTGACAGTTGAGTTGATTGTATAGCTGGGGTTCGAAGACGGGATCTCAATCAGTGTTATCCCGACAGAGGAAATCTGGTCAGACAGGTATTCCCAGGAAAGAGGCTCATTGGCAAAACGGCAGGTGTATGCGGTGGTGCCATTCCCGTCATCGTTCGGAGCGTTATATGTAAATGCTCCATAGGGACCGTATTTGCTTTCCCAGAAGTCGCGCAGGGCCTTGCGATGGGTCTCATTCATCGCGGCCCGGCGGACGGTGAATCGTTTGGCGCCGCTTCCCAGGTAGAAGCGCTGCTCGATTTTGGCGTTGGCGCTCCCAAAGCGGTGCACAACGACAAGCGGCTTCTGGGACATGCCATAGCCGTAATCGCTGACTATCGGGAAGGTTCCCGACGGAACGATTTCGGGGATTACAATATTTCCGATGTATTCCGTCATCTCTCTCGGATTTTCAGTTTGATTGAGCGGTCTTCTTCCTGGCCATCAGATGCAACAATGTGGTTTGTGATGATGTATTCCTCGCCTTCTACGCCGGCAGGAATGTAGACTTTAACGGCAGACTGCGTATCAGTATTCCCCTCTGATATCTTTGTGACGCCCGTTGGGACGGACCAGGTCGACGTGACGATCGTAACGCCATCATCCAGCCAATCTTCCCAATTAACGCCATACCATAGCTTTGCATCAGGGTCGTGAGGTTTGGTCAGCACGATGCACCTCTGTAGGCTTATGCTTTAGCAATTCTGTTGTCGAATCTGACTTGATAGATGCGGTTGTCCGCCGGCACCTGGAAAATGCGGTCATCGAACTTGACCCGGTATTCCTGATCTTCCGGTACCATATAAATAAACCCGCCTATTACAAACGGATTTATCCCCAACGCTGCGGCGATCGCTGCGGCCGGCTCCACCTGGCAGGATTCCATCACAATCGTTGGATCGACTGCCAGAACAGAAATTGAAGCTTCATCGGGAGCAAAAAGCATGGATCCAAGGATGATTGCCGGATCTATAGCTGAAATTCCGGCTGCTGCCTCTCCGGGCCCGACGATCATTGAGCCCAGAACAATATCCGGATTGATCCCGGCTGCCGATGCATGAGCTGCCGATGGCATTACTACAATATTCTCGCCGGCGTGGACTGTCGGGTCGATACCTGTCGCGGCCGCAATAGCTGCTGAAGGGGAGAGAAGCAAAGAGCCCAGGATGATTGCAGGATCTATGCTCGAAGCTGCTCCAGCCGCACAGGAAGGACTCACGCTTACTGAACCCAATAATACCGCGGGATCAATCCCGGTGGCCGCACCGGAGGCCTGGCCTGGCGAAACTGTAATATTTCCGCCGGCTTCAACGGTAGGCTGAATGACCGCTGCGGCGGCAATTGCAGGAGAGGGCAAAAGTAATAAAGATCCCAATATGACCGATGGCGAGATTGCGGATCCTGCTGCCAGGGCAGCGCCTGGTGCAATGGATAGTGATCCCAACAAAACACCAGGTGCAATGCCCTCCATGCCGCCTATTGCCGGATTTGGTCCAATCGAAAGAGAACCGAGGATGATTGCCGGAGCGATGCCTGATCCGGAAGCCGACGCCGGGCTTGGCGTGACGAGCACCCCGCCGGATGCTCCATAAGTTCCGGCGGCGATCTGGGCGATTTCAGACTCAGAAAGCAGGTCTTTGAAGATTGCTACTTCATCAATCAGGCCGTCGTATTGCCCGCTGGTGGAACCCCAATACCTGCCAATACAAAGGCGTCCATCTTCCACATTCAGTTCATTCGAGAAGGTCGTCTCAATATTGGTTCCTACCTTTGCTCCGATTGAATCTGATACCCTGGCAAAGATCGTTTTGTTGACTCCATGAATAGCGAAGCCAACGTGATACCATGTGGAGCCATTAGCAGTAAGTGCAGTGGCATGCGTAATAATCTCCTCAGACGCTCCGTTGTTATATCCCAGGCGAAACATCAGATATACTTGCCCTGCCCCGGCATAGCTGAATCCAACTTGCAGGCTTGCTTTGCTGGATTCATACTTTGCGAAAACAGACCTCCAAAATCCCGGTGAGGGGGCACTTTCAAGCCTCACCCAAAATGCTCCGCTGATGATCTTGGTTGTATCGCCGTTCTTCAGAGGAAAGCCGGCATCAAGACTTGAATCCAAGGTGTATAAAAAATCATTATCTCCAGACTCGATGTCTATTGAGGCCGCTCCCTCTTTATAGTTGGTGGTGTCGGCGACAGGAGTGCCGGAGCTTCCCAGATCATTATTTCCCTTGCTGTCCGTTATCAGCGCACCGTTCTCAAATCTCCAGAGAGCGACGCAGTTGGAATCTGAGGAGAAGTCGTTTGCCATCAGTCCGGCACCACCACCTGAAAAAAAATTTCTGGAGGAACTGGGACAGGAGATGTAGTCAAAATGTTGCTATCATCAGACTCCCAGTCATTAATCGCCCGCGCGACAAAACTGTGAATGCCGGGGATTAAGTCATGAAGGACAATCTCCTGACTGAGTGCCGGGGCTTCTCCTTTAAAAACCCTGGACTCGTCTGGCATGATTTCCCATACCCTCACAACCGTGGATTCATCCCATGTGAATTCCGGGAGGCTCCATCCTATCTTGATGTCAGCAGCAAGGGATGCCCCAGCCATACACAAGAACAGGCAAACTGCCAATATTATCCTTTTCATGGATTCCCCTCTTGTTTGCCCTGGATCAGGGCTTGTTAAGTCAATCTGAAAGTCCGGTTTTCATCCGTGGTGATATGCAGGCGCATCGGTTGAAATTTAACCGATTGATGCAACAGCTCCGTGAACCACTTCCGGGCGCACTCCAGAGCAGTATTGCGCGATTGCTTCTGTGCAGTCTGCAGGCTTACGGCTTCCTTGAATGGAACGAGAGCCAGGTCTAAATTGCTTGCGCCAATTGCCTGTGCTTCGCCCCAATATGTGCGGAGCGGATTTGGAGTGCCGTCTGTATCGAGGAACTTCGCCGGCGCTTTGCCACTGGCCAGGGCTTCCTTGATCTCTTTGATCATTGTTGGGTACAGATCGGATCCGGCGACCTCAAAATCGGCTACTCCATTGATGTCATCTTTCCTTTTGGCGATCGAAATTACATTCGACATGATTCCCCCTTTTTATTCAGTGAGCCTGACTTCGCAATTCTGAAGTGTCAGCGTTTGCCCGCTGCTTACGGACCGATCAGACGAAAGATCCCAATAAACCAGTATCAGCCGGCTGCCCTGGGTAGCATTGTCATCGGTCAGGACGGCGTAGCGAGCACCGCCACCAGACGCCGGCAAGGATCCTCCGGACGCCGTCCAGACGATGTCCTTAAGCTGAACCAGCGAATAATCGTTTGCATCGTCTTCAGTCAGTACGTCGAAGTCCGTGCTGTTTTTAGTGAGTGAGATGCCGCCGGTTGTATAACCGTTTCCGTTGACGATTTCGGTCAGCTCCGACTTGGTATTCGTGTCAGCCACGGGCGCGGTTGCGCTCGTGACAAGGGCTATGTAGAAGTTCGTCGGCAGCGAAGTCCCGCGGAACAGCCAGTCCAGAAACTTGTATTTGCCTCTGTTGGTGATGCCAGCCATTGTCTTGTCTCCTTATGCGATTTCGATTAACGCGATTTCACAATCCGCGCGTCTCATGCCGACCATCTGGTCCCAGCTGCCCGCAAAGCGCACGGTATAACGGCCTGTCGAGGATGCCCCTGTGGGATCGTAGGCAAAATTTGCATCCCATGGATCATAGAAATAGAACGGTTCGAGCCAGCTCTTGCGCGCCAGGTAGAACGTCCGGAAGCTTGCCAGGATGGACGCTGTCAGTCTCCTGGAGGTATTCCATCGTTTTCGACTTGTGCTGACCAATAGGCCGCGCTGACTGGTTCCATCGGGATATTCGTTTTCCTTCACGATATATTCCCGGGAATGCGTGAAGGCTTTGGACAGACTCCAGGGCAGCACCGTTGTTGGCGCGGCATTTTGAACTGATCCGGGCATTAGCTTGTTATCGTTCCTGGGCTGAGTTGAAGGGCGGTCAATTGCCGCCGGTTGTAGCTGATTCTGTTTGCCAGTGTCGACGCCTTCTGTACGGCTTGTGGATTTCTGACCACCACGCTCACGGTTTCATCCTGGAAGAATTTTTTGGCGCCGGGAATGGTGATATTTATGGTAGTCAGTTCGCCGGCCTTGCCGATGCTATCCAGCCCTGCTCCCGGAAGAGCGTTTTCGTGCGCCGGCGTCACGCGTTCTCCGCGACCCAGATAGGCCAGCATGTCGCGCGGAACAAAATCAATACCGGCATGAAAGATCGGGATCCGGCCGGATGATCCGATCGCCAGGCCATTCACATACTGCCTTTGCTGATACAGACTGCCGCCGGATTGCATCAGCATTCCGGCGGTCATCTGAGCCCTCATCCCCTGAGTGCTCTGACCGGTAGTCATTGCATACAGGCGGACCAGATCCTCCACCTGGACGCTCCGGACCGCCATATCGAGATTGCCCCCAAAGCCCTGGCGGGCTATTTCAACAATCTGACTCAACACACCCTTGTCGGGGATATTGACTCCATAGGTGGCTTTCACTTTTGCTTTAGCTTTATCTTCAGCGCTCTTCATAAACAATCGGATCGTGCCCGCTACCGCTCCGATTCCAGCGCCGATCGCGGCACCAAGGCCACCGCCGAATTTGAAGCCTATCATGGCTCCGCCGGCAGTAGTCATCCCCAATCCAGAGAGACCACCACGTTTCAGCCCCATCATGGCCAGCATTGCGCCGCCTGCCAGAGCTGCATTGGATTTGCCGATGGCGGAGAGCTTGCCGCCGAGGCCCAATTGTCCAAAGGGGATATTGAGCGCTCCACCTGGCGCTGTAACCATTTTTCCGCCGAGGCCCAGAAAGTCCTTAATCCCGCCGACGTTTACCAGGCCGCCCAATCCTCCTCCGCCCGAGGATGTTGGGAGAAACGAAGGTGTCACGCCGGCGGCCGTGCTCCCTCCGCCACCGCTGCCTGTGAAAAAGGATCCAAGCATTCCACCGGCGCCGGCATATCCTGGCGCCGCGCCGGCGGGGCTCATGCGTCCCATTCCCGTGGTCCAGGCAGCCACCATTTTGGCTACGGAGCTGACGGTATAATTGGCCAGTTCACTCAGCAGCTGTTTCCAAACATCACTGAAAGATTTCGCCTGCAGGAAAACCCGATTAAAGAAGTGTTCGATTCTGTTTGCGGATTTTTCGAATTTATCCTGGGCATCCCGGGCAATCTGCTGGTTCGTATCCATAATAACCAGCTTTTTTCGTTCCTCGATCAGCGCGATTGCTTCGGCGTTGTCTTCATACAGCTTTTTCATTTCATCGAGCCGCTGCAACTCGATCGACTGAACTCCCAGATAGTCCTTCGCAGCTCTCCTCTGGGAAAGAACCATGTTTTCATTTTCACGCGCCAGGTCCCGGACGGCCTCTTTTCTTTTTTCCCAGTATTCCTTCCACCGACGCTCATCCTCGGACATCTGCGCCTGATTCATTTCGGCCAGGGTCTTATTTACGTCTCGCTCAAGCTTGATCGCGAAATCCCGCTCCGCTGCTTCTGTTTCGGATCTGCGCCGGAATAAATCAACCTGAGCTTGCAGCCACTCTTCATCCGCCTTTTTTTGACGCGCCTTTTCTTCTTTCGCGCTTTTTTCCGCTTCTTCCTTTTGGATCTGCCGGAGTTCGGCTTGTTTGGATAAATAAGCCTCTCTGGTCACACCGTACGCCATACTGGCGGAAAGCAACGCCTCTTCTGCTTTGGCTACCTCCTGGCTTTTTGCAATGTATTCCGGGGTAAGCTCTGGAGCTCCACCTTTCACGCGACTCTTTTGTGTTCTTCCCAGCTCCAGGGTTAATTTATTTACCCTGGCTTGAAATGTTTCGACGTCAGCTCTCGCTTTCCTGACATCCTCAGCAGAATATCTGACTTCGATCGCGCCTTTTGCAGATCCGGATAAGCCGATCAGTGCGCGCTCACGCTGCATGCGCTCCAGATTGGTGTAGTAATCATCAAGCGTCCTGTTTTGTTCCTGCACTGATCTCGTCAGCTCATCATTTTTCCTGGCCGTCTCCTCCGCTTTGTCTCCCCACCAGCCCAGCTTTTCGCCGATATTTTTGATCCAATCTATAAGAGTCATCGCAGCAGCAATATAAATTGAGAATTTAAAAGCCGTGGATAGGGCTGCGCCCAGCAATTTGGTCTCGCCGATAAACTTTCTCACTTCTCTTGGAAGGCGGAGGCCTATTTGGGCCCCGAGCAATTCTGCAGCATCCGCGGCTTCCCTCATTGCCCGTCTGGTGCCATGCGTAGCTCTCGCGGCATCCGCGGCAGATTTCTCCCATACCTTTGCCATCCCGCCAGAGGAGGCTGCTGCCTGACGTTCCAGTCCGAGAATACTGGTATTGACGCTCTTTATGGACTGGTTGGCCTTGGTGGGATCAACCAGAATTACGAGTTCAAATTTGCTGCTGCCCATTGTGTTTTGATCTTTCTTCTTCGAAAAGCTTCTGCTCTTCCTCGATAATCAGCAGTGCGTACATTTCATCAGCCCCTATATCCTCGATGCTCAACGCTATTCCGGCATTCATTAATGCGCGTTTATTCAACGCGCGCTGGAGGATCCGACCGACAGCCGAATGATGAGCCAGGTCGAGCTTTGTCAGAGGGCAATGCCGGCAGCGGATCCCGGGGCCTGGCGAATCATGACAAAGGGCAATATCGCAAAGCTCATCCCGTCGGAGTTCCTGTTGCACGAGAAACCGGAGCGACGGTTTTTCCGGCCACCCCGGCTCTAGAAGTTTTTTGTCGAATCGATTTCCTGCTTGAGATTGATGAATGCCAGAAACAATGCATCCGCCTGGTGGATGATAGGCGTCCCTCCCGAATAGCCAGAAGACTCCAGGATCATTTTGCCGTAAAGATCGCGTAAAAAGGGCAGATTACGAACAGATGAAATTTTTTTCTTCCCATAGGGCTGCTGATCATGGAGCTTCCTGTCATAGTTATTGAGTTCTTTCGATGAAGGCATGCGGAATTTATGGGTTGTAACAGCTCCGGGAACCCGGAGGATAATATGCAGCTGATCCCCCTGTATTACCTCGCCGGGATTTTCATGCAGTGTGAATTCCAGCTGATCAATCAGCCTGCCGGCTTCATGTGCATCAATTTCTTCGGGAAGGGCATCTATCGCGAGATTTTTTAGCAGCTCGATTTCCTCCTCATCCGGTTCTAATACGGTTGAAATGCTGTCTCCGGTTGGAGTGAATTCGATAATGGTCTTGCGCCGGCTGGCGCGCTCAAGCCATTCATCATCGGAAGGAAAGCGAAGCGTGATGGGCTTTATTCCTGAAAGCCCAAATGTCTTTAAAGTGATCGGCTTATTTGCATCAAATAAAACTGGGGCCTCCTTTGTTGTTTCATCCATATAGATCCTTTCAAAATGAAAAAGGCCCGGAGAGGAATCCGAGCCTTTGAATATTTGGTAGCGGCGCCAGGACTCGAACCTGGGACCTTTGGGTTATGGGCCCAACGAGCTGCCGCTGCTCTACGCCGCGATAAGTTAGGATTCCGCCTGGGCGATCCCGTCGGTGTTGCATTCGCAAACCGCCGTCAGAATGCCATTGGTGTTATGCCATAGAGGCTGGCAGGTGACCTGAACCGTTACGATCCCATCCGTTTCGCCCAGCTCTGCAACCGCAAAAATAATGCGCTGGAATGTCAGAGACAGGCTGTTATTGGTGTCATAGGTGAGAGTGATAACACCCGTTCCCTCGGTGAGCGCTTGCAGCTTGGTCAATTCTGTCGAGCCGTTCTCAAAGCGGGCGATAAAACTTAGCGCGCATTCCCGATCGCCGATTTCCATCCGGCCGCGGATGGCGCCGGAAGTAGCATCGCCGACCGACTGAAATCCGGATCCCGGGTAAAATCCAGAATCGAGGCGGTGATTGTTTCTCCATCTCGCCTCCAGAGACACCAGATTTTTTGCGGTGACATAATCTATACCGTTAATCGTGGCAGTCACTGAAGCTCCGGGAAGCAGTTTCTCGGCTGTAGCTGCAGGAAGTGTGATTCCGGAGGGCTCGGTCATTTTCCCGGATCCCACAATATCCACCACCAGTTTGCTGTTCGCCCGACCCGGGCCGCTGCTGACATTCAGCGTCCATCCATCGACCACGCATCCAACAGCCATCCTGTCGAAAATATCGCTGGCGCCCTGGCGCATCGCTTCGATATAGCTGAATGACGGAAGTTCAATCCCGTCAGTTGCCGGGAGCGGGGTGCAGGTATAGGTGAAATTTGGAGAGGTTCCCGTTTTCACCACCTTGCCCAGACCAAAGGCCATTGCCCACGCGGCGAAATCCGAGCTGAGATATTTCTCAATCTGTCCTTGCACATCCCAGGATGTTTTGAACACCTGAGTCGCAAACTCATGTCCTTTGCCGAGTTCCGGGGCATCGTTTTCCGTATTCAGTTTTGGTCCTGTAATGCTGGTATTAAGCTTGCCCAAGCGCCAAATGCCGGCCAGCGTGTTGGCTGTGGCAAGATTGGTCTGCTTGCATTTTCCAAAGCCGATAAGCAATTCTCTTATATTGGCTGGCATTTTAGTCGTCTCCGATTTCTGTAAAAGCTGTTGTTATTTCAAAATAGTCCACGCCGGCCGCGTCAGCCTGGCGCTCAATGGTTGGCGTGTCCATCAGGTTGCAGGACGGGTGAACAGTGGCGATGATTAACGGCACACCATTCAGACTACTGGGCATTCCTTTTACGATTTGACGGAATATTGCGTAGTAGCTCGAGACCGGCTCATAGCTGGATTCCACCTGGGCCCGAAGCGTGATGGATATCTGATGCTTCCATGCCTCGCCGCCAAAGCTGCCTGGATAGGTTCCTGTCCAGGCGACCATAATTCCGGGAGATTTCATTCTCTCTTTTGCTTCCTCGAGACTGGTTTTCTCAGGATAGCAGTCATGATAGGCATAGATACGGTCCGGATCCCCATCCATGAGCTGCACAAGGTCCGGGATATCCCTCAGCAGATCGACCAGGTTGTCGACGATTTCGGATGGATTGATCATTATTGTTATGCTGCCCGGATCAGTTTTGCTGTGATTCGGCTAAGGATTACCTTCGCGTAACGCATGATGATTGCGCGATCGCTGGGCGAAAATAGCAGCATGGCTTTATGCCGGCGCGCCTTGAGCCGCCCAGCGCGCGTCGATGGTTCAGTAATAAATGCCTGGTTGTCGCTGACCCTGCGCACAGCGATCTGGTCCATCAGGTGGCCGACGAATTTGAGCCGCGGTTTGCGCTTCCCGCCTTTGTAGTTTTCCGGCCACATCATTCCAGTGCCGTGCAGGTCGCGGACGGGCTTCAAACCCTTGTGTTTCTTGATATGCTTCCAGCTGCGTGATTTCAGGGGTTCCGCCGGCCGGTCATCGGCATCATAAGCGCGAGCTACGCGCCTCCGAATCGCGCCGAGCGCCGCATTGCCTATGTCGTACATCGCGCGCTGCGGCACATTGAGCAGATCCAGCCGGAGCTGCTTTTTGACGTAGATATTGACCGCTCTGGCCATCAGACATCCCGATCATAGCGGAGCTTCAGCAATAAGCCTCCCGCCGGGTCCTCCTGCAGGTCGACAATCTTATAGACCGTCGTGGCCGTTGAAATTTCATCACCGCGCGCCGGGCGTGGCGAGAAATCGGAAGCATTAGCCCAGAGATATAAGTAGGTGCTGCCATCGCCTGGCGCAACATCTTCCTCTTCGGGGCCGGAATCCGGGATCCCGGTAAATGCCAGAGATCCCGTTCCGGAATTGATTCGGGTGAGGGCATAGCTTCCCCCAAACTTCCTCAAGTCAGCTGCGTTGATTCGGCTAAAATCGACCGTCAAGGCTTATCCTTCCTTGGTTACAACCCCGTTGGCATGCATGACGAGAATGTCCACTCCATCGCTATAAAGCTCGATGAAGTTGCCGATCACTCCAGCCAATTGGACATATTTGTCCGCCACGCCGTCGCCGCCGTAGTAGACCTTCTCTCCGCTGGCAGGCTGGAAGCGCGTAATCTGTGCGGCTGTGGCAGAGAACCTCAAAACCTTTCCCGCAATATCCGCGGCTGCCGGCAACTGGTGTTCCAGAGTAGCGGATGCTCCGGTATTAGTCAGATTCACGCCAAAATGGGCAGACGTCAGAGTGGTTGCTGTCGCCAGAGCAGTAACAGATGCCTTGGGTGATACGCTAGGTGGAGTCGGGATAATTAATCCTGTACTCATGATATTCTCCCAAATGAAAAGGCCCCGGTTTCCCGAGGCCTTCGGTTAAAGTCAAAAGTTAAAGTGTCGGTGGCTACCAGGGATTAGGAGCCGGTTGAATAATACAGCGGTCTCCAATCGACGGCTTTTGCCCCAAAGTCGGTGTATACGTAGAACTGAATCCCGAGGACTCCGCTTTCATTTTCCTTGCGGATAAACTGCGGCCCTTCAGAGCCCTCCAGGTGCGCGTATTCAATGCCGGGGTAGATGTCGGGATCGGCGGCGCCGTACCATTTGGTTGTGCCGCTGCCGTTATTATCCAGCTCGGCATCAGAAACAGGTTCCAGTCGGCCGGCGAAGTAGTTACGATCAGAAGCCTTCACATTATCGCCAGTAGTCACGAGAGCCATTCGCGCGGTTGTTTCCTTGGCTGCCGGGACAATGATGTACTTGGGGATAATGTTGAGAACCGTCACTCCATCAAGGCCCTTCTGCCCGCGCATCTTGGTATACATGGTGTCGAAGCCTGTGTTGCCGAGAGCTCCGGCGCCCGCATTGTGATGATGCGTATCATCAAACAGGGGATTGCCGTCGGCCATGTTGGCGTTGGCGGCCAAAATGGCGTAAACAGTCTTGTTTTCATAAATGCCGGCCTGGAGTCCCATCTGACTGATCAGGTTGTTGAAAGCACCAAGATCATCGTTGATGAGCATTTGCCGCGTGAAGGATACCCCTCGACCTGCCGTAATGACAGCATACTGCTCCTTGCTGTCGCTCATTGCTGCGATGGTGATCTGCGCACCTTCGCCGACAGCAATAAGTCTTGGAGCTTCAGAGAGGCGAGACCGGCTCATGGTTTTGAAATCCGGCGTGGTGCTGGGCTTCGTCCAGACCTTATAAGTCGTAGGCGCAAGCTCATACTGTCGGAGCAGCTGCTTGCGCGCGCTGTTTTCAAGAACGTTGGCGAAGTCAGAGGTGTTTTGCATCGCCAACTTGACCACCTCATCTTTGTTCGGGATCCGCACCAGGCCATGCTGCAGCCGAACGGATTCCTCGGCAAATCGCAGCAGGCTCAGTCCCAGGAAGGGATTGCCGTTGTCCTCTTTCTTCTGCTTCGGATCAAACATTCCATCCAAGGCAAGCTCCATCGCGTCGCGCCGTTTTGCGCACTCGTCCGCAACCAGATCGATATGCTGTGTTTTTGTGGCCGGCTGTGCATCGTGTCGAACAGCAAGAGCATTCAGCACTTCGGATTTGAAATCGGCTACAGATGTGCCTTTTTCGATATGCAGTTTGACCATGGATTCCTCCATGCCATGCTTGAGCGCGATTTCCCGTATGTCGGCGATGCGTTTGCGCTCGGTCTCGATCGCCTGGCGCCGGAGCGCCTCTTCATCAACGGGAGGGGTGGAAGGAATAGCTGATAATGTCTGGGCACCAGTGCCCGGTACGTTGTCAGGCATTTTATTCTCCTCTGGGCATGTGCCCATTTGGTTAAGGTCGCTTTGTTCTGCGGCCAGTGTTGTTGTTCCAAAATCAGCCGGTATGGGCGCGATGCTCAGCTCAAACGGCTGCCACTTTTTAGCGAGTCGGATCTCCATGTTGTTCTCGACGAATTTTTCCTCAGCAAGAATCGAGACGCCCATTGAAAATTTGGTGATGATCTTGTCTTCGATGTCCTGCCAGATTTCATCCACACTGGGACGCTTTGAAAATCGCAAGGTAGCTTTTGACAGCTTGCCTTCTTGCCAGGCCTTCTCAACTTTTCCCTTTTGCGCCGAGCTGTTGGCGTTCCACGGATGATTATCGAGTACCGGAGCTCCGGCATTCAGGAGAGAAAAGTCGCCGCCTTTGGAATCAAATCTCAGTACATATTTTTGCCCGGTCCACCAGTCGGTGCGCGGCACATCGATGCCACTAAAGAATATGATATCTACGGTCCTATTTTCGGAATCGACGGATGTGATCTCCTGTCCTGCGAGATACTCGCGCCCCTTCATCATCGGGCGCAGTTCTTTATTGCTCTGGCGTTGCGTTGGCATCGCTGTTTTCTCCTTGTTTTTCTGCAGCTGCTTTTTTAGAAGTGCCGGAAAAGCTTATGCCGGCGGCATCCAGCATTGGCTTGTACTTCTCAATCTCTGCGATCTGTTCGTCAGCGTCATAACCCGACCTGGCTACCAGCTGCGGATATGTGGTTTTCCCAATGCGGAGCTCAATTTCATCCGCTTCTGCTTCTGCTTCGCGGTCCAGCAGATCAAACTGTGGCGGATCCCATTGCACCGTGTAATTGGCTTCAGGGATGACATCCATCAAAAACAGAGTCTCGATGAATCGGCAATAAATCGGATCCAGGACTTGAGGGATAAGCCAGTTCCAGCGGTATTCCTCAATGGCATCGCGGAAGGACAGCAGGCCTCCGCGGTAACTTGAATAATTAACCGCTTCCAGGTTGTCATCCAGGACAACATAGGGGATATCAAGGCCAACGGCCACTTCCCGGAGCTCTGATTTTTTATGAGCAGCGTAATCTCCGGATGATGTTGGGCTGAAAAATTCGACGCCCGCTCCTGCGGCTCCATACATAATCATGCCGGGACGGAATTCTTCGACCTTTGCTCCCGTAGAGTCCACTGCGGCGCTGCCAAGAGTTGGGCCCTCCGCCCCTTCCGGTTGGGTGACCATTGCCGTCAGGCAAGCCTCAATTTTCTTCCGGACTATTTCCGCATCTGCATATTCATCCAAATCCCGGAGCTTTGCGATCACCGCGGCAAATCGTGTTACGGCTCTCACGTCTCCGGGCCGGTCGAGCTCAGCATGGTGCAGTACATCTGATGCCGGGATGAATTTACTTGCAAGCGATCGCCGCCAGGATGTCTGCGTCACTTCTCCAGGATGCTGGCCGTAGAGCCAATATCCGCGGATCCGCCCAATGGGATCAAACTCAATTCCATGGATGATATATCCGTTATCCATAGTCTTGGTTTTATCCATATCCAGGTAATCCGATTCCAGCACCTGGATCTGAAACGGCACAGCGAGGTCATCATCCGGTCGGCGATTCCACAAGCGGACCAGCACTTCGCCGGATTCGTAGCAGCTCTGAACAATCATCTTCTCGGCAGCATAGAAATTGATCCGGCTATCGGAGCAGCACTGGCGCGTCCATTTATTCCAGTATTCCAGAATGGTTTTATCGAGGGTCTCATTTCCCGTGCTGGGCCTTGGTGTGATTCCGGTCCCGACCACGCGTTTTGCCCATTCCCGCTTTGCCTTTCTTGCGTAGGCATTATTCCGGCAGAGATCGCGAGCGTTATAACGCAGTTTGGAATTCGCGGATCCTATTTCGGAGTTCCCGGAGGCGCCCGTGGTATTCCAGCTGCCCATCCTGCGATCAGAGCGCACGCCATCGTAGGCCAATATGGCTTTGGCAATGGCACGTGCTCGAGTACGCTTCAGGCCTAACTGGGGAGAAATCCAGTCGATCGCTTTATCGAGCCAGTTCATTTAGTCCTTGCTAAAACTCGCATATGTACAGCGGGTGGAAGCCGAAATAGTGGGATCAATGGCAGCTTTTATTACATCGCGGGCCTTGAGCAACTCTTCAATAGATCGATATTGCACTTCGCGGTCCGCGAATTTAACGCGCAACTCACCGCTCGCGATCGCGCTTTCGATCGCTGTCAGATCTGTGGTTGTCCAGGACATTATCGATTAAACCAGTTTTTGTTTCTGCCCCTGAAGTAGCCCTGATTCCGAATTTCATCCATCCGTAAACCAGGCTGAGCATTCTCCGGCTGGGCTTGTGACTGCTGTTCAGATTGCGCAGCTGCAGGATGAGCTATTTTTAATTGGTCTTCCATTGATCGGAAATGCCTTTCCTGCATCCTGTCTAATCCTTTATCCCAGGCTGCTGCTCGAGCATAGATCCTGCAGTCGAGTGCTTCATTGCGGGGCCTGGTCTGCTGCCATTCCTGTTTGGTCCGGCCGGATCTCCGGTTTCTATGGCTGACGAGCTGCTCGGCGCATAGCTGCTTAAAATGCTCGTCACCATAGTTTTTTCCCGTAGGAAAGTGACAATAACCCGGAGGAAACGTATAGCCCTGCTCAAGCTCTTCCTCCGTTGGCCGGCGGGATTTAAGATTGGCATACAGATCGGATTTGAAAAACGAGACATTGATGATCTTGATTTTGACACCGGCTTTAATCTTCCGGCCTCCAACCGTAACCTCCACGGGAGTCGGCTGTCCAACTGGCAGGATCCCTTTATCGGATCCCTTAATCGCCTGGACCTGGCTTGAGGGCTGAGTGCGCACCCAGTTATAGACATCCTGTGTCTGATCTCCGGAATCCACAAACATACGGGAAATAGGGATCTCGGCTCCGCTCTCCGTCCTGTATGTCTGCGACCTCAATGCTTCCAACTTCTTCCAGACTTCCGGTTCTGATGTCTTGCCCTCGAAAATCTGGTAGTCGACAGACCAGGACTCCCGGCCGCGTCCCCAGGCAACTACCTCCGCCTCGAGGCGATCCGGATGGACGTCGACGCCTGACGTCAGAAATAGTCCCCCTCGAGGAACGGTCCCGGGTTGATAATCCTCCCTGCGCGAAAGTAGCATCTCCCATTCGGGCGCCTCGCCCTTCTCGATCCAGTTCTCCGCCATGCTGGTGTTGACGAATGTCTTGAGATCTTCGGCGCTGTCCTTCTTGCTCAGATAATCCAATACAATTTCCGATAGCTGTTTCCATGGGCTGTAAAGCTCGCTGATCCAGAATCCTGCTATACCGTTAAATGGCCGGCTTGCCCGCCACTCGCCCAGTTCCACCGCTTTCCATCGCGCCGCGTCATCCCAGGCCGCACTGCAATCCGGATTCTCACAGTGATACCTCGCGGACCGCGCCTGCTCCTCTCGAGAGGAAAGCTTCGAATCCCAGCGCACCTGGGTATAAAACTTGAGCATCATGCTCTGCATATGTCCGCATGCAGGACAGGGAACGTAATACTCCCGCTTGTCGGAAGCTTCGTAAGCCCGGTCGATCTCCGATCCCGGAAGGGTCGGCGAACATGTCAGGATTTCCTTTTTCCGATGTCGGAATGTCGCGAGCCTCTTCCGGGCTAGGGAAATCGGATTTCCTTCGGAGCCAGCCGTTGGAGGATATTTGTCCACTTCGTCCGCGAATAAAAACCGAATTGCCCGCCTGGCCAGGTTGCCCGGGGATCCGGCTGACGTGATTGCCAGCATTCCCCCGCGAAACAGCTTCTCTTCGATCGTGCTGTTGGAAGTTCGGCCCTTGCTCTCCGCGAATATGTTTTTCAAAACCGGCGTATCGCGGATCATCGGCGCGATCCGCTCTTTGGAAAAGGCCTTGGCGTCCGCATCCCGGGGCTGCAGTACCAAGATCGGACCGGGATCCTGATGGGCAAAGTAGCCGATCCCGTTTTCGATTGTCACCGTTTTGAGCATCTGCGTTGCTGCCCGAATAACGGTCCGATAAACACACGGATCCGAAACGGAATCCAGCGGTTCTCGTTGAAAGGGAAGCGTTGACCATTTGCCGTGCTCCGCTGCCGATTCCGAGCTCAGATATCTGTATTGGTCTGCCCACTGAGAGACTGTCAAATCCGGTGGTGGTGATACGCAAGAACGACACAACAATTCTAATGATTTTGCAATCTGGCTCATGCCGCATTAGATCGATATCCATTCAATGCTAATAACGCTTCCTTTACTTCGCGTTCTATAATTGAACGACATTCGTGAACATCCGAATTGGCAGCGACGCGTGGAGCCAATTTGTCAACCATCCCCATAATTCGGTTACAAAACGTCGTGAGAAGTTTCCCCCATTCTTCTTCAACCTCAGATTTCTCCCATAATTCACCGCGCCGTTTTCGAAGCTCCAATTCCTCTTTTTGTACTTTAATCCATTCATGTTGCCGCTGGGCCTCAAAAAAACTATCTGTTGGGATTCCATCAGAATGAGCATCGGTGACCACCTGCTCGGCTTGATCAAACCGCTGAATTGGGCGCTTTCGGTGATTGAGATTTTCTTCCCATTCTCGATCCGCCCGTTCGAAATCTATTTTCCCATCGGACCCTTTGGTTATGCGGCCTGAAGCGATTGCTTTCTGTACAGCGGAAAGCGTTCCGCCGGCAAGACCGACCGCTCTCCGATGTTTGGCGTATGCACGCTGACTACCTGTCATGACCACCCGACAACTCGGTTTTAAATTTCATGGCTGACCAAATTGTGCCATCAACTTACCCGCCCGCGTTTTCCCGCAGGAAGGACCCAAGCCTGGCCTCATCTCGATCGGCTCTCCTGGTGGCCCCGGGCAGCGGGAGCATGCATCTGTCAGAAGATCGCTGATGTTGCGCTGTAGCATTTGACATCATTGGATTCATCTTACCGGTTGCGTTTCCGGACCATGCAAAAGCTGTATTCTTTGACATGCATTCTTTTGTGGCTTTTCCTTTATCCGGCGAATTTTATCGGGCTCATATAAAGATCCGTGGATCAATTGCGTATGTGGCATTTTCCAGCGGTCGGTCACCATTAAGGCATATCCAGTTGGTCCCTTTACAAATCCAAATAAAACACCATTTATCATTTCAACTCTGGAGCGGGACGATAGCCTTTCTGGGTGTTTGGTATAGCTCTTTTGCCCCGTGACCGGGTTTATGACAACGACTGGTTTTGGCATCGGATTTTAAAGCAGTGGCTTAACGCTATCTAACGAACCCACGGAAGCGGCGGGTTGCCCGTTACTGATTTGAATATACGTCCAGAAATTCGCTTGCTTTTTTGTTTATTAAGCAGAATCCATACTTCTCTATTAATTCTTCAATATTCCCCTCTTGCAATGCGAACCATTCACCCTTAATCCTGCGATCCTTAAATTTCTCGTGGATGACACGCTCGCAATGAATATGAGCTTCTGTCGCAAATAGAGCAAATACCTCGAATTCATCGGGTATCGTTGTCCAAAGATTCGCGATCCTATTGTATAAATTCTCCGAACGGCCTATTTTGCATAATCCATTTGATCCAATTAAAAGGTAAAGGCCGGATCGGAAGAATTTACGATCAATTGTTTGTTTAATACCGCTTCTTTTGACTCTTCTTTGCGGAGATTTAAAGTCATCCCTTAATACCCAGGACCGATCACCTTCTACTTCTGCTGGTAGGGTTTTAGGGGCATCCATCATCGGGGTACCTTCTAGCTTAACCAAACACTCGTTTGTCTCGGGCCGATTACCAAGTAATAACCGGCCCATTGTTTACGGGTTCAGTGTAGATGAGTCTACCATGTGGATGTATGAGGCAGGTCTTCAATAAAGTCAAGCTTTTGGGGAAAAAACAGTGCAGGCATCGCAAGTAGTGACAAGTGTCGCAATAATATGATGCATTCTCTCCCCCTGTTGGCAGAGCCTATATAGATTAGGACGATCCCACTTTTCCAGTTAGCGTATTACTCAGCCAAGCGAAATTGCATTTAGAATTATGGAAAATGCATGGCCTGCGTTTGAGGTGATCATCCAACCATAGGGCTCAATTTAGGCGAAAGACCGAAGATTGGTTTGCGAGAAAGAATTGTTCGGCGGTTATTCATCAAGCATATTATCATATGCTATGAATTGCTGATTAATAGTCGGTAGAGCATTTATAGGAACATTTAGCTGGAAGCAAAGCAGAGTATCCCATTCCTTCTTTTTGTGGTAGAATCCCTGAAGTTCAATCCGATATTTCTTTGCCTCAAATGATATCCTATTGCCGGAGGCATGAAATTCGCAAATCATCAGCACCGATTCTCTGCCACGAACGGGAAATTGAGTAGCAAACACTCGACCTTCCTCTTGGGAGAGTTTTGCTACAGTTGCCATAAAGCTCAAATGAAGTTTGTAATCGGGAAGGAATAGTCGCATGTTCTGGATCACAATGGGCATGGGGCCTGTATTAAAAAAAACAAGTGGAATCTCAATAATCATGTGTTCACGTGAACCAATAGCTGCGAAGGAACGCGGCGGAGCGATTATGAGTTTTCCCGTACGCCAGTTCATCCACCAGAAACTGAAAACAGTAAAAAGTAAGGCGAGGATACTGATGATCAAGGCTGGATAGTTTATGGATTGATTCATGATGATTTGCTCCTCTTAACGATTGGCATCAATCGCGGCGCATAGCATACATCTCGGTTTTATACCTTTTCTGGCGTCGCGGCGTCTTTACCGCGTCCGCTCTATGTGGATATCAGATGGTGCGGATTACACCTCGCCGGAAGCATTTATTATCCGGCTTCGGGCACCAGACCAAGAGACGTTAGGGTCTGGCTGAAAATCTTGTCCAAGTCATCTTTCGTTTCGCCGCCAAGAGGAACGCTGTTCGCACTCTCGAATATGAAATGGTTCTCCTCGAAGGAAGTATATATGCGATTCCGTCCTTCTTGATTACCCACTATCAGACAAAAAGATGCGAGCGATTGATTCTCCAACGGATAAGGATTTATTAACATATGAGTTGATGTCTTGATGGCGAAACAGGTTGGCGTGGCTTTGACGAATCGGATTTCCTTTGGATGAGCGCCCATCTCTAGTAGTCGACGAGCGGACTCACGGATCTCCGTACTGATCTGGAAGTCTTCCGGTCGATGTATCCTTTCAAGCCCCTGCCGAAGATCCGCAAAGGCCGGATGAGTGAGAAGAAACTTGAAGCGGCAAGTGCGGTTGGGCTCCTTCAATCTACTCGCGAGAATGCCGGCAACCTCCTTGCTCCCAACTTCTTCCCAAAATAGACCGCGAAGAGATGTTCCTACAAAGGCGACTTCGCTCTCTTCGCTACGCAGCCACTCACATACTAGCAGCAAGGCATCTTTTCGCCGCTTAAAGGCTCTCTCGACACCAAGGTCACGGAGGTGCATCATGTTCTCGACCTCGTTTTGCACCTCTCTTGCGGACATACGGATGCCCTCCAGGAGCGGCCGAGCTTGCGCGAGTAATGCTTCAGTTGATGCTTCTGTGGAGGCTTCTCGGATCTCTTTAAAGAGGAAATGCTGGTAAAGAATACCGAGCATCCAGACGGGCCCGATCGCAATCGCTATGTCTCGCAAGAGGCTTTTCAGTTCTTGTGGCTTCTCAATGAAGATCGATAGATTTAAGGCTATCAAGAAAAATATGCCTATCAGGGAGTAGAGCAGCACATGCCGACTATCCCAGGAACCGCGTTTTTGTCTCTCTGTGCCGGGATTGTTAGCGGCGCGCTGCATTGTCTTATCTGTCATCAGTTAATCCTCCGCATTCGTCTTACTTCTCACCCAACAATAACGCGTTTTTTTGCGCCGGCTTACGAAGTAAATATTTAGAGTGCATTTACCTTTACCTCAGAGAATGCATCAATGAAAAGCTGCCGGTGCTCTTTTGGCGGAACAATAAGCCAAGTACATGCGATTGCGGTAAATGCCTCGATAGCATCAATAGGCTCCTTGAAAATCACGCCTTTACGGGCGATAGCCAAGACCTCGCTTATTGGTCCCAAATCGCTAAAAGCGATAACAGAATCCAAATTGTGTCCCAAGCGATTGCGCAAGGTGTTCAATTTCAATATGCCCGGCTTTACGAAAGCCGCGCTGGTTGCCTTGCTGGGTAAAAGCATTACTTTGCTGAAGAATCCCAGCTTTGCGCTTTCAACATCTTCGATGCTAAAATGCTCTGATAAAAAGCGGTTTAAGTAATGCTCAACCACCAAGTGACATTTAAGAAGCCGTCCAACAACATCGTGCGGTTTGCTCATCAGTGCAATGAATTTAGCATTCTCAGTGTTAAATCGTGCCTCTATATCAGCCATATGTGGCTCAAGATATGCTAAGACTCTTTCAATTCCCTCTATGTCTTTCATATTTACGTTCTAACACCCCATTTCAGCAGCGGACCATCTGTTGAAACCGGTTGGGCGATACTCTGTTAGCATTGTATTCATTTGGGAATGACAATCCACCGCACTTATGTAATTATGCCAAAGAAAATATTTATTTGGCTCCTGGAATATCTGAGAGAATTCGACCGATTTTAGCTATCAGGCTTAAATAATTCAAGTATCCTATTCAAAAAAATAAATCCACAACTAATTCTTTCGATTTATGAAATTGCATAATATGAGGAACGATATATACTATATCTATAGTTCATTGGACCGAGGCTAATCTAGAGCATGCAAAAATGGCAAAATATGATGCAATGGGCGGCTGTCAAGCCTATTGATATGTGCAAGAAGTACATCCATTACTTCCTTGACAAAGCCGGCAATACTCCTCTCTTGGGATTCGATGTAATCGCCCAATCTTCACTGCTCTGATTTTTTTCTTGCGGATAAGAAAATATACATAACTCACACTCACCTGGAAGTGTTCCGCAATCTCATCAGGCCGATAATACTGCCGCTCTTCCATTTTTTTCTTCCTGTGTGGAGAGATAGATCCATTCATACTCTTCCCAATTGCCATCGGGATCGGGCTTTTCGATCGTCATGACAAACGGAGATAGTTTGGGGCAATTGCGCCAGCGGAAAAGATAATTTCCCGGCTTTGGTGGAATGCCTGGAGTCCAAATCAAAATTGAAGCATCTATCGCGCTCATTGCCTTGCCTAAGCCATGCACCGCCAAGCCTTACTGAATATTACAAATCTAGCGCCCTCGCTCTTTGACGAACTAATTCCGCATAGGCGGGATCGCGCTCGCCGTTATCCGGAATATCTGTTTCACCGACCAAATC
Organism: Acidobacteriota bacterium; assembly: GCA_016929335.1. Classification (GTDB taxonomy): domain Bacteria; phylum Acidobacteriota; class UBA6911; order UBA6911; family UBA6911; genus UBA6911. Next base: position 9,432 of record JAFGIY010000082.1, on the reverse strand, counting down.
AGGGATGCATTTGCGCCGCATCTGCCCCCACATTGTGTCGAATTTATCTCGCAACTTGCGACCGCTCAGGATATTGGGGCCCCAAAAGCTGTCGTTCTGGCACCATGCTATGACCGCCTCGACGTCCTCTACCCGGCGACCATCGATTCGAATGATCTTTTCGATGTCGCGCGCCCAATGAGTCAGATCAGGTAGCCGGCAGGCCCTCGCCTTCGGATCTCTAACTTGTATCGCCTGGCGAAGTCTTTCGGACAGTTGAAGTGACTCGGTAGAGGGAAGCGGATCCATGGCAGCGGCGCCAGCCGCTTGCGATGTTTCCTTTATTTTTCTTTTATTAATACATTCTTTTACTTTGTTGCGCTGGGTGTTGTCAAAGGTGTTGTCATTGCCGTTGTTGATCGGGTTATAAGTATCGTAATTGCAAACAATAAAGTGTTGCGCTAAGTGTTGTCGTTGGTGTTGCGCTGGGTGTTGCACTGAAATTGGATTTCGAAATAGCATCCCTTCGGCTTCCAGTTGGGACATGAACCGGAAAACTTTGTGAACGTCCCACCGCCAGGCTCTGGCCAGGAAGCGATAGCTCGCTTCAAATTCTCCGCGCTTTAATCCACCATCATCCTTTCCCCTGGCACGAACCATGACGATGTCTATCCAAGCCTCAAATTTTGATAAAACCTTCCCGCGTTCCTGTAGGGCTTTGCAGTCCTGAATCTTCCTCCAAAGCTTTATGTACCCACGTTCCATTAGCAATCCGACATGAATTAGGTTGATTCATTTCCGATTCGTTTTAAGGCAACTGCGCAAAATCAGGCTTTTCGTATCCTCCGGGAGGCCTATTGAAATCCGGGATTTCTATGACGGGATTTTCATCCAGTACTTTGAGACGCTTGGTATCAAACCAGGTTCCCCTTTGGAGCTCCGCTTTTTCGTTTTCTTTATATTTGGGAGTAAGAACCGCCTGCACACAGCCGTAGAGATCGTAGGAAATGGACGTCACGATTCCCGTAAATCCCGTCACTTTATCTTCGGCCTCTTTGCCTAACAGATCGAAATCGATCAGGTTGCTTTTCATGCTTTATCCTCCTTTTTGCGTTGCCGTCTGTTGCCGCCTAAAACCTCATAAAGAGGCTTAATGTGAGATGCAAAATGCTAAATTCTTTGATTATAGAGGGTAACGAGAGGGCGCAAGCAATTCGTAATCAGTAGGTCCCCGGTTCAAGTCCGGGCGCTGGCTCCATTAGAATCAACAACTTAGCAAAATCACCGAAATCCACTTTCATCTAAAACACCCCTTACTTGCGGATTACTTGCGGATTTTTCCGCTTAGCAACCCCGGTTGGTCTGTCCAGGGCATTCGATATTCTCCTCCGCTTGCGTGGCATGAAGTGCGTATAGATCGCCAGGGTGATGGCAGGATTGGCATGCCCGAGTTGCTTCTGGACATAAGCCAAATCCTCCCCATTTGCCAGGTTGATTGAAGCATAGGTATGCCTCAGCGAATGGGGCGTCCGAGGCCGGATTCCCGCAATCTTCTGCGCACGCATCCAGTCATCGTAAAATTTGTTGTAATCCATTGGCCCACCTTCAGCGCCATGGAAAAGCCAGGCGGAGGAATCTTCCGTTCCGGTTTTCAGCTTCTCTACCTTTCTCTGAAGCTCTATCGCTTTCACTGCAAGGTGGAGATCCTTTCCCATATCCACCGTTCGATGCCCGATTTTGCCTTTTGTGCTTTCTTCCAGTCGATTGTGCCCCGATGGGATATTTCGTTGGATCTCTATCGTATGAGCGTTAAAGTCGAGATCCGATGGCTTCAGACCGCGCGCTTCTCCCATTCTCATCCCTGTACGTGACATACATAAGCTGAATTCGTATGCATTCTGCTGAAAGAGCGAACGCTTGGTGCTCAGCACATCTTCAATCGCATAAAGCTCCTCCGGCGTGTAAACATCGCTTCTTCGCACAATCCTCTCTCGTTTTTGCCTGCGATAGAATGGCGCGAGGTCGTTTACAGGATTGTTTGGTATGAGATTTTCCCGTGTCGCTTCTGCCAGCATCGCACGCAAGGTCATCACCATGATTCGAACAGAATCACGGCTATAGGTTTTTTTGTGCCCAGGGACCTTCGAGCTTGCAGTATCCTTTTCGTCTTTTGAGTTGTCCGCCGGCTTGCGAAACCTTGCAGAGCTGTATGTCGCTTCAGCTTTGGCGCATACAAACCTCTTCAAAAGTGGATAATCCACTTTAGTAATGAGCACTTTCCCTAATGCGGGAATGATGTGATGCTTCAGGTTTGACTTATAGCTGATGCGTGTTGAATGTTTGAGGTCCTTCTTTTCGAGCTCAAGTTCCCATTTCGCTGCATACTCAGCGACAGTTGGAATTACTATTTCCGGTGGCGGTGGGGGCGGCGGATCCGGCTTTTTAAACATTTTCAGTGCTTCCACCCCATAAAGCTCAAGCGCATCACCGATCTTCTTGGCGACTTCCTGTGCTCTTTCCTTCGAACTGAAAAGCCGGGCAATCCGATGCTGATGAAAATCAATTTTGACATACCATTTGCCGCTCTTCGGCGGCATTTCTCGCACTTTGACTGTCATGCGCTTTGTCTTTCAGGCGCTGAGGCAAACAAAAGCTCGAGCATTTCCTTTGCATCCACATCTTTTTCAACCTGTATTCGACGTGACTCGATCCAGGCATAAAAATCGGATAAACGGATAAGGATCTTTCCTTTGGGATCGGGACGATAATGCGGAAGCTCTCTGCATCGGATAAACTTCCGCAAGGTCCGCTCTGACAAACTGGACTTTTGGGAAAGTATCTTTAAAGTAACATAATCGTTCATGAATGTTCCTTTCCAAATTGGGATCGGGCTGAAAAATGTCTAGATAATTGCCGCCATCAATTTGCTCAGCGCCATAGAGTCAAATCAATTCAGATTAAATCTCCCACCGATTTCGGAAGGGCTTTTTTTAAAAACTTGCTGGCTGCAACCATGCATTGATCCAACCACAGGTCAATATCCGCCTTTCTAAACCTTACTTTGCCCGCGATCCGGATATGGGGAATACGGATCACGGCTTTTGGGCCGGTCATGCTATAAACGCTTTTAAGAGGAATACCCAAGTACTGGGCGACGTCCGAGATCTTCCACAAAGGTTGCACTATTATTGTTGTATTCATTTTCCGGCTGTTCATAAACGGTTTCCAACCTTTCCCGGTTTTTTCCATTTTTTCTTATCCAATTAGAAGTGTTACGAAACGCCAAAAAACTTACCGACTTTTTTATAAAAATGCATTTTTTGCTACTAGGAATTTCGTTTAATCACAATCATGCTTTTTCAATGCATGAACACGCGGAATGTCAATTAAAAGGAAGAATCTTTATCTCCATTCAAAACATATGGATGTCTATTGCCAATATTTATTCAAACGTGATTTTCATTGTTGCTAAGCTGAATGATTGATTATGATCGTCCGTGCTTTGGTCCATTTTCTCCGATCATCCGGCAATGCGGCCTCTATGTCAGAGCCGCCCGACTGGTGAACGAGTTATTTCCCAAATTACAACGGAGCAGTGCTCATGGCTGACAAAAAGAAAAAGGTATTAATACTCCTTGGAAGTCCGAGGAAAAACGGTAATAGTGCCGCCCTGGCCGAGCGAATCGGCTCGGCTGCCGAAGCGGCGGGAGCCCATGTTGAATCGCTGTACATTCAGGGTATGGATATTAAGCCTTGTAAGGCTTGTTGGGGATGCCAGAAACCGGACTCCCACGGCTGTGTGATTGAGGACGAAATGCAGCTGGTCTACCCCAAACTGATTGAAGCAGATGCTGTAGTGGTCGCAACCCCGGTGCATTGCTTTAATATGTCGACTCAAACCAAACTCTGGATGGACCGGTGTTTTGCGCTGATGGGATATAAGGGAAAACGGCATAAGCAAAGAGTCGGAATCGCCATTGCCTATGGCGACACGGATCCTTTCACTTCCGGCGCTGTGAATGTCTTGCGCTGTTTTCAAGATTCATATCGATATGCGGGCATCGACATTACCGGCGTCGTATATGGCAGCGCCTTGAATCCCGGAGATATCAAAAGTAATAAACAAGTCATGGCTGCCGCGGAAGAACTGGGCAGGAAACTGGTCGCATAGCATCGGACACTAATTTTGGAATGCTGTCCCGGAGACGGGGATGTCTGGCAAGATAGGGAGGCTTTTGAGATGCAAGTGCTGATGATCTCCTCCAACACATTGCCGGCCTGTCCATCCGGTGCCATTTATGCGGCCGGAGCCATCCGCCAAGCCGGCCACGCTGTTCAGATCTATGACCGCTTGTTCGCTGTCGACTTGGCTGGCGAATTGAAAGCGCAACTTGCGAAATTCCAGCCCGATGTCGTTGGTATTTCGATCCGCTTGGTGTTCAGCGACGAAATGGATCTTGGCGCACCCCTTGGAACTCATCACACGGATTTACGGCCGCGTGTCAAGGAGATCGTCGACATAATCCGAAAAGCTTCATCTGCTTGGATTGTTCTGGGAGGTCCCGGTTTTAATTATTACGCGCGTGATTGGTTGGAATACCTGAACCTGGACTATGGCATCCGGGGCGAAGGGGAGGAAACTTTTCCGCTGTTCCTTCAGCGGCTCACAGACAATAAGGATATCTATTCGATACCGGGTTGTGTTTATAGGAAGGATGGAACCTTTAATTCTGTCCCTCCTGAACCAGTTCAGGATTTGGATAATCAGGCTCTGCCCGCCTATGACCTCTTGAATTGGCAGCCGTATGCTGAGAGAAAAGTCACTCCGGCTGTTCTGACCAAGCGCGGCTGCTCTTTTGCTTGCACATACTGCCCTTACAGCAAGCTGGAAGGCAAACGTTACCGGCTTAAAAGTCCTCAGCGGGTGCTTGCAGAAGCCGACAACATCGTCCGCTTCACCAACAGCCGAAGGGTCATGTTTTGCGATAACAATTTCAATGTGCCACGCCGACACGCGGAATCCATCTGCCGGACATTCATCACCACAGGATCCGATTTTCAATGGGGAACGGGGGATCTGCGACCGATAGACATCACGAATGACTTTTGCCGTTTAATGGAAGAGTCTGGTTGCTTCTACATTAATCTGTCCATCGAGTCAGCTTCTGAAAGTATGCTCCGATCTATGAAACGCGGCTACACCGTTCGTCAGGTGCGGGATTCTTTAGAAGCTCTAAGCCGATCACAGATCTCCTTTGGCGCTTCCCTGATGTTCGGAGCTCCGGGAGAGACCCCGGAAACAATAGCCGAAACCTTGTGTGTGCTGGATGATTATAGGCTTCCACTTGGTGTGTGGATTACGATAGGCGTGTATCTATGGACCGATTATCAGGATATCGTCGCCGAGGCCCGCCGCACAGGCTTTTTGAAAGATGACAAAGAGCTGTTTACCGGAGCCGTATATCTTTCTCCGGGCTTGCCCAAATCATACCTGCGCGATCTGCCCGAAATGCTGCGGGCGCGGTCGGGCTATTCGGTCCAGTTCAACAAACCGAGTGAGAAATGGGACTTGATTGATGGCACGCATCTCCTGACAGACACTGCCATTTCGAATGGGCGTTGACGGTCGCCAAAATCTTATCCTAAGGGATAGCATCCGCTGAGTCTAAACTGAAATATCCGAAGAATAGAGCGAAACACCCGTCAAACTGCTTCCCTATACCTCAAAATCAAATGTGGTTGGCATTGGCGCTGTATTTGATCGCTTTATTTCCGCATGCCATTCACCGGTAATGTCCGCAGCAAACAGGGGAGAGAGAATGGCAAACATAGCAATAAGAACCATCGGCAGTATATTTGCCGCCATATGCCTATCTCCAAATCTTGTATGAAATCGCCAAAGGATTATACCAGGCATTGAACCTGAGGTGACAGGGGTGACTGTCCCTCCATATTGGCGTATAGTCTTGCGGAGTGAGGGGGACGATTGGGCTTTTTTAGTGGGCAGGATAGGAGTTGGGCGATGAAATTGCGAACAAAAATATTATCCGGATTCATAATATTGGCCATCATGCTGGCGGCAGCCGGGGCTCTTTCCATTCACGAATTGCTGTCCATCGGGTCTTCGGTAAACCGGCTGCTGGACGAAAATTATAAAAGCATTAACGCCGCAAGAATCATGACAGAGGCGCTTGAGAGTGAGGACAGCGGCATATTACTGCTGCTCTCCGGAAAATGGCAGGAAGGGAGCGACATGATCGAGTCCGCCGATCTTTCCTTCCGGCGGGGATTTGAAATTGCGCAGAACAATGTAACCATAGCCAATGAGAGCCAATACGTTAACAGGATTGAAGCAGGCTATAGGGCATATAAGCAAATATGGGTGGGATCGCTAGCGGATGCGAAAAAGGAGCGGGATCTCGACTGGTATTTTGCCGGACCTCATACGGCTTTTCTGACGGCAAAAAAATCAATAGAAGAACTCCTTGTGCTGAATGATGAAACGATGTACCAGACAGCGTCGAGTCTTCATAACAGAGCCGGCCGAGCCATTATGCCGGGAATCGTCGCCATAGTGTCTTCTCTTCTTTTTGTGCTCATTTTCAATTACTTCATCAATTACTATGTCATCAAGCCGATAAACCTACTCACTCGAGAAGTGAGAAATAAAACAAAAACCCGACAAGCTTTGGACATCAACATCGAAACGAATGATGAGATTCATGAACTTGCAGCTGCAATTAAGGAGCTTGCTCTCTCCCGGCAACGATCTTTATGAGACCTCAAGTTATTCTGCGATACATTGGCATCGTTTTAATCGTCAATGCTGCCTTCATGATTCTCTCCGCCCTGCTATCCGCGTTGCAGCATGAGCCCGATGTCCTTCCCCTGTTATATGGATCTCTGGTCCCACTGCTTTTGGGCATATTTCCGTTAATTTTCGTGCCCTCAACAACACATATCAGCAACGATGAAGGATTAGTGATTGTTGTATCCAGCTGGCTTCTATCCTGTCTAGCCGGAACGCTGCCCTATGTTCTATATGGAGGGGAGTTCAGCTTTACCAACGCCTGGTTTGAAAGCGTGTCCGGTTTTACTACCACAGGATCCTCAATTCTCACAAACATTGAAGTGTTGCCTTCCGGGATCCTGTTTTGGCGTGCCTGCAGCCATTGGATTGGCGGCATCGGCATTATAGTGTTTGTGCTTTCAGTTATGCCGGCCATCAGCCAAGCGACCATGGTTCTCTCCCGGAGCGAGATTTCTCCGCTGGCAAAAAATAATTTCAGGTATCGCACCAAAACTACACTCCGAATTCTGATTACGGTTTACGTAGGCTTGACTTTATTGGAAACCATTTCGCTATGGGCGAGCGGAATGAATCTGTTTGATGCAGTTGCACATTCGTTCGCCACGATTGCCACGGGAGGCTTTTCAACTAAAAACGCCAGTATTGCCCATTACAACAGCCCGCTGATTGAATCTGTGATCAGCATTTTCATGATTCTCTCCGGAATACATTTCGGACTTCTTTTCCTGGCGGCCAGCGGAAAACTCCGGGCTATCTGGAATTCAACGGTGGTTCGCTATTATGTTGGGGCTCTGTGGATCGGCACCATTCTCGTCGCCATAAGCCTCCACGGAGGCATTTATAAAGGTTGGATCGAGACGTTTCGGCATGCTTCATTTCAGATAATTTCGTTAGGAACGAGCACAGGATTCGCTTCGGCGGATTCTTCGGGGTGGCCGACATTTGCAATGCTGATAATGATTTACTTTACGCTTCAGTGCGCCTGTTCCGGCTCCACTTCCGGAGGGATAAAGGTTGAAAGAATCATCATCATGATCAAGTCCATTCGAGCGAAAATCATCAAATTACGGCACCCCAAAGCAGTTGTAGTGCTGAGGTTTGAGGAAACTTTTTTAAGTGATAATGCTTTAGCGACCGCACTTTTGTTTATCTGCATTTATTTGGCTGTGGTTTTTATGTCGTCCGTCCTGTTAACCGCGTTTGGCATAGACGTTCTTACCGCATTCTCTGGCTCTGCCGCTGCCATGGGAAATGTGGGCCCGGGATTTGGTTCAGTAAGCTCCCTGGCCAATTATGGCCATTTGCCCGGAGGAGCAAAGTGGATTTTAACCATCGTCATGTTGCTGGGCAGGCTCGAAATCTTCGGACTATTACTCTGCGTATTCATAAGATTCAGACGCTGAAAACGGGATCGAACCGAAATATGTTCTGCATTGTCTACCAGTTAGCGCAAAAACACGCATCATAACAAGTGCTTCGGATTTGTTACCCTCAAATCCAGACGTTCATACCGTCCATCGGAGAATCCCATATTATCCGTTCAAGCATGCGTATCTTTGAATAAACCAATCATTCATCGACATAGGGCAGCAAGCGTGGTTTTATATGGCCCATCATATAGGATATGTCCTATAGGTGGAATCATGTAGCAGGGAGTTCGTGATGTCACTCGACCATGCAATTCTTGGTTTTTTAAAGGATCGTCCCCGAACCGGGTATGATCTGAAAACAGCGTTTGACTTGACTGTGCGGCATTTTTGGCCGGCAGACCAGAGCCAGATTTACCGAACGCTGACACGGCTTGTGCAGAAGGAGTGGGCTGAAACGGAGGTCATCAAGCAGGACCGCCGGCTGGATCAAAAAATCTACCACATTACCCCAAAGGGGAATGAAGAACTGCTGCGATGGCTGTCCACGCCACTGTCTCCCAAAGCCCTGCGGCTGCCAAAGCTGATTCAGATCTTTTTTGCGGCAAATCTGTCCAATGATGAAGCGCTGCAATGCTTTGAGCGTTTTGTATACTACCACCGGCGCTCGATTGCCGAGCTGCGCGCATTGCCCGAAAAAACCCTGCCCTATAGAAAGAAACTCCCTCCTCTTCCGGCCAGGGATCTCTTCTTCCGAACTCTACCGTGGGAATATGGCATCCGTTTTGCTGAGACGAGCCTGCAGTGGGGAGAAGATGTGATCGCCCGGTTGAAGCGTGGGGACCACCTGAAAGGAGTCAAAAGTGAAAATACTCGCGATCAACGGAAGCCCTCGCGGAGAACTGGGCAACACGCAGGTTCTGGTCAAAGAATTCCTGGAGGGAGCAAAAGAGGCAGGCGCCGAAGCTGAGATAGTGTTTCTGAAGGACAAAAGGATTGAGCATTGCGTCGGATGCATGGATTGCATGATGAAAACTCCAGGCGTATGCAGGCATCAGGATGACATGCCGGATCTGTTGCTTCGGCTTCGCGAAGCGGATGCGCTGGTTTACGCGACTCCGCTTTATTTTTTCAGCATCCCGGGCTTGATGAAGGATTTTATGGATCGGCAGTTCCCCATGGCACAACCTTTCATTGATATCAAAGACGGAATATGCACACATCCGCTGCGTTACCCAAGCGCGAAATTAAAATCGGTCGTTTTAATTTCGACGT
>JAFGIY010000081.1 GCA_016929335.1 Acidobacteriota bacterium | reverse complement strand
GGGAAGTTGCAGGGCGAAGCCGACTGCGGGACCAAAGTTGTTAAAATCACGCGGATAGGGCCTCTGATCGGGATTGGGCGATTCCGGTCCGACAAAGATCAACTCGGTCAAATCGCCGCGTTCGCCGGGCTTCCAAAAACCTTCATCCCAGCTTCGTCCGGAAATCCCATAAGCAGCTCCAGGGCCTCCCTTAAATCCGACTGTCAATCCATTTTTATAGAACGGTACGCCATAGTATTCCCAGCGCAAGCCGAGATTGAGCGTGAGAATGTTCGTTACTTTCCAGTCGTCCTTGAAGAAAAAGGCAAACTCCTTCTGCTGGAAGTTTCGAATTTTCGTCGGTTCGGTGAGCGGATCGTTCCACGAATCCAGGTTATTGGGGGAATTAATGAAATAGTTCTGACTCACGGAGCTCAGCGATGCAGCCAGGAAAGACGCAAGATTCTGCATCCGCAAATGGTTTCCATTATTGTTTCCATTTATGCCGGGATTCGCAGCGCGAAAGAGGAGCCCTGCAGCGCTGGGATTTGTACTGGCTGTGCTTTCGATCCCGTTTACTGCTACCCCTTGCGGATTGCCGCCTCTGGCTGTTGGAAGTATGGAACTGAACACACCGGTGCCATTCACGGCGCCTCTCGATTTGCTGATGCGGAATTCTCCGCCCATCTTAAAAGAGTGTGCGCCTTTGGTCCATACAAGCGTGTCGGCATATGTATATCTTGGACTTGAATCCCAATTGGTTGTCGTAAGGAAACTATTCCATCGGCCTCCAATGAAATGGCTATTTCCAAGATTGAAGGCCGCTCCTCCTGTACCAGGATTAACCACTAATGGGAGTCCATTAACTTCATTCAGGCTCTCACGGACATTCTTGCCGGTTTCCGGATTATCCAGTGGTCCAAACATGTTCGTCCCGGTGCGCGCCATTCCGAATCGAACTTCGTTGAGTAGATTGGATCTCAGGGTGGAGGAAAAGTTCACTGTCAGGACCTGAGGCCGCCTCTCTGCAAATCCTCCATAGCCGGTCGGCCAAACACGGAGGTTGTTGTCCGACCAACCCTTTTCATAGCTCCAGGAGCCATTGATCCTATGGCGGTCGTTAAAATTGTGGTCTATTTTGAGGTTGATCTGCTTTCGCTGGTTGTATTCGCCAACGTTATAGAGATTGTCGTTTCCGCGAAAGCTGCGAGTCCATTTATGGGAGGCAGTGTTCAAGCCGTCTCCCGCTGTATCGTAGTTATTTGCAGCCGGCATAATTTCAAGGAAATTGCTTGTAAAACCGGTCGAATCTCCTACAAATCCCGATGCATCCACCGCCTTTCGATATGTATCCCATCCGCCGCCCGATACGCCCGTGGCCGTATCTACGATCGCATTCGAACAATCTGCCGCCATCGCATCGGGATTTTGGACGATTCCAAACACGCTGGCATAGCGGAGGATGCCATTGTGGGGTTCATAATGATTCGGATTAGCAGGATCATCCGATACATGGGTGCCATCCGCATTCAACATGGAGGGTCTTAATGCAGGCGGAGCTACCGGATTTCCCGCTGAATCGACGGATGCATAACTGGGTGCAGAGCCGGTAAGCGCCATTGCGCTGTTATAGAGGCCGTTGCTCCAGTTGTCGAAGTATCTGAAGATGCCCTTTCGCGCACAAGGCGTCAACACCATCGCTGAGGCAGCGTCTCGGCCGCGGGAGATCTGGCCGTTCCACAACACAAAGAAAAACGTCTTGTTCTTAACGATCGGCCCGCCCAGGCTCAACGTGTATTGATTGATATTTCTCCAGTTGACCAATTTGGGAACGCTTCTGTTCAGCGACCACTGGGTGGAGTCTAATGCCGAATTCTGAACCTCCCAGACCGCACCGCCGTGATAGGCATTGCTGCCGGATTTTGTTAGAACTTGAACCTGCGAATTGCCGCGCCCCACTTCGGCGTCGACGGGCGCCGTGACCATGCGGAATTCACTGACCAGGTCGGGATTGATCTGTGTAGGCGCATGGATGCCGGCGGGGTATCGCACATCGCTTACATTAACGCCATCGCGCTGAATGTTGAGATTTGTAATGGAGACGCCGGCAATGGTCGCTTCGTTGGCATTGTTTATGAAATTGCCGGTGGGGACGTACGCCGATGTGATCCTGATCAGATCGAGCGCATTGCTGTTCACCAAGGGCAAGGCCTGTACGGATTCTTGAACGAGCACCTCGCCGGAGGAGGAGCTGGATTCCAGCAATACCCTGTCCGCCGCAACACTGACTTCAACGGATTCGGTGATGCCGGCCACTTGCAGCTTGAAATTCAGACGAACCTGAGCTGCGTTTCCAAGCGCGACGTCTGTGAAGGTCTGCGTTTGAAATCCGCTGCTCTCTGCTGAAACTTTATATGTGCCCGGCTGCAGGCTGGGAAAATTATAAACTCCCGCGCTGTTGCTGAGCGCCGTGTTTGTAATTCCGGTTCCGACATTCGTTGCCGTCACCTTTACGCCGGGCACGATTGCGCCCGTGGAATCGTTGATGGTTCCGCTTAAGCTGGCAAAACTGGATTGACTGAAAGCCTGCGGCGCTATAACAAGGATCGCCAGCAATGCGGTGATAACTATAGACCGTTTCATGGTTTTATCCCCGTTCTTGAATTGTCATAAACAGATGGCATCCGGACGCAACTGCGTTGCGGCGCACACAACGCCCATCGCACTCGTGCCCATTTGCACCCCTCAACCGATCTTCATCAGAAAAGCAGATGCTTTCACCTGTAAATCAATGTAGAACTTTGGCCGTTTCAGGCCATGCGAATCGTCTGCATCGCTCATTAATTTGTATAGCCGACGGCGTCTCTATTGAATACGTCGCAATGTCCATGCTCCCCGCGCAAACATTGCAGGCATTGAGAAGCGCCGATTCTGAATATACTGGCAAGAAATGCAGACGCCTGAGTATCGCCTGCCTTTTTTGCCTATGTCAAGCGAAATGTCATAAAAAAATGACATTTCGCGTATATAAGTCAGAATAATAAGACAGTTGTCTACAAATATAATCTGACACAAATCCGAGATTGTCGTTTCATAGGCCGCCATCTCCGTTTACCAAACGTTCCAGCAGCAATCAGAATGCCGGACGATTGGCTGGAGGAATTTGAGGCGGCGGCGCGTCGACCTCTGTCCGTGCGTTGGAAGTATGCATTCATCCATACCTATAAGCCGGTGCTTGATGACGCTTCCTATCGATCATTTGACACGATGGAAGAATACCGGCGGTGGTGCGAACAACACCTTCCTGATTGGCTTGGATATGGCCGCATTTGAATACCGGCAAGCGGATTGAAGTTCGCGCCAAAAGCGCCGCAAGTCTGAAGAGACAGGAACGCAATGAATTCGTTTCATCGGTTTCCAGTCAACAATGCATTTTTACTACATTGACATCCATTTTCCGGAGACTTCCGCTTGAGGATGCAGCGGTTTGGGCTTCCAACAGCCGTTCTATTTCCTTCTTCGACGGCTACAACGTCAAAAAGATTGTCGTCTCCGGCGGGCCGGCGCAGGTGATTTGCGAGGAGATTCAGTCCTGGGAAGGCTATTGGAATCGGGATGGCGAGATTATCTTCAATGGTTTCACGCTGGGGCTGGAGGACGTTTCCGCTGCGGGAGGCGCCATGTCAGTTGTGAATTCGGCGGATATTACACGCCAGGAATCAGACCACGGGAGTTCTTCCTTCTTATCCGATGCACGCAACTTTGTCTATTAAATCTCCAGCCGACAGAAGGATATCGAAGGAAGCTATTGGCAGGCCGATCTGGCCGCCGCTGCTAGGCTACGCTCAGCATCTTGTTTGCATAGTCTTTCCCTGAGGTAGCCGGCGGCAGAGGCTTTTTGTCTCTTTTGTAAATCTCGATGGCTTCCTCCACGATCGAACACAGTTCCTCAAAGACCTGTTTTTCATCGTCTCCGTGGCAGCCACCATAAATCAGCCCAGGACAACTTCCAACGAAGCATTGGTCTTCCTCGGACCATTCCACAATCTTTACGTACTTTGCGCTTTCCTTCATTTTTTCGATTCCTCGATGGCCAGCCGAACTGCGGTTTCCTGGTATGCGCGCGCATCATCGCCGGGCTTTCCAGAAATTGTTATGGGTCTGAAAATCTTCGGATGTACGAAATTTCGATGACTTCCCTTTCCTCCGCGATCTACAAAACCGGCTGCCACTAAGTCCCGAATTAACTCCCTTATTTTTCGCGGCATAATCCAAGATCACTGTCGGCTGAAAAGGCCTTAAAATGCACAGCCCGAACGCCTGATCAGAAATTATATCTCACGATGGATTTCTAAACCAAGAATTCGGGAGGTTTTATTCACGGGCTTGCGAAGCTCTACGAACAGAGCATCGGTGAATCTGCGGCGGAATTTCCTGCGACACAAGCCGGAGCGGCCGCCGGAATGTTAACGCAAGGGCGCAAAGACGCGAAGACGCAAAGTGTATGGCGTCTTAGCTTTTGTTGCTGGCCCGGGATTTCTCTTTCGACATTCTCCTCAGCTGCTGCATTACAGGTATGCCTGAAATTTCTATCTAAACCTTCGATCCTGCGATAAAATTTCCTTGATTTCGAAAAATCGGCAAGAATGGGTGCTCGTAGTTTGGTTTGTGAGCCGGCGGCTTGGCAAAATAAAAGCCGGCAGGCTTATCCTGCCTATCCTTATTTTCCATGCATTGGTTACACGGCGACGGCAAAAAGCCGCCGCTCGTGAAGCATGTGTTAAGCCCCAGGAGACCATGTATGACAAAGGTTGAAGAGTTTTTCGCTCACTATGAGGAAGGCGCAAACTCCTTCAGCGCAAATTCCTTCGATCCGGATCCTGTATGTTCACAGTACACGCACGAATTCATGGCCGGCGGCCCGGATGGTGTCGCGTGCGGTCGCAATGATGAGGCGCTTCGCAATGCCTTCATCCAGCGACACACCTTCTTCCAACAGATCGGATTCAAGCGCGCCAAGATACTGCACGTGGACGCAACGCCGCTTGACGACAAGTACACCATGGCTAAGGTCCACTGGCACATGACTTTTGAGAAGCAACCGGGCCATTCACTCAACTTCAAATTCTTTATAACATACTTCCTCTACGATCCCGGCACCGGACCAAAGGTTGCGTTCTGGGTAACACATGACGACGAGCAACGAGTTATGCGGGAGGCCGGCCTCATTTAATGAAGAAAATAGTCACATTATTGATTCTTTTCTTTTGCTGTACCGCTCTGCCTGGCGCCGACATGAATCCTCTTCGCGATCCGGGAAAAAGTTTTGCTCAGGTCCTCGGAATCGATTTGATAAACGACCGATTAGATAATGTTGTGGCAAAACTTGGCACGTAAATATCCGCCCGAATGGATCCATTCTTGCCAATCGTTATGCTGTGTCGTGGGAGCTCGACCTTTCCCTCCACATGACCCTCGATCACCAGATCTTTATCGCCGGACAGATCGCCTTTTATTGAAATAGTAGGGCCGATGACGGCACGCTCTCGGCACTGAGATTGGAGTGCGGAATTGCGCGGGGCCGGGGCAGGCTGAATTTGTGGGATGGATGCCGACTGCGACTGGAATTCTTCCGGCTCTGATTTCTTCCACATCATGGTTCTCCTTTGGAGTGATCGACCACGGCTAGAAGCCGTGGCTTCAGCCTGTCCCGCACAGCGGGGCGCTTTTTGATATCTCGGGGTCGGGGTCGGTATCGGTATCGGGGTCGGCTTGTAGTCATGGAGCATATCAATT
>JAFGIY010000080.1 GCA_016929335.1 Acidobacteriota bacterium | reverse complement strand
TCATCCTGGATCTCCCTTTCCTGGGGCGTTGCACCAGGCTGATATAGAGCCGCGCTTTCGGCGCTCCACAAAAAGATGCGGTTCCGACATGCGTCAGATTTTCGCCCACAGTGTCAACTGTGTCCTTCAGCGAGTGCTTTGCCGGAGGTCGCTGACTTCGGAATTCTCTGCATAAAATTTCAAGATGCGGACAAAGGTGGGGTAAACTCTTGAATCTCCGGATGAGTTCCGGATAATCTCAAAATTTCATGGAAAAAGGGACGTCGCGGCGGATTGGATTCGCGTTCCGCTCGAAAGCCATACCCAATAGGAAATGAACAATTCGCTCGATAAACCGGACGCTCCGTGCGTCAGTGTTGTGATTGCAACGTACAACGTTGCCCTCTACATCAAGGAGGCGGTGCGTTCGGCGCTGGAACAAAACTTTAATGAATTCGAAGTCATTGTCGTGGATGACGGATCCACAGACGACACCGTTGATCTCATTCGGAGTTTCAAGGATCCGAGAGTACGGATCTTGCAGGTTCGGCATGACGGAGTAGCTGCTGCACTGAACAGAGGCGTTTCCGCCGCGCGTGGGGAGTTTGTGGCTTTCCTTGACGGCGATGATCGATGGCGGCAGGAAAAGCTGGAGCGCCATGTTCAGTTTTTTAAAGCGCATCCTGAGATCGACCTCACATTTGCCTGGTCCCGCATCATCGATGACCAGGGGGCCGATACGGGCGTCCACACCAAACAATGCAAAGGAAACACTTCCTTCTCAATGCTTCTTGCCGACTATTCCATCGGCACAAATTCTTCCGTAGTTGTGCGTCGTTGCGTTCTGGGCAATGGCATTGTTTTTGACGATGCCAATTCCGGCTTTTGCTACGATGTTGATGTCTGGCTTCGAGTTGCCCTGCAGAGACCCGGCAACACGGCATGCATTCCTGCATTCCTTACGGACTACAGACGTCATGCAGGGCAATTGACCCGGAACGTGGATGCCATGGAACAAGGCTGGTATCAATTGCTGGCAAGGATGCAGATACTGGCTCCTGAAGATACCGCGCGCGTGGCCCGCCGCGCCCGATCAAATATCGCCCGGTACCTTTCCATGATAGCATTGGAGAGCGGTCTTGCCCGCAGGGCCATTGGCTATCTCCGGCGCGGCTTCTGCGAATCCCCGGCTTTCTTCCTGTCTGATGCCAGAAACTGGAAGATGGGAGCAGCCCTCGCCGCTGCTTTTATGCTGCCCTCTTCCTGGAACCGGCGCCTGCTGAAAATTGCAGCCAGAAGACAGCCCGCAGAGGACGGGTGCACCTCAAGCCACCCATGAAAATGCGAAGGCATATAGGAATATATAACAGGGATATGAATGGCGGAGGCGGCAGCGAAAAACGCTCTGTCGTGATGGCGGAACGGCTCAGCCGGGAGCACGATGTCACATTGGTGGTGGGAGGGCCCTGTTCGCTGGAGAGACTTGAAGCCTATTATGCAGCCGACCTGTCCCGCGTCCGTGTCGCGCGCCTGAGGTTGCCGGTCCAAAGCTTATTGCACCGCAATCTGAATTCAACCTTCGGGCCGCTGCTTCGCCGGGCTTACGCCGATCTCTTTCTACAGCATTGGAGCCGGACCCTCGAGCGAAGATACCTGAGGCAATTCCGCGCATTCAATTTCGACCTGCTCATCAATAATCAGGGCTGGAGCATCCTGCCGTGTCCTGCCAGGGCCGGCATTTATATGTGCATGTTTCCACACGACAGGAAAGGAGAACTCCGTCCCGATGCGTCGCGCGGCCTGTTCTATGCCATCTATGCGATGCTGGGCAATCGTATTGTAGGCATGACGGATAGTGTACTCGATTCGTATTCGCTGATTACGGCGAATTCCAAATACACAGCCGAGTGGATTCGCCGGCTCTGGCGGCGCGAAGCCGAAGTCGTGTATTCCGCCTGTGAGCCGATGGGGCCGCCGAAGCCCAAAGAAAAAATTGTTCTGCATGTCGGGCGTTTTGTCGGCCGGGGAAGGAACGACGATAAGCACCAGCACACATTGCTGGAGGTATTCCGGCGAATGCATGGCTTGCACTCCGATGGATGGCAATTGCATCTGGCAGGCACATTATTGCCGGATGCAAACAGCAGGAAAATGATCTCGCAATTGACAGCGGCCGCAGAAGGGCTGCCCGTATTCATCCATCCGAATATTTCCTACAATGCGCTGCGCGATCTTTATCGCCGGGCTTCCATATACTGGCATGCTACCGGCTTCGGCCAATCACAGGAGGAACATCCGGGCAAGCAGGAGCACTTCGGCATGACTACGGTCGAAGCCATGTCCGCCGGCGCTGTGCCGATAGTGATCAATTCCGGAGGGCATCGGGAATCGGTGAGTGACGGATATTGCGGATTCCTGTGGAACGACCTCGCAGAACTGGAACACTACACATCTTTGCTGGCTCAGGATCCGGCTCTGCGGGCAAACCTCGGTGAACGAGCCGTTCAAGTCAGCGAAGGTTTTGGTCGAACGGCCTTTGCCGATCGCATTCAGGATCTGACAGACCGGCTGTTGTCATAGTTCGTCGCGCCTACCAGCAAATTCCGCTGTAGTTCATCCGCTTATCCGCAGCAGCGTCACGGATGCCGACCAGATCCAGGATGCAGGAATCCCGTGCCGCATCTTGCCGCAAAAATTCAGGAATCCATGGAAACTTCTTGCCCAGGATAATCAGTTCGGAACGGCCGAAGAATTCCTCTCGGGAGCCGGCCAGGATCGGCGCGAAATCAGGGATCCGGCTTGTGATGAAACGCAGGTTGGCGCCAATGAGTTTATCCGGGCGAATATCCTCATCGTACACCGTAAGGTCCAATCCTTTTTCCAGAAGTGATTTTGCCAAATCAACCAGCGGGCTTTCGCGCAAGTCGTCACTCCCTTGTTTGAAGCTTAAACCCAGAAGTCCTATGGACCGCCGGCCGGTTGCCAGCACCATATTCACCACTCTTTCGATATGGATCCCGTTGCTTGGCAGGATCGAGCGGATGAGGGGAATCTCGCAGCCCACGCGGCGTGCCTGATATTCCAGAGCCCGCAAATCCTTCGGCAAACAAGCACCGCCGAAAGCATAGGCCGGAGTCAGGTAAGCGCCGGCGCTGTTAAGCTTCGTGTCCGCCCGAAGTATCTCCATGACCTCGCGCCCGTTGATATCAAGATTTTTGCATAGAGAGCCGACTTCATTGGCAAAAGCAATCTTCAATGCGTGGAAAGCATTGCAGGTGCATTTGACCATCTCTGCAACCTCGATGGATGTTGCGAAGAATGGAGCGGATATGAATCCGTACAATTCCTTGAGCCGGTTCGCCGCTTCACGGTGATGGCTTCCCACGACAGTGAATGGGGGATTGTAGAAATCTTCTATTGCCGTTCCCTCGCGCATGAACTCGGGATTCAGGCAGATATCAAAATCCCGGCCAATCTTCTTCGCCGACTCAGTTTCAAGGGCAGGGATAATTATGCCGGAAGTCGATCCGGGCAGCAGGGTGCTTCGGATGATGACAAGGAATGGCTCCGAACGCATTTTAAGCGAAGATCCTATTTGGGCTGCTACCTGGCGAATGGCCGTCATGTCGTGGCTTCCGTCCGGATTGCCGGGTGTTCCTACACAAACTATGGCTGCATCTGAATTTTCGACTGCATTCCTGTGGTCGCTCGTTACGCGGAGGTTGCCGTTTTGGGTCCCCTCTTGAATCAGTCCGGATAATCCTTCTTCGACTATGGGGCTTTCACTCCGAGCAAGGCTATCCAGTTTCAGGGGATCCACATCAACTCCGATGATGGAATGCCCTTTAGCCGCAAGGCATGCCGCAGTCACTGCACCGACATAGCCGAGTCCAAATATTGAAATTTTCATACCGGGAGCCTCCTGACTCCATCCTTTCTTCAATTCAGAGCAAAGGCTTGATTGCACGAGCTGAGCACAGACTGGGAATATTACTAAAAGGCACAAATGGGGGATAGTCGAAAAAGCCGTCTTCTGAATTCGATAAACAGGCAAGTTCAGGATCGCAAGTTTGCAGATTCCGCTATGAGTGCATGGTATAAGCAGCTCTTTTAATCCTCTTTATTCATGAAGCTTCTGCTGCGGCGGCGGATCGGGGCATGCCTATTGAGTTGCGCTCGGCCTGATTCCTCGACGTACTGTCCAGTACGCCTGTGGAATCCTCCCGCCTCGCGACGAACCTTCATGAATAAAGCGGATTAAAGCTCCGCACAAACGACTTTTACGAATTTCCC
>JAFGIY010000079.1 GCA_016929335.1 Acidobacteriota bacterium | reverse complement strand
GTGAAAGCTGAATTCAGAGGGATCCTGCATTCATGCCGCGCTTTGCATGATCTTTCTAATGGCAAATCTGGCGTCTGCTCTGCAGAAACCCTGAAAGGGCTTCGTTTCGCAGCCGCTTCGCGGCTGTTTGCCGGGTCCTCCATTATCATTCCAGTCTCAAATGTATAGACTCCAGGCCCGGAACTTTTAGTGCCGGGATCCCGGAACCGCCTAAAACAAACAGCTGAATCCCGTAGGGACGGCTGAATCCACCCCAAAACATATTTTCCATCATATTCAATGCCATATTGTTTTGGAAAAGAGATGTTCTTGCTGGTTCTCGATGCACGATATTGCCACTAATGTATGCTCTCAATCGTCCCTACGGGACTCCGTTTCTTTTTTTCCATCGCATCCCGGCGCTGAAGCGCCGGGCTCAAATCACCTCGTCCCTGACGGGACGAATTCTTGGGCGGCTGAAACCGGGATCCATATGGTTAACCCGCATTTCTCACAGGGTTTCGTAGCGAGGCGGCGCAGACGGGCATGGATGCAAGGCGCGCGACGGGAGGATTCCGCAGGCGTACTTGACAGTACGTCGAGGAATCCGACCGAGCGCAACGCGGCATACATGCCCGGATCCGCCGCCGCAGTAGAAACTCTGTGAGAAATGCGGGTTAAACGCATGCCTGCCGGTTTTAAATCCACGATTTTGCGGGCTGGTAATCGAAGGGTTCCATGGAGAAGCTGCCGCGTCCCTGTGTAAGGGACCGCATCTGCGTGGAGTATCCGAACATCTCGGATAGAGGCACGAGACCGCGAACAACCGCAAAGCCTCCGGCCATGTCGGTTTCGCGGATTTCCGCTCTTCTGGAACCCAGGTCTTTCATGATGGCGCCCAGAAATTCCTCAGGAACGCGCACCTCCAGGGTCATGACGGGCTCCAGCACGATTGTCTGCGCTTGCGCGATGGCTTCGCGCAGAGCGAGTGTAAGCGTACCGAGCAGAGGAACAGACGGGTCCGGGGGATCGTTATGGCGGAAATCCAGCACATTCACTTTGACGTCAACGACGGGATAGCCGTGAGATCCGCCGGCATCGCAGCCGCGCAGCAGGATATCCTGCGCCTCCCGTTCAAGCGATGATGTGAGCATTTTTAAAATCCGGGATATATCCACTTCGACCGGCGGCACGCTTCGATCTCCCGGAGTCCTCGGCCGGGGAATAATTTCCACTGCGGCCCGCCCTGTGACGAGAACATCGCTGATGCGCTTTGCAAACTCGCCCTTGCCGGCTCCCCGCGTTGTTGCCGTCTCCCGATAAGAGACCCGCGGACGGCCGAAGAAAGCTGCAACGTTGAATTCCCGCTGCATGCGGTTGCGCGTCACCTCCAGATGCAGTTCGCCCATTCCGGACAGAATCATCTGCCCGGTTTCCTCGTCGGTGCCGATACTCAAAGTCGGGTCCTCACGCAGCAACCGGGAAACCACCTCATAGAGTCGATCCCGGTCCGCGGAAGTCTGGGTTTCCACCGCCATGGAAACAACCGTCTGCGGAAAATGTATCGGCTCGTACGTAATCGGGTGCTGCGGATCGCAAAGCGTGTCGCCGGTTTTGATATCCTTCAATCCGTGCACAGCTACAATATCGCCGCAGCGCGCCTGATCCACCGGCTCCGTTCGGTCGGCATGAAGCCGGAGGATCCGCCTCAGACGAAGACGGCTTTTCGATCGGGGGTGATAGCAGCGCTCTTCCATCGTCAGGGATCCCGAATAAACACGCAGCCAGAGATAATCGGTGCTCGAAGTGGCCACAACCTTGAATACGAGAGCCGAGAAGGGCGCCTCCAATGACAGAGGCCGGTGAATCGGCTCGCCTGTTTCCAGATCCATGCCTTGAGCGGCAGGCCGGTCCAGCGGAGACGGGAGATAATGGCAAATTGCATCCAGGACAGGCTGGATGCCCAGATCACGCAGCGCTGCTCCGCATAAAACGGGAATCAGTTTGCCGCTCAGCGTCGCTTCTCGGATTGCACGCCTGAGGTTCTCTCCGTTAACCGGATCTCCTGAGAGATAAATGTCGGCCAGCCAATCGACACAATTAGCTGTGCTTTCGACCAGATGATTGCGCGCCGCTGCAACGGCATCGGCCATTTCTGCAGGGATTTCGCGGATCTCCAGTTCGCGTCCCCGGCTGGACGGATCGAAAACGATTTGATGAAGATCCACAAGATCAATAATCCCGTCCAGGCTGCTTTCTGCGCCGTGCGGCAGGTTCACAAACGCCGCCTGCGCTCCAAGTCTCGTTTCAATCTGTTTCAGCACCCGCTCGTGATCCGCGCCGAGACGGTCGAGTTTATTGATAAAGGCCAGTCGTGGAATCTGATAACGGTCGGCTTGCCTCCAAACCGTCTCGCTCTGAGGTTCCACACCTTCCACGCCGGAGAAAATGACGACCGCTCCGTCGAGCACCCGGAGGCTGCGCTCCACTTCGGCCGTAAAGTCCACATGTCCGGGAGTATCGATCAGATTTATCTGATGGGCGTTCCATGCAAAAGTGGTGGCGGCTGCGGAAATTGTAATGCCCCTCTCCCGCTCATCCATGCGGAAATCCATGACCGCCTGGCCGTCATGCACTTCCCCGATTTTATGAGTGCGGCCTGAATAGAAGAGAAAGCGCTCGGTAGCCGTAGTCTTCCCGGCATCGATATGAGCGATAATGCCGACGTTCCGAACTCGATCGAGCGGTGTCAATGCCATCCGGTCCTCCACTGATCTGCCCAAAGCACAGTACTTTTGCAGGTATGCTCCGTTTCGTCAAGCAGTTGTTAATCAGCGGTCAGCTATCAGCTGACCACCGACTAAAAGGCTTGCCAGCGGAAACGCTTCAATGCAAAATCTATGGGTTACAAAGGATGAATACAGCATGAGACGGCTTATTGATATGACTGTTGATGAGATCATGCCAACAGCCACGGAAGTATTAGAGAATCAGGGGATGGCAGGCAGGCCAAACATGCCGGCGCGGATTCTGACGCTCCTGGATTCGGCGCTCGAGCTTTTCAGGGAACTGGCCAAACCGCGTGGATTGATGGAGGATTTGCCGAAATCGAATTTTGAGCCGATCTATAACGGGAACGGCTTGAACGATCCGGATTGCCCGGTTCCGCCTATCGTTGCGCAGGCGGATGCCCTGGCGCTTTTTGCAGCAACCATGGGACCCGCACTGGCGGCCAGGAGCAGCGATCTGTTCACCAGGGGAGGCCCGGCTTTGGGTTTTATGCTGGATGCCGTCAATTCTGCCGGCGCAGAGCGCCTCGGCCAGACTATGTGCCGGAATTTTCTGGAGCTGCAGCCCGAAGAGCTCTGCAAGGGCAGACAGTTAAAGGTTCAGTATTACTGCCCCGGCCATTGCGGATGGCATCTTTCCGGACAGGAGATAGTATTTGAAACTCTGCATCCCGAAGAAATCGGGATCACTCTCACACCGAGCTGGGCGATGAACCCGGTCAAATCCATCTCGGGCGTTCTGGTTGCAGGAGGAATTGAAACACATCGGTTCAGGCCGAATTTCCCTTTCTGCAAAAACTGCAGAGAGCATAAATGCGTGTCACGACTGAGGCTTCTGGAGAGCATGAATTGACACTTTGAGGCTTAGAGTCTTCGAGCCTTTGAGTTAAAAGGATTCCATAATGGAAAATATTCTGAATCGTCTGCAAAGAGGGGATGTAATCGTAGGTGACGGTGCGCTCGGAACCATGCTGATGCAGCGGGGCTTGAAGTCCGGAGAGGCGCCCGAGACAGTCAATCTGTCCCGGCCGCAGATTCTCGAAGAGATCGCTTCCCTCTATCTCGAAGCAGGATCCGAGATTGTTACCACCAACACCTTCGGCGGTTCTCCATTGAGGCTTCAGCAGTTCTCACTCGAAAAGGAAACGGAATCCGTTAACCGCAGTGCCGTCGAAGCCGTGCGCAGAGCCGTTGGGCAAAAAGCTTACATTGCCGGCTCCGTGGGACCTTCCGGCAAAATGCTTAAGCCGCTCGGAAATGCGGATCCGAAGGAGATCTCCGCCGCGTTCAGGCGCCAGATCAGCGCGCTCCTGGCCGCCGGTATCGATATAGTCTGCATTGAAACCATGATTGATCTGAATGAAGCGGTTCTGGCCATAGAGGCGGCCCGGTCGCTCGATTCCTCGATCCCGGTAATGGCAACGGTGACATTTAATCACAATCCGCAGGGATACTTCATGCTCACGGGCGCAACGGTCAAAGATGCGGCCGCAACGCTGGAGAAGGCCGGAGCACACATCATCGGATCCAACTGCGGCGAAGGAGCCGCTCAAATGGTCGAGATTGCTCGGGAATTCCGCCTGCATTCGCGCATGCCCATTGCCATCCAGAGCAACGCCGGCCTGCCTGCGAAGTCCGACGCAGGTCTGGTCTATTCCGAAACACCTGATTTCGTGGCAGGCAAAGCGATCGAAATGCTCGACCTGGGAGTGCAAATAATCGGCGGCTGCTGCGGCACCAATCCGGATCATATCCGCGCCATCCGGAAAGCAGTCGATGGCCGCCGTCTGAAGCCGGTCACGAAATAACACGAATTAATCGATGGCTATCATCACGTTGGAGGCTTTGATGACCGCATAAGCCTCTTTGCCGACAGCCAGCTGCAGCTTCTCTGCAGATTCTTTGGTGATTATCGAGACTACTTCCAGACCTTTGGTCAGTTCCAGCACGATTTCCGAATTAACCGCGCCGGGCTTAACGGAAATCACTTTCCCTTTTAATACATTCCGGGCACTCAGTTTCATAATCTCTCTCCATTGGATGTTGAATTCATTTTAGCACAGCGCCTTTGAATACTCGAACCTCCGGGATTACAATCGCCGGGACAATAGGAATCGCGAATGAGTTGTGTCAATGCATTGCAGCTGGATGTACCGCTAAACGAGGCAGGTCTGCCCGACCCTGCCTCATGGCAAAAGGCCGTGCCCATAATTTTTTGTTCCGACTGGCGCGGCGAGAATACCGACGATCTGCGCGAGACAGAGGTGCGCATGCTCTGGTCTTATAAATTCCTGTTCATCCGATTCCGCTGCCGCTATCGCGAGATTTATGCCTATAAAGGAGGAAACAGCCGCCGCGATAAGCTCTGGATGAGAGATGTCGCCGAGATATTCATAAGACCGCCCGGCCGGCGCCTCAGACACTACCTGGAATTCGAAATCAGCCCGAACGGCTATTGGCTGGACCTCGACATCGCACCGAATAGGAAAACCATTCTCTTCTGCGACCTGAAGAGCCGCGCCGCTATTGATCCTGACGCTTCTGTATGGACGGCTGAACTGGCGATTCCCATGAATTGCCTGACTGCATTTTTCAACCCGGACGACAGCTGGCGAGTCAATCTGTTTCGAATCGAAGGCAGTGAGCCCAATCGCTTCTACTCCGCGTGGCATCCGACGCATACGTCTCAACCCAACTTCCACGTTCCGGAAGCTTTCGGAGAACTCCATTTTCTTAAAGCGCCCTCATCGCGCCAATGATAATCACGCGGACTTGAAGAGCAAATTCGTAATGATTCGTGGCCTTCTTTTCGCTTGACAAGCGACAGCGTTGGGCTGCCTTATAGTGTTCGTTTCCAAAAATTTGCTTGAATAGTTCCCTAATCCAAGATGAAAGGGTATCGGAATGAAACTCAGACAACTGACCATCACACTCGTAGTGCTCGCATCCCTGATCCTGCTGGGAGCATGCGGTCCTAAAGCGACGCAGGAACCGGCTCAAAGCACTCAGGCAACACCCGGCGCTGCTTTGGACCGGCAGGGCCTCGTCGACCTGATGGGAAATTACCTGGCAGCTCTGGTAAAGCACGATCCCGGCGCTGTGCCTTTTGCCGAAAAGGTGAAATTTACGGAGAACACGGCGGAAATACCGGTAGGGAAAGGGCTGTGGGTTACCGCGTCCGGCGGACCATCCGAATTTCAGATCTATGCCGCAGATCCTGTGGCACAACAGGTCGCCTGTCTCGTCATGATGAAAGAAGTGAATAAGGATGTCCTGCTGGGAGCGCGCCTCAAAGTTGAAAACGGCAAGATCACCGAAGCGGAGCATCTTGCCATTCGCGATCTGGGCACAAGCCCCATGGGACAGAGCGCCCTGGACAACCTGAAAACTCCCCGTCCCGGCCTGGTTGAAGATGTGCCGGAAGCCGAACGGATGTCACGTGATGATCTCATAAGAATCGGTTTGACCTATTATGACGCGCTCACCGGAGAGGATGGGAAGCTTTCTCCGTTTGCCGAGGAGTGCGAGCGCCATGAAAACGGCGGGACTACGGCGGGAGGCAAGCCTCGGCCGTCAGGCGCCGCTCAGGCAACGGTTCAACCCGATCCGCAGCTGGAGAAAATGATGAAGGCAATGGCCGATCTGGGCCCGGTCCCCAATACCTGCGAAGCTCAGATCAGCACCGGCACATTCAGCTACATTACCGATATCAAAAACCGCCGCGTCCTCATCGGGGATGAACAGAAGGGTCTTTCGGTGGGCTTCTCCATGTTCTACCACGACAGCTCACTCAAAGAATATAAGTTCAAAGGCCCAAAGGGCGAGACGATGCTGCCGTCTTACCAGGGCGTCTTTAACCTGCCCGCGATGCATATTTATAAGATCAGGAACGGCAAGATCTACGATATCGAAGCCATAGGCTTCACTATGCCGTACGGCCTGGGATCCGGCTGGGAATAGATCCCGCGTAATGAATTCAGCCGCGGATGCCTGTGGAAAACGCTTCAACCCGCAGAAATCCGCGGCTACTAAATTATTCTTATCTCATCCCCCGACGACATTCATGTTTTTATACCGCCTGCCGATATGAAATTAGGGCGAAGCACGGATTAAAAAAATATCGTCAGTTGTCCGCGCCATGACATTGCGGTTATCTCGCATATGCGGCGATAATCCAATGGCTTAGGGGGAGTTTTCATGCCGCAGAACGATTCCCTGCTGGACCGTATCATTCAGCAGATTGACTCGGGAAACCTGAAGATGCCGGTCTATGACCCCGTGGCTCTTAAGCTTCAGGAAGCAATCGCCAACAAAACCGAAGACATACTCGAAATCGAGCAGCTGGTCCTGAGTGACCAGGTAGCAGCCGCGGAAGTCCTGCGGGCAGCCAATTCGCCGTTCTTTTGCGGCCTTTCGCCCGTGCGCACAATCCGGAACGCCATTGTCCGGCTGGGAACCCAGCAGATGAGGCGCCTTGTAATCCTCGTTTCAGAGCGCGCAAAATACAAAGCCCACAATCCGGATATCCACCGGATGCTTCTGGAACTCTGGCGTCACGCAAGCACAACGGCGCTTGCTTCCCAGTGGCTTTCCAAACGGCTTCGATCGACCGGGATAGAAGAAATCTGTTTCATCGGCGGCCTGCTTCACGATATCGGCAAACTGGTTATTCTGCGCGCTATGGATCAAATAAAGGAATCGGAAACCAACATCCCGGCCGTATCACAGGAGGTTCTGACCAGCGTTCTTCAAACCGCCCATTGCGCTCTGGGCTATAGATTGCTCATGAGCTGGAACGTTCCTCCGATATATTGCCAGATCGCCCGCGATCACCATAATGAGGACTTTCTGGAAGATCTTCCTTTGGCGATTGTCCGGCTCGCCAATGCTGGGAGCCGGAAGCTCGGCCTGGGTCTCGATCCGAATCCCTCCATGGATCTTTCCGCCACACCGGAAGTCGAAATGCTCCAAATTGGCGATAAGCTTCTTTCAGAACTCGAGGCAATGATCGAAGAACACCTCCTCATCGCAGCCTGATCTCGCCCCACCGGATTTCTCACCGTATCCAACATATTTCAACATATGGGTCGCGGCTTCAGCCGCTGTCCCACAGTCGCTCGTCGGAAACGCCGGCGGGACGCCGATTCAAGCAGGAATGTGGTGAATCCTGTGGCTCGCGGCTTCAGCCGCGACCTGGAGTTTATACATTTTCCCTAAGCCGTGAAAGCTGAATTCAGAGGGATCCTGTATTCATGCCGCGCTTTGCAGGATCTTTCTAATGGCAAATCTGGCGTCTTCTCTGCAGAAGCCCTGAAGGGGCTTCGTATCAAAGCCCAGGGTTGGCCGCGTTTTTTGCGGTCAACCCTGGGAGGAACCGTGCAAGAAGCCAACCCTGGGCTTCGTTTCGCAGCCGCTTC
>JAFGIY010000078.1 GCA_016929335.1 Acidobacteriota bacterium | reverse complement strand
GGAAGCCGGCGCTCAGCAAATATCCGCGCAGGAAATCTGAAAAAATCAGCGAGAAATTAGGCTACACACCCTTGCCGAAGGGACACACTGATACGCAGACTCATCCACTCGGAGGCAGAAACCACGGAATCCGGAAACATGGAATCGCTCCGGGAGATCATCGGCATTGGAAACGAGACGGAACCGCTCATTGACAACATTCCCGTCAGCGAGAAGCCCGATCTGTATATATGAGAAATATTCTGCAGATTGTACGCTTCCGGTTCTGTCCAGCCGTTTGAAGATCACAAACATATTCGCTTTCGACGAACATTTCCGCCAGATGCCGGGCATACGCCGCATGCCATAAACAAAATTCGTGCAATTCGTGGCTAATCTACTCAAAAATTTCGGAGAGTTTAATCCGCAGTTCCGGCAGCAGCGGAGAGGAGAGAGAATCGCATTTTGAGAAAACCCGATGCGTCACATACCCGATTTCGCTCCAGAGCAAAACCTCGATTGTTTCGGCATCCGGATCCACTATCCAATATTCCCGGACTCCGAATCGCGCGTAGATTTTCCGCTTTACTTCCGAATCCTTTTTCCGACTTCCAGCTGATAGGATTTCGACAACGAGGTCCGGAGTCCCCCGCAAATTGGGTTCGCCTATCAGTACACTCCTGCTCTTTTCGACAAACAGAATATCAGGCTGAACGACATTCTCTTCGGATAGGATCACATCAAACGGCGCCTGGAATACTTCTCCGAGGCCTTTCCGCTCGATCTGCTGCGCAAGCTCAATCAGGAGCCTTTTGGAAATGCGCTGATGCCTGGTGTTGGGCGAAGCGATCATGCAGAGGTCTCCGTCGAGGATTTCGAAGCGTTTATCCTCCGGAAGCATCTGGTAGTCCTGATAGGTAAACCGAACGTTCGCCCTTCTCATATTTACCTTCGAGGTTACCACCATTCCCATAAACGTACAACGTTGCCACACATATTGTTTCGTCCGCCTCAAATGTATTTCATAAAATCCGTGCAAACCCGTGCAAATCCGCGGTTAACTATTAAAGCAGTTGCGAAAGGAACGTACGGGCAGGGACGATCATGGGCATGCCGCTTTTTGCGAAGCAGTCTGCCTTGATATAGTCGGCATCCAGCACAATCTGGAAAGCGTGAGGCGTATGCAACTGCTGCTGAAAATATTGCAACGACGGACTCAGCGGGCCGTCGCTTGCCTTGGCTTCGACGAGAAACCACGGCTTACCGTCGCGAATAACGGCGAAATCCACTTCGCGCTGTCTCTTATCGCGCAAATACCTGAGCTCGAATACACCCAGTCCCAGGTCGGTCCATCCCTCCACGGCTTTGAGCAGATGACAGGCGATGAAGGTTTCCGCACGGGAGCCGGCATCGTCGATTGCAGACCAGTCTTTCAGGAACCACTTTGGCTCCTTGCGAAGCGAGCGGGAGACATTTTTGAACCAGGGACGAACCAGGAAACCCATCTGGAAGCGGCACAGGGTTTGAATCCAGCGGCGGATGGTATCGACCGATGCCAGGATCTCCTTGGCGAGACTGCTGAAGATCAACTGGCCGCCGGAGCGCGACGACAGAAGAGTCGCCAATATTTCCAGCTGCCCCAGCTGCTGGATCTGTGTCGTATCCCGCACATCTTCGCGAAGCAGCTGCTGCATTCGCAGCATTCCCCACCTGCGGCTGAAGCGAATGTCTCTTTTTATAAAGGGTTCCGGATATCCCCCATACCGCAGCAGAGCTGAGAACTCGTCGTCCGGGATGGGATGCGGACCGTGGAGAATGCGATCCGCATCCGGCAAATCCTGCCGGATGATTTCTCCCACCGTGAGAGGATGCATGCGGTACAGGAAATATCGTCCCATGAGGCTGTCGCCTCCGCGGCGATAGATATCCATGCGGGAGCTGCCGGTCACCAGAACGCGGAAATGATCCGAATACGTGTCAAAAAAACCCTTCAGAAACTGTTTCCATTTGCCGAATTTATGGATCTCGTCAAAGAGGATGACCGAAGGAGAATCCTTGAGTTTATGGACCCCGGCGCTTTCCGCCACAGCCGCCGGCCCCTTCAGGATCAGGGCGCGATCGTCTCCGTTATCCCAGTTCAGGTAAACGTCTGCAATCTCCCGGCATGTAGTGGTTTTCCCCACCTGTCGCGGACCGCTGATCATGGCCATCTGGCGCAGCGAGCCGAGGTGCTCTTTCAGTATGCGATCATAGATGCGGGGACAGGGTTTCATCAGACCATTATCTCAACCATCGTAAAATGGTCAAGACCATTTTACGACACCACAAAAAATAAACCGCGGATCCACACCGATCTCCACAGATCTTTAATCCGTGAAAACCCGTGAAAATCCGCGGTTAATTAAGCCCGTGCGCGGACCTGCGCTTCAATCCACCGGTAGGTTTTTTCGAGCCCTTCGGCAAGCGGCCGCGACGGCGCCCATCCGAGTTTCTGCGCAAGCAGCCGGTTATCCGAATTCCGCCCGCGGACGCCCAGCGGTCCGTCAATATGGCGCAGGGTGATATTCTTTCCGGCGATGCCGCTGATCATCATGGCGAGGCCGTTAATCGTTACCATCTCTTCCGAGCCGATATTGACCGGCCCGGTGAAGTCCGACTCCATCAGCCGCCGGACGCCCTCGATGCACTCATCGATATAGAGAAACGACCGTGTCTGTTTGCCGTCGCCCCAGATCTCGATTTCGCCGTTCCGGTCCGCCTCGGCAATTTTGCGGCACAGTGCCGCCGGAGCTTTTTCTTTTCCTCCGCACCAGGTTCCGTTCGGTCCGAAGATATTGTGAAACCGCGTGATGCGCACCTGGATTCCGTAGTTCCGGTAATAAGAAAGGTAGAGCCGCTCGCTGAACAGTTTTTCCCATCCGTATTCGCTGTCGGGAGCTGCGGGATAGGCGGAGTCTTCGGAGCACTTCGGATTATCGGGATCGCGCTGGTTATATTCGGGGTAAATGCAGGCGGAGGAGGAGTAGAAGAATTTTTTGATTCCGGCCAGGCGCCCGTACTCGAGCATATTGAGGTTGATGGTAGCGGAATTATGCATGACGGCCGCATCGTGCTCGCCGGTGAAGATGTAGCCCGCCCCACCCATATCCGCCGCCAGTTGGTACACCTCGTCGATCCCCTGGACGACTTTCTTGACGACATCCTGCTCGCGCAAATCACCGAGGATAAATTCATCCGCCGGAGGCTTCGCGAACTCATGCTCCTTGATATCCACAGCCCGCACCCAGTACCCTTCATCCTTCAACCGCTTCACCAGGTGCCCGCCGATGAATCCACCAGCTCCCGCAACCAGTACTGATCTATTTTTCATTATGTTTGCTCCCAAAAAGCATTAACCGCGGATTTTCACTGATCTTCACAGATATTTCAATTTAATCCGTGAGAATCCGTGAAAATCCGCGGTTAATTTTTTAAAGCTAACGACCGGGCACGAAGGTTCAGTCCGACAATCAGAGAGGCGACAACGGCGACACCGGGAATATACAATCCAAAATCGGTGATTTCCTGCAAGGCGATAGCGGTCAAAGCGCCAATAGTCGCCAAACCGATTCCCTTAACCAGGGGATCATGACTATCTCGGAGGTTTTTCACCGCAACGCGCCACACCGCCACAAAAAACCACAGCAGCAATCCCAGCCCGACAATTCCGGTTTCAATCAGAATCTGCAGATAATCATTATGCGCATAT
Source organism: Acidobacteriota bacterium (assembly GCA_016929335.1). Classification (GTDB taxonomy): domain Bacteria; phylum Acidobacteriota; class UBA6911; order UBA6911; family UBA6911; genus UBA6911. The sequence goes on along the minus strand of JAFGIY010000078.1, from coordinate 44,762 downwards.
CGAGCCGGCTTATCGGGATTAACGGTCTCATATGCCTGGTATGTCCACTGAAACATTCCCAATCCCTGTCCAAACCAGGCATTCTCTCTTATCATCTTCCATGCATCTCGCCACATTGCAACGCGATCACTGTTAGCCTCTCGCTCCTGTGAAAGATCTTCATATCGCGCAACAATCTCATCAATTCCCACATAAGCGGCAGCCGCAAAAATTACAAGAACAAACAGAATGCCCATAGTTGCAATCCGTCTTCCAGATCCCGCTGCCTTTACGCATATCACTATGATGCCGATAGAACCAACAAGTGCCGCAATCCCCATCCTCGACATAGAGAAAAATATTGCGAGTCCCATTAACACGATCCAGAATACCATCCACAGCATTCGCGCAGAGCCGGGCACAGTGAGGATCAATCGCAGAGTTATCTTTCCAGAAATAAATTGTCTGGATGCCTTATAGAAGAGAAGCCCAATACTGCTGCACATACAAAGATTCATCAGAAGTGAATAATGATTTCGATTTATAAGCGTTCCCGTAGCCAAATCTCGATAGGCGGTCTTGTAATAATTCCATATAAAATTGCAAGCACCTAAATATTGAATCAATCCATACAATGCCTGGAACGCTCCCAAAAAAAACAATCCGGTTAAAAGCAATTTTGTGCCAGAGCGAGACTCCGAAGAGACAAGGATAATAATAATAATCAGTGAGAATGCTATCAGGAGATAGAGCGTGCTTGTATTCGGCGCTGCAGGTTTCAACCCGTATTGAATAGTTGCGATTAATAGGAATAAGATAAGAGGAATCAACGCTCTATTCCATTTGATGCATTGAGTTTTTCGCCAAATTGCCAAAGACAATCGTGCAGTCCCTAACCCTAGAGTAGCAATAGCTATAATCGCCATTGCCCATGGTTCATTAGATCCCCACGCAAAAACCGCGAAAAAGGCAATGATTATCACAAAAATGGCGGTGGGCAACAGAATATGATTCTCCGAAATTTCTCACAACATTGGGAAATAACACTGATACTAATATGCATTTTTTTGGACATTCCGACCGAATAATGTCAGCCAGATGATCTTTAAATCAAGTCCGAAGCTCCAATTTTCAAGGTAATGGATATCCAACTCCACTCGTTTCTGGATGGAGGTGTCCCCACGCCAACCATTTACCTGTGCAAGGCCAGTAATACCAGACTTGACGAGATGTCGCACCCTATAGCTTGGAATATCATTCATAAATTGCTCAACAAAGAACTCTCTTTCCGGTCGGGGGCCAACTACGCTCATATCACCAACGAGTGAGTTCCAGAACTGGGGCAATTCATCAAGATTGGTTTTGCGCATGAATTTTCCGATTGCTGTTATTCGCGAATCATTTTGCTTCGTCCAGATCTTGTCCGAATCTTCGCTATCTTGAACAATCATGCTGCGAAATTTATACATGTAAAAATCTTTGTTATTGATCCCAATGCGTTTTTGTTTAAACAAAATGGGACCTCGCGAAGATAATTTGATCGCGCTAGCAAGTACCAACAAAAGCGGAGAAAAAACAATCAGAGCAGTAAATGAAAAAACAATGTCACAAATCCTTTTAGCAATCCGGTTTCGCAGCAAGCTCAGGGGCTCAGGACGCACCGCAATAAGCGATATATTTCCCAATTTATCAAGCATCATTAAATTTTTACTGATGCATGAGAGATCCAATAATATTCGCGCCCTTAATCCTTCGCGCTCACAATCGTTAACCATTTGGATTATGGCTCTCTCCATTGACAAAGGAAGAGCAATTATTACTTCATCAGCATACCCTGCACTCACTATGTCAAAAAACTGATCCAGCCTCCCCAGATGTAATGCCTTTGGATAATATTCTCCCCCATCATCAGAAAAAATTCCCTTTATCCTATATCCCAAGTGGAGCGAATTGTGAATCTGATCATAGACCTTTTTTACAAGTAAGTCTTTACCAATGAGAAGGATTTCCTTTTGATATCGGCTATTCTTCAGGAAATAATGAATAAGCAATATTGACAGAAGGCGCAATCCCGAAGAGATTAACACTGAAAACAACATTGGATAAAGAATAAGTCTATCGTTATAGCGATAATCCCCCGTGATGCCCACAATTGCAATAATGCACATGGTAAGGACCGAGTATGAAATAATTACACTCCGGATAACGTGCAACGCTCGGGATTGAGCGTTCAAACTCACAATATCCAGATTTATCGAAATAACGAACCAGATAGCCGCAATGGCTATCATCAAGAAAATGGATTTCGGATGGATGGGAACCAATCCGGAGTAATATACAAACACGCCAAGAAAACAGGCATAAATAACAACCAAGTCCAGAAAAAAATAGAATCTATAGCTTGTCTTTCGAGTCATTACACCAAAATTCTCCCAACGCTCACCATATATTAGCAAACCGGATCTGCAAACCGGCGGCATATCATTGAGATGGATTTGATAATGCAATTTATCACAGCCTGAAGATCCATCTTTTATTCAAGAGACTTTAGAAATTCATCTATTGAAGGGGCAACGCCGCGGAAATCGAAAACAGATTTAGCTAACGCTTTCCCAGCCAAGCCGATTCTTTCAGCACTTTTGGGATCATTAATCGTCCATTCCAGTGCTCGGGATAAATCGATTGCAGAATCAGATTGTGCAATGACTGCAGTGTCTCCATCCTTGAAATAATGCATTACTTCGCCGACAGGTGTCATAACAACCGGCCGCCCACTACCCAAGAATTCTATAAGTTTTGTCGGAAGGTTTGTCCGGTTAACCGGCCAATTGGGGCGCGGCAAAACAAGAGCCCAAGCGGTACAGAGCTTTGGCAGAAGATCCTGCCGAGGCATAGCATCGTGGATGAGTATTCTTTTTTTAAGCCCTCTTAATTTGATATATTTTTCTATCTTGATGGCATATTCCATATGCTTGGCGGTCCTGCCGTATAGATGACACTGAAGCGAACACCCTGTGTCCTCCAGATGAGCGATTGCGTCCACCAGCGTCTCAAGTCCTTCAAATGGGCGAAAATTCCCCACCCAAGCAACGCTAGGTTTTTCAGACATCTGAGGCTGCCTGATCGACAACCACTCGTTCAGATCTCCTAGGATTGGTAATATAAACACTCTTTTATCGCCGATATGAGCTAATTTTGCCCTCAAGCCCTTGCTGATTACAAAAATGCCGTCCGCTAATCCCGCCGCCAGATTTTCCCTCCCAAGCTGCAATCCCAATTTCACACTTTGCTTGATCCCTTTAACGCTGAGTCGTGACAGGTTATCCACTGTTACGGAGGCTTCATCGCAAAATTCAAGGATTAATTTTGAACCCAGAACGCGGGAAAGCAGCCACAATGAGAAATCCCCAACAGCGGTGCCTCCATAGGACACAATTACTGATATGGCATTGGAAAATCTCAAGCGGACGAGTTTGACGCTAATTCCTATAAATCCGCTGAATTTTGCCGCAATAACACTCATCATATTATGCGGGATAAATATAGGAGAAAGACCATATGAAAACCTTACGCCTTCGAACGTGCCATCCGATTCGCGATTTAGCCGATCGCCGCTTACACCCGGCGCATAGGGAATCAATATAAATGGCGCATACCCAGACTCACCCAAGGATCGTGCAATCATTCTCATACGGAACGGCGTTGCAAGGCCGTGAGGATAATCGGCAATGCCGATAACAATAGCAAGCCCTTTATCGTTGGGCATTTTTTAGGGCTTCCGAGCACATTTCATCCAATATCTGTCGGATAGAAATCGAAACGTTCCATTTAGGGTATCTCGCCCTGAAAGCAGACATATCTGTAATATAACATTGATGGTCGCCGACACGGTTCACATCAGTGATGGTATATGAGAGCTGGCGGCCAACGCGCGATTGCACCTCGTTGATAGCTTCCAATACAGATATGCTATTAGCGCGTCCTCCGCCAAGATTGTAGACAGCTCCGGGATCGGGATCTTTGATATATTCAGCAAACGCGTTTACAACATCGGCACTGTGTATGTTATCTCTAACCTGCTTTCCCTTATAGCCGAATACAGTATAATGACGCCCTTCCACAGCACACTTAACAACATATGCAAGAAAGCCATGCAACTCTGCACTAGCATGCGAAGGGCCGGTCAGGCATCCCCCACGAAATGTCACTGTTTTCATGCCAAAATATCTCCCATATTCCTGAACCATAATATCCGCCGCTACCTTGGAGGCTCCGAAAATACTGTGAGTGCTCCTATCCAGTCTCATGGTTTCATCAATTCCATTGAAATATTTCGAATCCGTATAATCCCATCGGCTGCTCAATTCCTTTAATGAAATCTCATTAGGCGCATCCCCATAGACCTTATTTGTGCTCATATATATAAAGCAAGCGTCCTTTGAATGCTGCCTCGTTGCTTCAAGCAAATTCATGGTGCCGACTGCGTTGATGGCAAAGTCCGTTTCAGGCTCTTTTTTGGCCCAATCGTGTGACGGCTGTGCTGCGCAATGTATTATCGCATCCGGGAATTCACTCTTTATCAAGTCTTGCATTGCGCGCCGGTCGCGGATGTCTGCTTCCACAATACGATATTGCGGTAATTCCTTCAGAAGTCGTAATTTTATGGAAGTAGTATCTCCATCTGGGCCAAAAAAATAGCGACGAAGATTATTGTCTACCCCAACAACTGAGTCTCCTCTGTTGTAGAAATATCTGACGGATTCGGATCCAATAAGGCCTGAGCTGCCTGTGATAAGTATTTTCATCATTCATCCCTCATTGTCTAAGCCCTTGAACTTCCTGATTAGGTAGTAGTTTGTACACCATAGCCAGAATCGACATTGCCAAAGCCATAAGCAGAGTTCGACGGAAATTTTGAAAAAATGGAGGAGTAAAAAGTTCCCAAACAAACATGGAGGCAAGAAATCCAAATTGACTCCACCCCATCAAGCTCATTCTGATACGCCGTCTCTTCCAGATCCGGATACTGAGACGAACGGCTTGTACATAGGTCAGGATATAAGCGGCAACGCCCAACATTCCCATCTTCAGCCATACATGAAGAATCGCCTGATGAATCAAGAGCGACTGAGCTGGGCCGCCAACGTAATAGCTTGTCCTTCCAGATTCGATTCTTGCACCTATGCCGCGGCCGAACAGCCAGTGTTCGGTAAGCGTATCCACGCCATCGCGAATGTCTTCGAGGTGTGCCCAATTAGATATTTGAGTTGCCCTGTCAGCCCCGGTGATCCTATCTATAAATACCTTGGCAGTTTGCGGAATCCAATTTGCGTCTTCAACAATACCTTTCACCACAAACAATGAAAGCATTAGTGAGATACATCCAATTAAAACGGATGTTCTAACCCTGCATGCCATCAGGATGACCAACACAGCAATGCCGGCAGCAAGGATTCCACCGCGTCGCAGAGAGAGAAAAGTGCCGATAGCCAAAATAGCAACTCCGACCGAACACCCCAAGCGAAGTGACAGCACTCCGCCGGAAATTCCCTCGATTGTTTTATATGGTCCAATCCCTTCTGAGACAAAATTCATTGATTTGTCGAGTGCCAGAAGGCCAATCGCAGCACAAAGTCCGTAGACAATGGTTATTACGTCTTCATCGCTTCCAAAAAAGCCTGCCGTATGACCTCCGCCATATCCAAGTGCAGCCGTTGGCCAAAGCAGATCATATCCCAGAAGGTATCCAGGAATGGAAATGAGCACCTTGGTAACACATAGAATTACCCCCCATTCGGTGAACCAGAGTAAACGCGACCTTAGGGTAATGCCAAAGAACAGAAACAACAAAAGAAAGTGGATCACATTGCGCGATTCGGACATGATCATCATGTCTGTTATTGGGATTTCGTTTACAAATGCAACCATTGCGCCCACGACCAAGGCTATAATCCAGGCGAATACTATTGACAATAGTCTGCGATTAAAACGAATTTTTCCTCGTGAATGCCATAGAAGGCGTAGGAATGCAGTTGCTAGCAGCCATTCGATGGGCTTTGCATAGAACACCTCAACCTCGTAAATCGTTAATATCTCCGTTTGAGATCCCATGTACCAGAGCGACTGTTGAAAAAATACAACAAAGGCCATCAATATGAGAACCAATAGATGGATTGGCAGAATCATAAAAGCAGTACACATTACTATTATCCAGACATAGGGAGCCCATGCAGTGCCCACAAGATCGAGAAAAAACAGACGAACAGATATTACAAATAAAATTAAGAGAGCGGCTTCCGCAATGCTAGCAAGAACCGCTCTATTTGTTATTGGATTCATGTGAGAATATATTTCAGGTCTCGCCAGTCTGTTATATTCGCTTCGCCATTTTGGCTTTAGCAGGCTTCGTTCTATCAAGCTATGCCCCCTGTCATTTAACAGGCTCTAGTTTTGCGCTCCATGCCGGATAGATCCAGAATCCCAAGGAGCGCTTGACAGCCACCATTCCAGCAGTGTTTCCAATAAACATGCCAAGAACGCTTCCCAAAGCAGCACCGGAAGCGCCTGAGGTTGGAATAAATGCTAGCCATAAAATTGCTGTAATGATTAAGGAGCCAATGGAAACTACCATTGCCAACCGCTCCTTTGATGTCATCGTCAGAACCATACCGACACATCCAGCCAGCGCGTTGGCAAGTTGTCCCAGAACCAGTATCCGCAGCACCAGAGATCCGGACGCGAATTCATCTCCGAAGAATCTCATCACATTTTCACTGAATATCATTAGGAACAAAACCGCTGGTAGACTACCGAAGGTGACCAGCGCCGATGACCGTTTGGCAACTCTTTCAAGTCCGCGAATGTCTTTCAGCGCATGCAATCGAGCGAATTCTGGGGCAATTACCGTGTTGGTTGCCACGACAAGAAATGTTACAAGTGTTGCTGTTCTTGCGGCCACATGATAAACGGCCACCTGGCTTTCTGCTGCAAGAATACCAAGCACGATGGATGCTCCTTGCTGGTTAATCATGCTGACAAGCCCAATTCCGAGAAAAGAAGGGCCAAGTCTGAGAAACGCGGATAGATGTCCGCCTGTCGATAAGCGGAGATTCAAACCCTCTAGCAAGATCCAATATCCAAAGGCCAGGAGGAAAACAACGATAGTTGTTAATGTATATGCTCGCGCAACCCATTGAGAATTGCATTTGCCTGCTACCAACAAAATGCCGACCATGATCATTGGCACGCCGCTGGCGGAAATCCATTGATAAAGGATAATCCTGCCTGCAGCTCGGTGAGCTTCTGCAACAATCCAGGAGATAGGAAGAAAGATGGCGATCGGCGCCATTTCTCGTAACACGCTGACCATTCCTGAATCATGAAAAATGTTGCTTGCTATAAAACCATTAAAAAGCAGAATGATAGCCCATGCAGTCATCCCGAATCCTGAAACAATCACAATGGCGAGATAGAAAATGGACTTTGCGATTTCGATCTGGCCACAGGCTCGATAAGCTGCTCCCATGCGAAGAATGACTCCATCGAGGCCGAATCTCAATACAACGCCCAGAATCGTCATCATTGACAAGCATAGGAAAAAACGACCGCTTTCTTGGGCGCCTAACTCTCTTGCTACTAATGCAGCAACCCCAAATGTGGAACCGGCACTTACGATGCGCAGCATAAGCGCCAATCCTGTATCTATGATGAATTTTTTTGACGATGTCGGTTTCAATAATCTGGTGATATCCACCCAAACCATCCTCTAAAGGTTATGTTTCAGATAATCAAGGGCACGAACAGAGTATTCCTTTGCAGGGCCGGTGTTCACCAGACAACAGAGGTGCAGAACCAGGCATTATTACATTTAGAGGAACCTACTCTCGCGCAAACAACGCATCACACTGGAGAAGTCGGCGATCAACGATACTTCGGGATACATCCACAATGTCGAGCAGGTAGAATCCGTGAGCACGAAGAAATGAATATATTTGGTCAAACAGCGGCTGCTCTTTGTATAGAGGGATGATACTTAATTCCAGCAATATTATTGAAATATTGCGCAATACATTTTCAGCTCCTCGAAGTACTGAAAGCTCCGAGCCTTGAACGTCAATCTTAAGAAGAACGGGGGATCGTAATTGCTCGATATCTATGGAACCATCAAGCGTTTTTAAAGGCACCTTAATTTGTCGAGCTGAGCCAACATCTCGGATGTGTTCCGCATGCGAATTGGAGACCGGGAGTGTGGATGAAGCTACGGAGTATTCATATTCATTTAGGATAATCAAGCCGACTTCATCACCCAAGGCAGTCTGAAGCGCGGTCCAATTAGGATCAACTGCGGCGCGTTTTGATAATATCTTGAACGCTTTTTCTCCTGGCTCAATAGAAATTATCTTTGATTGTGGCCACCGCTCACGAACGCCCAATGCAAATTGTCCAATGTTGGCTCCAACATCTAGGATGGTGCTAAAATCATGGGGCCACCAAGTTCGGCAGAGCATTCTATAATGCACAATTGCTCCAAATCCCCCTTTAGGCAGAAGCTTCAGAGACTGAGAGGGATACCGAAGCACCAAATTTATCTTTGTTGTCAGGTTCATCGCCTATCGTCGAAGGATGGATTTTTCTGGCATTCTCGGCTCGAAACTCCCACGCTTGCAAACGAGAAATGGATGGCCTACCGCTCTTAATAAAGGCAAGTCGCTGAGACAATCCGTAAAAAATGCCGTATCGGCAAGCGAAATGTTTAAAGTGCCAATCAAGCTTGCAACTCTTCGAAGCTTTTCTACTCCCGCCACTTCCGGCCCAACACGCTGCCCATTAAAAACACCATTAGAGAAAGCTAATTCCGTACAAATGATATGGCTTACATCTATGGCAGCCCCAATAGGCTGGATCAGGAAGTCATATCCGGCAGATGCTATTATCACTACGCGTCCCATTAATCGTTGTTCTTCCAATAGCTTAACGGCTTCGGGTCTTAGTCTTTTCCTTAATCGCGTTTCAAATATCAGCCTGCCTATACGAATTAGTTCATCACTTGTTTTTCCCTTCAATTCGCTGACGATTCTGAAGCGGGCGTAGTCCCTGCTGTACCGCCCCAATCTTGATCCGATCCATAGATACAACAACTTCCATGGCATGATATTGGCAGACAGGATTGCCCACCGAGTAAATTCGCGGAAGGAGTTTGCTTGAATAAGAGTTCCATCCACATCGAAAACTGCAGCCCTATTGGAGGAGATCATTGGATCGGCTTTTCTCCCGGGAAAGAAGCCAACGACCACGGAAAGGAACATATCTCATTATAGAGAGATATATCGGGAGAGAATGCCGGACAGGAGCTAGTCGTCGTGATTACCGCCGATCGCACCAATCCGCCGTCTCCGAGAATACCTTTGCACCAATTTACGACGGCTTTTAGAGTATTGCCCGAATCCACTGCATCATCAACAACTAGGATGCATTGTGCATAGGGAGGCAAAGTGCCGCTTACATACAGAGCTCGTTCTTTCCGGGTGCGGAGTGCGACATCCAACCATCGAGCCATCGATAGGATCCCTCGAGGCGCCCATCGAAATATCGGTATAAGCGCTGAGCGATATCTGGATTTCCTTTTTGACACACTGACGCCCACAACGGGAACACCTAGGCAGTCCCCCAGCATTTGACCAAGCAGCCGTCCGCCGCTCTCAATCCAAACCACAATATCGACTTGCATTCCACATTCATTAATCCGTGATGCGATCTGCTCAGCGATCAGAGGCAGTTCATTCGCGAGAACGGTTCGCATATATCATCAATCTCATTCTTGGTGGTAGACACCACGCTCGCTCAGCCGGTTTTTGAGCGATGTAAATACATCCCAAGCAAAGCGCGGATCAAACATTTTTATTAGTTGTCGGCCCAAGGATCGGCAACTATATGGATCCTTCAACTTCTCGGCAAATGCTTTTATGAATGTAATTACAGAAAACATGTATGGCGTTTTGAAAGCATGAACCCTAAAATTTCTCAAATCTCTATTGTAGGGACCAAGCGTGCCCAGGATCTCGTCAATCCTTGCCACCCGAACTCCAAGCGCACGCTGATGCAATTCCTGAGTAATCCCGAGTGACGAACTCACTGCCGTCTTCATGCCGTTATTTCTAACTACGCGAAAAAATGTCTCCAAATCAAAATCCGCAGCTGCAAGAACGTACAGCGGCAGATAAAAGTGCTCCAGCTGGTAGGTTCTTTCCGGAAATACGCTATGGAATAGCACTATTGCCAACTCAGGCTCCGGCCTAAGAAGAGGAATAACGCCTCCCTCGATTTCTCGAGCTACGACGAATTCGCGAAGCCGGTTTTTATTCATATAGGAGAAGTAATCGGTTGCAATATCCTCATAGAAATCGATGTAGTAGGTTCCTCCCTTTTTACCTTTTCCGATCTGTCCGACCCCTCTGGGGTCGTAAACTGTTCGTTGCATAGGAGCCCATTCGTGGAATCGGTATCCCTTCTTAATCAGCCAATCATAGGCGCGTTCATATTCCGACTTTTTCCCGAAAAAGAGCACATCGGTGTCATTGGGAGTAGCCGGAAAAGGCTTAATCGATTTAAAGACAACAAACTCATTTGCGGCAACATCGTTCAGTGCTAAACCCACGTCCCTAGCGACGATACGAGTTGTAGCTTCGCGCTCTTTGAATTTGTTGTACTGATCTTCAAGCCATGGGTCCCAACCGTCTTTTCTGTGCTTGCTGAGTAATAGCAGGGCCACACGATTTTTAAAAGCCTCATTAAACACTTCAATTAACTTTTGATCTGAAACGGGAACTAAATCTCCTGTGTAGAAAGGAGATCCAATCATGCAAATAAGATCGATGGCTGTCTGTTGCATTTCCATTTCCGCGGATTCAACCATTAGATCCTCCGAGCGCGAATTCGTAATGCGACTCCAGCTGGCTAAAAAGCCTTTCCTTGCTAAATTTCTCTTGAACAAATTTCTGTGCCATTATTCCTTTCATTTTCAAGTCCGGATCCTGAAGAGCCTGACATATTCTGGATGCAAGCTCCGATACAACTCCCGGCTTGAATAACAGATCATAGTTTTCAGCCGGCACCTCTTCAGGAACACCTCCATCAAATGCGCCGACAATCGCCTGACCAGCTAATCCCGCTTCCAAAACAACTCCCGGCAAAGGGTCCGGAGTGCGTGAGCAGTGAACCACCACGTTGGCCGAGCGCATCCAACCGATAACATCCCTTCTTTCTCCCAACAAATGCACCTTGCCCTCAAGTTGGAAATCCCGAATCAGTTTTTCGAGCTGCAAACAAAATTTTTCCTTGCCATGAACTGGCGCACCTAGTATTGCAAAGTGCGTTAAAGGTTGTTCCCGCAGAATCATCGGCGCTGCCCGAAGAAGTAGATCCTGCCCTTTCCATGGCTCAAGTCTTCCTGCGCAAACGACCAGTCTGTCATTCTCATCAAGACCCAATTCTGCACGAGGATTAGCATAATCATTCATAGGCCCCACGGCGGGATCGATCCAGTCATACAGTACCTTGGCCTTTTTGTTTTGGAATAGGGTCCTAATCCGCACGGCTTCGGATACGCACAAGACCAGGGAATTCAGTCGAGTCACGAATCCCGCCAATGTCCATCTCGTAACAAGCGATGAAGGTATCATCCGGACATGTTGGATTGAGGGTATTCCTGCCGCTTTTGCCGCAACGGGCGCATGCAAATCAAGCAAATCATTGCCGTGGATGAGATCAATTCTTTGCTTCTCAATAAGTGCGCGCAGCTCTTTTGCTCCACGGGCGAAATAATACGGCAATTTTGCGAACTGTTTCCCTTCCAATCGGCGTTGAAGGCGCGGAACGTCCACAAAATGAATGGGGATTCCATTGCTTTCATAAATGAGCCGAATAGGAGTATCAAGACGCAAAGCCACTATCGGCTCAAATTTGCAGGAATCTCTCAGGGCAATAGCCAATTTTGCCAAGCAGTAATCTGCGCCGCCGACGTCAAAGTTATTGGCGTGAAAAAGCAGTATCCGTTTCTTTCGGATAATCGTGGTCATGATTGCCTAATGAACCTGATGCGACGGCTGGAGGTTGGGCCAACAGGATTTAAGAATCACCTCGACAACATGCTCTACAGGAAGGGTTCCGTCGACAACAATGGCCCCGATTTTCTCAGAAACGGCTCTGTAAAATGCCTCCCTTTCATTCAGGTATTCTATATGCGGGATATCCTTTTTCCGAGAATAGGCAGTCTCCGCCGGCACACGCAGGTAAACAATACAAGATGGTTTCGGAAGCAGATGAGCCAGCACTTTTGCAATTTTCATAGCATGCTCAATATCCCAGCCTAAAGAGCTTGATATGTTGATAGCGACATCTAGGAAATATCGGTCAATCACTCTTCTTTGACGCGTCAACGGAGCAAGAACAAGCAGTCGCAACCATGTTACCAGAACAAAATCCGCGCACCATGCACCGCAATATAAAATCGCCAATATTGGATAACGCATACCAGCTCTTTTTTTTGATTTTGAATAGGAACGATAGTCGCGGCTACTGGCATTGTCGGAGAGAAACATAAAGCGAGCCATTACTTTTAGCGGAAAAAGCAACAGCGGGAAATGCCGAGCATAAAACACAGAGGAGGGGATGCAGGCTTCACGGAGGCGAGAAACCAAGAGCTTTCCGACAGTCGATTTGCCCGAGCCGTCAAGGCCTATAAGATAAACAGAAACGGATGACTTCATAAGCCAAAGCTTGCCTCACTGTAAGCATTCAGAATTCCTGTTGCAACAGAGTCCCAATCAGGAACAGTGCTCTCATCAGGCTTATTCCCCATGCTATCACGCAAACAGTCAGAAAGACTTGCAGGGCTGCCGTCCCAAAAAACGATGCCCTTTCTCTCCCCCAAAACCTTTTTGAGTCCGCCGTAATCGGTCGTGACCACACTTATGCCGCAGGACACGGCCTCCAACACGGACAAGGGTGTGTCGATTACGCCCATCTGATTGTATTTGGTGGGAAAAGAATGCATGGGGAGATCCATAAGCGGGAACAGAAAGCAATCAGATGCCATATAATACTCTTCTATGTTCGGAATATATTTGGTGATGATTCGAATTCCATTCTTTCTCAATTCCATGGACAGAGTCTCATTTGAGAAATCTGGGCTTCCGACAATCAAACAGGTGTATCCTTCGCTTTTTAAAGACTTGAAGCAATCCAGCCCCCTGTTTCGCTTGATATGGCCCACATGCAACACAACCTTCCCATGCTGATCCAATCCCAATTTATTGCGTAAACGCTCTCGGGTATCCCGTAAACATGGCGAAAAACGATTTCGCGATACTCCATTAGGAATAAAAATGCACTGCGCGCCCGCCTTTCTAAAAAAGCGGTCCCACCGGGGGGCCTGCGTCAAGACAAGATCGGGAACCAACAGCCGAATCGCCATTCGATCCAAATTCGTGAGAAAGGGTCGTGTCGCACTTGCTACTGTAAGCGGATTGCCGGCGACTGCTCGTTTAAGAAGAGAGAGGGCGAATAGTCCCCGCCGCGTTGGGCCGGGGACATAGTGAATTACTTGAGGATTGAATTCCTTAATCCTTTTAAATGTCTGGCCGTCTAATGAATCTTTCGTCGATATCGCAAAAACCGAGCAGATCTTCTCCAGCGAATGTCGCAACGAATGTGAAACCCTTCGCAAGCCTTCGGATGGAATTCCTTCGAACGCTCCGATAAGAACAAGCCGACAATTGATGTTTGGAGCAATTTTCACGTAATAGTTGGGAAAAAAGCGGCTGACTGATTCTCCAATGCGAATCAGGTTAAAACAGATATTTTCGGGTAGTATGAGCTTTTGCTAAAATCCTATTTGGCTTTATTTCTCTGCTGAGATCGATCAGGCTGGGAGAAAACATTGCAGAGCTCTCGCCGAAATTTTGAGGAAATGGCGAAGCAGCATTTCCAAAGTAGCAAATTTATCCAATGCATAAGTTGCGGTAAGGGAGTTGGATGAATCCAAACGCTACCCAAATTGCAGATTAGCGAACGCCCATGTACACGAAAGCTGCAAGGATATTTCCTATGCCTCCCAGGATGCCCTTGCTTATTGTCCGAGTAGTAGATCCAGGGACGAATACAACATCGTTTTGTGCCAACTCAATATCCGGAGACTGTCCTCTCAACACCTTCTTGACATCTACTGGGATCTGCTGCGAACTACCATCAGATTGCTGACGCATGATGGCAGCTTTACTGGTTTTGGCCGTATTCAGCAATCCTCCTGCGGACGCCAGAGCTTGGCTGAGGGTGATTCTCTCACCTTTCTTGAACTCGAATGCCCCACCCCGATTTACGTCTCCAAGTACATAATAGAAACGCTCAACACGTTCAGGAACAGTAATGACATCTCCAGCATAAATCGGGACGTTCAAACTTATATCACCCTTCTCCAGAAGCTGAATAAGATCAACTTCAATTCTTTCCGGAGTTACACCTGCCGTGATTTCAGCTGGAGTGCTATTAGTCAATGCAGCTCGATTAACGAATGCTGTAGATTCGGCTTTTTCGGCCAGCAACCCGCCTGCCATAGCCAATGCATCTACCAAGAATGAGCGGCGAGTCAATTGATAGGTGCCAGGTTTTAACACCGCTCCCAGCACATTGATAAATTGGCTGCGATACTCCTTCACAGAGATTGCCACCTGTGGATTCTTCATCACTGAGGCTTCATAAAGAGCACTGATCTTAACTTCGGACTCACGGGAAGTCAGTCCCATTAATTGAACAACGTTGATGAAGGGAAGGGAGATTCTGCCTTCGGAATCCAGAGTGAGTTGTTTTCCCTTTAATTCCTCAATGCCGAAAACAGTCACTTCGACAACATCTCCCGGCCCGAGCAGATAATCCTGTGAGAAGCGGGCTGCACCGCTCATTGAGCGAAGACGCTCATTGAGATCAACGGAAGACTTTGCTGGCGAACTTGTAGTCTGCTGGCGGAGAACGTCGTTAATCGTGAAAGGAACATATTTCCGGTCTGAATCCTGAGCGAACACGGATCCCGCTACAAGCAAAAGCAGGCTACCAATTATCATGGATTTCACGAGATCACCTCCATGCAAAGAGAAACCTTTACTGATTTTCATGGATTGCATCATCCTTTTGATCCGGCTTGACGCCGTAGCCGTAACCATAGCCGTATTTCTTGCCGTAACCGTAATAATAGTACTTGGAGTAGTAATAGTAGTCGGCAGAACGCACATTTACATTATTGAGGAGTGTGCCGATGATGTGCGCATGCACTTCCTGCAGCAGCCGCTTTGTGCGCTGAACCGCTTCCTTCGGCGTTTCACTCCCCTTGATCACAAGGACTACGCCATCAACCAGAGTGCTTATGATCCTGGCGTCCGTCACCGAAAGCACCGGAGGCGAATCAATGACGACGTGATCGAAATATTCATCCAGAAGCGCCAGTCCCTGTTTCATTCGGGGAGATCCCAGCAATTCCGCAGGATTCGGAGGAACACGCCCCGCTGATACGGCAAACAGATTTGGTATGTCCGATTGCTGAATCATGGAAGAGAGATCCGAGTTGCCCGATAAGAAAGTGCTCATCCCATGATTGTTTTCCAGGCCGATTACCTTGTGAACGCGCGGATTGCGCATATCGCAATCCAGAAGAATCACTCTCTCGCCGGTCTGCGACAGCGTGATCGCAATATTCACCGCCGTCGTCGTCTTCCCTTCCCCAGCCTGGCTGGAAGTCACAAGCAATGTCTTCGGCGGGCGGCCGGATCCGGAAGACAGCAGCACCGATGTGCGCAAATTCCTGTATGCCTCCGATATCAGCGATTTCGTATCATGGTACGTGATCAACTCGACCGCCTGCATCCCCGAAACAGTTTTGTTTCCGTTTCCACCTGCCATCGCAGCCAGTTGCTTGCGTTTGCTCGAGGGAAGCAAAGATGCCATCGCAGGGATCATACCGAGCGCCGGAAGTTTGATATAGCGATCGATGTCATCCGGAGTCTTCACGCTGCTATCCAGATGCTCAATGAAGAACGCCAATCCCACTCCCAGGATGAGACCTGCCATCAAACCTAATGCGAGATTCAGCACTTTTTTTGGTTTGTAAGGTATTCGCGGCGGCTTTGCTACATCCACAACGTGTATGTTATTGGACTTCAATCCGGCAGAAACCCCCGCTTCCTTCATTCGCTGCAGCAGCCCATCATAGAGCTGCTTTTCCGTATCCACCTGTCGTTTGATGATGTTGTATTGAATCGAGTTCTGATTGAAGGTGTTTGCCTCAATTTTTTGCGCCGTAAGCGCATCGTCGAGAAGTTTTTCCCTCTGGATGGCCGTTCGATACTCGGTTTCTGCATTCCGAATTGCCTTTTTCCGCTCCGCCGCCAACTGAGCTTCGGCTTCCAGAACCTGCCCCGTCACCTGGTCCAGTTCCGGCCAGCCCGGCTTGAATGCCGCTGCCAGTTTTGCCTGCTGCACCTTCAGATCAGCAAGGTTTGTCTCCAATCCCTCGATCAGTTTATTGCGCAAAATATCGGGGAAATTTCCGGGACCCGCCTGTTGCACAATCCTATGCACGGATTCTTTCTGAATTCTTTCCGCCTGGGCAGCCGTAAGCGCGGTATTCAAATCGGAGAGCTTCTGCAGAATCACATTCTGCTTGTCGCCGATTTCATAAATGTCATGCTGCTGGCTGAATTTGACGAGGTCTTCTTCCGATTTCTCAACCTTCGCCTTCAAATCAATTAACTGCTTCTTCAGAAACTCCGAGGCCTCCGTTGTGGAGTCAAACTTTGTTTCGAAGTTCATCTGTTTATATTCTTCTGCCAGTGTGTTGGCGATGCCGGCCGCCAGCTGCGCGTCGTGACTGGTGTAATAAACATCGACCAGCCGGCTGTTGCGGATCGGGCTGGCAGAAAGGTTCTCCTTAAAATACTTCACCAGGATCGCAAGACGATTCGCTTCAACTGCAGCAGGATCATCACTCTCATTCTCTTTTTCACCCAAACCAAAGGTATCCCGAAGCCATTGCCCCGTCTTGCTTTTTGCAGCCGGTTGCGCTTCTTCCAGGAATTTTGGGTTTTTGTCCAGATCCAAAACCCTGATGACGCGCTCAACCAGCCTCTCGCTTTCCAATACCTTGAACTGCGTCTGAAGATATTCCTGGCTCTGAGCGTAATTGCTTCCAATTTCGTCCGCGCCCTTGAACGGAAGGACATTGGATTGCTCGGGATCAATCTGGATCTTGATGACCGAACGATATACCGGCGTCGCTTTCCAGGTGGCAATCGCCGTTATCGCCAGAATTACAAATGTAAAGGTAAGGATCGTCCAGCGCCTCTTAACCAGCACCCGCCAATAGTCCAATAGATTGATGCCCTCTTCTTCCTCCATGGGATGCCCATACCCCAAAGACTCAGGCGGTGGATAATAATAGCCCGGCAGCCTGGATGCATCCTGCGCCCGGATCAGTGATTGGTTTGGATTTTGCTCGTTTTCCATCGGGTCCCCCGGTTAGCAATATATAGAGGAAGGCAGTGAGTTAAAACCTTACAGCTTCGCTGTTTCACTTACATTGAAGGCTATTCTTCAGTCTCCGTAAGCTATAGAAAAACCTAATATTATAGGAATTATTCAACAAAAAGGGGATTATATGCATGGACCTAAATCCAGTCAACGGCATTTTAACCATATCTAGCTAATCTGCACTAACAAGGGACCGATAAATAGATAATTTATATCATCTATAAAAGCCGGTTTGTTTGATTCTGTCGCCCCGTACAACAAATCAGCTTTTTTATTCAGTCAATGGAAATAAAACCGCCTCTCCTGAAACAATATCGGCGGTTAAACCATATTCCAGGGAAGTTCTAATGTTGAATCCTTACCCAAAAAGAGTACGCCCTTGCCTTAACGACATCAAAGAAATAGTGAGTTCCGGCTCCCCACCTCCTGTTCATGACATGGAACAGCAGGCAATTTCTCTCAGGATTGCGGCAGCACTTCTTCAATATGCCCAGAACGGAAAGCTGGGCAGGGTGCTGCATTCGCCCCGCGGCATTGCTATATCAAAGAATGCGATCCGGCCGGATGTGATCTTTGTCGCCCGGGAACGAAGCGGCGTTATCGGTAAAAGCGGGCTGTATGCCCCTCCCGACCTGATTGCCGATGTTCTGTCGCCGGATTCCCAGGCAAAAGATCTAAGAATGAGGAAAAGGCTTTATGAATTCTTTATGATCAAGGAATACTGGATCGCAGATCCGCATACATCTACCATAGAGGTGCTGTTTTGGAGCGAGATGGGTTATCTGCTCACAGGCAAGTACGGGATAGGGAATCGGTTCTCTTCTCCATTGCTGCCGCGTCTGAATCTTGCTCTGCGAAGGATATTCCGAGCCGGTGAAAATTAACCGCGGATTTTCACAGGTTCTCACGGATCTTTCATTCCCCTAGCGCTTTTTGCCGGGGCCGCGCTTCACTTTGGCGCGGGTGTCGGGGAGCGGGATTACCTGTTCAGGTGTCATGATCCAGCCGGGCATTGTGTCGACCAGGGCTTTGAGTCTGCCCTGGTCGGCCTCAACCAGAAGCATGCGCGGCGAGGAATTGTCCAGCACCGTGATGTTTCCCGAATCCAGAATCCGCTTCACATCCACGGCCGGCTTGGCGCCCTCTCCGCGGAATCGCAATACGTATCGTTCGACTGAATTTTTATTTGGCAAGTCCTTGTCCTTCATATTTCGGGCCGAAGCCCAGTGATTTAGCCGCCTGCAGAAGCAGCTGCGCCATCGCGTCCGACCGCTCCTGATTGCGCGCCATGCCGGCGATCTCCGGATGCGCCGCCAGCAGTTTCGCCGCGATGCCGGTTGCGGCCGGGCACGCCATCGATGTTCCGTCCATTACAGCATATCCGCCGGGATAAGTGGAAATTATGCCGACGCCGGGCGCAGTCAAATCCAGTTCCGGCCCGATGTTGGAAAAGTCGGCAATGAAATTCTTTTTGTCCTTGCCGTAAGGCTTCGCGACGTTCCCCGATTGCGTCGAACCGGCCGGCCAGGTCCCTTTGCGTCCCAGCGCCGAAACCGCCTGAGCCAGCGAATCGGAAGCCGGGAAACAGACCGGCTCACGCCCGTCGTTGCCCGCCGCCGCTATCACCAGGCTGCCCCGCGCACGCGCATCGGCAATTGCATCCATTGTCGCTTCATCTGACGGACCTCCGCCCAGGCTCATATTGAGCAGATCGCAGCCGTCCGCCACCGCGCGGTCGATCGCCTTCGCAATCGCATAGTTGGATGCGCCGTCGCTCCCCTTCCCGAAGACCCGGTAACTGCGCAGAATGACGGCCGGAGCCACGCCACGGATGCCGGACGGAGGGATGCCGCGCGCCGCAACGATGCCGGCCACATGCGTGCCGTGCCCGTGGCCGTTGTCTCCGAAGTCGCCGGCCTTTTCTCCCACAACCGTATTCTCTCCGCCGTCAATCACCAGATCCGGGTGCGCGGCAATCCCCGTGTCAATCACTCCCACCCTGATGCCCGCTCCCGCATCATCCGGCGAGTTGCCGTAGAAATGCCGCAGCGAATCCTTGTAGCCCAGACCGATTGCATTCAGCCCGATCTCCTTCCCGGAAGCTATCACGATGTTCTTCTTCAACAGCGGCCAATAGCCCTTGTCCGGATAGACGTACAGGCGCTCCAATTTTCTGCTCGATTTACCGAAGGAGAAACGGACCTCTCCCTTGCTGTTGGTCTTGCCCTGAGCGCCGATGCCTTCCGAAAAATCGGTGAAGGCGACAACGAAAGCTCCCGCTACCGGACTGCCGTCCTTCCGGGAGACGATCTTTAAGGTGATTTTAACGGCAGCCGTCGAGGCGGCTACCTGGGGACCCGATGCAATCGCCGGCCGCGGGGCCACGGCTGTATGATAGTAGACGATCGGCACGAGCCTCAAACCGGGATGCTGCGCCCGCAGGTCGGATAAGGAGCCCGAGGCCAGCTCCACCAGTTTGGCTCCATCCTCGTGCACGGAGTCCAGTATGTTCAATTCGACGCTCTTCCTCTCCGGCAAACGGAAAGGCATGCCGGCAAACGTCATGACATGAGACGAAAGCTTCATAAGAAACTCCCCTGCCGGGGTCGGGCTCGGATGTCCTGCATAAGCCTGCATACCTTGTGAGGGTAGCAGTATGTACTGCTGGACCGAAGATTTGGGCGGCATAGAAATTCTCCTTATGGATTGACTTTGAATGCTATCGTTCATTTTATTCCAAACATCCTATAAATTCGTGCTAATTTGTGGCCGCAATGAAATCTCGGAGAGGTTGCCGATCCCGGAAACGCATCCGACGAATCCGCTCTGCTCCTACGGCATCACGAAACTGACGATCGAAAAGTATCTTGCCCTGTATCGCAATCTTTATAATCTCGACTACACGATCCTGCGGCTCGGAAATCCTTTCGGTGAAAGACAGCGCATTGAAAACGTCCAGGGCGTCATCACCGTTAAAGAAGGAATACAGAGAACGTGGGAATGCCTGAACCGGCAGCGCTGAAGTAGCCGCCGCTTGAATCGGTCGCTTGCTTCAATAAAAGGCTTTAAAACTGCAGCGGCTGAAGCCGCGACCCACATGAAGTCAGCGAGCTTTGAGACAGTCTCGTGAGCCCTGCGGCTGGAGTTTCTACATTTTCCCTAAGTTTTGAAGGGTGAATTCAGTGGAATTCTGCATTAGCGCCGCGCTTTTAATGATCTGTCTGATGGATAAATCTGGCGCCCGCTCCACAGAAGCCCTGAAAAAACTTCCTATCCAAGCCTGGCGCCTGTTCTGCAGAAGCCCGGAAAGGGCTTCGTATCAGAGCCCAGGGTTGGCCGCGTTTTTTGCGGTCAACCCTGGAAGGAACCGTGCAAGAAGCCAACCCTGGGCTTCGCTTCACAGCCGCTTCGCGGCTGTTTGCCGGGTCTTCCATTATCATTCCAGTCTCAAATGTATAAACTCCAGGCTCAACCCTTGCAGGGTTGACTCCAATGGCACATCATCCCCAGGGTTGGCTGCAAAAAAACGCAGCCAACCCTGGGCTTCGCTTCGCAGCCGCTTCGCGGCTGTTTGCCGGGTCTTCCATTATCATCCTAGCCTTAAATGTTTAAGCTCCAGGCTCAGGGCATGAGAGACCATCTCAAAACTCAACAATGCGATTTAAAACCGTGGTGGCGATGACGCAATCTGCATAAGCAATGATTTCCATGTGGGACAGCGGCTGAAGCCGCGACCCACATGAAGTCAGCGAACTTTGAGACAGTCTGTTCAGGCAGGACGCGCATGATCTGCGGACGCACTGCAATCAGAGCGCAGCGCAAAATCGTAAACCTTCAACACATCTTCGACCATCGCGCGCGTCGTCCGCGCCTATTCGGTCGACAGCGACAGCCGCTCCGCAAGTTCAGGATCATCGATGAATTTCCGCATCGCCTGCTCCAGAGCCCCGGCATCCCCCACTGCGAACGTGAATCCGCTCCGGCCCTCTTCCACGAAATCGGCAAGCTCTCCTGGTAATAGCTTTCCCGGATGCGGGAGAATAAAAACGGGTGATTGCATTAAATAATTTCGACGAGTCCGGGCTGAAGCACAGACCCTTCTTAGAGCCTCAGAGCCTTGGGGTCTTTGAGTTGAATCACCTCGAAGACTCCAAGCCGCTAAGTCTCCAGGAATAGCCGATCTTTTGCTGCCTCGGCAGAGCCGGGAGATATCCCAATAGATTTGGGCGCTTAGCCGCCGCTATGCCTTCGGACCGAAATATTTCTTTATGTCATAGAATCCGGCGTGGCGCGCGAATGCACCCATGGTGCCGAGGTTCAAACCGTCCTTGCCGCCGCCGAAGGAGAAGCCGGCATCGTGCATTGTCTTCGTGTTGATCACGATAGTACCCTGTCCGCCGTTGCACGCTTCCTCGACCCAGGAGAATAAATAAACGCCGTCGCGCAGCTTCGCATACTGCGACGGCGAGCTCCACTGCATGCCGAGCGCGCCGTTGTCCATAAATATCGTCCACGAGTAGGAATGAGGCGTGCTGTACACATGCATCGACGTCAGCGTGTCCGCGTAATTCCACGTATACGCATGACCCACCAGCTCATCCGTGAACGCATGGCGCCAATACCTTGGAGGCACGAGGCCCGGCATTTCCATGACGCCGAAGATGAACCGGTAGGACACTTCGTTCGCCATGTACGCGGAACCGAGCTTCGAATCGACGCACGAAGTCAGCCCGTTTCTGAAATCCAGGACAATCTGCACGCTCTCCGGAGGCCGCGTTCCGCTGTGCAGATGAGCGAAAAAGATCAGATCTTCATCCGGCTCAAAAGCCTCATAAATTTCTTCATGCCATTGCGATTCGCCTTCCCGCCGCCAGCGGAGCTTTCTCCTGTCATCGAATCTGTAGTTCCAGACCGGACCGCCGTTATCGTAGCGGACCGTCAACTCCTTGCCGGCCAGGTAATCGCTGATCTCCATCTTATTGCCCGCCATCGCGCTGCCGCCGGGGAATATCTTCGTGCTTTTCTGCACAGCCTGCCATACCTCTTCCTCGGGCATCGGCTGATTGTCGCGGAAAGGACGATATACGGGCCTTTCGCCCTTCCGGCTCGTCTGCGGTCTGCTCGGCCCCAGGACAATCTTCTCGCCGTGATCGTTGAAGGGTTCGAAATGAGCAAGCTGACCGACGATTTCACCCGTTCCCCGGAACAGGTAGTACTCCAGCTCATCCTTTTCATTAAATCCGAGCCGCACGCCGACCTGCATCACCGAGAGAAGGTCCATCAGATACATGGTAAAGATGCCGGAGAATTCGCACTCGGTTCTATCATAGATGAACAGGTGGTCGTTTACCTTGACATAGTCCGACGGGCTGCAAAATGTGAGCTCGCCTCCGAAACGCGTGAGTTCGACGAAGGATGAAGATACGACCGACGGATACAATTCCAGCGTCTCGATGCCGGTGTCCTGCTTCCAATGGAAGCCTCTGCCTTCAACCCTGTTCGTCAGCGTATGGCGCGTCTTAGGCGCGTCTTTGCCCGGAACATCGACATAGCCGTAATAAATATGGCGCTGCACTTCCCTGTCGTCGAGCACCAGGCCGGCGCTGTCCTTGTCGCCTGCGAACCATACTTCAAACACCGTCGCCAGGTTGCGCTCCAGGTCTATGACAACGTTGTAGCCTTTCAGAATCTTGGGCACCATGTGTGAAAAGAAGACGGCATTCTGCAGTTCCAGCGCGCCGTAGGCTGCTTCGACCGCGAAGCCGTCGCCTTCGGCAATGGTGAGTTTGCGTTTGTCTTTAAATTCATATTTCAAGACCGGGCCGCCGTCCGTTACGATCCTGATCGATTTCCCGGACAGGGCATCCGAATAGGCGGACGCACACGCCGGCCAGTCCGCCCTGGCCGCGAGTTTCCGGCCTATTTCTTCTTTGGTGATTTTCGTGTACTTAATCCTGTGCATCTGCTCTTTGGGATAAATGGCTCTTTGCATGGTTCACCTCAATAATGAAAGCCACGAATTGCACGAATTCGTGAAATTCGTGGCTATTACCGGTGCGAATAGAGGTCGAGGACCCGTTCGATAGCCGATTGGCACACGCGGCAAAAATAGTTCGTCCGGCTGAACATGATGCAGTTCACCTGCGGCCGGAAATATCCTTTGGCCTCATAGTTCGCGCCTTCGAATGCACCGACCTGTCCGGCAAAGCGCTCTTCGCCGAACATCTTCTGCTCGCGTTCCCTCTCCTGCTTGAAGAGCGCATCGATCTCGGCTTCGGGCCGGCCTTCCTTGCGCAGCTGCCGGCGGCGCTCCTGAAGCTCCCGGGAATGCTTTTCAAATTCTTCTTTGTTCCACGGCGTAGGAATCGGGGTTCCATCCGAAACCAGCGATCCCCATTTCAGCGCCGTTTTATCGAGCAGGGCGGTAGCGTTCGGTTCCCATGGCTCGATTTTCTCCGCCGGCGAATTGTATGCCACGTCGGAAGTGTAGTATTCGTCGGCCAGGCCTGCGAGATGGTGGCCGAATTCATGGACGAAAACATAGGAAGCCCACAGGCTGTCGGCGGCCACGGCGCCGTAAAGGTTGAAGATGCCTCCGCCGCCATACGTGCTGCTGTTGATGAGAATCTCGACGACGTCATAGGGCGCCCATGAAGCGATGTCGCGGAACATCTTGTTCTCAAAGGTCAGGATGTAGCGTTCGGAGCCGAATGCGTCGTATGTCGAGCCGATGGCCGACCGCCGGTGTATGCCGCCCGATGGCCTTGAAATGCCCGACTCCGAAGACGCCGTGAAAAGCGCCCATACATTGATATCGCGGCGGCGGGACTTGAACGGCTCCGTATCAAAAAATACGGCCGCAAGACGCCGCGCATCCTTCTCGAACTTATCGCGCTCGGCCGCAGTGTAGCCGTCCGCCAGGAGCAGGAAATCCAGTTTGGACGACGGATCGCCGTTCTTCTCGATTTCTATGACAGGTCCGCTCTGCGGAGGATTTGCCGTCCGGATAAAAATATCCTTCGGATCGAGAGTGAATGTCCACACTTCGCGAAATGCATTCTGCGCATCGCGCTTCTTGAGAATGATCTGCGCCGCTTTATCCGGAGCCGGGAAGCGGAGGGATTCGCCGAATGTCCGGTTCATCATTTTCGCTTCGTCCGTCGTCTCCCATTCGCCGTAGATGGAGGCGAAGCCGCGGGAGTAAAGCAAATTGTTTGTCGCCCTGTCGCGCACCTCGAAAAGGTACTTGCCCAGGTTGGTGTCATCCACCGGCCGGCCGGGATTGCCCGGCCAGGGCAGAGGTTCCAGTACCACCTGGTCCAGGCTGAACATTTCGGTCGAAACGTTGCCTGTGTGGTAATAGTCAATCCGCATGGTGCGCGGCGCCGGTTGAACCGCGACCGTCGTTGCCGTCATCAGCAATACGATCAGGCAGATCATCGTTCTCTTCATAATTCCTTCTCCGTATCCCCCTCATTTTAACCCAGCCACGAATTGCACGAATGAATTAATTCGTGTATTCTCAAACCACTTTTCGGGGGGAAGCCGTATGAGAAAGCAAATCTGTATCGCAATTGCCCTTATTCTTGCCGGATGCGCCGCCAGTATGTTTGGCCAGGGAGTGGTGAACCTTAACGACACGCGCCTCCTGGCGCAGCCCGCCATCAGCAGGGCGCATATAGCTTTCGTGTATGCAGGCGATCTCTGGATTGCCGGCCGCAACGGGACGGAAGTCAGGAGATTGACTTCCGACGACGGCGTCGAGTCCGATCCTGCTTTTTCTCCCGACGGAAAGCTGATCGCCTTCAGCGCGCAGTATGACGGCAACACGGATGTATACATCGTCCCGGTCGAAGGCGGATCTCCCAAAAGACTCACGTGGCATCCGGGCGCCGATACCGTCCAGGGATTTGCTCCCGACGGCGCATCGGTGCTCTTTACATCTTCGCGCGCAGACTTCACCGGCCGGTATACGCAGCTTTTCACGGTCCCGGTCTCCGGCGACGGCCCGGCAGAGGCTTTGAAAATTCCCAACGCGAACACCGGCGCCTATTCCCCCGACGGCACGCGAATCGCTTACAATCCCCTCAACAAAGCCTTCACGCAATGGAAGCGCTATCGCGGCGGGACGGTCTCGACCGTCTGGATCTTCAGGCTGAACGACAATTCAATCGAAAAAATTCCGCAGCCGGCAGGCCGATACAACGATGCGGACCCGATGTGGATGGGCGATACGATTTACTTCCGGTCGGACCGCAACGGAGAATTCAACGTTTTCGCATACGATCTGAAATCAAAAAAACTCAAGCAGCTGACGCAACATGATGATTTCCCGGTGCAATATGCTTCAGCGGGCGACGGGCGGATCATCTACGAGCAGGCAGGATATCTGCATATCCTCGATCCGAAGAATGCAAAAAGCACCAGGATACCGGTCGGTGCAGCGACCGATCTGATTGAAACGCGGCCTCGCTTCGTCAAAGCATCCCGGTACCTCCGCAATGCTTCGGTTTCGCCTACAGGCGCCCGGGCAGTGCTGGAAGTCCGCGGAGAGATTGTCACGGCGCCTGCCGAGAAAGGCGATCCGCGGAATATCACCGAAACCACCGGAGCGCATGAGCGTTCCCCCATGTGGTCTCCCGACGGCAAGTCGATCGCCTGTTTCTCGGATGAGTCGGGAGAATACGAGCTTCACATCCGCAGTCAGGACGGAAGAGGGGATATCCGGAAATTCAAGCCGGGCGGCTCGGGCTTTTATGACCGGCCGGTCTGGTCGCCGGACAGCGAAAAGATCGCCTTTGCGGATAATTCATGGAGCCTGTACTGGATCGAGCTGAAAAGCGGGACGGTAAAGAAGATCGCATCCGATTATCTGCTTGGTCCGGCCCGCAATCCGATCATCTTCCGCGCCTTCAGCCCGGATTCCAAATGGATCGTCTACACGCTGAACAGCAAGACCAATATCCAGACGGTCTACGCCTATTCGATCGAGCAGGATAAATCGTTCGCCATTACGGACGGGTTGAGCGAAGCGAGCGAACCCGCCTTCGATGCCGTCGGCAAATATCTCTATCTCTTCGGTTCGACCGATGCGGGGCCGGTGAAACAATGGTTTGACATGTCCAATGCGGACATGCGGATTACCCGGTCGCTCTACCTGATCGTTTTGCGCAAGGACATCCCTTCTCCGCTGGCGAAGGAGAGCGATGAGGAAAAGGGTGTGCAGAAGGAGGAAAAGCCGAAACCGAAAGAGGAGCCCAAGCCCGACGCGGCCGAACCGTTCACAATCGATTTCGACGGAATCCAGAACCGCATCCTCTCAATGCCGGTTCCGGCCGGCGAATACTCCAATCTCCGTGCAGGCGCTGCAGGGCAGGTCTATTTCATGAAAGCCGCATCCGCGGGCGCAGGATCCGGAGCCCCGGGCGGAGAGCTGCACCGGTACGATCTTGCAAAGAGGAAGGATGACGTCATCCTGAGCGGGCTGACGTCCTATGAGCTCTCAGCCGACAATAAAAAAATCCTGTATGCCGTGCGGGATTCCCTGTTCATCCAGCCCTTGTCCGATAAAATCCAGCCGGGCCAGGGCAAGCTCAATATCGATGCCGTCGATATCCGCATCGACCCGCGCGTGGAATGGACTCAGATATTCAACGAAGCATGGCGCATCAATCGCGACTATTTCTACGATCCCGGCATGCACGGCGTCGACTGGAACGCCATGAAGCGGAAATATTCGGTCTTTCTTCCTGATCTGGCGGTGCGCAGCGATCTCAACCGGGTGATTCAATGGATGTGCAGCGAGCTGAGCGTCGGGCACCATCGCGTTGCGGGCGGCGACACGTTCCATCGGCCTGAGAATGTGCCGGGGGGATTGCTGGGCGCCGACTATTCGATTGAAAACGGGCGTTACCGGTTCAAGAAGGTTTACGGGGGCCTGAACTGGAATCCGGAGCTGCGGTCGCCTCTGACGGAGCCCGGCGTTGATGTGAAAGCCGGCGAGTACCTGCTGGCCGTTCAGGGGAAGGATCTGCGCCCGAGCACCAATCTTTACAGCATGTTTGAAAATACGTCGGGGAAAATTACAGAAATTACCGTCGGACCGAATCCGGACGGATCCGGATCAAGGACGGTCAGCGTGGTCCCGGTAGCGAGCGAAATCGCGCTGCGCAACCGCGACTGGGTGGAAGGAAATCTCAAAAAGGTCGATGAGGCGACAAACGGTCGCGTGGCGTATGTCTATGTACCCAACACATCGACTCTCGGACATACCTACTTCAAACGCTACTTCTACCCGCAGGCGCACAAGGATGCCGTCATCATCGACGAACGCTTTAACGGCGGCGGTTCGGTTGCGGACTATTACATCGATCACCTGCGCAAAGAGCTGATTGCCTACTGGAATACGCGCTACGGTGCGGATTTCAAAACTCCTACCGCTTCCATTCAGGGCCCGAAAGTGATGCTGATAGATGAAACGGCCGGATCCGGCGGAGATCTCCTGCCCTGGATGTTCCGGAAATTCGAGCTCGGAAAGCTGATCGGGAAACGGACATGGGGCGGACTGGTCGGAATGCTGGGCTTCCCTGTCTTAATGGATGGCGGTTACGTTACGGCGCCCAATCTCGCCATATGGACACCCGAAGAGGGATGGACGGTCGAAAACGAAGGAGTTCCGCCCGACATCGAGGTCGAGCAGATTCCCTCGGAAGTGATTGCCGGCCACGATCCGCAGCTGGAAAAGGCGATTCAGGTGATTATGGAGGAGCTCAAAAAGAATCCGCCGCTTCAGCCGAAGCGGCCTCCATACCCGGTCAAAGCCCTCGGCAGAAAATAAGCCGGCCTGATCCGTATTCATTCGGTATTAATTCCATGTGGGTCGCGGGTGAGGAGACTGTCTCACGCTTGTTTATAATCTCGGGGTCGGGGTCGGCATCGGTATCGGGGTCGGCTTTTAGCCATGGGTCATATCAAATACGTTCGCACATAACACATTTCCCGATTCGACCCCGATACCGACCCCGACCCCGAGAATATTTCTTCGATTCGTGGCATATCTTAAAGGATTTCGTATTCGCTCAACCCTGGGCTTTGTTTCGCGGCCGTCGGCCGACTCTGGAGTTTATACATATTTTTGGGAGATGGACGTCCCGTCAGGGACGGAATGATTTTAGCCCGGCACTTTTAGTGCCGGGACCGCCGGAAATAAACAACTGAGTCCCGTAGGGACGGCTGAATTCACCCCCCCAACATATTTTTCATCATATTCAATGCCATTTAGAAAAGACAGGTGTTCCTCCTGATAATGTGGATAAAAATGGATGCATAGGAATTAGCCGCTAACGCATCCTTTCAATCGTCCCTACGGGACTCGGCTTTTTTACCACTGAATCCCGGCGCTGAAGCGCCGGGCTAAAATCAACTCGTCCCTAACGGGACGAATTCTTTGGCTGCTGCCGCATCCAAATGTTTAAACTCCAGGCCCGGCCCTTTCAGAGCCGGCTGCGATGGATTTCAGCAGAACAACCGTGGGATAGCGGCTGAAGCCGCGACGCATATATTCACGGATTAACCCGCCATGATTGCGGCGCCGAGGGCCGCCGTGATCCACGGTTCCTCCGGCACCAGCACTTTCACGCCGAGTTCCGATTCGAGCACTCTCACGAGGCCGCCGTCTTTCGCGCCTCCGCCCGTAACGGCGCAGTCCGGCGCCAGGCCGAGACGGATGATTAGGTTTGCGATCTTCGCCGTCATCGCCTTATGAACGCCCGCAAGAATATCCTCCGGGAGGGCTCCTTCCGCGATTCTCGACACCGCTTCAGACTCGGCGAAAACGGCGCATCCGGTGGTAAATTCCACGGGATTCGAAGACTTCAACGACAATTCGCCTATGTCCTCGACTTTCATGTGGAGTATGCGCGCGATCACCTGCAAAAACTTGCCGCT
This sequence comes from Acidobacteriota bacterium, assembly GCA_016929335.1. Taxonomy (GTDB): domain Bacteria; phylum Acidobacteriota; class UBA6911; order UBA6911; family UBA6911; genus UBA6911. Next base: position 15,266 of record JAFGIY010000078.1, on the reverse strand, counting down.
TCCTCCGGCGCATTTTTCATTATGTACGAAGTTGGATACTCGTCCTCCGGCGTCCAGCTTGATGGCCCGGCAGAACTGGCTTCCGATGTCGACGACAGTTCTGGCTGATGGGAACAGATAACGGATCCCAGCCGCGTGGCAGGAGATATCGGCCAGGGTATGATCGGCAAAATCAACGGCCGCCGATCCATAGCCGGTGGCCATGGTGGTCGCGATGTCGGATTCTGAAATGGCAGCCTTTTCAATCGCAGATCTGAAGACTTTGCGTCCCGCTTCCGCAAAATTCCCACCGGAAGGCAGAACGGAATAAGCCAGCAAAGCCCCGTCGCCGCACACCACGGCTTTTGAAAAACTCGAGCCGATATCAAGACCAAGGGTATATTTCATGAACGTATTGTGATTAAAGATTCGAGATTCGAGATTCGAAATTGAAAAAACCCGGTACTATATTAACAAATCCAGGACCTCGTCCTGGTCCTCGACCTGGACTTCGACCTGGACCGATTTTCAACCAGTCGAAGTCCAAGACTTCCATCACCGGCAACTTGCCTTTCAATTTCGAATCTCGAATCTCGAATCTCGAATTAATAAATCTTCGCCTCCCCCAGCTGGCGCTCCTTCTTCAAAATCTCTCCTCCGCCTTTCTCGTATAACTCCTGCGCAATCAACGCGGCTCCCAGCGCGCCGGTGATGAGGGGTTCCGGGGGAATCAGAACAGGGCGGCCGAACCTTGCTTCCAGCGCTTTTACCAGGCCGATATTTTTCGCCCCGCCCCCGGTAATGGCGACGTCCGGTTTTATCTTGAGCTTATTCACGAGCGCAAAGACCCGGCCTGCAATTGCCTGATGGATACCGGCTATAAGGTTGGCGACAGACTCGCCGCCGGCGAGTTGCGAGATCACTTCCTGCTCGGCGAAAAGGGTGCACATATTGCCGATCACGGCGGGTTTTTCCGCGGTTAAGGACAGCTCGCCCATTTTTTCGAGCGGGACGCCCAGAGCCTCGGCAATGATTTCCAGAAAGCGTCCGGTGCCGGCGGCGCATTTGTCGTTCATGGCGAAGTCGACGACTTTGCCGTTTTCTATTCGAATGCCCTTGCTGTCCTGTCCTCCGATGTCGACGATGGTGCGGGCGCTCGGCAGAACGGCGGACAGTCCTCTGGCGTGGCAGGTGATTTCGGTGACCTGCTTATCGGCGAAGGGCACGTTAATCCTGCCGTAGCCGGTGGCGACGATGTATAGCACAGCGTTTATCGCGATGCCGGCCTGATCAAGGGCTTCCTCCATCACGCGATTCGCCAGTTTCCGGTGTTCAGGTCCCGTGAGTTTGATTAAGGAAGTCTCTTTGCCGTCGCCCAGGATGACAACCTTGGTCATCGTCGATCCGATATCCACCCCGGCAAAGTATTTCATAGCTTCATTCGTGCAATTCGTGGCTAATTTCTATTCTTCCTGGCGGCGAGGGTTTCGATGAAGGCATCGATTCTGTTGTGCGTATCCGCCTCGTTGTAGGAGCTGATGTCGACGATGTCTCCCTCCATAATCAGAGTCGGGACGTCGCCATACACCTTATTCAGCACCTGCGCCTGCTGGACAATTCCCGCGTGCCAGCTGCGGCAGGAATAAGCGGAATGGAAAACCACGCCGTCGCATTGATAGTCCTCCATGTACTCGATGATGCGCTCGACCGTCGGCAGCGATCCCGGGCGTTTGCGCGCTTTGTCAAACCAGCGCGTCCACAATCGCACCCATCTCCATGCGATGTGTTCCAGCGGGTCGTTTGTCCTGGGAAGGTCGAGCCGCTCAATCTTCTCGGCATTGCGATAGGTTACTTCAACCGGGAAGACGGCTCCTTTATCATTGAAGTACTGGAAATCGCCCAGGGCGAACCAGGATGGCAGGCCGGCGCCCCACACCAGGCGGTATTGTTCGTTTTCCGCCACGCCTTTCTTCTGCGCAATTTTTTCCTGCAGCTCGGCGTAGAGCTCCTTGTAGAAATCGTGGGCTTCCTGTGTGGCAAGATTGAATGTCAGCGGCACCATCGTGTTCATGGCATCGCCGGTATCCATCGGAGTGGGTATATTTTTCCGCAGTTCGTAGCAGTCGATAAACAGGTCCCACGTCCGGTCGGTAAGATCGACGAGGGCTGCGAGGCGGTCCCAGTCCATCTTTTTGCCCGTATGCTTTTCGCAGAAGCGGACGAGCGACCGAAGCTGTTCGGTGGCGTATTTCACATAAAGCTTCTCCTGCTCTTTGTGATCTATTTCCGGGTCGAAGGGAGGATAGTACATGGTTCCCACCCAAATGGGGACATCCTGCAGATAATGCTGCGTTGCCTGCGGCCATTTGATTCTCGGGTCGCACAGCTGCTGCGCGCTGCCGATAATCATGTCGGGCCGTCCCATTCCGCCCCACGGCGTGTTCGGAGGAATCTCGCCCAATTCTTCGCGCCACATGTCAAAGCCGATCGTGCAGGTCGCATAGGTGCAGAGGGACCGGGAGAAATTTTCCGCTTCGGCTCTCTGGAGAAACTTTTCCGCGTCCCGCTTGGCGGAGCAGACGCCGGCGAAATTCTCGCCCCATCCGGGGACAATGTCCATTGCGCGCATGATTTCATCCTGCGCATTATTGATGTAGGCGTAAGCGACTTTCTTCCCCTCTTCTTTCGCCTTCAAGGTTGCGGCCAGGTTGGCCCTGCCGAATTTTCCGGCCTTGCCGGCCGCCTGTGTCGCAAGTGCTCTGGGTTTTCTGATTTCAGCCATAAGTCTCTCCCGTTACGCAATCATTTCCAGGAATGCTTCTATTCTTGTCTTCACGCGGCCGAGGCTCGACGTGTTGTATTCGTCTTCGATGTACAGGACCGGCGTCCCGGCGGATTCGATGAAGCTCTTTATCGCAGGGACTTCAAAGCCGAAAGGATCGCAGTACTTATAAATGAAGAGAATTGCGCCGTTTACATTGAAGTCCTTGATGTACTGCCGCATGTGGCCGAAGCGGACCTCGAGGGTTTCCGCGTAGGTGTTCCCTTCGACGAAGGTCGTGGGAAACTTCAGTTTCCTGAGGTAGCGGTCGGCAATGCCCTGCACCGGATCGGCGGTCGCATCGACATCGCCCCAGTACAGCTTGCTTCCCGTCGAAAGATCGTCCATGACCAGAAACGCGCCGGCGTCCTCGATGGCGTTAATGATGGCTGCGTCGTCTATCTGATCGCCGATGAGCATGATGCGCGCCGGTTTTTTGCCGGAGACCGGAGCGCGTTGTTTTACTTCTTCGATGATGCTTCTTATCAGGACGGTGGACTCATCCACAGGCAGGCTCATCGCGGCGATGAGGACCTTCATCATTTCGGCGCCGGAAATGCGCGGCACGTCTTCCTTGCGCAGGCTGTAAAGCTCCCGCATTGCCTTGCGGTTCTCATTATGCGCGCGGACCGCTTCGGCGAGCGCCGAATCGGAGATCTCCCTGCCGGTGAATTTCTCGAGCGTCCGGATGAAGATGCGGAGGATTTCGATGGTGAATTCGATGGAAGGATCATCGGTCACGTGGGGATAGTTGACAAAGTGCCAGTACGGGAAGCCGAGATTATAGCGCCACACATCGTTGGTCCGGTCGATGCTGTCGCATTGATGCACCAGGACCATGCCGTCCAGGTATCCATATCTGCCTTTGAGTGCCGCATCGAAGACGTTGCGCACAAAGGGGCAGATCATCGTCTCCATGTAGGCGTCCGCTTTGGTGACGGCTTCCGACACGTTCCCTTTCAGCCGCACAGGAACAACGCCCGCCGCCGTGAGGATTTCCACGGGACATAGAGCGGACAGATACCCGATGACTTTCCTGCCTTCGTTCTTCAATTCCCGGGCTCTCAACCCATAGTCGGAATAATATTTCTCAGCCTTTGCCAACCCGCCTGATTGCATTTCTGTCATCTTCTCACCTCATCAATAGAGAGTCAGTCCCTCTTCGTGCCGGGATTGTGGAGGATAACATTTGTTGCCGCGAAAATCATTCGGAACAATAACCTGTGGTAAGCCGTGGACACCCAAGAAAGCGGTGGAAGCCGTGGACACCCAATAATGCAGTTTTCCAATGAAATTCGTGGACACCCAATTACGCAGTTTTCATGCAGAGATACTTACTATTTATGCCTGTGGAACGGTAATTTTGAACCTGCACCGTGGATCGCCGCGCAGGACCGAGCTCAGCAGTTCAACCTCGACCGGCTTCTGGAGCATCTGTTCATGCATTTCCTTGACATAGCCGAGCGAGCATAGGCAAAAGGTCGGGGACAGTCCGGCCGGATTCGTTTCTACCATCGGGCATAGACAGTGGTTCTCGGGTGACGGATTCCCAGTCTCCGCGGCCGAATTGAACTGGAAGTAAATAATGTTGCCGTCGATCCGATAATCCGAGGAACCGCTTGTCTCCACACGTTTTGCCAAATCTTCCAGAGTAAGCGGCGTCGTTTGCGGTTTCCGGTTCGTCTCTTTCTGCCATTCGAGCAGACAGGCCCTGCCGTTGGCCACCATGATTTTCTTCCGGATAGGCTCATCCAGGTGGGTGTCCAATACTTGAAAAAAGCGGACAGCCCACTTCTCCGTGAACTCGATCCTCTCCTGGCCCCGTGGCTTTCCGGCAGTTTGTTTCGTGCTTTCCTGTGCCATTGCTGCATCCAGACTTGCCGCCAATGCGCCGACACACGAACACGCGCACACTTTCCCAATCCCCGCTAAAAACTCCTTGCGATTCATCCTTTGCCCCCCGCCCCCCAAACATGGACAAATATGGACACTCATTCATTTAAGCGAAAATATGGACACCCATTTATTTGAGCATATTTGGGAGCATATTTGGACATCCATTTTCTTTCAAATTTTTTTTAGCTCATTTCATGAGATCGCCATTAATTATATGAAAAGAGGTGAATCATGACTTTGCCGCGAAGCCAATATGTCCAGGATGGGCAAGAGGGCGTCTACCACTGTTTCAACCGGTGCGTCCGGCGTGCATTTCTGTATGGATACGACCCCGTAACACAACGCGACTTCTCCCACCGCAAAGCGTGGATTGTAGAAAGGTTACGGTACCTCGCCGATATTTTCGCCATCGAGGTCTGCGCCTATGCAATCCTGATCAATCACTTTCACTCTATTCTCCGCACTCGCCCCGATATCGTCGCCACATGGTCCGATCACGAAGTGGCCACCCGCTGGCTGACCCTCTTCCCCCGACGTGACAAACATAACCCTAATGCCCTGCCGCCCCCCGAGCAGCAGATCTCGGCGCTGACCGCTTGTCCGGAACGTATTGCGGAGTTGCGCCGCCGACTGTGCAGCCTCAGCTGGTTCATGGCCTGCCTCGACGAATTCATCGCCCGCAAGGCAAACAAAGAAGATGGAGTCAAAGGCCGGTTCTGGGAATCGCGCTTCAAATGCCAGGCTCTGCTCGATGAAGCCGCCATCGCCGCCTGCATGGTGTATGTGGATCTGAATCCCATCCGTGCCGGCATCGCTTTCACTCCGGAGGAAAGCGACTTCACCAGCATTCAGGAACGAATCCGCGCCTGGCATAGAGAAACGATGCTGCCAGGCTCTATTCCCGGCAAATCTTCTCAAAGCAATCAAGTTGCCTCTTCCAGTGGCGAGCTGCAGAATCAGGAAAATGCTGAGGTCTATTCAAATGATAATCCGGTTCCTTGCAATTCCTCATGTTGGCTATGCCCCATCCAATCGGATTCCAAACGTCGCGGTATCCTGCAAATGACGGCAGCTCAGTATTTCGACCTCGTGGATCTATCCGGACGCATGCTAAGAGAGGGAAAGCGAGGCGCCATCGATCCCGGTCTTGCACCGATTTTGTGGCGCATCGGTGCAAATCCACAAGCATGGCCTGATACAATTTCTCATTTCGGATCCAAATTTCGTCTGGCCGCCGGATTGCTTTCCAATCTGCGCAGCTTTGCGAATCGCCTCGGCAAGCGATGGGTCTCGGGTGTTTCCATGGCTCAAGCCGCTTTTTCTGCTTCGCGGCCGCAATTGGCTTAGATTATATCCTTCTGCCAATCCAGCCACAGGAGAACTCGCGTGATCTCCTCAATCGCTTGATATATTTCAACATCATATAACGCCAGCCATGCCGGTGATCACTCTCCTGCCCTGATCGCATACCGATTTGCTGTACCCAAGAGTTCCATTCATTCCTAAAAACCTTTTCCCGCAAGAGCTCTAAGCTGAAATTGATAAAAATTAAAAACGATGGGTGTCCATTTTCACCTCAAAAACGATGGGTGTCCATTTTCATCCATCACACACAACTCCAGATCCGTTTGGACAGTCGCATTTATAAACGATTGGGGATCCGTGGCTTCGATAATCAACCTGTATTTTCCGGGTTCCATGTCTTTAAACCTGAGCGTGCAGGCGATCGTCGCCGCTGTATTCAGGGATTGAGACGGATCGTTTTCCAAAGAGATAGGAGGCAAGGTATACTCCCTCCCCGTTTCGTTCAAAAGCTTTGCTTTAACTTCCGCTTTCCAATGATCCAGGCCGCCTGCAGGATTGTACAGCTTGAAAAAGACCGCGAGAGGCGAGCCAACCGGTGATTTGTTCTCAATGCTTGGAGATATCTGCATCCCTGAATACACCAGAGGGTCGCTTTCGTCCAATAGTTTAGCCTGGATATTCTGAATCAGCGCGGGCAGATGAGACACTCTTTCCGCTACCACCAGGCTGCTTGCTGCAATTTGGCCTTCTACGGGTGCGGGTATATCCATCGGCTGCTCCAAAGATCCGAGATTATTTGCTCCATCTGAGGCCGCAAGCTTCAGACGGTATTTTCCAGGCCGTAACTTGAAGTAATTGCTGTAAGCAAAAGTTCTTGGAAGGCCCCGATCCTTTTCTTCATTGATAAACACGGGCACCGTTTCGCTGAACCGGGCGGCAACCGTATCATTCTCGGCATACGCCACGCCCATCACATTGAGACTGCAAGAGAGCTGGCCTCCCTTCTTCTTGAACTCAGCTTTCTCCAGACCGATTTTGGAGGAAATCAGAACCCGTGTGAGGCCGGGCGTCTCATAAAAATAGAGTGCACGAAAAGACAGGGGCAGCCGCACTGCAGATGCAGGAGATGCTATGGCATTGAGCAAAGATTTTTCTTCCCTGGAACTGGCCAGAGTATCCAGAGGGCGCCGGTCGACATAATTCTTCCGATACCTCAGGGTCACGCCTTTCAAATCCGTTTTGACTTCAATTTTGCGAACAGATCCGTCCCGCTTAGGATTGCCGGACTGAAAGCCCAGGATGTAATAGTTGCTCAGCTGCTCGTCCAATTTGGCGAGCTCCTGGTCAAAATTGGCGGTATTGTAAATCGGGAAACCGCCCGTCTCTGAAGAAAAGGACCTCAGCACTTCTTTCTCCATCCTCATGGCCTCCGATCCAAAATCCGGGTGTCCTGCGGTACGGGGATCGTTGATCGCATCGCCTCTGCGATCGTAAGAGGGAGTGGAGGTACTTCCGGAACCTGAACCGCCGCCTGTCCCTCCTCCTTTGCCTCCACTGCCGCTTCCGCCGCCATCCTTCTGTCCGCCTTGCTGCTGAAACATCCCGCCGGGCATGAATGCAGTCCTCAGGAACGCCTGCGACTCTTTGTTTTTCAGAGGAGAATGGATCGCTCCAAACAGCTTCGATTCCAGTCCCTTGGTATCGATCGTATAGAAGACCACGTTGGCTTTCCTGGCGGAATTCAATGCTTTCTGGTAAAGAGAGCGGCTCTCATCGCTGAGAGAGATGTCTTCGGAAAATAGAAGAATGGATTTGCGGCCCCGGATCCGTTCGACAGACCGGCTCAGCGCATCCAAAGCCCGGAAAAAGGACTCGGACTGGTATCTCATATAAGCGTCGGGAATCCGGGAATCACTTGCGTCCCGCTTCGATGGCTGCTGAGGTTCCATCTGACGCTCCAGCGGAGGCTGATCCATCGCGGATTCGCGTCTTGCGCTGCCCGACACGGCAGGAGCGCGAATGGCTGCCAATATCTTTTCAGGATCGTCGGTGAAACTCTGGAGAACATGCAAGGAATGGTCATAGGCGGCTACGGCAAAGAAATCGAAGGGACGCATATGTTCCTTTATGAACTTTTCCGCAGAGTCGCGCGCCATTTTGGTATGAGTGGCCGTGATCGTGCTGTCGTCAAACAGGATCAGGACGGTTTTGCCGCGAGGGACATTCCGATCGATATTAGCCGGATCCACAATTGCTGCGGCTTCTTCCGCAACCTCATCAAAGCTGGCAATCTCCTGTTGCTTCCCGTCCTCATAAAGCCGGAAATCCTCTTTTTTAAGGTTGTGCACCGGTTTTCCTTTTTTATCCAGCACAACGACTTCCGCCGTCACCAACTCGACATCAACACGTATTTTGAATGCGGCATCGGATTGAGCCGCAGGGGATGTTGCCCCCGGCAGGCTCAGGATACAAAGGGATACAGCAGGCACCGCGAGACACAGGAATCCGGCGAGATACCGCATGCAACGGGCTTTGTCCTGTCTGACTGACATAGGCCTCCTTTTAATTCGAAATGAAGATGTTTGGCTTCAAGCCGCGCATCGCTAAGGGATATCGATTGCCTTTGTCAAAGAACTCATTTTCCCTTGAGCAGCCTCACGCACGACCGCCTTGATTCTGTAACGGCCGATGGGAAGCTTGAGCTCAATTCTGGATGTGACGCCCCGATCAAGAAGGTCGATATAGCTCGCATCCGTCAGCCTGAAATCGACCGATTTCTCGACTCCGTTCACATATCGATCCGCCTCGTCATAGGCCGCCACGACCATGCTGATCATGTTCTTGTGCCTCGAGTCCTCGTCGAGGAAACGCAAGTTTTTGATCCCGATTTTCATCAACAGAGAAATGTTATAGGTTGTATCGTCATCCTGATAGGAGTTGTAGGACAGAGTCATCGGAATTTCGTTGAGATCACCGGGAGCCTGCAGTGCCTCCAGGATGTCTTCTGTTTTCCGCCGCTCAAATGTCACTTCCTCTCTGGGGGCATAATATCCTTTGCGATAGGAAACCTGAACGCCGGGCCGTGTGACTGCCACTTTTATCGCATGGAAGCGGCCGTCGGGTTTTTGCGGCGGGATCGCATATGTCAGGATATAGTAATATTCTTGGCGGCCGGAGATCTGCCGAATCCCGTTATAAATGTCATTATTGTTGTGGAAAAAGAAGCCTCCGGTGTCATTTGCCATTTGACTGAGGGGCTCCTCCCGGGATGCTGCGTCCGTTCTGTATTCCTCCCGCTTTCGTGAAAAAAGACTGCCGGTTGTGACAATCCGCTCGTCGACCGGAATATAAGACGGATCGTACACGCCGCGGATGTCGACGGTGTTCAGCACAACACCGGAACGAAGCGCCTGCTCAACGACATCCTGGAGCTCAAAGACCAGGTCCTGATGCAGGAATCCTCCCGAAAAGAATATCAGGCTCTTGCCGGCATCGAAGTGTCTCAACGATCGCAGATGCCGGCGGAGAACAGCGAGCAAATTGCGATTTCGATACATTGTCTCCTGGTATTGTCTGGATGCCTCCATACGCGCATGGCTTTCCGCAGCCGAGAGCATATTCATCTTCTTGACGGCCGAAGCGACGGCTTCCCCCTGATCCATCGGCTTCCTCTCCGAATCCATCATCAAACACCGCATGGATTCCTGGACGGCTATATTTAGAGAATCGGGATCCCGGTTATTGACAATCTTCTGAGCCTGCAGGTCCGTGAGCACCGGGCATTCCGATCGCTCCACTCTGGACCGGTTGAGTTTCTTCGGCAGAACGGCAACCTGCTCGAGCAGCATTTGTTTATTATTCGAAAATGGATAATTCACTTTGCCTGAGCCGGACCAGATCCCGACCTGATCTCCGGGATTCATGTCATTTTCAATGAAGCTCGCTACAGCCTCCGCCACCCGCAGGCAACTATCCTCCGTCGAGGAGGTTACATCATCGATCATGATGGAGATCAAACGAGGGCGGCTGAAGCCCGGTTCCGCGGCATCAGTCGCGCTCAGTGCAGGTTCGACGGACGATTTCTCATCCGAATTGGCCGGATTGTAGGACTCCAGAGCAAAAGTCTGGATACTCTGCAGCTTTCCATCTTCATATACTCTGAAATCTTCCCGGGTCAGATCCGTGACGGGATTCCCCCGTTCGTCCGTAACGTTTGCATTTACGACAACGACACCGATTGGAACCTTGAAGGTCAATGGAGTCTGTTCCGAAGATTCATCTCTGGTCTTTTTATCCTGCGGAAATTGGGTGAGTGCGGGAAGCAGTATCAGAGCCGCAAGTATTGCTGTTCGATGACACACTGGAAACGCCATCTGTCCGCCTCCCGAGGATTGAAAGAGCCCAGAAGATGCCCACATCAGCTGTAGCTCCTTTGAGTCGTTGAGCCTTTGAGTCTTTGAGTTTTATAAGCTCAAAGACTCCAAGCCGCAAATTTGCCCAAAGTGAATCAATCAGCTTTATTGTTGTTCATATAGTATCAGTTTATCCCGCCGCATTCACATGCCAAGCATTTGCATCAGTGCAGAGATGAGAGTATCTTGTGCGCATAACGGGCTCTCCGGATGAGATTGTGTACATTGAGAGATAAGTTTGGATTGATTCTCACATATGCTTTTTTAGCTCTTTTCCCGGCCACTCCCGGCGGACAAGGTGACGTCCGCGCACAGTCGTCTTTGACATCAACCTACCAGGCAGTTGAAAAGGCGAAGACGCCGGGGGAGAAATCCATCGACTATCTACACAATCCTCCGCTGGATTTGCCGGATTTTGAACCGGTTAATGACCAGGCTGAAATTAACGAAATTCTCGCTGCCGTAGGAGAGAACGTCTCCAGGCTCTTCGCGAATCTTCTCAATATTTCCGCTGTGGAAAAGGTTCAGCTGGAAAAGCTGAATCCTGGGGGAAAAGCCGATCCGAGCCGGAGGTTTGAGTATCTTTACCTATGCGCGGGCGCCGTTGATAAAAGTGACCCTTCGTTCGACGAATATCGCTCCGATGCCCAGGGGCACGAGATTTCCCAGCTGGGATTGGACAAAGGATACATGCTGACATCAGGATTTGTATCCGCTCCGCTGATATTTCATCCGGTTCATCAGTACGGAAGTTCATTCCGCCTGCTCGGACGCCAGAAATTAAACGGCCGTGATACCTTCGTGATGGCATTTGAGCAGATTCCGGCTCGATCCCGGATACCCGGACTCTTTCAAAGCGGGCGAAACGTCCAGGCGACATTCAAACAGGGGATGGTATGGATTGATGCGAGGAATTACCAGATCATCCATCTTGTCTCGGATCTGCTGACACCTCTGCCCCAAATCAAGCTGGACAAATTGGGGACGCAGATAGACTTCGACAAGGTTCAGCTTGATCAAAAAACACAGGCATTCTGGTTGCCCGTCCAGGTGATCGTTACCGTTCACTGGGATGGCAGAGTGCTCCGCAATACGCATGTGTATTCAGATTTTAAGCTGTTTAATGTCAGGGTCTCACAAAAGATCGCAGAGCCGCCTGGTAAAGAAAAGGCTGCCGAGGAAACCGGAGATACCGGGACACCGGGAAAAGAGCCGTGAATCCTGCTCCGCAGTCTGTTTCTCCACAAAAATAACCGATATCCGCGACTCTTATTCCATACGCGCAGGCATGCGCCGGCGGATCCAATGCGTGGCCACGCTTCTTTCATCCAAGCGATATTTCCAGTCTCCGCAGCCGCTCGGCCAACGGCGGGTGAGAAGACAGATATTCTGCAAATCCCGAAGGATCTGCGGCAACTTTCTCCAGCCGCTTCATTGCGGATAGCGACGCCCGTGCATTGAATCCGGCGCCCGCCGCGAGGCGAATCGCTTCCCGATCAGCCTCCATCTCCTGCTCCTGGGAATATCCTTTACGGACTACTTCACCGATCATGCGCCCGGCTGCCGGCAATCGCGCCGAAACGGCTTTCAGAAACGTATCGGCCGTCATGCGGTCGCGCGCGTGCCCGTGAACGACATGCCCGATTTCGTGACCGAGGAAAAACGCGACCTCGTCGCGGTCGCGAGCGCAGAGATCCAGCAGGGACGTCGTAATAAAGATGAATCCTCCCGGAAGCGCAAAAGCGTTGGCCGGGGCGCTTTCAGCCACCATGAAATCAAACCGGCGCCGGGGATCTTTTGCGGCGCCGGCGAGCCTGCTCCCGATACTCTCCACGAATGCCTGATCCGCCTTCGAGGCTTTTGCCGGAAACTGTGCGGCAAAAGCCAGTGAGCATTCGCGACCGTATTCCCTTTCCGCCCGGATCGCCTCGTCTTCCGATCCTGCGAAAGAAGTCCACATCCACTTGGCCTGGCGATACGGCTTGCGAGAGCGTCCCCCAAGCCATGTCCCGATGTGAGGCAGCAGTTTCGGATTGAAGAGAAGAAAAAGCAAAACGACGATGATGATCAGTCCCAGCAACGATTCGCCCTCGGCTCCCGGATACAAGATTCAAAACATAGAGCCTTGAAGTTAACTCCAAGGCTCCAAGTGCTATCCCGAAAAATCCGATTTCGGAATGATTCAGCTAGATCATTCACCGCAGCTGCTGCAACTCTCACATCCGGAATCGCAACTCGTGGACCTCTGAGTGGGAGTGCCGCTGATACCCACAACTTCGATTTCAAATGTCAGCGACTCGCCGGCCAGAGGATGGTTCAGATCGAGGATCAATTGCGTGTCATCCAATTGAGCGATACGGGCCGGGACCCTGTGTCCATCTGAGGTCGTGAGCCCGATGATCATGCCGACCTCTACATTCATATCCGGGGGAATTTCCGATCTGGGAACGGGTTGCATCAGGTTTTCGTTCCTTTGCCCGTAAGCATCTTCCGGGGAAAGCGTAAACATCTTCTTTTCATTCAGCGCCATTCCCATAAGCTGATCTTCAAATCCTTTGATCATCTTTCCGGCGCCCATATGCACTTCCAATGGCCGGCGTCCATGGCTGGAATCGAAGACCTCGCCGTTTCCCAAAGTCCCGGTATATTCCACACTGATATAGTTGCCATTCTCAACTTTATCCAAAATGCAATCTCCTTCCGGTTTGCCCAGGGATCGCACAAAAAGAAGTCTGCATTTTGGAGCGAACCCTTATCAGCAGTGATTGTTGACCTATGGATGGATTGATCCTCTTGAATCATTCTCCACGTAATGAAGAATACACTGCCGAGTCCCATTCACCAAATTTTCCGATCCTGCCGGGAAAAAATAGGGGCTGAAGTCCACATCCACGGACAGGCAAGATATTTGTACCGGGCTAAAGATGGATCGTGCATAAGCGAGAAGGTGGGGACCGGAGCCGGCAGGACTTCAATAAAGGGGGCAGTCGGTATGGTTGGATTGGTTGAGGCTTTTTCCTCTTGATTCTCAACCGAACTGCCTGCGACTGCCCTGCTATGCTTATCGTCCGTTTATTGAAAAGGGGAGAGGCCCGGTTGGTGATCAGGATCACGAATCAAGCGGTCTCCGCAAAAGAAGAAAAAGGCCGCCCCGAAGAGCGGCCCGGAATGAGCTGCATATATTAGATGAAACCTGCTATTTCATTCTGCGCCAGACAGCCAGGCCAATTACGCCAAGGCCGGCGCCGAGAAGAAGGAGAGAGGCGGGTTCGGGAACGGCTGTTGCATCTATTTCTATATTGCTGCGGTATCGCCACACTGAGCTTGTATCGTATTCGTCCAAATAGAAAACGGTCCCATTTGCGCAGCAGGGGTTCAGAGTGAATGTCGAGCCGGCAGAGTTAAAGTCAAGAGTCTGGATTTGGCCTATTACATTTAGAGAAGAATTTAGTAATCGCAAGAGCGATGGCTCGACAATCCAGCCCGGAGTCGGAAACTTTGACCAGTCAACAATAGGCCAGAATGCCGAACCCTGTACTATTATCGATGAGATATTGACCATTTGATCAAATTCCAGCTTATATCGATATACGAGATAAAGACCTGAATCAGGAGCATATTTTGCCGAGCTCCCTCCCAACATCCATCCGCGAAAAGTCACCGAATCTCCGGCAAACGGTCCCAAGGGGTCGCCGGTTTGTGATGTAAGGTCTACGGTAATCCAGCTTGACCCATTCCATTGCATTCCGCTATAAGTCGTGCCCTCAGGCCACGTAGCCGAAGTCTCCGGTTCAACCGTAACGGTCATAATTGGATCTGCATAACAGAATGTTGAAGCCATAAATAATGAAATCGCAAAAGCCAATAGGCATTTGAAATTCATGGTGATTATTCTCCTTTTTACATAGGAATTTCGCTACTGGTGGGAGCAATATCCTATCCAATTATGCCGGATATCAAATAAATATCTGATAGCATCGTATTAACCCATTAAATGCAAAGCTTTATAGCGATTTTGTTATGGGCGGCTCCTTTAGGCAGGCCAATTGCAGAATCCTGCAATTCGTAAAGCATTTTTACAGGCATCGATTCAACAAATGGCAATCAGTGTTCTAATCCATGATGCGTCAATGATTTGCAACAAGCAAATTGGAATTTTGAATTGTAAAGTTTTCCGACGCTTTTTGCCTGGATTTAGCGGCTGGACTCAAAGAAGGAAATCCTGTCGGAAATCATGCCTGCCCGGAGGCTCCAGGAAACAGCAATGGTCCGTGCAATTATATAGTCCAGAGGAAGGCCCTACTATTTCAGGACATTTTCCGGCCATGCAACCTTTGCGAAGGTGCATGTAACATTCTTTGGAAAGGGAATTCAAACCTAAATTCGAACAGGAGATACCATTAGCTGGTGCGCCTGGCAGGACTCGAACCTGCGGCCCACGGTTTAGGAAACCGTTGCTCTATCCACCTGAGCTACAGGCGCATGATTAAACTTCTGACTCTTCTAAACAGGCCAGAAACGAATTGCGGAGAGAGTGTACCACAGCCTCCTCGGGGAGTTAAGTTGTCTTCTCTGCTTCCTGCGTTGATGCTCGACAGAGGTATCCAGATAGAAGAGATAGGAAAGCACGCAGCCTTCGGCGGCGCATGATATCTCTGAGAATAGATGCTTTTCATGACTTCTTTGCGTTTTGCATAGAGGTTTTTCTATTAAAACAGCTGCAAGTGATCGACCACGGCTAGAAACCGTGGCTTCAGCCTGCCCCGCACAGCGGGGCGACTTTTTGATATCTCGGGGTCGGGGTCGGTATCGGTATCGGGGTCGGCTTTTAGTCATGGAGCATATCAATTGTG
>JAFGIY010000077.1 GCA_016929335.1 Acidobacteriota bacterium | reverse complement strand
CACAATTGATATGCTCCATGACTAAAAGCCGACCCCGATACCGATACCGACCCCGACCCCGAGATATCAAAAAGTCGCCCCGCTGTGGCAACATTCCCGCGCTTCAGCGTGATGAAGCATAAAGGCAATTACCATGCGGGATTTTTTTGTCCCGCCTTGTGACGGCCTTCCAGCCCTTCGTTATAAATGGTTCGGCTCTTGAAATACCACTGGCCGTCAATTTTTGCCAGCTCATCTTCATAGTGGCCGAACAAACCCAACACCATGGTGCGCCGGTCAGCCGTATTATTGGTAGCCTGGAACCAATATGTTAAGGCCCTGGCTGTATCGCCTTCCACCTTGATCACCTGGTTTGTAACAAAGTGGCGGGAGGCCGCCGGCCATTTGCCCTTCTTGGCATTTTTTGCCGGATTATATTTGCCTGAGGACATGAATTCATAGATTGCTTTACGGCCTTTGATCTCCCCTTGCGCCCAATTGAGGACCCCATCTTCGGCAAACGTTGATGCATACGTTGCAGCATCCTGAAAGTCCAGGGCAAACAGGTAGCGTCCCTGCAAATCGATAATGGCAGCTCGATCATCAGCATAGCTTGCCGCCAATACCGGATTAACGGCAAAAAGGATATTGAGTATCAAACAAGTCAGCGCAATCATAAATTTTTTCATATCATTGTCCTCATTCCGCCCGGCAAAGTGTGCCAACGGATGGATAGTACCGGAAACATTCTTCCTGCCCCCTAATGCCCGGAGGCAGATTGTCATACCATTCGGCTCCATAGGTAGAAGCTGCTGCAGCAATAATAAACAGAGCGACTGAAAGGGATTTCATATCCATACCCTTTTCCCAATGCAGTCAGAATAACATTGTGGATCGATTTGCATGGTACCGTAATCGTTGTCGGCTATTATATCGCCGCGTCGCATATTGGTTCAAAACAGATTTGGCGTCACCAATAAATCCATCTATGTGATCAAGCGGAATCATGGCGGCGGCAATCTGCTGCACTTATAAATTGCACAGAACGTGAGATAATTTACAGTTGGATGGATCTAATGCGGGGAGGGGGTGTAGCAGTGAAAAAGGTATGTATTGTGACTATGGCCATCCTGCTATGGACGGGATATGCGGAGAAACCGGTTTCAGGTGCGCCCGAGTCCCAATCGGTTACCAAACAGGACCTGTCTCCCGAGCAAATCATCCGGCAGTTCACGCAAAAGGAGTCCGAGTTTTACGAAGCCTGGATGCATTACATGTACAGGCAGATAGCCGTCATCCGCATTCTATCGGTGAACGGTGTGCCGACAAGGGAGACAATGAGGATAGAATCCGAAGTTGTGTTCAATGACGACGGCACTCGCGAAGTAAAAACCGTCCGGACAACGGGGAGACTGCGCAGCGTCGGATATTCTCCTGAAGATAAAGAGATAATTGAAAACATCAATCCCTTTGCTTTAACGGCAAAAGATCTTCCACTCTATGAAGTGAAATACAGGGGTAAAGAGAAAGCCGATGAACTGGACTGCTATGTATTCTCCGTTAAGCCGAAGAAGATTAAAAAGGGGAGCTTATATTTCCAGGGCAAGATCTGGGTGGACGATCAGGACCTGCAGATCGTTAAAACGGTCGGGAAAGCAGTACCTCAAACCACCCGCAATAAATTCCCTGAATTTGAGACCATTCGCCAGATGATCGATGGCAAATATTGGTTCCCGGTCTGGACACACGCGGACGAGTACCTTCACTATCCGGGGAGTTCCGTCCGAATCGAGGAAACCATCACTTACAGCGATTTCAGAAAATTTGGCAGTGAAGCGAAGATTGTGCCTGACTCGCCGACGTTGTCCGGGCCGGAGTAGCCTCATTCCGTCAGGACGAAAGATGGAGTTTATACATATTTTGGGGAGATGGACGTCCCGTCAGGGAGGGAATGATTTTTGCCCGGCACTTTTAGTGCCGGGATCCCGGGACCGCAGAAAATAAACAATTGAGTCCCGCAGGGACGATTGAATTCACCCTCAAACATATTTTTCATCATATGAAACAACATATCCAATCAGTCGTCCCTATGGGACTCTGTTTCATTTTTGCCGCTGAATCCCCGCGCTGAAGCGCCGGGCTAAAATCAACTCGTCCCTAACGGGACGAATTCTTCGGCTGCTGCCGCCTCCAAAATGTATAAACTCCAGCCCAGGGCGCAAGCCCTGGGCTTTGCTGTCTGGCCCTCATAGAAGGGTCTGCTGCTTTGAGCGGCTCACAACCTGAAGCCTCCGGCTCTGCCGGAGTGATATTTATTCAGGATCGTCATTCTCCGATCAACGCGCCTACTCAAGTTCGCAGACAGGTTGTTTCTGCACGCGCATACGATGAATGCTGCCTTCAACGATTCCGGAACTGCAGCCGATAATGGTTCCGTCGGGAAGAAGGAACTCGTATGTAGTCTCTAAGGACATTGTGTCGCAGTCTATCAGGATTTTTGTGCCGCTGGCTCGAAGGATCAGCACGATTTGGCCTGTTGCATCCCAAATCCGATAGACCAGAGTTGTGTAGTCATATCTGTTGGGGCCGGATTTTTCCCAGACACCGCGTTCCATGCTGGCAGATACGCCCTTCGGAAGGAACCCCGGGGGAAGGTTGATCCACTCGACAACCTCTGTGCCTTTATTGTCTCCTGTCCCATGATAGGTCACCATAAATGTGGACATAAACACGGAGCCGTCGGGATTGGTAAACGGGGGCATCGGGACCTCTCCAATCCATGTTCCCTGCAGTTTGCATCCGTTGCCGGAATCGCCGGCAATGGCAATTCCCGTCAACATTAAACAAAACAAAGCAATGATTGTTGCCTTTCTCATGGTCTCCTCCATTAATGAAGTTTTAATGTTTCTATTCGTTAATGCGGAAATGGAGGCAAGAAAGACCCATGCGGAAGCAACATTTTTCGAGTCTTTGAGTCTTAGAGTAAAATGCCGCTCATAGGCTTGACGACTCTAAGAATTGGGATTGGGTATATAATAATCAAAATTCAGGGGATGATTTTTCCGGATAGCAAGGGATGCGTTGATGCAATCTTCTGCCGAAGAGATATCTTCTTTGCTCCATGCATGGTGTGATGGTGACAGGACTGCCCTGGATAAACTCATACCGCTGGTTTATGAAGAACTCCGCCGCATCGCGCATCGTTATATGCGGCACGAGCGCGCCAACCACACCCTGCAGACAACGGCTCTGGTTCACGAAGCCTTTCTGCAGCTTGTCAAAGCGCAGCAGATCGAATGGAAGGACCGGACGCACTTCTTTGCCATATCCGCCAAACTGATGCGCCGCATTCTCGTGGACATCGCGCGCTCTCACGGAAGCCGGAAGCGCGGTGGTGAGATGGCGCAGGTTCCTCTTGACTCGGATCTGCCCGTCTTCTCCGGACACGATACCGATCTGGTTGAGCTCGATGCCGCGCTGAACGCCCTGGCCGGATTCGACGCCAGAAAGGCGAAGGTGGTGGAACTGCGCTTTTTCGGCGGACTGAGCGAGAGGGAAGCGGCGGAAGTACTGGGCGTTTCACTGAATACGGTGAAGCGGGATTGGGGAATGGCGAAGGTCTGGCTGCATTGTGAACTGAAAGATCGGGAATGAAATGGATCCAGAACTCTGGCGCCGGATTGAGGAGATCTACTACAAAGCTCTCGCAATGGAACCTGCGGAACGCCGGGCTTACCTTGACCAATGCTGCGCCGGCGACAATCGTCTGCGCAAGGAAGTCGACCGGCTGCTGCAGGACCAGCCTGCAGCGGAATCCTTTATCGAATCTCCTGCTGTTGAGATCGCGGCAAAGGTTCTCTTTGGCGGGAAGGAGGCCATGGCCATAGAATCCACGGCACTTCAAACCGATATCGATGTTGCAGGGATCCGAACACGCAAACACGCTCCCGGGTGGATGTACTTGATCGCTGCCGTTTTCCTGATCTGCGCCGCTGTTCGCTATTATGGCTGTTTCGCATACCCCGATTCAAATCTGGGTTGGACTCTACAAACCATCAAAAACCAAAGCGGCATGACGGAACTCCTGATCAGGACCGTGGAGCCCGGATCCGCCGCGGCCAAAGCAGGAGCTGAGCCTGGAGATATCCTCTTGCCCCAAAACTCCGACGGTCTCTTCCAGGTACCGGGTCAACCCGATACGGGTCCGTATTACTGGAAGAACGGGCACACCTATCGCATTGAAGTCAGGCGAAGGGAAGAGAGCCGGTTCATCAACCTGACGATTCAGCGAATGCCTTTAAAAAACTGGATAATCCTGCCCCGCCTGAGGCCGCCGCTGGTTTCACTTTTAATATCCATACTGGAGTTTATTCTGGCTGCCATTATCGCTTTCCGCAAGCCTGATGATATCACCGCCAGAATGGGAGCACTGTTTCTCGCGGCGTTGGGGATAATAATCATTTACGGATTCAATTTAGATTACGGATGGCTCAGCATTGTTGTCAGCCTGCCGCGCCCGTTCAGCTGGCTGGTTGTGCTCTTCCCCGGCCTTTGTGAAGGATTATTTGTTTCGATCGGCATCACATTCGCCGCCCTTTTCCCGCGAAGGTTGTTCCATCAGCGCTGGATATGGCATCTTTTCTGGCTGCCGGCTGCCATGTTGGTTCCATTGATTGTCTTTTCCGGATATCTCCGGTTCTATTCATTCCCCAAATGGTATCCGGACTGGTATCGCAATCTGGCAGTCATTGCAGGCTTGGCCGGCTGGTTAGCGATCGCTGTGTTCCTGATCATGAACTATCGGGCTCTTCGCAATCTCAATGACCGAAGACGAATCCGCGTTTTGGTAGCCGGGGGAATGATCTCGGTGCTGGGCTACATGTTCATAACCGCTGCCAAGCATTTACCCGGTTGGAGCTTTGTGTCCCAGTTAATGTCTCCGCCCTACAATATATTATTGGTCCTTTCCTGCCTTGGTTGTGCTCTGCCAATTGCCATGGCTTATGCCATTCTGAAGCACCGCCTGTTTGACATCCGCGTGATGATCCGGCAGGGAGTTCAATATGCAGCCGGCCGCGGCGCGCTGCTTTCGCTGGCTCCTTTTGTCGTAATCCTGATGGCGGGCGATCTGCTGATCCACCGCAGCCAGACGCTGGAGGCGATCCTGAGCCGGCGGGGCCTTCTCTATGCATTGCTTGCAGGAGGAGGCGTGACGCTGCATTTATGTCAGCGGAAATGGCTGGATGCGCTGGATCGCCGCTTTTTCCGCGAGCAATACAATGCCCAGAGAGTCCTGCGCGCCGTCATCGAGGAGATACGTGAAGCGCGCAGCTTCGAAAAGGTCGCGCCTTCGGTTGTCTCAAAAATCGAGACGGCTCTGCATCCGGAGTTCGCCGCAGTCCTGGTTCGCCGCCCCGGAGAGACGAAATACCGGGCTCTGGCTGCTCAGGAAAAGGCGCCCCCACCCATCAGTGCCTCGAGCAAACTGATCGCTCTCATGCGTGTGCTGGGCAAGCCCGTTGACATATCAGAGAGCCAGTCGGGCTGGTTGAGCACGCAGTTGCCTGCTGAGGAGAGCGAGTTCCTGCGCCGGGCGCGCCTCGAGTGGCTGTTTCCGATAAGCCTTACGGAAGGGCAGACGGAAGCGCTGCTGGTTGTGGGACCGAAGCGATCCGAAATGCCCTATTCGCGGGAGGATCAGGAATTGTTGCAGGGGATCACCACTAGCCTGGCTTTGCTGCTGGAACAGTCGCCGATTGCTGTCTCGGACAGCCGGGGATTTGAGGAATGTCCGGAGTGCGGGACCTGCTACGACAGCGGTTCCGGCAACTGCAGGAAGGAAGGGGCCGTGCTGACGCCGCTTCCTTTCCCGCGGCTTCTGGCGCAGCGCTATCGTTTCGAAAAGCGCCTTGGCGCCGGAGGTATGGGGATGGTGTACCAGGCACTGGATACGGAACTGGACCGGCAGGTGGCGGTGAAGCTGATCCGGCCGGAACTGACGGCGAGCACGGATGCGGCGTTGCGGTTCAGGCAGGAGGCGAAGGCTGCGGCGAGCTTCAGTCACCCGAATGTGGTGACGGTACACGATTACGGAGTATCGGAAAAGCAAGGGGCCTATCTGGTGATGGAATTGTTGCGGGGAATGACGCTGCGTCAGCTGATGAATGAAACAGGCCGTTTGTCGGCGGAGCGCGCATTGGAGATATTGGAGGATGTGTGCGCGGCTGTGAATGCGGCACATCGGAAAAGACTGCTGCATCGGGACCTGAAGCCGGAAAACATCTTTCTCACGGATTCAGAGGGAGTCGAAACCGTCAAGATCCTGGACTTTGGAGTAGTCAAACATATTGCCGGCGAAGAATTCAGCACACGGAGCGTTGCGCTGACGGAACCGGGGGTTCTGGCGGGGACGTTGAAGTACATGTCGCCGGAGGAGCTGCGCGGAGAGCCGCCGGCGGAGAGCTGGGATCTTTGGGCATTAACGGTGGTAGCTTACGAGATGCTGGTCGGTGTCCACCCCTTTTCCAGAGCAACTTCATCGGAAATCCGCAACGCCATCCTGGACGACTACAAAATGCCGCTGCAAAAGCATCTCCCCGAGGCCCCGGCGACCTGGCATCAGTTCTTCGATAGAGCGCTTGCCTATGATCCCGCCTCCCGCCCGCAATCCGCAGTTCAACTCCTGTCGGACTTCAAACAGAGCATCGCATAACATCCACTGTCTGCACCTGCTCAT
Source organism: Acidobacteriota bacterium (assembly GCA_016929335.1). GTDB lineage: Bacteria > Acidobacteriota > UBA6911 > UBA6911 > UBA6911 > UBA6911. Next base: position 4,963 of record JAFGIY010000077.1, on the reverse strand, counting down.
AATCATTAGTCTCTGATCTGCCGCTGCCGTTGGTTGCCAGGGAACTTGTTGAAATGCCGTAATTTCCCGCAAAATCGACGCTTACCAATGTGCCGGTGCCCGGATGCGCAGCCGCATCTTTTGCCTGTGCAATGAGTGCCGATGGGATACTCACTGCCTTAAACTGATATCTCAATTTTCCGGAATTCGGATAAGAGTTGAAAGGCGGATTGAGGGCGGGAGGCGGGATCGAGGGCAAGTGCTTTGTCGAAGAATTGTTGCCAGCCTTCGGGGGCGGCAGGAAAATGTGCGTGTAATGGCATTATCCTGCCGTCCAGGATGGCATTGCGGATTTCCGGCGATGTCGAGCCGGTGAAGGGATGTTTGGCTGTCAGCATTTCATAGGCCACTACCGCAAGCGCCCACAGGTCCCAGCTTTCCGCCGGCGGCTCTCCGCGCAGCTCTTCCGGCGACATGTACTTCAATGTGCCCACAAGCATTCCCGGACCTGTCTGCCCGATGCTTAGCGTCGCAGATTCGCCTGACGCGATCTTTTTTACTATGCCAAAATCCAGCAGCTTCGCCGTCTGCACGCCATCCGAATCAGCAAGAAAAATATTCTCCGGCTTCAGATCGCGGTGCAGCATCCTCTTCCGGTGCGCTGCGTCCATCGCCATGCAAACGCCACTCAGAATCTCCAGTGCGTGTTGTACCGACAATCTTCCTTTAGCGCTCAGCGCCTGGCGCAGCGTGGATCCGCGCAGCAACTCCATCACGATATATGCCCTCTGCTCCTCCGATACCCCGTAATCATAAACCGTTACAACATTCGGATGCGTAAAGCTCGCTGCGGCCTTCGCCTCCTGCTTGAATCGCACCGCCGCATCCGCGCTCACCGTAAGTTCCGGACGAATCAGCTTCACCGCTACCTGGCGTTCCAGCGCCATATCAAACGCACGGTACACCACCCCCATTCCTCCCTCGCCAAGCCGCTGCTCGAAACGATACCGCTCGGCGAGCAACCGGGAGAAAGGAAGCGGCGTCAGCGTTGCGCCTTCTTTTCTGCAACTCCCGGAGCCGGTGTCGTAGCAGCTTCCACATTCGGGGCACTCCTCAAACCCCTTGCGTAGGGATACGACAACGGGCGACTGCTCCAGCAGCAGGCCAAGGCTGCTTGTGATTCCCTGCAGCAGCTCCTGATCCTCCCGCGAGTAAGGAGATTCCGAACGCTTCGGCCCTACCGCCAACAACGCTTCCGTCTGCCCTTCTGCGAGACTGATGGGAAACAGCCACTCCAGGCGCGCCCGCCGCAGAAACTCGCTTTCCTCCATCGGCAGCTGATTACTCAACCAGCCTGTCTGGCTTTGCGAGATATCAACCGGCTTCCCGAGCAGACGAATCAGCCTAATCAGCTTGCTGTCCGCCGGAATCGGCGGAGGCGCCTTCTCCCGCGCTGCCAGAACCCGGTAATTCGGAGCTCCGGGCCTGCGAACCAGGACCGCGGTGAATTCCGGATGCAGCGCCGCCTCTATCTTGGAGACTACGGAGGGAGCGATCTTCTCGAAGCTGCGCGCTTCGTGGATTTCATCGATGACGCTGCGCAGAACGCGTTGAGCGTCATAGTGCTCACGGAAAAACCGCCGGTCGAGCGCTGTGAGCCATTTCTGCCGGTACAGATGCAACAGCAGCCCTCCGCCTGCCAGCACGGCATACAGGAGTCCCCTTTGATCCAGAATCTCTCCCAGCGGCTGACTCCGGTGCAGAAGCAGATCACCCGCCATGAGGATCGCCACAATGGGGACAAGCGAGAGCAGAGCGCCCCGCGCCGCCGCATATCGCACCCCCTGCCGGATCATCACGCGGATGTCAAACACGCGGTGGCGGAGAATCGCGTAGGCCATCAATACAGGAGATGTCAGCGCAATGCAGCTGAGCAGGGATGTGGTGCCGGCATTCATTCCACCAAAAAGCCTTACAAAAAGGCTATAGAAGGCCGTCATCATGATAAGGGGTGATAATCCGACAATGCAGACGATAAAACTTAGAAAGATAATGCGGGCCCGCCGCCGTTCATTGCGATCCCGAAGGCGCCTGTAATTGAGGATCGCAACAACAACAACCGCACAATGGCCGATCAGCAGAACAAATCCGACCAGAGCCTCGTACCACCGCGGCCATGAGAAATGAATGGAGTAAACGGGTTCGGGATTGGAAATAATGCCATGCGGTATGAAAATGACAGCCGGCAGCCATACCAGCGCCCAGATCCAGTATCGCTTGAATAATCTACGGGGAAACATGGCAAAAAATGTAATGGTGACAGACAGCACCATGCCGGCAGAAATTGTAGGAACCAGCGTCGTTAGCCACATGACCGGACGCGGAAATTCCATCATGGTGTTATACCAGCTGGCAGAAGCAATTCCATAGCTCAGGGTGATTGAAACCACGGCCATCATCAGTGCGCCCCACCTCGCTGAAGCGTCATAAGAGCGCAACACCGACACGATCAAGGCCAGGACCAGGAATACAAAAGATTGTAGAAGGATCGCATTTCTCGTAATGCTGCCTGTGAACCATTTGAAGAATGATGAGGCTCTGTTGAGCTTCAGAAGGATTTCCTTCCTCTCTTCTCCGCGCCTGATGTGCAGGCGATAAGGGTAGCCGGATTGCCAGTAGCCATATCCCCAACCAGGTTGGGATTGATCAAGAAACTCCGAACCGGCAACCTGGATAAAATCGCCAACCTTGATTCCTGCTCTTGCCGCCGCAGAATCAGGCGATACAGACGTAACAAGGACCTCGCTCGCTTTCGTGAGCTGGTTCAAGCCGGGCTTCCATGCAAGCCCCGGATATTCCGGTTCAATATAGAAATCGAAATAGCGCCCTATGGTGCAAATCAGAAAAGCTACTCCGAGCAAGTACATCCACCAGGGCGGATATTTTGAATGCTTGCCCGCCGCCATGATTCCTGGAGCATATGCGGAGCTTCCTGCGCTTTTTCCAAAAAGCGCTCTCGCGGCCACCGCTACGGCGGGAGATTCAATAAAGGCTTCGGCTTCATGATGAACCTGCAGCAGACGGTCAATTTCCCTGTGCAGTCGTTCGTTCCCAGCACAGCATTGATTAATGTAAGGCTGTCGCTGATCCGGCTCAAGATCGAGAGCCTTGTCGTAGATTTCTTCTATGCGGCGCCAAAGTTCAGGATCCATGGCATCCCCGGTCTTTCAGTTCGCAATATAGCCACGCCTTCGCCAGTCTCCAGTCGCGTTTGACCGTGTCGGTTGAAATTTCAAGAACTTCTGCAGTTTCCTGTACGCTCAGGCCTCCGAAGAATCGCAACTCTACAACCTTTGCTTTTCTGGAATCGAATTTGGATAGCGCGTTCAGTGCATCATCGAGCAATATCAGGTCAGGATCCGATTCGGATGAGACAGGTAAATCCGTGTCGAGAGGGACTCTTATCATGTCGCCACCGCGCTTCTGGTAGCCGCGGGAGCGCGCATGATCGACGAGGATGCGGCGCATTACGCCGGCGGATATGGCAAAGAAATGCGCTCGATCTTTCCATTCGATCTGCCCCGCGCCCAGGAGTCGCATGTAAGCCTCGTTGACGAGGGCTGTCGTTTGGAGGGTGTGATTGCTGCGTTCCTGATGCATATAGCGATGAGCGATACGGCGCAGTTCGTCATAGACCAGGGGCATCAGTCTATCCAGGGCGGTTTCATCTCCACCACACCAGGCATGAAGCAAGGAAGATATCTCTTCTGCAGAAGATTGCATCCAGCCACCTCTGCCGGCCGGGAAAGCTATTTCTTTGATTTCAGATACTTACTCGACATATCTCAGGTCTGACAAGTCTAATAAAAGCACATTTCAACCGCAGAATGCAGAATAACGATTATTGTATGTGGAAGTGGAAAACTTCTGCGGTTCGAAAATCATAATTCTATCCCAAATTTCAAATATCTTTGTTTCGGTATTATATCTCAAATCGGCTCTTTCCATTTCATCCTGAGGCAAGCCTGCCGTTTTGCCGGAGAGCTCCCGAAACCTGATGGTGGCGGAAATTGGGTGCGTTACACCTTTTTCGCCTCAATTCCCGCATTACTCAACAAAGGCTTCAGAACTCAATTTATGGAGGAAAGTATGAGAATCATGAAAACATCTGTGGGCAAAGTTTTGCTGGTTGCGGTTATAGGACTGGCGGTTTGTGCCGTAATGCAAAGCGCGATTTTAAGCGCAAAGGACCCCGTAACCCGGCCGTTTCAGGTTACAAGCCAAATCACATTTCTGGATGTATTAGGCGGGCCTCCTCTTACGATGATTGATCAGGGGGTTTGCTCCCATCTCGGCAAGTGTACCGGATTCGGCAAATATATCGGGAATACAGGCTTTGGCATCACCTATGCCGCCAACGGCGATCAGATTTTTTGGAAAGACGATGGCAGCGGAGTGATCCAGTTCACCGGGGGCACCGGTCGGTTCCAGGGAGCAACAGGAGGATTCACCTTCTCAGTGCTCTCAAGCGATTATGTTCCAGGACCGGAAGGAACACTAAGCTGGGTCTTTACATATACCGGTGAGGGTACGATCACTTATTAATCTGAAAACAATACCTGCCCGGATGCACCACTATCGGGACCGGCCGGAGGACTTGTAAGGTTTGACAATTCCGGAAATAAATGCAGTGCAGGCAGATAATCAGGTGCGAGCCCCGAATGGGGCGCAGCAGCAAAGCCCAGGGCTCAGGAGACTGCCTCAAAACTCGATTCAATTAGGCATGCATTGAACCATGTGGGTCGCGGCTTCAGCCGCGACCCCTGGAGTTTATACATTTTCCTTAAGCCGTGAAAGCTGAATTCAGAGGGATCCTGCATTCATGCCGCGCTTTGCCTGATCTTTCTAATGGCAAATCTGGCGTCTGCTCTGCAGAAGCCCTGAAGGGCTTCGTATCAGAGCCCAGGGTTGGCCGCGTTTTTTG
>JAFGIY010000076.1 GCA_016929335.1 Acidobacteriota bacterium | reverse complement strand
CTTCCAGACTGCCAATTCCATATCTCTTCACTAGGATTTCCATGTTCTTTTATATCAACACGCGATATTGCACAATCATAAGGGCGCTACAGCAGAGCCCAAGGCGTGAGAGACTGTCTTAAAACTCAACAATGGGAGTGAAAACCGTGGTGGTGATGACGCAACCTGCATAAACAAAGATTTCCATGTGGGTCGCGGCTTCAGCCGCGACCCACATGGTTCAAGGCATGCTCAATTGAATCGAATTTTGAGACAGTCTTTCAAGCCGCGACCCGCATGAGAATGCGCGCATACTTGCCGAATGAAGGCTCCTCACAGAACGGGGAAATCGAGTGAATCACCGGCGAAGTGTGGCGATCAGTCTTTTGGGAAATAGAAGCAATTCGAAGGCTGCGCGGATATGCGGCACGACAATATCGGCTTTGCACAGAGCCCCGACGGAGGCGCCCTCCGGTCCTATGATGGCAATGCCCAGGGCTGCATGCTCCAGCATGCCTGCATCATTGGCGCCGTTCCCGATTGCTACAACCGCATCTGCTCCCAGTTTCGCAACATAATCGAGCTTGGCTTGAATCTGGTTCTGTTTTGCGATTCGAACCGCGGCAAGGTTAAGCACCCTATCGATAATTTCCTGGGTGCCCTGTGTGTCGGCAGTGACAAGATGAATATCCAGTTTGGATCGAAGCTCCTTTATCAGTTCAGGCACTCCTTCCATCAGCCGGCCGTCCAGTGAAATGGTACCGTTTGCATCCAGAACAAGATGCTGGAACCGGAAGGTCGCAAATCCGGGGACTTCAATCTCAATCACAGGGCATCTCCGTATGTTGTTGTATTTTGCGGTTACGACTTGGCAGCATCCATATTGTGGAATCTTCCATCCGCCATCCGCCGGTCAACGGCCGCCTTGTCAAACCATCCCGCGCGCGAATTGGGATAGCAATCGAATTCGGGGACATAGGGTTTTATTTCAAGCAACGGCGTGCCGTCGAGTACGTCCATATCTGAAATAAAGAGAGTCGAACCTTCCCTGCGGAGCAGGCGGACTACCGACAGACCGATTGGATTCGGCCTATTGGGAGAGCGCGTCGCGAAGAGGCCATGCTCCACGTTGTCCCGATACGGCATAACCTTGGGTTTGAAAGGGCCGGTGCGATCCATCAGGTAAATCAGCCAGATGCGCTCAAAACCTTCGATGTCATCGAGAGCTTCCGTGAATTCGCCATCCACCTGAACTGTGCCCTCCACTCCGGATCCGTAAACAGGCTGAATCGGCGTGCCTGCCGCTTCGGAAAACGGCGAGTGAATAATTCCAATCGGGCGCAGGGCTATCGAATTTCCGGTTTTGCTTTCTGATGACATAAGACTCCTCCAAATCACTCCGGCACAACCATGACTTTTACCCACACTTGGCTCTGTGGGTGTGCTTTCTCATGCGTCGCGGCTGAAGCCGCGACCCACATGATTCACCTCAGGCTTCCTTGAATCGGGGCTTCTCTTCAATTTGTTCAGCGAGTTTTATTTTGTATCCAGTCCCCAGCTTTTAAACATTTCTTTGTAAAAATCCGGCTGCGGGAAATCGGGCAGCATAAACATATGATGATCCCGGTATGAGAAAGCCCCGTGTTCATTCTGCTTCAATCCTGCCATCATTTTCTGCAGTTTGACCCGAGGCACCGCGAACATCATATCGCCTTCTTCGGTAAGGGCTCTCTGGTATTCTCCCGGATCCGGCATAACCATCCAGTAGCGGCCTGTCTTCATGGGATTCACTACGGCCCAGGCGCAGGAGGGAGGGAAATTGTGACTGCTTACCTCGGGGACATCTTCCACCTTCATGGATAATAGCAGTCCTCTCAACTGGGCGGGCTTTGCGTAGATAATGACGACGTCAGGCTGAAAAGTCGCGCTTTTCAGCGGAGCCGTGACGATTCCGATATATTTGCCGACCTCAAAACAGTCATAGGGATGGCTCCATTTATTTATGTCATCCGGCCTCTTCACATGCCCATATGCCATCACTGCAGTAGGGCACCAGTGATCTTCCTTCAGCATTGCCACGGTGGTCCCCTCCCGCCTTGACAGCGCGAAAGCCTGACACTGAGCAAGATGATAGCCCCGATCTTTCTTGGGGCGGATGGCTTCCTTCGGAATGTCTCCTTCTTTTTCCAGCATTTTTACCGCGATAGGAGACGTTCGCAGCATGAGCATCTTTTCCAGCTCTTCTCCATATTTGTTGATTTCGCTTAATTCTGTCATACGATTCGCCTCTTCCTTGTTTATAGCCGGCTCGTTTTTAAGTGCGGAGATCGAGCGGCGGGGGACTCCCAACGCCGCGACTCCAAGACCTAATCTTATTGCCTCGCGTCGAGAATATCTGCTTTCCATGAGGCCCTCCCATTCGCTTCAATTATATGCGAATAATCCTGCCTTCCGTCCGTCATATTGGGCCAAAAGATCGATCCGATGCCATTCTGCCATGGTTTCGGCTTGCTCGAAAATGCTTGACGCACAAGCTTTCTCTTCATAGTCTCACTAATGGTGCGATTAATTCTGAAATCAGGCGAAAAGGGATTTTATATGAATCGAGGCATTTGCATCAAAATGGCGGCCCTTTTATTGGCGCTTCTTATCCAGACTCCGTCTCCCAGCCAGACTGCCAATACCGGCGCGACGGAAACACCGGATCATATCGCGCTTACCTGGACCGGGAGTCCGGAAACAACAATGACCATCACCTGGAGAACAGATCCCTCTGTGACCTCAGGCATTGTGCAATATCAGAAAGGCTCGAAGCTCTCGAAAAAGGCGAAACAGGCAAAAGCTGAACCACGCGAGTTTGTCGCCGATCTCGGACCATCACGCCTGTTTACCGCAACGTTGGCAAATCTTTCGCCGAACACAAAATATTCATACCGGGTGGGCGACGGAGAGCATTGGAGCGATCTCAGTACGTTTTCAACAGCGAAACGGAAAACGCGCTCGTTCAAGTTCCTTGTTTTCGGCGACAGTCAGGCTCCTCTTAAAGCAGAAGAGCCCTATGGGCACTGGCGGAAAACCCTGCATAATGCGTTCGCTGCGAATCCGGACGCAAAGTTCATGGTAAACGTCGGAGATCTGGTGGATTATGGCCAGAACGGAGCGCACTGGAATGCATGGTTTGCAGCCGCCAAAGGAGTTTTAAACCGCATACCGCAAATGCCTGTAATGGGAAATCATGAATATTACGGCTCGAAAGACATGACGAAAGCGCCATACTACCTTGCGCAATGGTCGGTGCCGCAGAATGGACCCGAGGGGCTAAAAAGCCAGGCCTATTCCTATGATTACGGGCCTGTTCATTTTGTAGTGCTCGACAGCCAGTACGAAGAGCAGAAGAAGCACGGCGATGTCCTGAAAATTCAACAGCCCTGGCTGGAAGCGGATCTCGCTGCAAGCAAGGCCATGTGGAAGATCGTATTCTTTCATAAACCCGCGTACGAATCCTATCCGAAACGGACCAATCCGCAAGTCAAGGCCGCATTCTGTCCTATCCTGGAAAAATACAACGTCGACCTTGTATTCAACGCACACGATCATGCAATCGCCCGCTCCTATCCGATCCGGAACGGAGTCCTGATGCAAAGGCCTTCACAGGGTATTATCTACTACATGTCCGGGCATAGCGGTGGAAAGACTTACAAGACCCTGCAAAAAATGGAATGGAATACGTTTTTCCATCACCCGGTGGATCAGCCCAACTACTTTGTCCTTGAAGTGAAGGATAAAAAGCTGACTGTCAAGACAATCTACCAGGACGGAACGGTTCTCGATGTCTTTTTCATCGATAAGGCAAAGGATGTCAGTTCGGATTCACTCACTCAACCGGAAACAGCTCGTCCGGAAGAAGAAAAGCGCGCCGCATAATTCGCTTTTGAGTAAACCTCCGGCTCTGCCGGAGTGGTTTTTGCTATCGACAGCATCGCGGAATCCAGACTCTCCTGGAGAATCGCCATGACGGATGATTTGCGCAAAACGGCTCAAAAAGAAGCACGCCCTATACCGCGCCGGCTGGTCATTTCCGTTGTCTGCATATTGTGCCTGTGTATTCTGGGCAGCACGCTTTTCACATTCGTCACTCTATCCCGGTTTCGAACGCTCTATCTGTCGAATCGAGGGCATTCGATTGCCGAAGCCCTGGAATCCCAGACCCGCGGCCCCGGGAGACGCCACAATACGGCGTTCTGGCAATCCCTCCTCGAGGATAATTATGCTGTTTATTCCGATTCCGTTGCGTTCCTGGCGCTTATCGATCAAAAGGGCAAGATCCTTGCAGGCAAAGGATCGAACGAAATTGAGAATTTGGAATACGCAGGAGAAGGTGACGCCGGCATTTTCATTTTCGAGCAGTCTCTTTCAAGATCGCGTAATCCGCGTGGCGAAGCAAATCCGGTTGTAGCCGGCTGGCGAATCCGGATGGGCCTCTATTCTTCGGATGCCGACTTTATCAAGCGTCTTGCCTTTTCACAGCTGGCGGTCTCGGCGCTGGCTATTCTCGCACTGATTGTGCTCTCGATCCATCTCCTGCGCACTCTCGACCGCTTTATCGAGATGAAAGCCCGTGAAGGAGCTGAGGCGCAGCTTAAATCCATTGGAACCATGGCGGCGTCGCTGGCTCATGAGATCCGCAATCCTCTTGGCACTATGAAGGGACTGACCCAGCTGGCGCAGGAAGACCTGCCCCCGGATGATGAAGCTCAGGCGCGTCTTCGGACTGTCGTAGGCGAAGCGGAGCGTCTCGAGCGTCTGGTGACGAATCTTCTCGATTTTGCCCGTCCGAAAGAGCCGCAGATATGCGAATTGGATCTGAATAATCTATTATCGGATGTAAAGACGATGGTGCAGCCCAGATTGGAGGCGGCCAATGTGTCCCTTCAGATCCTGACGGATCAACACAGCCTGAGCATTCAATCCGATCCGAGCGGATTGAGGCAGGTTTTGCTGAACGTTATATTCAATGCGGCAGACGCTTCCGCGTCCGGCGGCAAAATAGTGCTGGAATCCGTACGCGTGGAAGACGGCAAATCTGTCGTAATCCGAATTGATGATTCGGGACCGGGGCTGGCCGGGCGCGATCCGGATGAATTGTTCCAGCCTTTTGTCACTACAAAATCTCAGGGGACGGGGCTCGGACTCGCCGTTTCGCGCCAGATCATGGAAGGCCTTGGAGGCGAGCTCAAATTGGAGGATCTCCCCCAGGGCGGCGCCCGCTGTACCCTGCGCTTGCCGCTGAACAAAGCTTGAAGGCGGCGAAGAAGCCGCGGAGCACAAACTGATTTCAATCATGCATCATGAAATACACGATTCTGATTGCAGATGATGAGCCCGGGCAGCGACAGTTTATCAGCGGATCGCTGTCCAGGGATTATGAAACGGTAACGGCCGCAAATGGGCTGGAAGCGTCCCAGCTTCTGTCTCATCGCAGCTTCAGCCTGGTGATCACGGATGAACGCATGCCCGGCATGGGGGGGCTTGATTTAATCCGGTGGATGCGGGAAAACTCGCCGGAAACGCCCGTAATCGTACTTACGGCATATGGTTCCGTTGAGACAGCCGTGGAAGCAATCAAGCTGGGCGCGGAAGAATATCTTATCAAGCCTCTTAAAAGCCCGGAGGAACTGCGGATTGTTGTGGAAAAGGTGTTAAGCCGCCTTGCCATGCGCGACCGGAGTCTGCTTCATCAGCAGGAAACGGAAGCGGCTTTCCCCATGGATATTGTCGCGGAAAGTGAGAGCATGAAGCGGATATTTCAGCTGGCAGACCAGGTTGCTCTCCAACCGAGCACGGTCCTTTTAACGGGCGAATCCGGGACCGGAAAGGAAGTAATCGCGCGCTTCATTCATCACCGCAGTGCGCGCAGAGACCATGCCTTTGTCGCGGTCAATTGCGCGGCGATTCCCGAAACGCTCCTGGAGTCGGAGCTCTTTGGACACGAGAAAGGCGCTTTTACGGGAGCTACTCAAACACGGCGGGGCCGATTCGAACTGGCCAATGAAGGTACTCTGTTCCTGGATGAAGTGGCTGAAATCGATATGAACCTTCAGGCTAAATTTCTGCGCGTTCTCCAGGAACAGCAGTTCGAGCGAATCGGAAGCGATCGCACGATCAGCGTGGATGTGCGCCTGATTGCCGCTACCAATAAAAACCTGACTGACGCCATTGCCGCAAAAACCTTTCGCGAAGATCTGTATTACAGGCTAAGCGTATTTCCCATACACATCCCGCCGCTTCGTGAGCGCCGGGAGGATATTCTTCCTTTGGCGACCTTTTTTGCAAAGAACCTGTCTGCGCGAATGAATAGACCGGCCCCCTCAATCAGCCCGGAAGCCAGAGAACTGCTGCAAAGCCATGACTGGCCCGGCAATGCGCGGGAACTGGCCAATGCGATCGAGCGCGCGCTGATCATCTCCCGTTCCGGAATAATCGAAAAAGAAGATCTTCCCATGAAGAACGAATCTACAGGACTCTTACCCGTCCGGGGAGGACTGCTGGCACAGATCGAAAAGACCGCCATTCTGGATGCTCTTTCCCGCCATGGCGGAGACCGCAGGGCTGCTTCCGAGGAACTGGGAATCAGCCTGCGTACGCTTCAGTACCGCCTCAAAGAGTACGGAGTCACCGGCCGGGATTGAAGACTTCTGCAGAGTATTGCGGGCAATTCAGCCACGAATAAACACGAATTCTCTCTGCGGACTTGATTCGTGCAATTCGTGGCTGCTCTTCGCGCTAATCCAGCCTCCGAATTTAAGGCTGTTTTTTGGGCACGCCCAGCTTGACGAGGATGTCCTCCATCAGGCACCACCTGGTAAGCGACGACTGGAAAAGATTGGCGCCGACAAACGCGGTAAACCAAAGCCAGTTGAGATTGACCCAGTGGGCGAGGGCAAGGCTGATCAGAATCAGGCTTCCTGCAATCAAGCGAATCCATCTTTCAAGAGTCACGGAAACCTCCCTTAATTTTTAGCGGGTGATGACGCATGGCCGAGCTCGCGGCGGCGCATCCTGTAGAAAAGGACGGGAACCGTCATGCGACTGAGGAGCAGCGATGCAACTTCTCCGGCCATAAGCGAAATTGCCAGACCCTGGAATATTGGATCGAAAAGAATAACGGCTGATCCTACGACAACCGCCGCCGCAGTGAGCATCATGGGCCGGAAACGAACGGCTCCGGCGTCCACCACCGCCTGTTCCAGCGGTTCTCCCATAGCCAGGCGCAGCTCAATGAAATCCACCAGAATGATGGAATTCCTGACCACGATTCCGGCTCCGGCAATAAATCCGATCATCGACGTCGCTGTGAAAAAGGCTCCCATGGCCCAGTGCCCGGGAAGGATGCCCACAAGCGAAAAGGGTATGGCAGCCATGATAACGAGGGGGGTTTTGAAACTCTGGAACCAGGCAACAACCAGGATATATATCAGCACCAGTACCGCAGCGAAAGCCAGACCGAGATCCCGGAAGACCTCGTATGTAATATGCCACTCTCCATCCCACTTCATCGCCAGACGGTCGGTTTCCGACGGCTGTTGTGCCGTGTGCGTCTGGAGACTGTAGCCCTCCGGCAAGTGCATAGCCTGGATTTTTTTATTCATGTTCAGAATCGGATATACGGGACTTTCTTCGCGGCCTGCGACGTCAGCGGTAACATAAACCACCGGCATCAGATTTTTATGGTAGATGCTTCGCTCGCGAGTCGATTTTTCCCAGCGCCCCAACTCTCCCAGCGGCACCAGTTTTCCTAAAGCCGATGCAACGCGGAGTTTGTTTAAAGATTCGATGCCGGACCTCTCCCCGATCGGCAGCCGCAACCGGAGCGGAACATCCTCCGCTTCCGGATCCAGATGCAGGAGTCCCGCCTGGGACCCGCTGATTGCGAGTGCCACCGTCTGTTGTACTTCCGCGATGGAAACGCCGGCCATGGATGCCTTCAGCCGGTTAAAGCGGAACACCATCTCGGGCTGCGGATCTTCAACATACCAATCGACGTCCACCACTCCGGGCGTCTCCTCGATCATTGCGCGCAATTCGCGCGCCAGCTCAATCTGCCGGTCATAATCCGGGCCATAAACTTCGGCGACAAGGGTCTGAAGGACGGGAGGTCCGGGCGGGACTTCCGCGACTTTCATGCGCATCCCATGCTTTTCCGCAGTCGGTTGCAGCAGATCCCGGACGCGACGTGCAATGGCATGGCTTTGGTCCGAGCGGTCCCCTTTCGGAGTGAGGTTGACCTGTATATCCGCAACGTTTTCTCCTCGCCGGGTGTAGTAATGCCGGACAAGGCCGTTGAAATTGAAGGGGGACGCAGTCCCCACATAGGTTTGATAATCGGTGATTTCCGGAACCCGGTTCAATTGAACAGCCAGCGCTCTGGTTGCCGCCGCCGTTTCCTCGAGGCTGGTCCCCTCCGGCATATCCACGATAACCTGGAATTCGCTTTTGTTGTCGAAGGGGAGCATTTTAACGATGACAAGTTTGAAATAGACCATGCTAAAAGCCGCAAGAAGCAGCACGGTAACAAGTCCCAAAAACAGCCATTGATTCTTGTCCCGTGAAAGCAGCTTGCTCATGAATTTGCGATAAAGCCGCGTTGTGCGGTCTTCGACTTCCCCTTCTTCATGCCCGCCATGGGAGCCGCGCAATAATTTCATTGCAGCCCATGGAGTGATAACGAAGGCGACCAGAAGCGAAAAAATCATGGCTGCCGAAGCGCCGACCGGTATGGGACGCATATAGGGTCCCATCAATCCGCGCACAAATGCCATCGGCAGAATCGCCGCGATCACGGTGAATGTGGCCAGGATGGTCGGGTTCCCGACCTCATCGACCGCTTCCACTGCGACGTCCATAAAAGAACGGTCCCGGTTCTGAGGCATGCGCTTGTGGCGGACGATGTTTTCAATCACGACAATGGCATCGTCAACCAGAATACCGATGGAAAAGATGAGAGCGAACAGAGTGATGCGGTTCAGCGTATAGCCATACAGGAGAAAGACGACGAGAGTCAGCGCCAGAGTTACGGGAATCGCTACCGCGACCACGCCGGCTTCTCTGAATCCCAGAATCAGCCAGATCAGGATTGTGACCGATACGACCGCAATCATCATGTGAAGCAGCAGTTCATTGGATTTTTCAGATGCGGTTTCGCCATAGTCGCGCGTGACCGTCATTTGTAGAGATGCAGGGAAATTGCGTGCGCGGAAATGCTCGGCTTTTTCCATCACCGCCTCAGCCAGAACGACCGCATTCTTCCCCTTTCGCTTGGCGAATGTAATGGTGACGGCCGGCATCAGACTGTTGCCGAGGGCGCCGGCAGAGGCTGCGGTTGAATCGGTTCGCGCCGTCTCTTCGGAGATCCGTATGCCCTTCACAGCTGCGGCCGGACCCGGCGAGAAGAATACATAATCGGCCGGTTCTTCCGGTCCGTCGCTGATCTTCGCAACATCCCGCAGGTAGATAGGAGTATTGTTCTGTACTCCCACGACCAGAGATCCCACATCCTCGGTATCACGGAAGAAACCGTCGAGGTGAACCGAGAAAGCCTCGTTGTCCTGCGTAATCACGCCGGCATGAGTTTCGCGGTTTTCCATCTGCAACACATTCTGTATTTGCGAAATGCTGATGTCGTATGCAGCCAGTCTGACCGGATCCGGTTCTACGAGCATGCTACGGCGCTGGCCGCCGATCAGCTGAGTTGCGGATATGTCGGGTATCTGCTGCAGCTCGTTCCGGAGCTCCGCGGCTGCGCGGCGGATTTGATAGCCGTCCAGCTCACGGCTCCACAGCGTGAGCGCCAGGAACGGTACGTCGTCGATCGATCGCGGCTTAATCAGAGGCTGGGACGCTCCGGGCGGGATGAGATCAAAGTTGGCAAACATCTTCTGGTTCAGCCGGACAATGCTTCCTTCTTCATCTTCCCCCACATAAAATCGGACGATGGCCATGCAGAATCCGGGGCTTGATGTGGTGTAGATGTACTCGACGCCGGGAATTTCCCAAAGCAGTCGTTCCATCGGCTTGGCGATCCGCGTTTCCACTTCTTTTGCTGAGGCGCCCGGGAAGGAGACCATGACATCGATCATCGGTACGATGATCTGCGGTTCTTCTTCTCTTGGCAGCATCAGAACAGCCGCCACACCGAGGGAAATCGAAGCCAGGAGTATGAGCGGCGTAAGTTTCGAATGGATAAAGGCGTGCGCCAGTTTTCCTGCCATCTGCGGTTTGCTCATAGCTTGATCTCCACCGGTGTGCCGTCCACGATCGTATGATTCAATTCGACCAGAATTCTTTCTCCGGATTCGATGCCGGACAAAACTTCCAGGCGTTCCGCGTCATAGGGCACTGCCTTTATCAGGCGGAAGCGGGCTATGGAATCGCTGTCCAGTACAAACAATCCCATGAGCTGGCCTGTCTGACGGATGGCATGACGGGGTACCAGAACTGCATCCCGCGAACCGACCGGCACTTCAACCTTGATAAAGTGCCCGTTCGGCATCGAAAAATCTGCAGAAACATCTACCTTGAATTGAGTGCTGTGCGTTGCGGGATTTGATAGCGGCACGATTTCCGCTATACGCCCCTCGAACATTTGTCCCGTATCCGAGCCGCGCAGCCGAACAGCTTTGCCGATCTGCAGTTGATGAGCATGTTGTGCGGGCAGGTCTGCAAGAACCTGCGGCCGGGCTGTGGATTCTATAACCATCAGCGGCGTGCCCGGAAATATGGCGGTCCCCCGGTCCACACTTCGTTCAACGATTCTTCCGGCCGCCGGAGCCTTGATCTGAGTCCAGCCAACCATTACGTCCGCTCGATTTGCCTGGGCTTTCGCCTGGGCAATCCTCGCTTCCACCTGCTTGATGCGTTCCTGTGCCGCCGCCGCCATCGATTCGCTGGAAGCCAATTCAGCTGCGGCCGCATCACGGCGGGTCCGAACCTCATCCATCTCCTGCGGCGAAACCGATCGGGATTCAAACAGCTTCTCATATCGCTGGAATGTCTGAGCCGCAAGCTGCATGACTGACTGAGCGGCCGACCGCCTTTCGCCCGCCGCCTTATAGCCCTGCTGCGCTTCGGAAAGCGCGGCCTGGGCTTCTACGATGGCAGCCTGGGCCAGGGATTTCTGGCTTTCGGCATCTCGCGCATCGAGGACGGCGAGAATCTGATCCGGTTTCACGCTGTCTCCGACACGTACACGCATCTCGCGGACGAATCCGTTGATTTGTGATGAGAGCGCAATGCGGTTGCGGGCCTGCACCGTCCCGGGCGCTGCAAAAAATGCCGGTATCGATTCGTGTTGGATTGCTATAACGTGCACCTGCGCCGGTTTGCCGCCGGGCGCATTAGAATCGGTTCGCTTTTCCCCGCACCCGAGTTGAAGCGCGAGCATTGAAAGGAGCACAAAAATCAAAGCTTTTGTTCGCATGGTTTCGTTATACCTCCCCGACATGGACGCTATTGCAGATTCGTTGCCGGCGATGTCGGACTCAAAATTCCGGCGGAATATTCAATCTGTGCGTAACTGAGCCGATGCCTGTAAGTTGCTTCGGCCAAACTGGTACGTGCACTGCTGCGTGCGGTTTCGGCGGATAGCAGATCCGTCATGGTTGCCAGTCCCGCATCATAGCGGTTCTTGAGAATACGGAGACCTTCTTCACTCTGCGCCTCTGCGGCCTGGGCGGCTTTTACCTGCTGCTCGGCGGTTCGGTATTGAATCATCGACCGGCGAAGTTCAAGAGCCATGGCCGATTCCATCGCGGTCGCCTGGCGCCGTTTCTGTTCAAGACGCTGAATCGCGGCGTCCCGTTGTGCAGCGTCCGCCCCTCCGGCGAATAGGTTCCATCGCAGAGTGATTCCGGCAGCCCAATTGTTGCCACCGTAATCACCCAGGGAAGGATTGTCCGCCTCCCAGGCGCCGTAGCCTGTTACAACAGGCAGAAACTCCTTTTTGCGCGAGGCTGCGGCGATTTCCGCCTGACGGAGTTCTGCCAGAATATTTTGATAGTCCGGCCGATGCCGTTTCTGTTCGGAGAGCAGATTCTCTTCGGACGGCAGAGAAAAATCTGCGGCCGACAAAGGAGTGATTTCGCCGACAGGCTGGCTGAGCGGATTCCCCATAAGGCGGTTGAGATGCGCCATCGCGCTTTCCAACTGGCCTTGTGCGTGTATCTCCTGCTGCCTGGCAGCCGAAAGAAAAGCGCGGCTTCGCAGCAGGTCGGCTTCCACCGCAAGACCGCTCTCCACTCGCGCCCGGGCCTGTTTCTCAATCGCTTCCGCCGAACGGAGAGCTGACCGCGCAGTCTCCAACGCCGATTGGGCCAGAGACGCTGAATAGTATCCATTGATGACGGCGAGCAGAATCTGCCGCCGGTGATCCGCATGCGACTGATCCGCCATATCTATTCCCAGACGAGCTTGATCGCGCCGGTCGCGAGTCCGGCCGAAATCCCAGATCGTCTGCTGCACCGTTGCCCGCGTCTGCAGGTTGTCAACCGGATCAGGGGAGTTGAGCGCATCCAGAGCAAAATTTCCGGCCGTAAACCGCTGCTGAGTCAGCAGGGTTCCAAAAACAAAGACAGGATTGTTCCCGGCCAGATAGGATTGCTCGAAATCCAGACGGGGCAGGTATCCCGCGCGGGCTGCCTTAAAATCAAGACGCGCTGCTTCCCGGCCCGGGGCGTCTATGGCAAGATCCGGATTGTTTTCCAGGGCCCGAGCCACAGCCTCGGATAAAGTAAGCCGCTCCTGAGCTTCAAGCGGAACAGCCAGGAGAGCCAGGAACAGGGCTGATGTCCAGCGAATCAGATAACGTGGATTACGCATAGTTGCACCAATGGGTTTTGGGTTCTCAGATTCAGTCAGGAATTCCTGATTGTGTTGATGGCCGACGCCAGCTTGTCTCCTCGCTTCAGCCGGCGATACAGAACAGTACTCATGATTGCACAAGCCTCTCGAATCTCAGGATCCGTCAGGCGATAGAAAATCTGTCTGCCATCCCGCCGCGATTCCACAATTCCTTCATGCATAAGCACAGACATGTGTTTGGACAGATTCGCCTTTGAGATCGCAAGATCCGTGATCAAATCTGCAGCTCCTGCTTCCTTGTCCTTGAGCCGGTCTACAATAGCCATCCTGACGGGGTGGGCAAGGGCTTTGCATATTTCGCACTGCATTTGAAAAATCTTCTGCTGCGATGATTTCTCAATATCCGATGGTTTCATAGTTCAATAGTTGCCATATATGGAAACATAGTAACGATCAGTCGTGCCTTTGTCAAACTGGAAAATTCGAGCGCAGTATCGATTACACCCGGCTTGCGAAATCATAAATGAATCCGTCTTCATAGTGAATGGACAAGATCAAAAAATCGCGATCGGAGTCGGCATCGCGATGGGAATGTGTGAACGAAAAGACTGCCTCGATGCCGACGCCTGCCTCGACGCCGAATGTCCGGTTGCATTAAGAGGGTAAGTTATTCAATGTCATACACATAAATAGCCTAATGTCCGGTCGTTTTTATTCCGATATTTTCATCCGAGACCTGTTTTCCGAGACATCTGAGACGAGAGTTTTAGGCGAATGAAAACCGGCTCCTGTAAGCACTACAGCAAAGCATTTGGCATTTTGCATAAACCGATATTTTTTTATGGACTGGCTGTAAATCCGATTTTGCCGGTATATCGCGGGCAAAGGCGCAATAATCCGGCAACGACGCCTTAGTCGAGCGGAGCTATAGACAGAGCGCCGGTTTCGAGCATCGAATGAAACGAATCGCTTTCAGGAATTTAAGCATTAAATACAAGTTGATGGTTGTTACTGCCGCGCTGCTGCTGCTCGTAGCCATTTCGATCACTGTCTTTTTCCCAAAACGCCAGGAGGCTCAGGCCGGCAAATTCCAGGCCCAAAAAGCGCTGGCTATTGCGCGCATCATGGCGAACGGATCGGAGGCGGGCCTCACTTTCACGGACGCCTCGGAAGTCACAGATGTGCTGAATGGGCTGAGAGAGATTGAAGATGTGCAGTTTGCCATTATCTTTGATGCTGCCGGAAACCCTTTTGCCCAATACCGGAGAGGCAAAGCGGCTCCTCATCTGCAGTTGATCCGCTCGCTGCTGTCCGAGCACTTGCCGGATACAAGCGGTTCTTCAAAGAAAGTCGATTTCGATGGTTCCCCGGAATCAAAGTCCGGTGGCGTTCAGTTCCTGGACACCGGCGAGGTATTGATTGCCGTTGCTCCGGTCATGTCCAATGGCAAGAAGCTTGGAAATGCGGTCCTCGGAATCAATCAGGCAAAGCTGCATAAGGAGGTTGCCGGCAGCCGTTTATGGGCGCTGGCCGTCGGAATTCTGATTCTGGGGATTGGTACCCTGATATTTTCCATGGTTGCTTCGTGGATTGTGAAGCCGTTGAAGCAGCTGGAAATCGCGGTGCGGCGAATTGTGCGCGGGGATGTGGACCTCAGGATCGACATTCACCAGGAAGATGAAATCGGCGCGCTTGCCGAATCTTTCCACGAACTGGTTCATTATTTCCGGAAAGTCGCGGATGCAGCCGAAGCGCTCAATGAAGGCCGGTTTGATGCTCATTTGCTGGCGCAGTCCGACCAGGATGTTCTATCCAGGAATTTCATCGCCTTGCGCACGATGATGGAAGAGACCCGGTGGCTCATCCGCCAGGCGCAGGAAGGGCATCTGAGTGCCCGGGGAGATGCCGGCAAGTTTCAGGGTATTTATCGGGGGATGATTGAGGCCATCAACCAGATGATGGACGTGATTGTGCTCCCGATCAACGAAGCTTCGGAAATACTTCAATCGGTTGCGCAACGCGATTTGCGGGTTCGAATGAGGGGGGATTATCAGGGCGATTACGCCAAAATGAAGGATGCCATCAACACGGCAATCACCAACCTTGATGACGGATTGAAGCAGCTGGCGGCGCATTCCGCAGGAGTGACGGACGGGTCCAGCCAAATCTATTGCAGCAGCCAGGTATTTGCGGCAGGGGCATCTGAACAGAAAGCCACTCTTCAATCTGTTGCCAGCAATCTCACAGAAATGTCACGGACCATCCATCAGAATGCTGCCTGTGCCCAGGAAGGACGGGATTTAGCCGGCGTCGCGCGTTCGAGCGCGGACAAAGGCTATGAAAGCATGCAGCGCATGTCCAAAGCTATTGAGATGATGAAGGCATCCGCAGATGCCACTGCCAAGATCGTAAAGACAATTGACGAAATCGCTTTCCAGACCAACCTGCTGGCTTTAAATGCCGCAGTAGAAGCGGCGCGCGCCGGCGAATCGGGGAAAGGGTTTGCCATTGTAGCCGAAGAAGTACGCAACCTGGCAAGGCGCAGTGCCGAGGCTGCGCGGCATACCTCGAACATGATTGAAGAATCGACGCGGAATGCGGAAGCGGGTGTGGAAATCAATCGGGAAGTAATGAAGAATCTGGAAGAGATCAATGTCCAGGTCAATCTCGTCAGCAGTGTCATGATCGAAATTGCCTCTTCCTCCGAGCAGCAGCAGAAAAGCGTCGAGAATGTCAATACCGCCATTGGTCAGTTGAGCAAGATGACTCGTCAATACACTACCAACTCCGGTCAGACGGCTGTTGCGGCGGAGACACTCTCTGTCCAGGCAGAGGCGATGCAGGACCTGGTAACAACTTTCCATCTTAGCCCCAAGGGGAGTCCAAACAGCGAAACATTACCCTTGAATCCGGATGAATTCAGCTTCAATGAGGAGCAGTTGAAGGAGGCAATCCAATGGGATTCGTAAAGACATTTTTATCCCGGTCAATTCGAATGCTGGCTATAGCCTGGCTTTTTTCCCACAGCGCGCTATACGCGCAGCAGTCTGGAGCCATAAAGGATTTTGAGGATCTATCTCTCGAGGAACTGCTCAATGTGAAGATTTCCGTTGCATCCAAAACCAGCATGACTCAGAGGGAGTCTCCCGGAATCGTAACCGTTATCACTCAGGCTGAAATCATCAATTCGGGAGCTCGCGATCTGACCGATGTCCTGCTCCAGGTGCCCGGATTTATGCCCGCTTTGGATCTTCAGAATACTGTGGGAATTGGAATTCGCGGAAGCTGGGCTCATGAAGGCAAGGTCCTGCTGCTGGTCGACGGCCAGGAGTTCAACGAAACGATTTATAGTACGCTCCAGCTCGGCAATCATTTCCCGCTGGAACATATCAGCCGGATTGAGATTATACGAGGCCCGGGCTCGGCTACCTATGGAGGATATGCCGAACTTGGAGTCATCAATATCACAACCCGGTCCGCGGCAGAGGTGAACGGCGTGTCGGCTGCGGTTGCCTACGGCCAGATGGCGAACGCCTATGCCCGCCGCACCGCAAGCCTATCCTTTGGCAAACAGTGGAAGGACTTTGGCTTTGTTGCCCACTCTTTTTTCGGGCAGGGAAATCGCAGCGACCGGAATTACACGGATGCTTATGAAAACACCTTTAATCTGGATGGTAATGGCGATCTGAATCCGTTCCATTTGAATTTCGGCCTCAACTATAAGGGATTTTCAACCCGGTTCATTGTGGATCGCTATGACGGCACAACAAGGGATCTTTATGATGAATCCTATGATGAAGCTCTGGAAAACGACTTCAATTCCTATCTTCTTGAAGCCCGATATGATTTCAGGATAGGCAGCAGACTTTCTTTGCTGCCTCGGTTTAATTACCGGCGCCAATCCCCTTTTCTATGCGCTTCGCAAGCCTGCAGGGAAGCGGAATTCTATTTTGCAAAAACCACCGAACGGGTGGAAGAAAGCCTGACGCTTTCCTATGATGCAACGGAGCATCTGCATATTCTGGCCGGCGGGAGTTTCTATAACGACATGGCGAATACACGCTCCGATGCTCCGGATTATGATTGGTTTCTTGATGGACGGCGCAGCGTGGACTATTCCAATGGCTCCTTTTTTGCCCAGGGGCTGATCAAAACTAACTGGATGGACATCACTGTTGGCGGACGCATGGATCACCACTCCCAGGCCGGGAGTTCGTTTGCGCCCCGCTTCGGAGTGACCAAGGTAAAAGGAAAATTTCACGTCAAGGGGCTGATCAGCAAGGCATTCCGCGCCCCCGGCATTGCCAATTTCCTTTTGAATCCGGAAATCGAGCCTGAGCGAACGACCGTCATGGAGTTCGAGGCCGGATATCAACTCACCCGGAATTCTATTCTGACCGGCAACGTTTTCAACAGCCGGATAAAAAAGCCCATCGTTTATTCTTACGACACCGAAGAGGATGTGGAAACGTATCAGAATTTCGGAGAAACGGGTACGCGGGGATTTGAGCTGGACTATCGCGTCAAGGCCGGATGGGGCTATGTCAATACAAACTATTCCTACTATCGGGCTATCGATAACGGCGTGGATTACTACTCGGTGGAGAATCATCCGGGTGTCCTGCTTGGCTTTCCGACCCACAAATGGGCTGCTGCCGCCCATATCCGCTTTGCCCGACGCCTGTCCCTGAGTCCTTCACTCGTCTTCCTAAGCCATCGCTACGGATATTCGACTCCGTCCGACAGCGGTCCGCCTCAAAAATTTGATCCGGTCTGCCTTGCCAATCTGAATTTCAGCTGGCGCAATTTTGCCGCTCCGGGATTGGATCTGGATGCCGGCATTTACGATATCTTCGGCAAGAACCTGGAGTTTATTCAGCCCTATAAGGGCTCCCATGCGCCGCTGCCCGGACCTTCCCGGGAGTTTCGCGTGCGTTTAGGCTATCACTGGAATTTCTTGAATTAGCCGGACAGGGCGTTCAGTCACAATTTGAAGCGCAGGCGCAAATGCCGCTGCAAAAGAAACCGCTTAACCTGCATTTCTCACAGAGTTTCGTAACGAGGCGGCGCAGACATGCCCGGATCCGCCGCCGCAGTAGAAACTCTGTGAGAAATGCGGGTTAAGAAGTCATTTCGTGAGAATTCAACATCTTACGCCACAATGTGATCGAGTAGATGACTCGAAAATAATTACCTTAAATAACAAAATTTAACTAGAAATCAAAAATAATCCGTGCTATCGTCTGCATACTCTCTAGCCATTGGAGAGCGGAGGGCCGGCGGAGAATAAAAACTCTGGGCGACTCCGGCCCTCTGCTGTTGTCTGCTTCAAGCTAATCTCTAAATTCCTTTGGATTATCTTTGCCTATCCTTCCGGTGATTTTTCGATCCGGTTTTTATGGGGTTCAATAAAAAAAAGAAGCCATGGATCAGCATGAATACGGCAAGGCAGAGCGCAGTACTACGTCAAAACCGGGGGGGCCTAGGCGGGAAAATTTGGTCTCCGGCTGAGAGCTGATGGCTGAAAACTCCAGCGCGGCGCGGCTATCCGTCAACCTTCATCCGGTTGTGGCTTCCGGCCGCGCTGGCAAATCCGCGGCTTTTTTAGAGGAAAAATCTAAAACCTGTAACGCATATTGAAGTACCAGTTTCTGCCCATTTCGGGATAACCGGCGGTGTAATAATAGCTCCAGTCGAAAAGATTCTTTATCCCGGCCTGAACGGATAATCCCTCGTACAGCGGCACGACAGTCCCGATATCGACGGTGCCGAAGCCCGTTCCAAACGCAGGGCGAACCGGCGTGTAGGTTGTGTCTTGAAGGGTAATGCCTCCTTCATATCTGTATGTAAACATGGCCAGCATTTTGCGCGGCAGTTCACCGGTCGCATTGATGATGACCCTGTGTCTGGGCATTCCGACCAGCAGATCGATGGTTGTATAGAGTTTGCTTACATCCGGCATGTCCTCCCATTTATAGATGAGGCTGCGATTGATGTAGCTGTAGTTTGCATCCAGGGTAAACTGCCGGACGGGCGTGGTGCGAAGGCTCATCTCAAAACCCTGATGCGATTCACTGGCGATGTTTACATTCATGCCGCAATACCCGACGATTTTGCTTCCGGGACATTGGTCGAATTCATCGAGAATGTTTACGGAATGAATCGAGTTGCGGAGGCTATTATGGAAGTATTGGATCTGCCCGAGGGTTTTGGATCCGAATGCATGAGAAAAGCCGATGTCCCAGTTCCTGCTTTTCTCGGGTTTCAGGTCCGGATTTGCCAGAGACGATAGAAACTTGGCAGAATAAAATTCGCTGAGCAGCGGGAAACGGCTTCTATCGGCGAAGGTGACAAACAGAGTGTTCCGGTTTGAGAGGTTATAGGAAATGGACACCTGCGGGCTGGCAGTCCAGACGTCCGGCAGGCAGCCGCGGAAACTGTCGTTCTCGGGATCCGCTTTGCACGTAAGCGGCAGCATCGCTGTCTTGGAGCTGTTGTATTGCTGGGCATGCAATCCCTTAAGATTGTCTATATTCAATCCAAACGTAGCCCTGAGTTTTGATGTGATGGTGATAATGTCCTGGAATCCCATCGAAAACGTCTGGCTTCGGTCGACTTCCGTAGGCGTTTTGCTGGGTAAGAAGTCGGTGCTGTTGTGCGTGTCGTCTTTGAAGTTGAAGGAAAGGCCGATGGAATTTCGTGGGAGGATTCGGGTCAGGAACTCAATCGCCGCTCCCTGGCTGTGATCATCATAGTCCGAAATGAAAGCGCTTTTCTTCTTCTGGGTTGTGTAGGTGTCATCATCATAGCCTCTAAGACCATTTTTAAATTGGTCAAAGTAGACGCGTAATTTGATGTCACTTGCCTCACCCACGCCGGTGTTGGACTGAAAGTAGTAGCTGTATTTGTTCCAATAGGGCCATCGCCAGTAGCGGTTGAAAGCATCCAGATTGGGGCCCGCATACAA
The DNA here is from genome assembly GCA_016929335.1 of Acidobacteriota bacterium. Taxonomy (GTDB): domain Bacteria; phylum Acidobacteriota; class UBA6911; order UBA6911; family UBA6911; genus UBA6911. The sequence goes on along the minus strand of JAFGIY010000076.1, from coordinate 38,542 downwards.
GGGAGTGCTTTTCACGCCCTTCTGATTGATATACGTAAAAACATATTGATCCCGACCTCTCGGTGTAAAGGCGATGCGTCCGGCGTATTTCGCGTCCTGTGTATCCGATTCATTCCGCTTATAGGTGGTCTGGTAGCGGGGCGCAGGCGTGGTTGGTCTCTGGAGCGGGAACTTGCCGGACAGAGGGAAATACTCACGCTGCATCCAATCCACGGAACCCTGGAGATAGAACTTATCAATGCGGCTGCCGAGCTGCAGGGAGCCCAGGAATTGTTCGCCCGAACCTGTTCCAACGGCCGCGTCGGCTTCAAATGCCTTTTGAGGCTGCCTCGTGATGAGATTGATGGATCCTCCCAGGTTGTTTGCTCCCAGCAGAGGAGAGGAATAGCCCTTGGCAACCTCGATTTCCGCAATATCGTTTGTGAGAAAGCGGTTGAAATCGAGCCTGCCGTCATAGGGCACCTGCATCGGAATTCCGTCCATATAGAGGGGAAATTGCCCCTGGCTGGTAAATCCGCGCAAGCGAACCTTCATTTCATTTCGCGCAGAAGTCCGCTCGAGCGTCAGGCCGGGCAGATAATCCAGAGCAGTGGAAACCGTCGTAGCCTGCAGGTTTTGAATTTCAGTACGATTGATGCTGTCCGTCAGCGGCGAAAGCGGAGACGCCTCTGAAGTGACGCTGACCGTCGTAACCCCGAGTTCGAAAGGACGGCTTGGATCTTCTTTTAGAATGGCTTGGACGGCAGCATGAAGAGCAGAGACCTGTTTCCGGATTTCCGCCGCGCCCCATGGCTGCGCCGGTGCAGGCCCCAGCTGTACTTTTGATGATGGATGCATCTTAATCCAGAGCTCAACTGCGTTCCGAATCTGCTCGACCGCCGGTTTTTGAACCAATAATTCTTCATCCGGGACGAGCTGGAGATAATTGAGATCTCCCATCCAGTTCATAAGCTGCTTGGTCTGTGAATATAACGCCGGATTTATCAGTAAGAGGGCGAACAGGGTAAAGACCGGCAGCGCTGTTCGCGATAATGTCCTATGTCTGAAACTCATATGTTTTTTCTCTCCTTAATGCGAATTATCTAACCAGAAGTAGCAATTAATAACACAAAATCACCATTTATCAACAGTAATCATTTATGTCACTTAAGCTTCCGAGCATCATAGCAGCCACCTGCGGTTGTGGCGGTTGAGCTTTGAGGGTCCCCTGAACTCAAGATCCATGGCCACGCCTCACTGTCAGGCTAAGCCGTTGCAGCGTGTCGTTGTCTTGCGAGACTCAGCGGAAAATAGAAGAAGTCTTTTTTCGGGGTCGGGGTCGGAATCGGTATCGGGGTCGAAGAGAAATGCTATTAAGCGTGAACACGATTGGTGCAATCCATGATTAAAAGCCGACCCCGATACCGACCCCGACCCCGAGATATTATAAATTCTTCGCGCTTATGGCCGTAAGGCTTTGATAGGCTTAGCCGTTCCCGCTGTTTGACTGTTTTAAGCTCAATGATATCAGTGCGGCGCGTGTAATACATGCTTCCGGGCTCTTGCATGAGCGGATTATTTCCCGAGCAGTTGGTAGAGTTTTGCGTAGTTTACCTGCCCGGCATATCGGTAGTTTTTGCTGATGAATTTTTCAAGCTCCACAGGCAGAGGGATATCAGCCGTGTCGTATATCACAGCCGGTTTGCGTTTCTGAAGGTCCGTCATTACTTCTGCTATCATGGATTTGTCAACCTCATAGGGGCGGTTGTAAAACCAGTTGGAGCCGGGCTGTCTGTTCGCCAGGAAGTAAATTTGGCTCGAACGGCCCCATTCATAAACAAATTCTCCGGGCGCGCTTCTCAGAGCAACGGCCTCAGCGATTGCAGGTGCGCCGATGGCATCGTCGGCATAGTCACGGAATGTGTACTGCACGATAAAGCGTTCTTCTGCGCTCGGTTTTGCGTAGGCAAAGAGTATCGCCACAACGCTTATTGCGGCTGCGGACGCAAATCCTGCTCTCAGCCAGGAGCCTCCGCTTTTCCACCATTCCATCATGCGCGGGAGCCCGAGTGCGGCGGCGATAGCGGCTCCGGGCAACAACTGGATGGAGTAATGAGCGGATCCTATTCCCATTGTTTGCGCTGCTGCTTCGGAAACTGCCAGGAGGGAAATGACAAGCCAGGCATCCCGATTATTCTTTTTCCACAACTCCCGGCAGCCTACGGCCGCCAGAATCCAGAAAATCAGCCCTCCAAACAGCGGTCCTGGCTCAACAAAAAGCGGCGGCACGAGCTTCAGCCAGAATGATTGAAACGCTGCCCATCCGATATTGAAGCCGAACATCGCGAACCACAGATCGTATAGGGATCCCTGTTTTACGAAATAGAGGATAAAAGGCAACGCGCCAAGTATTCCTCCCGCTGTCAGGCAGACGATGGCCCAAAATTGGTGCTTCCTTTCTTCAGGTTGCCGGAGGCAAATAGCTGCCAGCCAGATGCCGAATCCCACAAACGTCCAGATGGCGGACTGCCGGGTGAACACGGCAAACGAAATGAGAACTCCAGCCAGTGCGAACCAAGTTCCTTTGTTGCTTTTCGTTCCCATGACAAATGCCCAGAAGCCGGCGGTCAAGGGAAGCAGCATAAAAACTTCGGCATTCGCGCTGACCTGCAGGTATAAATTGGCGAATGACAGTGCAAACAGGATGGCTGCGATTATGGCGTTGCGCCGTCCGAACAGCCTTCTGGCCGCGGCCCATACAAATATCATACTACATCCAGCAGCCAGTGCCGCGGCAATCCGCGGCGCCACGATGTTTTCTCCCAGACATGTGAACGATGCGATGTACCACAAGAACAGCAAGGGACCCTTGTTATCCCAAAGGTCGCGATAGGGGACTGCACCGTTCATCCAGCCTCGAGCGATCGTGGCATAGGTTCCCTGATCACGCTCAAACGGCGCTTCAAACAAGGGCATGAGAAACAGGAATATCAGAGCTGCCATTACAGCAAGCAAAATATATATTCGCATGTGCTGCGCGATGCCTTGGGGACAGACCGGATCAAGCCAAAGTTGCGGCTGTTCTCCGGCCTTTCCTGCATCCTGTTTCATGACTGCCGACATAGAGAATCCCAATCCATAATAGCGAAGTGTCGCTATCATGGTTTGGATTATATCCTCAAAATGCAAATAGTGACCTGGAATCCAATATCCGGTTCAGCTTCTAATCCCTTCAGCAATCGTTTCAATTGCCACCAGGTTGTGCGTTATATTAGAAAATGATCATCCGGCGGCATGCCGCGGCCGGTTTTGAAAGGAGCATCGAAGTATGTCAAAGAGATCAGTCCTGTTGGCTTGTTTTCTCATTATTGTGATGCCAGCCGCAGTCCTGGCACAGAATTCTCTCAAAGATGCTTTTAAGAACCACTTTCGCATCGGCGCTGCGCTCAATCCGGCCTATTTTACCGAAACGGACGCTGCGGGAGCCGCGCTGGTAAAAAAGCATTTCAACACGATCACACCCGAAAACCACATGAAGTGGGAGATGATTCATCCGCGTCCCGATGCCGGACCAGCCGGTTATAATTTTGAGAATGCCGACAAGTATGTGCAGTTCGGCGAGAAGAACGGAATGTTTATTATCGGGCATTGCCTGGTCTGGCACAGCCAGGTGCCGCGCTCGGTTTTTCAGGACGCCGAAGGCAAATCGATCGAGAGGGCTGCATTGCTCGAGCGTATGCGCGAGCACATTCACACGGTTGTCGGCCGCTACAAAGGCCGGGTGCACGGATGGGACGTCGTGAACGAAGCGCTGAATGAAGACGGCACGCTCCGAAAATCCCCATGGCTGAATATCATCGGCGAGGATTATATTGCACGCGCGTTTGAATATGCCCATGAAGCCGATCCGCAGGCCGAGTTGTATTACAACGACTATAATCTTGAGTATGAAGCCAAAAGGAACGGCGCGATTGAGCTGGTTAAGAAGCTGCTGCAGCAGGGCATAAAAATCACCGCCATCGGCACTCAAAGCCATGACAAGCTGGATCGTCCAACGGCGCAGCAGCATGATGAGACTTTGCAGGCATTCAAGCAGCTGGGTGTGAAAGTCGTTGTGACCGAGCTGGATGTCGATTTACTGCCGGCCGTCACGCGCCAGCCCACTGCGGATGTTTCGATGCGAGCCAGGGCAACGGCTGCATCGAATCCCTATACCGCCGGATTGCCGGATGAGATGCAGAAGGCTTTGGCAAAGCGCTATGCCGAGATTTTCGCCGTTTTTCTAAAGCACAAAGACGTGATTACGCGCGTGACTTTCTGGGGCGTCACCGACCGCGATTCCTGGCTGAACAACTTTCCCGCTCCGGGGCGAACCAACTATCCGCTGCTGTTCGACCGCGAAAACAATCCCAAACCGGCCTTCGATGCCGTGATGCGCGAGGCGAGCCTGGTGAAATAGATGCCGTCGAAGGCGGCCAAAAAACCCGGTGGTTCAGTTCCGGAAGCAGGATTACGATGACTGGGAAGGTTTTTCTTCAATCGGCTCCCGGAAGTCAAGGCCGTGGGTCAGTTCGCTTATGCTTTCACGGGCTTTACCGATGCGGAGCGTTACGCCGCGATAGGCCACGGCAGCCTTGATTCTGCCGTGGCGCGATGCATTTTCCTTTTCCTGAAGAATGGCCTGTTCCCTTGTCAGCTCCGCCAGAGTCTGGCGCAAACCGGCTGCTTTCTCCTCATAATTCCGGGTGCGCAAGTCCTCATCGGGTGGAGAGGAATTTCCGGCCGGATGAAGATGTTTTTCGACTATCTCCAGGGTCTTCCGGGCCGCCTCGATTTGATCTTCAATCCTCACCAGGCGTTGGACCAGATCGCGCGGGGGAGCCAACTCGACCAGAGTCGACATTTCGGATACCGATCCGAGGATCTGCGCAAAAACTCCGCGCATGGCAACCATATGTCCTCCGTACATCTGTCCTTTGCCCCCGTTCTTTCCCAGCGAAAGGATACCTTCGCACTCTACCTCGCAATGAGCGATCAGATCCGATACCTCCAGATTGCCTCCGCAATGAACGGAGCAGTCACTGATAAAACGGGCTTCAATGTTGCCTTCCGCGGAAATTTCCGATTTGTTTTTGCCGTAGATTCCGGTGAGCAGGACCATGTTCCTTCCCGCCGTCAGCCTGGCTCCTTCCACCGTGTCCAGGATGCTCAGGTCCTGGCCCGCTTTTACTTCGTATCCTGATTCCACAGGACCCCGGACTATGATGTTGCCTTCGAAAATGACATTCCCTGTGGACGGTCCCACTATGTCGATTTCAAGTGTGGGATCCACGCGTACTGAGTTGTCAAAGAAATAGGGTTGTCCGGCCCGGGCGGCAACAACGATGTCGGGATCTTCTTTGGAGAGCGCCGTACCAATGCCGGCATGCGGCAAGCGGTCCATCTCAGAAGGTGCGGGTATCGGAACACCATCGATGCCGGTGCCCGGGAGACCTGTCGTGGGCGGAATGTGCTTTAGCAGCGGAGTTCCCGGTGTAACTGAAAGGAACAATCCAAGATCCTTATAGTCGACTCTGCCATACTCTTGTTCCTGCGGTATGCCTTTATGTTCGGATTCATGTACCAGCGGTTCAAACCTCACCGGCTCTCCCGGAGTGGGCGGGGCGCCCTCGGCAATCACCTCTCTGTCGCACTGTCCGTTCTGCACAATCTGCTGAATCAAAGATTCGTTGATGCCGAAACATATGCGATGATCGGCCAATGATTCCTTGATCAGGGCTTCTGTCGGGCGAATGCCTCCATAAGCAGGCAACACGCGGATCCATGCCTTAAGGCGGTCGGCTGCGACCTGGATTTCAACTTTGCAGTCTGTCCGTTCGGCAACAAAATATTCCTTCGCTTTATCCAGTTTTCGTACTTCTCTCGATAGCTGCCAGATGGTCTCTTCCTTGAAAAGCCATCCCTCGCATCCCTGTCTGCGGACCCACCAGCGGAATTCACTGACAGCGATGTCCAATGGAGCTTCCTGGCTGGGTTCAACGAGCGCGAAAAGCAGATTCTCATCCGCGCCTCTTTTGGTGAATCGGAGGCAGGAAGGTATAGGAGTGCCTGGATCGATTTCAGCTGTCGAATTCGAATCCTGGCTCTGGCCGGGATCCTGAGGTTCTTCCAAGGCGTCGGGGTCGCTCATGGCATCTTTCACTGAACAAATAGTATCACACAGGGGTTCCGAAGCCGCACAACCTGGAATGGAAGGTCCGGGGCGCAAGAGCCCCTGCTTTTCTCTTATCGGGAAAAGCTTTGCTGAACAATAGTTTAGATCGACTTTCCGTGGACGCCGGCGATTCCGGGATAGGATGTGCCCGGCCTTACTGAGATTCGATTTTTGACCAGGAATCCTTGAGCGATACGCTGCGGTTGAAAACCATAATCTCGTGAGCAGAGTCAGGATCCACGCAAAAGTATCCCTGCCGCTCAAACTGGAAGTGAGTGCCGGCGGGAAGGTCCGTCATTTCGGATTCAATCCAGCCGGCAACTTTTTCGAGTGAATGAGGATTCAGATGAGCCAGGTATCCATCACCTTCGTCCGGATTGGGCACATTAAAAAGAGGATCATAGAGCCGGAATTCGGCAGGACGGGCATGCGCCGCTGAAATCCAGTGCGAGGTCCCTTTCACCTTGCGGCCATCCTTTGACCAGCCGCCGCGGGTTTCCGGATCGTATGTGCAACGCAGTTCAGTGATCTGACCGGTATTGGAATCCTTGATCACATCCGTGCAGGTTATGTAGTAAGCATATTTCAGGCGCACTTCGCGGCCGGGAGCCAGGCGGAAGTATTTCCTGGGCGGATCTTCCCGAAAGTCTTCCTGCTCGATCCATAATTCCCGGCTGAAAGGTACTTTGCGCTTGCCTGCAGCCGGGTCTTCCGGATTGATGTCGGCTTCCAGTTCCTCGACTTTGCCTTCATCATAATTGGTCAGCACGACTTTGAGAGGACGCAGGACGGCCATCGCGCGGGGAGCCCGCTTGTTCAGATCCTCGCGAAGGCAGTGCTCCAGCAGTGCGTAGTCCACAACGCTATTTGCCCTGGCTACGCCGATCCGGTCGCAGAAGTTGCGAATGGCTTCCGGTGTGAAACCGCGGCGTCTCAAACCGGCGAGCGTCGGCAGGCGCGGATCGTCCCACCCGCTGACAATGCCGGATTCCACAAGCTGCAGGAGCTTGCGCTTGCTCATCAGCGTATGGTTCATCGCAAGTCGCGCGAACTCTATCTGCCTTGGGTGATGAACGCCGAGCTGTTCCAGGAACCAGTCGTAAAGCGGGCGGTGATCTTCGAATTCCAATGAGCAGAGCGAGTGGCTGATTCCCTCGATGGAATCCTCCAGTCCGTGCGCCCAGTCATACATCGGATAGATCTTCCACCGGTCTCCGGTCCGGTGATGCGTCGATGCGAGAATGCGGTACATTACCGGGTCCCGCATATTCAGATTGGGAGACGCCATGTCGATTTTGGCTCGAAGCACATGCGATCCATCCGGGAACTCCCCTGCCTCCATCCGCCGGAAGAGATCCAGGTTTTCTGCAACGCTGCGGTCCCGGAAGGGGCTCGGCTTTCCCGGTTCAGTCAGAGTGCCTCGTGTTTCGCGGATTTGATCCGCTGTCTGATCATCCACATAAGCCTTGCCCGCTTGAATCAGCTGAATCGCATATTCGTACATCTTTTCAAAATAATCGGACGCAAAATAGAGATGCGGTCCCCAGTCAAAGCCCAGCCAGCGCACGTTTTCCTGGATGGCGTCGATGTATTCCTGGTCTTCTTTTGTCGGATTTGTGTCGTCAAAGCGGAGATGGCAGGTGCCGCCGAATTCCTGAGCAGTCCCGAAATCGATGCAGATCGCCTTGGCGTGGCCGATGTGCAGATACCCGTTGGGTTCCGGAGGAAAGCGTGTGACGACCTTGGGAAATCGCCCCTCGGCAAGATCTGCGCGGACTGTCTCGATGATGAAATTGGAGCTGCTGGTTTCAGGCATTTCGGGTCTCCGGAAAAATATAGAATACAGAATTCGGGATTCAGAATACAGAATTCAGAATGATTTAATCGGGATCGGGGTCCGAATCGGCTTTCCCTGTTCTGAATTTGATCCCGCTGCCGAACCCTTGTGGTTGCCGCGATGTTTTTCAATATGTCAGCGGATAAAGTGAGGAATGTCGAAAGGGATTTCGAGAACGAGCTCGATCATGCCGTATCGTTGCCCGTTTTGGTGCCAGGGCGCCTGGTAGATGAATTTTTTAATCCCGTTCTTTTCAATTGTATAAATGTTGCATTCTCCTGTTTGCAGAAGTTTCAGGAGTTTGTTTCGCGCAGGCTCGGGATGGCACTCGAGGAGGCTTTTGCCGATCAATTCCTTCCCTCCGAAGCTCCTGTATCCTTCCGCAGCTTTCTCATTCATTCCAACAACGATTCCCTGCAGATCGCACACTGTGATCGCGCCGCCGAATTCCGGAATTCGGTTGATTTCATTCATCTCAAAACACTCCCTTTTCGGGTATCTCAGGGTTGAGAAAGCCCATGGCCCTTAATCCACTCCTGCGGGACTGGGGACACGGATGCGGGTCCACCGCTTCGTGATTTTCATAAGCGGCTCAGGAATCGGGCCCCCCGCATTCTGCAGCACCCCTTGCCATTCTCCTCTGCGGTCGGTCCAGAGCGCGACATCGGCCGGCTCCTTCAGAGAAATCTCGAAGCTGCCTAATTTGAAATGCCGGAGCCCTCCGGCGGCCAGCGCTTCGAGCCGTCCTTTCTCATTCAGGCGGACAGCCGCGACGCCTGTCGCATGGATGGATACGGCTCGATTGCGGATCTTCACTCCGTCACAATCGGATCGCCGCTGATGCTGTAAGATCCCGCAATATGAATTACCGTGCCGTCGATCAAGCGGCTGTGCCCCGTTGTCGGGGGGCGCAGGATTTGCTCTCAAAATCACGCAGTTCGAAAAAGGTGTTGTCGAGCACGGCTGTAGCGGCCGTCTGCCTGGGAACCTGCTTTTTCCCCAACACGGCCAGAAGGCTTGCCTGAGCTTTGGCCGGTTCGCCCATGTCGGGCATGGATTTGGGAAGGAGGCTGTCGCCGTCGACAGGCTGTCCATCGAAATCCCGCGTCCATTTTCCGACTCGAAGCAATTCCGTATTTCCGCGGTCTGCCTTTTGGAAGAATCGCGCAATGTCTTTCCTTTCGAACTCGGGATGATAAAGCACGACTGCGGCATAGGTCTGATCTCCGTACCGGACGAGACCTTTTTCATCGACTCGAAGGCTGCCGTTTTCTATTTCGCTCGTCGGGATCAAATCGGCTGCATATCCCTCCTTCCACAAAGAATCCACCAACTCCATTCCCACGTCATTGAAATATGGCCCGGCCCAGTTCATTGCGGCCGCATGGCCGAATATCACCGCTACCGGGCAATCCAGCGGGCTTTGAGTGATGTAGTTCAGCAGCCGTATCCTGCTCTCCGCCAGCAGAAGCTCCCTGCTCGACAGAGACTGAAATGAAAGATAGTTGATTCGACCGCCTGCCAGGGCTGAACTCCACATCTGAGTGGCAAGGTCTTTCTTATAGTCCGCGTCGACGACCTCTTTGTCAGGGAAACGCAGGAAAGCAATCAGCAGGTTAAATGGAGAATGCATGGCGGCCTGTTCAATCGGCTTCCGGAATCCTTCAGGCGCAAGGTTTTCATTCCTCCACACCCACACGCCCAGAACAGGCATGTATTCATCAGAGATTCGGAGGGGAATGTCCACCGGTGCGATCGGCGAGATGAATGTCGGATATTGGGCACGCGATGGAGTCCCTTCACTCCGTTGTTTCGACGTTACCTGGGCGGAAGGAGAGCCGACGAGAGTGAAAAGTATCAGCAAAATCGCCGGGATCGGCGCCAGCCTTCGAACGCAATATCGGGATTTCGAATCGGAAATATTCGGCATTGTGTAACTCCGTAGATTGCGTTTCCACGCAGGGAGCAGGACGCCGTTGCATTTCAACATCGGTCCGGCGGGATACTATTTATAACCGATCAGGAATCGGGGAAATGAATTCAACGGATGAAATGATTCGAGATTCGAGATCAAAAAACATGAACGCAATCTCGAATTTCGAATTTCGAATTATAATTTGCCGCCTGCTTACTGAGCCCTGACTTCGGCCGTATCGTCCGAATTAAGAGCTTTCCGGTATATCTTCTCGATGCCGATCAGCGTATCGTTGTGCAGCGCTTTGTACAGCTGCTCGAGGTTTTCTTTCGCCTTGGGGGCGTATTCTCCTCCCTGCTTTTCGGCGCGCGCGTACCAAATCATGGCATCGTCGATATTTTTCTGCATGCGCAGGCAATATCCGATGAAGTAGCAGCTTTCACTCGACTTTTCCAAAGCAAGAGCCTGCTGGAAAGACTTGATGGCTTCATCGTATTTTTCCTGCTCGAGCAGGATCTTGCCGATGGTTTCATGGCAGAATTTGCGAACTTTGTGCAATTGCTCTTTCGTTTCGGATCCGGGATTCTGGACCAGGTCGGCAGATTTAAGCGCATCCCGGGCATAATCGGCCGCTTTAGAGAGGTTCTTTTCTTCTGCATAGAATTGCATGATATCTAGGCGCGTTTTAAAGTCGGTCGCGAATTCCGGAGCCTTGAGCGCTGTCTCCGTCCACTCGATGTACTTTGCCTTATTCCCCATTTTATTGTATGCGCGGGCGATATCGATGGCCAGGCCCCCGGATGGCTGTATTTTGTAGAACTCAAGAAGACTTTGAATCCATTTCTCATTGTGGCCGATTTCTCTCGATGCCGCTGCCAGAAACGCAATCGCATTGAGATCAGCCGGATGCAGCTTCAGCCATTTTTCGGCCAGGATTTCGAGATCCTGGAAATTCTTCTTTTCGGAGCACTGGATCATCAGATTGACGTAAGAACCTTCGGCGTGTTTCAGTAGCTCTGATTGGGGATACTTCTCCAGAAACTGGATCAGCATCTCAGCGCTCTTCTGAACGTCCGGTTCATCCTTCGCTTTTTCCCAGGCTTCATATTGCTCGATGTATTCCGGGCTGGATTCCTGCTCTTCGGCTTGTGCGTCTGAATCAGATTGCTGCACTTCCATGCCGGCAAGGTTGATCACACCGATGCATAAAGCCGCTGCCAAGACAGCAAGCGCAAATGAAATGATTGTTATATGGTGTTTCATGGGTAGTGTACACCTCCTGGTCTTGCCTGGCGCATTGTAACAGATATTGCGTACTAATCCTGCTGGAATTAGAAGTTTTTCTCGGGCAAAAGTTCCATATAATGTAAATGATATGAATGTCTTTCGGAAGCAGTTCCCTTCACTGCTTCGCGTAGACCCCTTAAAATGAAAAAAGGAGGCATCGAAATCCGTTATAAGGGCTTCCGTTGATGCCAAAATGGAGATTACCTAATGATAATAAACAACTTGCGTCGGTCCGACCCCGTTATTGCGGCTATGGTAGTTGTTGCGTGTATGGGTTTGATGGCGTGTGGAACGGATTCGCCTTCCGGGAAACAGCGCGTGGAGATATGGCGTGGCGGCGATGATGTGCTGACCATGCAGCTTAAAGATGCGGTCGAAAGCGCATTCAGGGCATCGCCCGATTTTGCCCTGAGCAGCGGCAAGAAGCCGGGCACGCTGATGGTCATGATCCCTTCGCGAGCCAAATTCAAGCAGGTCGGCCTGCGAAAGCAGGTGCTCTTTGATGCGACCTTTTCCAATGTTGAAGGCAAAAACCTTGCTGCCAGCACGGGGGCATGCTGGGATGATTCATTGGTAACTTGCGCGCTGCAGATCGTAAAGGATGCAAAATCCGCAGCACGCAAAATTCGTTGAGCCTTTTTCAACTATAGTTTTTATCTATGGCTTCTTTGCGTTTTGCAAATAAGGCTTTCCCTTAAAACAGCTGAAATCAATCGTAGCAAACAAGGTAGCTGAGTGCTGACAGCTTAAGGCTGACGGCTGAAGCCGCGATGGGGATTGTAGATGAGTCCGCCGGCGGCTCGATACTCCCGCAGGACGGCGGCGGCCGGGTCCCGGCAGATGTCCCGCACGACCGTGATTCGCCTTCGCTCCAATGCTTCGGGCCATTCGGGAGGCTTTTCGCCTTCATCAAATCCCATTTCTTCTGCATCTTCGCCGCGGGCGCCGCATACCAGCCTCCGGATCCCGGACCACGTCACGGCTCCGAGGCACATGGCGCAAGGTTCCGTGCTCGTCACGAGTTCACAGGAAGGCAATTCCGGAGAACTCAGATCGTGCGTAGCCGTTGCTGCCTGTGCGGCCATAATGGCAACGATTTCCGCATGGAGCACGGAGCAATGTGCCGCAAGCACCATATTGACTCCCGGCGCCAGAATCGATCCGTCGTCCGAACGGAAAACCGCCGCTGCGAACGGCCCTCCCATCCCATGACGGACATTCAACCGCGAAAGCTCAATGACAAAATTCATGCGGTCTTCCAATTTCAGAAATGAAGGCTTCTCCTGCCGTATCCGTTTCTCCAGCCAATCAGGCAAATGCAGGGTAAAACACGGTTGGTTCACGAAGATCATTCCTCCTTGCCGGTTTTCAGAACGGGCCATGGAGCAGCGACATCTCAATACCGAACCCCCGCAGGAAGGCTATAAACTCGGTGAGGGCAGGGCACAAAACCGATACGCGCAATGTCCGGGATCCAGTTCCTCCAGTCATGAATTTGTGCGGCAAAAACCGCGATAAAGCACAGCAAATCTATCGTTGCACAATATCATCGCCTCGACCGGAAAGCACCCGCAATCCCGATTCTCTATCGAATGCGGCAGCTTGCTCTGCCGCCTCACATTTTCCGCAGTGGTCCTGTTTTCTCAAAACGGCGACCGGAAGCGAGTAACCGTCAATCTCATATGCTTGTGCACTCCGCATCAGGATGTATAATGCGCGGCATGAAAAAATCAATCCTGGTGCGGTCGGCTCTTCTGGTTTTTTTAAGCATCTCATGCGCAGGAATTGGGGAATCTTCCGAGTCTCCGAAGCCCCCATTCACGGCACAGCAAATCTCGATTGACGGCGTTCCTGTCGTTCGCCTCACCGATTCCGTGCGGGATATCGAAGTCTCCGTCCTGCCGACAATAGGCAATATAGCTTCCGAGATGAAAATTCTCGGGAAAAATATTCTGTTCTTTCCCGATAGGAAGCTCTCTGATTTTCAAAAAAACCCGACCCAGACCGGAATCCCTTTCATGGCTCCCTGGGCCAATCGGCTGGATGAAGAAGCCTTCTGGGCTAATGGGAAAAAATACAGCTTCGATAAATCTCTGGCCAATTACCGTAAGGACGGCAATGGATTACCCCTTCACGGACTGCTTGGCGCATCTGCTGTCTGGCAGGTTACGAATATCGGCGCCGACGAACAATCCGCCTACGTAACAAGCAAACTCGAATTCTGGAAACATCCCGATTGGATGGCGCAGTGGCCGTTTGCCCATGAATATCAGATGACCTACAGGTTGGCCGACGGCGCCCTGGAGGTAAAGACCGCTGTAATCAATCTAAGCGCGGAGCCGATGCCTCTGGCTATTGGATACCATCCCTATTACCGTATCCCGGATATTCCACGCGACCAATGGAAGCTGCGCCTGCCTGCGCGCAAAGCCGTTGTCGCGGACAATCGACGCCTGCCAAGTGGCGAATTCAAAGCAATGGATCTGCCCAATCCATTGCCGTTGAAAGGCCGGACGCTGGACGACGGTTTCGGCGATCTGGAACGAGATGCAAATGGACGTGCGACATTTTCCATCGAAGCGGACGGGAAACAGATTGAAATTTCGTTCGGGCCCCGATATCCCGTGGCAATCATCTGGGAGCCGCCCTTGCCTCCGGGGCAGCAGTCTGGTTTCATCTGCGTCGAACCCATGACCGGGATAACCAACGCCGTCAATCTGAATCACGCGGGCAAATATCCGGATCTGCAAATGGTGCCTGCCAACAGCAGCTGGACCGAGAGTTTCTGGATTCGCGGCAAGGGCTTCTAAAAGAGCCGCGAACTGCGCGAATCTCAAAAATTTTAAAACCTTTTTGCATAGTCCGGCGTCTAATAATCGAATAACTGAAATAATCATTTGCAGTTGGAAACGTCCGCAATTAATGGAGAATGCTCTTGCACTCCGCACTGCGCTTGATGGCGGCAGCGATATTTTTGCTCGGCATGAATTCCTGCAGCCGTCCGGCGGCATCGGGCTCGAACCCGGCTCCAGCCGATACAACGCTTGCCGACCATTCCGTTGCCGTCAAACGCGGCAATCTCAGTCGAATCCTGCGACTGAGCGGCACGGTGAGTCCTGTGCAGTTCTACAGCGCCAAGGCTCCTCGGCTTTCCGGCCAAATGTCCGGCAATATGGTGATCACCAAAATCGTAAAAAACGGTATGCAAGTCCATATGGGGGATGTTCTGGCTGAGTTTGACCGCCAGAATCAAATGAAGAATATTCTGGATAAACAGGCCGAATACGACAATCTGGTGCAGCAGATTCGGAGAAAACAGGCAGACCATGAATCGGCGCGCGCCGGGGATGAAACCGAGCTTAAAAGCGCGGAGGTCGATGTCCAGACCTGCCGCGTGGAGATGCGCAAAAACGATGTAATTCCCGGCTATCAGGCGGAAATCAATAAGGCGAATCTTGCCGAGGCAGAAGCGAAATTAAAGCAGTTTAAGGACACCGCCGTTCTTAAACGGGAAGCACAGGCCTCAGAGCTGAGAATTCTCGAAATCCAGCGCGACCGCGCTCTCAGGGCTGTCCAATATGCACAGGGCAATATAGAAAAAATGACGGTCAAATCGCCGATGAACGGAATCGCGGTGCTGGCTGTCTTCAATAAGGGCGGCCAGACGGCAGAACTGCAGGAAGGCGATGAAGTCCGAGCCGGGCAGGGCATCATGATGGTAGTAAACCCTTCGCAGATGCAGATTTCCGCCCGCGTCAACCAGGTGGATATTTCACAGGTATATATGGGCCAGTCCGCTGAAATCCGTCTGGAGGCGTATCCTGAATTGATTTTCCCGGGAAATGTCGAGAGCATCAGCGCGATCGGCACACGCAGTGATTATGCCAAACGAATTCGCTTTTTTACCGTCGTTATATCCATTCAAGGGAGCAATCCAAAACTGCTCCCCGACCTGACGGCTACGATAGACCTTCAGCTTGAAGACGCCGGAAATGTCCTGATCCTTCCAAGGGAGGCCATTACCGTGCGGAACGGACAGGCAATGGCTGAAGTTCTTGAAAAAGGCAGGTCACGGCTGCAGCCGGTTAAAGTCGGATTGATGAACGAATGCGAAGCGGTCATCGAGTCCGGGCTTGAAGAGGGGAATACGATAAAACTCAATCCTCAAATTCCGGCCGGCGAAGATCCATCATCCCGGGTCGAATAGGGGCAAAGCAAGCCTGACTCGCCGTAGACACAAAGATTGGCCTCGGCAGACGTTTCTATACAAAAGGATCGCAGGATTGGAAGCATGAAAAACAAAATATTCCTCAAGCCTCGCCGCCTGCGCTATCTCGGGATTTTTCTTCTGCTGTTGCTTGCAGCGGGCGTGGGATTTTATATCTGGGGCCCGCACGAAAAGAGCATGGCGGCGACGATTCCCAATGCCGAGGTGAAGCTGGGTGAGTTTATCGATTATGTCGAGCTTCGCGGGGAAATCGCCGTCCGGTCTTCCAAGGTAATAACCGCTCCTTACAATGCCGGTGATCTGCAGATCCTCAAACTTGTCCAGAACGGCGCGAGCGTCAAGAAGAGAGATGTTGTCGCGGAGTTCGATCCGACCACTGTAAAGCGCAATGCGGACCAATACCGGGCAGCTTTGAATCAGGTGGAGGCCGAGATCGAGCGCACCAAAGCCCAGCGGCAGCTTTTGGATGAGCAGAACAAAACCGAAATGATGAGCGCCCAATTCGGGTTGGAGCGAGCGCAACTCGATGCGGGAACGCGCGACGTGGTTCCCGCAATCGAGCATGAGAAAAATGTGCTTGCTCTGGCAAAAGCCGAACAGAAGCTGCGTGAATTGGACACCAGGCTGGAATCAAGCCAGGTCGGAGCAGAGGCGGATCTTGCCGGCGCCCTTCGAAAGCGGAAGAAGGCCAAAGAGGACCTGGAACAGGCGGAACGCAACCTGGATGAACTCGTCCTCCGATCCCCCGGTGATGGAATTATTACCTTGCTGCCGAATTCGCGCGCGCGCATAAGTGTTATCAGCGGCTCGACTCCCGCGTTCAAGGAAGGCGATCGCGCCTGGGCGGGCGCCGCCATTGCCGCGCTTCCGGATATGTCCACAATTCACGCAACGGCTCCGGTTTATGAAGCCGATCGAGGCCGGATTGAACTGGGACAACGGGTGACGTTGAACATTGAAGCCGTTCCGGACAAGGTCCATGAAGGCAGCGTAAGTGAAATCAGCCCGCTGGCGAAGATAGACTATACCACCTATCCGTACAGGAAGAGCTTTGCCATGAGGGTGCAACTGAATCAGCCGGATTCCAGACTGCGGGCCGGAATGACGGCAGCTCTGCGTGTCGAGGTGGAGCGTATGCCCAATTCCATCGTGATTCCGGCGGAAGCGGTTTTCGACAAACTCGGCCGGATGGTAGCCTACGTACTGACGAACGGCGGCTATCAGGAGCGAAAGCTGGATATAGAACGACGCAGCGGCGGCAAAGTGCTGGTTGCCTCCGGCTTGAAACAGGGTGAACGTGTCGCTCTGAAAGACCCGACACTGCCCGAAAACCGGGAAAAATTGTAACGGGATGTGCGCAAACCTGCTGCCGCACTCCAAAGACCGGCAAAGGCAGCATGGGGAAATCTCAAATTTCGAATCTCGAGTTTCGAATCTGTTGACCATGATAATGCAAAGAAACATGTACATAAAATTCGCCCTTGTTCTCCTGATTCTTTCGGCAACTGCCGGATGCGATACGGTTGCCGGACTGGTCGGATCGCGCAAGGCCGAAGCGCATATCCCGGTCGTACGGGTTGCGCGCGAGCCTGTCGAGGCGAAAATCCATCTCATTGGAGAGCTTGGCCCTTCCCGGAGTGCAATGATTGTTGCGCCGCCGGCGGGTGGAATTCTGCAGATCGTCAGCCTGGCTAAGACGGGCACGATGGTGAAAGAAGGCGACATCGCAGTCCAATTTGATCCGAGCGAACAGGAATACAATCTCGAGCAAAGCAAGTCGCAATTGGAAGAAGCGGAGCAGCAAATAAGAAAGATGAAAGCCGATCAGGCTGTCCGCGTTGCCCAGGAGCAGGTAACCCTGTTGAAAGCCGAGTACGATGTGAAGCGGGCCGAGCTTAAAGTAAAAGGGAACGACTTATTAAGCGGGATAGAAGCCAGGAAAAACATCATCGCTCTCGAGGAAGCGAGGCGAAAACTGGAGCAGCTGCGGCGCGATATCCGGTCGCGGGCAAGCTCCGACGCCGCCGACCTCATTGTTCAGGACGTAGCCCGCACCAAAGCGATGATGGGAATGAAAATGGCGCAGCAATTCATTGACAATATGACCTGCCGCGCGCCGATCAGCGGCGTGGTCGTGGTCGCCCGCAGCCTCGAATCGCTCGTTTCTGCCGGCGGAGTCATTTCCATTAATTCGGAAGACGACATCCCCGAATTACGGCCGGGTTCCCAAATCTATCCCGGCAATCTTGTTGCACAGATCCAGGATGTGGAGCATATGGAAATCAGTTCCAAGGTAATCGAAACCGACCGAGCCAATATCGAGTCGGGACGCGACATTGATGTGATTGCGGATTCGAAACCGCTTAAGATTTACAAAGGGAAGATCAAATCTCTGGCGCAATCCGCATCCAATCCGCAAAACGAAGGGGCGTATGTGGACTATCTCGAAGGGCTTTCAACTCGGAGCTTTGCAGCCCTTTTCCAGGTCGACACACAGGGTGATGCTATAAGAATGGGTGTGACGGCGCGGGTGACTGTTTCAGGAAACGATGTTCGCGATGCGCTCTCGCTTCCGCGCCAGGCGCTGCATCAGAAGGAAGGGAAAACGGTTGTCTATGTGCGGCGTGCCGAGGGTTGGGAACCTCGCGATGTGCGAGTTCAATATCTCACAGAAAGTCGCGCCGTCATCGAAGGGCTCCCGGAGGGAACAGAAGTGGCTTTGGTGAACCCTGAGCAGGAAAAAACCAGGTCTGCCGGAAAGACGGGACCTGTTTCACCGGTTCTTGGAGGGGCGACGCAGTGAACGGCCGACCCAATCAGGATAAGGCAGCATTCTCACGGCGCGGAAGACAGTGGCTTCCCGATGTCCGCCTGGCGCTGCAAAATCTCGGCGCCCGAAAGCTTCGATCCCTGCTCACCATGCTCGGCATAATTTTCGGCGTCGCTGCGGTTGTATCCATGCTGTCAATCGGCGCCGGCGCGCAGCAGCAGGTTCTGGCCTTCATAGAACAATTGGGAGTCCATAACCTGATTATTGAGGCCAAGGAAGTGACGGATCTGGCCGAATTGCGCATAATCCGCAAAACTTCTCCGGGCCTTTCTTTCAAGGACCTCCGCGTGATCCGGGCCAATGTCGCAGATTTGAAAGCGGCTGTGCCGAGGAGGACTTTTAATGCGGGCACCATCCTTCCAAAGCCCCGACAGGACAATCCCGTTATTTATGGGGTGGCGCCGGAATATAGGGATGTCGCAGGACTGCGAATTCTCGCAGGGCGCTTTATAGATAAAGAGGACAATGATCATCGGGCTGCGGTATGCGTTTTAGGCGAAGGCGCCAAAGCAAACCTCTTTCCGCAGAAATCCGCGGTGGGAGAATACCTGAAAATCGATGAGCAATGGGTGCGCGTCATCGGAGTCCTTGGAAGCCAGCTGACGGTAGGAAGCGAACTTTCGGGCATTAAGACCAGGGATTTGAATAACCTGATCTATATGCCGATCGACAGCGTCATTTACCGGCTCGATGAGAACAAATCCGTGGCTGCGTTGAGAGATGAGATTGACGGCATTTATCTTCGGCTTGATCCGGCCGCCAATATCAGCGTTGTCGGCGATGTGGTCCGCGGCCTTCTGAACGCTTCTCACAGAAATGCGAACGACTTCAGCCTGATTGTGCCCGCCGAACTGCTCGCCGAACGGAAGCGGACGCAGCAGATTTTCGAAATGGTCATGGTTGCGATTGCGTCTATTTCGCTTCTCGTGGGCGGTATCGGCATTATGAACATCATGCTGGCCAGTATACTGGAACGTACTCATGAGATCGGCGTCAGACGCGCCGTCGGCGCCCGAAAACGCGATGTATTGCGTCAATTCCTCGTGGAAGCCGTTTTGATCTCATTTGCCGGGGGACTGGTCGGCGTCGCATGCGGATTCGGGATTTCCCGCCTGGTGGCCATGATGGCAGGCTGGTCTACGATCGTCACGCTGAATTCAATACTTCTTGCCTTCATCGTGTCGGTTTCGGTCGGCCTGATTTTCGGGATCTATCCTGCGGCCAAGGCTGCCAGGCTTGATCCCGTCGAATCGCTCCGATACGAATAATTGAAAATTCGGGATTCGAAATTCGAGATTGTTCCAACCGGAGGCGCCGGCCTGTTTCGCGCCGGCCATAATCTCGAATCTCGAATCTCGAATCTCGAATCAATTTCAGTTCGCGCTTTTCAGGAGTTGGAGCAGAAAGACCCAGAACTTCTCGACCGTGTCGATGTGGACTCTTTCGTCCGGCGAATGAACGGCTTCCATGGTCGGGCCGAACGAAATCATGTCCATACCCAGAATGCGTTCTCCGATGACGCCACACTCAAGGCCCGCATGAATGGCCTTCACAATAGGCTCCTTCCCGAACAGTGAGTGATAGGTCGACTTCGCAGTTTTTAAAATAGGAGAATCCATATTCGGCTTCCACCCGGGATACCCATGAGTATGTTCGATGGAGGCGCCTCCCAGTTCAAAGGCGGCTGAAACCGAATCGACTATCTCCTCGATTTCCGAAGCGACAGAACTGCGCTGGCTGGTAATGATTCTAACTGAGCCTTCGAGGGTTTTGATTAAAGCAAGGTTTGTTGAAGTTTCCACGAGATTGGGGATATCCGCGCTCATTTTGGTCACACCATGAGGGAGCGCCGAGATGGTCTTAAGAAGTTTTCGCTGTGCCGATTTTCTCATCACTGCCGGGCTGTTGCCGGGATTTATCTCAGCCAGCTCGACGAGAAGGTCCGGATCCACGGTGGCAATCTCGGCTTGGATTGTGGCGCACACTTTCTCGATAAGGTTTCTGGCTTTTTTAATTTTTCGAGGTGGAATAAAAACAACGGCCTCGCATTCGCGAGGAATGGCATTGTGCTTGTCTCCCCCATCGATAGCCGCCAGGCGGGCGCCGTTTTGGCTTAAAACCAGCAGGGCTCGATTCATAATTTTAACGGCGTTTCCCCGGCCCTTGTCGATTTCGATGCCGGAATGTCCGCCCTTCAATCCCGTAACTTTGACCTGCATCACCTTAAGGCCGGCCGGCGCCGGCTCAAACTGCATCTTCCATGTTCCCATGGTATCTCTGCCGCCGGCGCAGCCGACGGTAATCTCGCCTTCTTCTTCCGAATCCAGGTTCAGGAGAATTCTGCTTTCCAGCATATCTGCGGCAAGGTTGCTGGCTCCGGTGAGGCCGGTCTCTTCATCCACAGTAAACAAAAATTCGAGCGGGCCGTGTTCCAGAGATCGGTCCTCCATGAGGGCAAGGTTTGTCGCGACACCGATGCCGTTATCGGCGCCGAGAGTTGTTCCGTTTGCCGTCAGAAAGTTGCCGTTTCGAACAAGCTCGATCGGATCTTTCAGGAAATCGTGGACCTTGTCCTTATTCTTCTCACAGACCATGTCGAGGTGGGACTGAAGCGCGATCGAGCGGACGTTTTGGCGACCCCCCGAAGCGGGTTTCCGCACGACCACATTGCCGAATGAATCGGCCTTTGCCGGTAATCCCAGCTTTGCTGCTGTATCCAATATATATTGCGTCGCGGCCGCCTCGTTCTTCGAGCCTCGAGGGATGCGCGATATTTCAGCGAAATACTTCCATACCAGTTCCGGTTTCAATCCTTCAATAGCGTTTGACATGGCTGACTCCTCATTTTTTATGGCGCAACACCCGTTTCGTTCCATCAGGTCTGTCTTATTTATAGCATGCATCCTTTAAGGCTTCGAGTCTCAGAGCCATTGAGCGGGAGAAGATTATCACGAATATTCATCGGTTTCTGCAGATTGTGATACTGTAAATTGGATCAATCTGATGAGTAATCGGCCGTGAAACTAAAAATACGCGTTCCCGCCACAACGGCTAATCTCGGTCCGGGATTCGACTGCCTTGGGCTTGCGCTCGACTGGTGGAATTCCATTGACGTCGAAACCACGGATCGAGGATTAAGAGTGGAAGTGGATTGTCCCGAAGGAGTGGAAATTCCGCGCAACCGCAAGAACCTGGTTGTCTATGGAATGGATGCCGTTTACCGGCTTGCCGGGCAGAAACGGCCGCCGTGCCGAATACACATTACCACGCGAATTCCGATTGCTCGGGGATTGGGATCGAGTTCTGCGGCCATCGTGGGGGGCCTCGTCGCCGCAAACACGCTTCTCGGCAATA
Organism: Acidobacteriota bacterium; assembly: GCA_016929335.1. Classification (GTDB taxonomy): domain Bacteria; phylum Acidobacteriota; class UBA6911; order UBA6911; family UBA6911; genus UBA6911. The sequence continues at coordinate 16,898 of JAFGIY010000076.1, read as the reverse complement.
TCTATTCGCGAGATGAACTGGTTACCATCGCAACGCGCATCGAAGGACATCCCGACAACGTCGCGCCGGCACTGCTGGGCGGACTGATGGTGGCGGCAATGGAAGGGAAGCAGGTTACAGTGGCTCGCTTTCCGGTGCCGCGCGAACTGCGCTGCGTTCTGTTTGTGCCGGACCTTGTGCTTCTGACAAAAAAGGCGCGGGGAATCCTACCGAAGCGCATTGCGCGCACCGACGCAATCTACAATGCGAGCCGAGTTGCTCTCTGGATTGCCGCGCTGCGCGAGCGCCGCTGGGAATGGCTCGAGGCGGCAACGCAGGACCGTCTGCATCAACCATATCGCGCAAAACTGGTGCCGGGAATGTATGCCCTGTTTGAGGCGGCGATGAAAGCCGGGGCAAAGGGAGCTGCGCTCAGCGGCGCGGGTCCCAGCATCATTGCCTTTGCCGTCCATCACGGAGAACCGGTTGCCCGCGCCATGTTGCAGGCTGCGCAGCGGTTCGGGCTGGCTGGCGGCACGCGCATCGTCACCGTAAGCCCCCACGGCGCCCAAGTGAGAACAGGCTAATGAGAAAAAAGCGAGCCGCAGCGCAAGGTCTTTCCCAGCTCAAATATGATCCGATCAAACCTCTTCTTGCGTCGGAGAATGCGGCGATCATCTATTTCGCTCAGCGGGATTTGCTGGACCGCGATGTCGGATCCATTGAAGCGGTGTGGAATCTTCCTCAGGTCGTAAAGATTATCAAAAAACAGCAGCCGGATGGTTCCTGGAAATCCAACAAACACAAAGCGGGAGCCGAATGGAAAACCGAATTGACTGAAACATGGCGGCAGCTGCGTTTCCTCGTCGACCAGTACGAACTCGACCGGACGCACATTGCCATCCAAAAGGCTGCGGAATTCGTTTTTTCCTGTCAGTCGGACGAAGGAGATTTCCGGGGCATTCTGGCAAATCAATACGCTCCCTACTATACCGGCGCGCTGCTCTGGCTGCTTATCAAAGCGGGTTACCAGTCGGATTTGCGGATTGAGAAGGGAATGCAATGGCTGATTTCCATGAGGCAGAATGACGGCGGATGGGTGATCGGCAGTCCGGGCATGGTGGATTATGGCTGGGGGAAAATATGCTCGTTAACGTCGACATGGACTGCTGAACCGGAGAAGAGCTTCAATCGGTCCCGGCCATTTTCCGCGGCAGGAACCGGAATGGTGATCCGCGCGTTTGCAGTTCATCCCGTATACCGAAATTCTGAGCCGGCTTTAAAAGCGGCTGCGTTGCTGAAGTCAAAGTTTTTCAAGAAAGATAACTGGTCGTGGTACCGGCATCCTGACCACTGGATCCGCTTCGAGTATCCATATTGGTGGAATAATCTGCTCTCCGCCATCGATACGCTTTCGCTTATAGGTTTGCCTTCGGAAGATGATGACATCCGGAGAGCGCTGCAGTGGTTTATTGATAATCAGCAACGGGACGGTTTATGGAAAGTGTCCTATTCCAGCATTCATAAAGCCACCGATAAAGACCAGGCGTTGGAAATTCGCCAGTGGATCACGCTCGCCATCTCCCGCATCTTCAAACACATCTCTTAAACAGGATCGGACCCAATAGCATTAACTTAAGCATAAAACCTAAATATCCAGGGTTTTATCGAGATTGCGCCTGGGCATTTTGCCAGGGGAATCGCATCTCTATCGCAGTCCATCAAGGTTTTGCGCTCCACATTTTCCCTTAAGTTAATGTCATTGGGTTCGATCCCCTTTGCCGACTTCGATTTTTGCCATGGTTTCGATGAAAGTGGCGATTGCCGAATGATCCAAATCTCCGCGCCCGTCATTCATGAGCGCGATCAGAATCTGTTGCGCCATGCTTGTGAAGGGAAGAGAGACTTTCATGCTTTCCGCTGAGGCGAGAGCATTGCGCAGGTCTTTCTGGTGCAGGCGAATGCGGAAACCGGGCTTAAAATTTCGCGAAATAACCATCGGAGCCTTCGCGTTCAAAACAGCGCTTCCCGCCAATCCTCCCTTGACGGCGTTGAATACAACCTCCGGATCAAGACCTGCCTTGGTCGCGAGAACCAAAGCTTCTCCCATAGCCGCGATATTGATCGCAACCATCATCTGATTCGCCAGCTTCGTCACGTTTCCTGCGCCGATGGGCCCGGTCAGCGTCGCGCTGGATCCCATAGCCTGAAATAGAGGCAGGGCTCTATCAAAGACGTCCTGCTTGCCGCCAACCATGATTGCCAGCGTCCCGTCGATGGCTTTTGGCTCGCCTCCACTCACTGGGGCATCGAGGAATTCAACTCCTCTGGCTTCGCATGCGGCTCCGACCTTTTGCGCGACGATGGGGCTGATCGAACTCATATCCACAATGACGGATCCGGTTTTCGCTCCTTCGAGCGCACCTCCGGGCCCAAGCACTGCGGCCTCGACTTCGGGACCATCGGGGACCATGGTGATGGTAACTTCGGACCGGGCGGCAACGTCTTGCGACGACTTCCCGGGCGTTGCGCCCGAAGCCGCCAACTCGGCAACCAATTCCGGGATGATATCGTAAACCACCACCTGATGACCGGCTTTGATTAAGTTCCGGCTCATCGGCTTCCCCATGATCCCCAATCCAACAAATCCCACTTTCATCAACGTTCTCCTTTTCTGTGGGGACAGTCACCAGTGTCCCCTAAACAGCTGCACAGCAGTATAGGGCCAAAAGAGACCAAGTATGAAATTCCCGCATCTCTCCGTATCTCCCTCAACCCCTCAACCCCTCTACCCATCCTCCCCTTCCCCCCTTCAATAGGGACACTGGTGACTGTCTCCCTAAAGATTGAGGTGTTGACGGGCGTAGGCGATGCACTTCAGGTTGCATTCATCTTCCAGTTTAACCTGTTCTTCCCGGCTCAGTCCGCTGGTTCGTGGCAGAGGAGCTTTGGGGGGATTCTTCTTGACCAAGGCTAATACCTTCGCCAGATCCCTTCCCGGCAAGGGGCTGTAATCGTCGTCAAACGTTGCCCAATACTTGGATGTGAAAACAGGAATCTTCAGCGGATCGCGTGTGATCATTTCCAGATCCATGATCATATTGGGATCGACGGCGCGCAGCATCTGTACAATCTGTTTAAGGTCGATGATTCCCTCTCCCAGGGGAACCTCGGAAAGCAGGAATCCGTCTTCGTATTCCTGCACTGCGTTATCCTTGATATGAGCGAAGCATGCATAGGGCGCCAGGACGCGCGCTGTGTCCATGGGATCCTCACAAAGAGACAGGTTATTGCCGAAATCCAGACAAACCCCAACCCATTCGCTGCCGAGCTGTTTCAACCATGAAGCCTGTTCGGCCGAGCGCCAGCCCTTGTGATTCTCTATACCCAGTCTGATTTTGTATTTGCGGAGCACCGGCTCTGCGAGTTCTATCTGCTTTTTGCAGCTTTCGAACATCTGCCTGAATGGTTCCAGACGATCGTAGTCTTCGTAGCGCCGGCCGGTCATCGCGGCATGGAAAGCAGTCGCGCCCGCTTCTTTGTATGCCTTCACCTGCTCCTCAAATGCCGAAACCTCGCTATCCTGTTTCGGCAAGCGTGGATCGCAAACGAGATGCATGTTGTATTTCTCCAGCTGCCGGCGGAACTGCCTGATCGCTTCCGGATCGACGGATGGAGGATTCATCTGAACGCCGGCAAGACCAATGCTGTGGCAGTGCTCGATCATATCAAAAGGAGTCGAGCCGCCTCTTGCGGCCATGAATCGTGCCATGAAAGCAGTGGGCGTTCCTCCCATTCGCGGATAGCTTTTGGAAGCGGCAGCGGTTTGAGCCGCCTGCGCGCGACCAGGTGTCCCGGCGGATGACTTTAACGCTGAACAAAAAGGAGCGGCAGCCGCAAGCGCCAGCATCTTTCTGCGTGAGATCATGCGATCCTCCTTTGCGATTTGGTGATCGGGGTGATAGGCAGCTCAATATACATGAGAAATTCGGTGACAGTCATCCTATTTCCTCGTAAACTCCTGGTCTGTAAAATCAAATCAAAGCCAAATCTGCCAGGAAAGGATATAGAGATGCAAGAATCCCCAACTCCTGCGCTCGACAACACTATCGAAGCCAGGAAAACCACTCGACGTGTATTCCTCGGCGCAGCCGGCGCCGCTGTCATGTCTGCGGCTTCTTACATGCGCGTACTCGGAGCCAACGATCGGATCGGCATCGGAGCCATCGGATTCGGCCTGATCGGCAAGCAGCACATTGCGGACCTCAAGAAGTTCAAGGATGTGGATCTGCTCAGCATGTGCGACGTCTACAAACCGCGATTAGACGAAGGACTTGCATATCTGGAAAATCCCAACGCCAGGGGGTACAACGATTTCCGGAAAATGTATGAGAACAAGGATATTCAGGGTGTCGTGATCGCAACACCGGATCACTGGCACGCGCTGCAAACCATCCTGGCGTGCCAGGCGGGCAAGGATGTCTATGTGGAAAAGCCGATGACGCTCTTCCTCGATGAAGGCAAGTGGATGATCCAGGCTGCCCGTAAATACGGCCGCATCGTGGTTGTCGGGACTCAGCGGAGGCACGGCAAAGGTGTTTTGGATTCCAAGAATGTAATCGATAGCGGCGTGCTGGGCAAAATCCACTCAATCCGCTGGTCCTCCTTCCGCAATGTTTATCCGGGATTCGGCAGGGCTCCCGAATCGGAACCGCCGGCGGGCTTTAATTACGATATGTGGCTTGGTCCGGCAGAGAAAAAGCCATACACCGCGCATCGAGGCATTTATCATTTCCGCTGGTTTTGGGATTACTCGGGCGGTCAGATGACAAATCTGGGAGCTCATATCATCGACCAGGTTCTGTATGTCATGAATGCCAAAGGACCTACTATGGTTTCTTCCTTCGGCGGCCGGTACGCGCTGGAAGATGATGGAGAAACCCCGGATTTGCAGGATGCCATGTGGGTATTCCCCGGTCCCGATCCCAAAACTCCCGGCTTTACAATGAATGCCACGATTCGCGAAGCAAACGCCTGCCGGTCGATCCCGGATGCGGAGGCGCGCGGCCAACTCTATCTGGGAACCAAAGGCACAATGGTCCTTGCAGGGAATTGGGAAGTCCTGCCGGAATTGAAGGGAGATCCGATCAACGACATCCCCCGCTTTTCAGGCCATCCCGCGGGCGGCCCGGTCTATTCCGATACAAAGCCCACGCCATGGATCCAGGCATCCAAAGGCAAGGGCATGGAGTCGGATGCCCGCTACGGTTTCGGCGGCGAAGATACTCTTGCCATGAACAAACAGGATTGGCTGAATTCGATGCGTACACGCAAACGCCCTCTTTGCGATGTGGAAGACGGCCACCGCGTGTCCATTGCATGCCATCTGGCCAATATTTCGCTGAAGCTCGGCCGCACAATCCGCTGGGATCCCGAAAAGGAACAGACAGTCGGCGATAGAGAGGCTGCCGCGATGTGCGTCAAGCAATATCGCGCTCCCTGGGACAAATCCTTGAAAGATGCGATCAAGGTCTAATACATTTCAGCCACGAATTTTGCGAAGCCGATTCGTGAAATTCGTGGCCGGCCTGGAGGTTTGCATGAAATTCAGAAATGCGGCTTTTGTATCGTTTCTTATTGTCATTTTTGCGATTCCCGGATTGTGCCAGGATCAGCCTTTCTACTTTGTCATGATCGCGGATCCGCAATTGGGCATGTATGCTGCGGACAAGAATTTTATTCGGGAAACCGCCAACTTCGAATTTGTGATCGCAACGATCAACCGGCTGAAGCCGGAGTTCGTCATAATTCTTGGAGACCTGGTCAACAAGCCGGGAGATCCGGAGCAGCTTGCCGAGTTCAAGAGAATCGCCGGAAAAATCGATTCTTCAATCCCGACCTATTATTTGGCCGGTAACCATGATGTCGATCACACGCCCACTCCGGAAACACTGGCTGCCTATCGGCGAAACGTAGGCCGTGATTACTACTCTTTTCGCGCCGGCCCCATTTACGGAATCGTGCTGAATTCGACCGTGATCCATTCGCCGAAAAATGTCGAAGCCGAATATCAGGAGCAGTTGTCCTGGTTCAAAGCCGAGTTGGAGAAATCCAAGGGATCCGGTGCACCGCACGTCGTTGTTTTTCAGCATCATCCGTACTTCATCGAAAATGCACAGGAACCCGAGCAGTTTGGAAACATACCTCCGGAACGCCGCAAGCCATTTCTGGATCTGCTGCACCAATATAATGTGAAATATGTCTTCGCCGGGCATGTCCACAAGAGCTCCGTCGGGAGAGATGGAGATCTGGTAATGACCGTCACGGGTCCCGTATCCATGCCTTTCGGTGAAGAAGGCTCCGGCATTCGATTGGTGGAAGTGACGCGCGAGGGAATTCGCCACCGCTTTTTCAGCTTCAGCCGGATGCCGGATGGATTGACCATAAAATGAGCCGGTTCGAAAGCGCCAGGATAAAGGAACCCTATGAAACGATATATAATCTTCATTACACTGCTGCTCTTGCCGAGCGTCTCAATCTATGCACAAAGGCCGACCGAAGCGGTCGCACGCGTGCCGGCGCTCGATTCTTTCCATGAAGTGATTTACAAAATCTGGCACGAAGCCTGGCCGAACAAAAACACGGCATTGCTGCAGAAACTGCTCCCGGACGTGGAGAAAGGGATTGCGGAGGTATCATCCGCAGATCTGCCCGGCATCCTGAGGCATAAGAAGTCCGCGTGGGAAGAGGGCATCAAAAAACTGCAGGGCGCCGGCGCGGATTATAGGGCAGCCGCTCTTGCGATGGATGACGACAGACTAATGGCGGCGGCCGAGGCGCTGCACGGCGGATTTGAAGGTCTTATGCGGACCATCCGGCCCGCGCTGAAGGAACTCGACGAATTCCACGCCGTCCTGTATATGCTCTACCATCATTACCTGCCGAAGAACGATATGGAAAATATCCGCAAATCAACAGCCGAATTACAGCAGAAAACGGAGGATCTCAATAAAGTTGAATTGCCTGAACGCCTCCAGGACCTTGACTACGATTTTAAGGCAAAGCGCGGACTGCTCTCGCAGTCAGTCGCAGCCCTGCAATCTCATATCCGGTCAAAGGACGTAAAAGCAATCAAGGAGGCTATCGAAACGGTCCACTCCGACTATCAGGCTCTGGAAAAAGTCTTCTGAAGAGCGCTTCAATTAGGATGCACGCTCCGGAGTGGTGCCGCTTTTTATGGTTCCCGGTTGAAAACCTCCATAAAAACCGGAAACGGCGAACCCGAAGCGGAAGCAAGGAAATACACCTTGCCTTCGGTTCATCGCTCTCATCGTGTTGATGTATATTTGCCGGAGTTGCCGACAGAAAAGAACAGAACCGGCGAGTCAATCCTCTTGAACCGTATGGGACAATGCTTCAGTCCCTTGGGTACCCAGATGAGACAGCTTTTGTTGATCAGATGCTTTTCGCCCCCCAGCCACACTTCAATTTCGCCGCCCAGATCGTTCGGCGCTCCTTGCCCCCTGGTCCCAATGAATCCTATTACTTCATCAAAATCATGGGCATGTTCTTCCGCGCTGTTGCCCTCCGCCGATCCTTTCCACAGCCAGGCGAAGTCCGTATAGAAGGAGCCTTCCACATTGTCGAGATCCAGCAGCCGCGTCCCGGCGACGGTGGAGCCGATTCTTTTATTCATCTCCTCCATCCGTTTCACCGCTTCCGGCGAAACCTTGGATGGATTGACATCATAAGAGATGTATTTGGCATATTTCCGCTCAGCGCTTTTTGAGTCATCAAATTTGGTAGGCGTTCTCGAATATTTTGTTGCCATCCCGAAGGAAAAGAAAAGAATCGGTGAATCAATACGATTGAAGCGTATGGGGCAGTGCTTCATTCCCTTCGGTACGAATATCAGGCAGCTTCGCGTAATCAGGTATTTTTCGCCTCCCAGCCAGACCTCCATCTCGCCTCCCAGGTCGCGCGGATCCTTATCCAGCCTGCTTCCGATGAATCCGATTACTTCATCGAAATCATGGAAGTGTTCCTCTTCGGAATAGCCCTTCGCCGATCCCTTCCACAGCCAGACAAAGTCCATGTAGGGCGCCCCTTCCGCCCGGGTGGTATCCAGATCCACGATGCGCGTCCCTTCGACGGTCGACTGACTCTTTACCTGCATCTGTTTCATCATTTCGGCCATCTGCGGCGGGACGGGCTTCAGATCCGTGAAAATGAATTGCGCATACTTCTGTGCGGCGCTTGCCGCATCAGGAGCAAGAGCAGCCGGCATGGATGCTAGAAATACCAGAATTATGGAAACGCCAACTATACGGATTGCTTTCGTCATGGCACATCCTCCCGATAGGGATTTTGACTCTTTGCGATTGATAGAATCTGCCCCTATTGTAAGCTTGTCCTTGGACGGAAAGAACGCGAAAAGCAGAAATATTTCAAATGCCGTCAAACGGCCGTCATCCCGGCGCTGCATCGGGGCAGCATGGCTCCATCAGCTCGATAACTTGCTGATTTCTTTAGGTTTGCTTTGGTCGAATTAGTTTTATTTTTGCCCGATACCTGAGAAGACCGGATGCCGATATGAATAGAGCATCGGAGCGAACCTATAAGGGGAATATACAATGGGACGACTTTTATCTGCTTTATTGGTTGCGGGATTACTGGCATATGCGCCGTCCGCCATGGCGGATACCATTACCATCGATAAAATCAGCGACGGCTGGTCTAATGCCGTGGGCGGATTCGGCATCTATATCAACAATACGGCGAATCCCGGCGCTGATCAGATTCGCTGGGGATACGGGAACAATCCGAACAGCAGCGGATACAGCTGGAATTCAGCCAACACCCCCTTCATCGTAAATACCGATACACTTTTTTCACTCGGGACATTCACTCACATTAATATGCCTGTCCCCTCGGGATCGAGTATCCGGCAGGTCGATTTGAACTTCGAGATCGGGAATTTCAACAGCCCGACGACAATCAGCACTACCTTCCTGTTCAGCCACAACGAGACGCCGAATATCGCGGGGCAGTGCAATCCGGCAGGTTGGCCGCCGTGCCCTGACGTGGTAACGATCGGCAATGCATTCTTCAACACTCCGTTCTACGATAACGGGGGCACTCCCTTTTACTTCACGCTTTACGGTTTTTCGACCGACGGAGGGATGAACATCACCAGGCAGTTCATCACCAACGAAGGATTGAATAATTCCGCAGATCTTTATGCAAAGATTACGTCGCTGCCGATCACCGATGATCCCGTTCCGGAGCCGTCATCCGTACTCCTGCTGGGTACGGGGCTTGGCATCATCGGCTGGGCTGTCTGGCGCAGAAAGAAATAATCCGTGTAATTCGTGGCTAGGACGCTTTTATTTGATGTTCCCGGCGAGTCTGGCGGATTCAGCCACTCCGTCGCGGCCGGTTTTCAGATCGGCAAATCCGCCGATATAATTCCCTTTCCGGAAGACACACATCCCATTCAAATATTTGTCCGTTGCCGTAAACGCTTCGTCCGCGATCGTCACCGGAGCTGTCTGCCCGAAGCGGGCTCTCAGCTTTTCCATCAATTGGGATGCGGCTTCCTGTGAGGATTCTCCTACAATAAACGCCTTGCCGAAATCATACAGGCCGACATAGCCGCTCTTGAGCAGGCGAATGCCGAGTACGCTCTCAGGAATCAGCCTTGCGGTATCCAGCCCCTCTTCAGGAAACCAGCCGAGCATCTCCGGCAACCGGGTCTGTCCTGGGATGCTTTTCTCTATAATGGCCGCATATGTGCGGAGCTCGGAGGCAAAATCCTTTTCAGGATTGGCTCCCAGCTCCACGTAATATCTGTCTTTTACAAAGATGATGCGGCGCGGAGTGACCTGGCCGTTTGTGCCGATCTTCTCCATCGGCAGCCGCGGATCGCGGGTAGAAGTGAACATGCCGTAGGCAAATTCCGGATCTTCAAACTCGGATATATCGATCACGATCGTGCTTGCACCCGATTGGCAGGTGATTCCCTTCATGCCGACAAACCGGTAGATGAAATATCCTTCGGAATTTCCGTTCATGTATTCGAAGAGATCATCCGACGTATAGGCACGATTCCGGCCCTGCTGCTGCCAGCCGCTTACGGCGCCGCATTGAGGAAGCTGGCCGAATGCGGCGCACGCGAACGTCAGAATCGAGACGATGAGAAGAATCATTTTCATGCCAAAAGCTCCTGAGCTCTTCTTACTCGCCGAGCTACCTGCACTCCATTGGGACACTGAATGGTGCATTCCGTGCAGGCGTCGCAGCGGGCATTACGAATTTCGGAGGGAAGGGAAAGGTAGTTTTCCCGAGCCAGCTGGAATTGTCCATAGCCCTCTGAATAACTGAGGAAACGAAGCACCTCCGCTACCGGGATGCCTTGAGCGCATTTCCCGGTGCAGGCGCCGCACGTACGGCAATAAAGCGGGCGGATGGATTCGAGATGAGCGGCCAGAATTTTCTCATCCGCGCCGGTAAAGGTTTCGGAACAGGCTCTTATGTTTTCGTCGAGCTGCTCCATATCCGTTATGCTCGGAATGGCCGTATGAACGTTGGGATTCTTCAGCACCCACTTCAGCGCCGAGAGCAGGGCGCCTTCACGCTGCATGATTGGATTCGGTTTCCCCCGGCCCATTCCGGCGCCGCCTGCCATGACTTTCATGGCAATGGTTCCAAGTCCGGCTTTGGCGGCGGATTCGAAAGCGGCAGTCAGATCGGGGCTCATGGTGAAGTTGTACATCGAAAGAACCACGTCGAAGTGGGGCGCCTTATCCAGCAAGGCAGGGAGAAGCCTGGGGAAATCGTGAGTGCTGACGCCCAGGAAGCGGGCTTTGCCTGCCTGCTTGGCGATCTGCTGTGCTTCCAGCAATCCATCTGTGAGATCCTCCGGCCGGTTTTTCATGTGCAAATGCCAGATGTCCACATAATCGGTCCCGAGTTCTTTCAGGCTTGCATCGATATGCTGCAGCGCCTCCTCCTTGGTCCGTGACATGGTTTTTGTGGAAATTATCAGATTTTTCCTTTTGGATTTGAGGGCCGCGCCTACCATGCGTTCGTTATTGCCCCCTTGATATCCGCGGGCAGTATCGAAATAGTTGATTCCGAGATCCGCGGCTCTCTCCACTACACTCTGATCCGAAGTGATCATGCAGCCAAATCCGACGATGGTCGGCTTCAGACCGGTTTTGCCCAGATCCCGGTAAGTCAGTTTGATGGGTGTATTCGGTTGTTGAACAGTGAAACTGGAGCTTGTTGCTGATTCCAGAGCAACCGGCAGCGCGAGCCCGGTCAATAAAAAATTCCTGCGAGACGTTTCAGTCATTATCCTCTCCCCTCTATAAGCATCGCTGTTTTCAATTCGTCATTCGTCATTCGTGATTCGAAATTATGCCTGATACACATCCCCGATCGGCCTTACCCACCCCAGGTTTGGCGGCAATTCTTCCATCGGGCCTTGCCATTTGAGCATGCGGTCTGTGTCGGGGTGCAGGCGGTATTTCTTCCGCACCACGGCGATCTGGGGACCCCGGATGTCTATCTTCGAAAGATCCCATTGGCCCAGCCCGACCTCTCCGCAGTATTTCAGCCAGCCGAGCCAGTTGGCGTCGATGCCCATCGCTTCCACGCCGACACGGTCTGCGGCAACCAAATCGGTGGAAGCAATGGCGATTCTGGAAGGAACGGGAGTCCCCATTGCGGGACCATTGCCTTCCATCCCTTCATAGCCGTCGATGACCGCAAGGCCCCAGTAAGGCTGCATCTTCTGCGCCGTCAGGAAAAAGTTATAAAGGCTCTGGCGGACTCCCACGTGATATCTGCGCTTGTCGTTCCATCGTTTGGTTTCCTTCGGTCCCTGATGCAGCGGCGCTCCCAGCACCATGTTTTACATGGACAGGGTTGCGATTGCCAGATTGTGGGTCTTCAGCATTGCAGCGGAAATGATGAAGGCATCCGGATCGAACAATCGCGCGGCAAGGCGAACGGGGACGACATGAATATCAAAATCGATAAGAGGGAGAATTTTATATCCGGCTTCGTCGTTGAGGTCGATCAGGCTCACTTTCTGAGATCTGTGCTCTGCGGCGACGGCAGTATATTTGAAATTTTCAAAGCCTTCCATCGTGTTCCCCGCGGATGATTCGGCTATATAAACCGGTCCTTTAAAACGGGGAGCAAGGTAGTCCAGGATTCCGCGAAGGGCGTCGGCGTGCGTTGCAGCGAGCTGAATGGTATTGGAAACGTTGTTCGGTTTGATGATGACGCTCTTTTTCTTTTTGAGTTTAGGCAGGATCTGGTCGTCAATCGCCGTCAAGGATTCATAAATCATTTTGCGGCGATTGTCTCCCCGGACAATGGACGCCGTGGATCGCGTTTGCACTGCTGGGAATGGATCAGGATGCGTGCGAAGAAATCCGCTCCTGGCCTCCTGGTTTGCCTTGGACTGCTGCGCAGGTGCGATGCGGCTTGCAAGCATGGTTGTGGCCGCAGCTCCTGCCATTTGAAAAAGATTTCTGCGGGAATAGAACTTGAGCATAACTTTCTCCTTGATCAAGCTGTCGCCGCTAGCTTACATTTCGGTTTGGTATTGTGTCACTATTTTTTCATTATGCTTTGAGTTTGTTCTCCAGGACTCCGGGACTCGGAGTCTCAAAGAGGAATGTACATTTATGAAATCCTATTTGCCTGCAGCTGCAGCTTGCGTGCTGTTGATAAGCCTGTCATTCGCGTTCCTTTTTTCCGCTCCCAAGCGGCTCTCCTCTTTTGATCACCAAGTGAAAGAGCTGCTGTCCAGGATGACGCTCGATGAGAAGATAGGACAGATGATTCAGCCTGAGCAGGAGCATGTGCTGAAAAACGCGGGCGACATGCAGAAGTATTTTATCGGCTCCGTACTCAGTGGAGGCAATTCGGATCCCGCGGAGGGCAACAGCCTTCAGGCATGGACCGATCTCTACGACAGGGTTCAATCGGAAGCTATGAAGACACGCCTCGCGATCCCGGTTCTTTACGGAATCGATGCGGTACACGGGCACAGCAACGTGTTGGGCGCCGTCATATTTCCGCACAACATTGCGCTTGGATGCACGCGCGATCCGGACCTGGTAGAGAAAATCGGCCGGATCACGGCGGAAGAAGTCCGCGCAACAGGAATCCAATGGACGTTTGGACCCTGCGTTGCGGTTCCTCAGGACATCCGCTGGGGGCGGAGCTATGAGGGCTTCTCGGAAGATCCCTCTCTGGTTCGGAAGCTCGGAGAAGCGGCTGTGCGCGGAATGCAGGGGCGCAGTTTAAACGATCCTCTCTCGATAGTGGCTTGCGCCAAACACTATGTCGGTGATGGCGGCACAACCGCCAGCACTTCGGCCCGGCCCGGCCCGGTTCCGGCAAGGGAGGGCGCGCGGCTCTGGCTGGACCAGGGCGATACCAAAATTGACGAGGCTGCATTGCGCCGCATTCATCTGCCTGGATATATTTCCGCCATCAAGGCCGGCGTCGGAACCATCATGCCTTCCTACAGTAGCTGGAACGGCGTCAAGTGTTCTGCAAGCAAGCGGCTGCTCACGGACATTCTCAAAGAGGAATTGGGATTTGAGGGATTCGTGATTTCGGATTACAGCGCTATCGGCCAGATCATGCCGGGCGACTATAAAGCATCAGTGGAAATCTCGATTAATGCCGGCATGGATATGGCTATGGAGCCGACAGACTATCGCAAGTTCTTCGATACTCTGAAGGAACTCGTTACCGAAGGAAAGGTGCCCGTGTCGCGTATCGACGATGCCGTGACACGCATCCTGCGCGTCAAATTTGCAGTGGGCCTGATGGATAAGAACCGTTCTCAACTTGCCGACAGAAAATTGCATGCAACCTTCGGATCAGCCGAACATCGAGCTGTGGCGCGCGAAGCGGTTCGAAAATCCATGGTGCTGCTGAAAAATGAACGTAGGACACTGCCGATTTCCAGGCAGGTCGCCCGCATTCATGTTGCAGGCAAGAGCGCCGACAACATCGGGAACCAGTGTGGCGGCTGGACCATCCAGTGGCAGGGACAGAGCGGCAATGTTACGCCGGGAGGGACAACGATTCTTGAAGCAATAAAAGCCGCCGTGTCCCCAAAGACTCAGGTGAGCTATTCGCTTGACGGCATCGGCGCGGAAGACGCTTCACTCGGAATCGTCGTCGTCGGCGAGAAACCCTATGCGGAGGGGGTGGGAGATCGCGCGGATCTCACTCTCGATAAGGAAGACATCATGGCCATTTCCAATGTAAAAAGGGCTGGAATTCCGGTGGTCGTGATACTGATCGCCGGCCGGCCGATGATCATTGGCGAGGCGTTGCCGCAGGCGGATGCCTTCATGGTCGGATTCCTTCCGGGTACGGAAGGTCAGGGCGTCGCAGATGTGCTTTTCGGCGACTATAAGCCGACGGGGAAACTGTCGTTCTCCTGGCCGAAATCAATGGATCAGTTGCCGCTCAACATCAACAGCCCAAAAAATTTATACGATCCCCTGTTCCGCCTCGGCCACGGATTAACCTATTAAAGCAAACGGGGACAGTCACCAGTGTCCCCGTATTATGGGGGCACTGGTGACTGTCCCCGTTTGCTTAGAGTGCATTGTTGATGTGCAGGATCGCTTCGTCGATCTCTTCCTTGTTCTTCATGCCGAGTACGACAGCATCCGCGAAGCCATTTCGCATGACCCATGTGAGGGATTTCCTGCGGTCTTCAATATTGGTGAACTGGCCCTGGCCGACGAGCTTCATGCCGATTATGCCATGGCCGTTTTTGCGCATGATCTTGAGCTGCTCCACGACGGCTGGAACATGGGTTTCGTTGCTGGCGGTGAATACCGATAATTCCGGCGTGTCGATATTTACGCCCTGAGGATTGATGCGCACCAGGTTTACATCGACCCAATTGAGCTCAGCGGCCCTTTTCAGCGCCGGGAGTGAGTGACAGGAGACGCCATGCGCGCGAATGATTTTCTTCTGCTTCGCTTCTTCCAGACCATCCATTAAGGCTTTGCTGTGCTCATCCCAGTTGCCGTCAATCTGGCAATGTATCAACACCGTGTCGATGTAGTCTACGCCCAATTCTCTGCGAAACCGGTCCAGCCTCTGCAGGGCGGGTTCCTGGTTTCCGAAGCCGCTCCCGGGTCCGAATCCGCCTCTGCCTCCGAACCCACCCATGTGGATCATCTTGGATTGGATATAGAGCTTTTCTCTTGGCAAACCTTTGATTGCTTCGCGCACCCATGGATGAGTCTGGTAGGACTCGCCTGTGTCAATGTATGTGATTCCTCTATTATAGGCGTAGCGGATCAGCTCGTTGAATTTTTCGTGGCCGAGACCGCGTTGCACACTTCCGGAATGAGTGCCGCAGCCTATGCCGAGCCGGCTCAGCTTGATCCCGGTATTTCCCAGAGTGACCTGATCGGTTGCGGTTTTCCTGATCTGGGCAGGGAATGATGATGTGCGGGAAGCGATGGCAACCCCGGCCGTAACTGCCGCTCCCTTGATAAACTGGCGCCGTGTGAGCTTGTTTTCGTTCATATCGAGATCTCCATACCGATCATAGCATTTTAAACTGGGGACAGTCACCAGTGTCCCCAATGGAGGGGTAGAGGGGTAAAGGGGTAGAGGGGTAGAGGGGGAGAGTTGAACCTAATTTCCAATTGAGGAGTCAAATATATTATTGCGATATACAACGGGGAGTAAAAAAAGGGGCAAAAGCGGCTGCTATGAGATGGGACCCCGGAGGGCAATGATTCCGCTGCGCTTCCGCATGCCGGATGCGGCGGATGGAATGGATTTGCTTATTTATTTATCCGCTATTCCCGGAGGTGAGGAATGAAACGACTTGCCATGTTTCTTCTTGTGACAGCCTGCATAGGTTGGACATCTTTGTGCATTGGAGCGGACACCATCACTAACGAAAGATCTGCGAGTGTATCCCGTTCAGGAGCATCAAATCCGGGCAGAGTAGGCGTGTATGCTCATGGACATTTTCTCGTTCCCGGCGACAAGCTGCAGGACGGCCCTGACGGCGCCGAGATCACGCTTGACGGAAAGACACTGCTGCTATGGGTCGACAGAAAGCCTCAGGGCAGATTTCCACATGAGACCGCCTATATTCTGGTATCCGCGGCCGGAGTGAGAGTTCTGGAGGGGGAGCGATGGCCCGTACTTAATGGCAGCCGGATCCTCTACGGCAAGATCAACGGCGCAACAATCTCGTCACCTCTTTCCATCCCGGACGATGCGGACGGAAATATCTTTGCCCATATTTATCCGGAAGAATTGTCGGCCGAAGACAGGCTCAAGGATGGTGAATTTTCCGAAGAGGCGATCGCCATCCTGTCCGGAAGCACGTTCTTCATGTGGATCGACATGTTGCCGGCAGCATTTTTTGCCCACCCTACTGTGTACATACTGGTGAGCGCCGACAAACGGATCCGCGTGCTGGACGGCTGTTGGTGGCCGGGGTTAAACGGTAAGAGGATATTCTACGGTGAAAGAAGCGATTACGGTGTATCGTTCCCATTCTGGCTGAGGTGATAAGACCACGAGAATATATTGCCTCAGAATGATTCTCGCCGAAGCCACAAAACTCGACAGCCTTTCCTTCGACGGCATTGCCGGTGCAATAATAATGGCCGGATACACCTCCGGCTGCCCGCATCAGTCGATAGCTTTCGTGGTATGCCGCCAGGGTTTCGTAGTAAAATCCAAACCTTAAGGGTTTTGGGGGCGTTTGAGTAGCCATAACAGGGTTCGCCGTCAGCATAGAATCCCAGCCCGCTTTATTCATGAAGCTTCTGCTGCGGCGGCGGATCCGGGCATGTCTGCAGCGTTGCGCTCGGTCGGCTTCCTCGACGTACTGT
>JAFGIY010000075.1 GCA_016929335.1 Acidobacteriota bacterium | reverse complement strand
TTCCTCCCAGGGTTGACCGCAAAAAACGCGGCCAACCCTGGGCTCTGATACGAAGCCCTTCAGGGCTTCTGCAGAGCAGACGCCAGACTTCCATATGAAGCTTTCTCAGGGCTTCTGCGGCGTAGGCGCCAGATTTGCCATTAGAAAGATCATGCAAAGCGCGGCATTAATGCAGGATCCCTCTGAATTCAGCTTTCACGGCTTAGGGAAAATGTATAAACTCCAGTTCGCGGCTTCGACAGTGACAAGTTCGTGCAAACAGAAGGTCAGTCCTAAGTAATTCAAACATTAAGGATTCATCGCGCGTCGCGGCTGAAGCCGCGACCCACATGAGAAAGCACGCCCACAGTGTCAAGTGCGGGTAACGGTCAAGGCTCTGCTGGAGGATGCCTGCAGGAGAGCTTTTACGCGGGTGATATGGGCGGCTTGCGATATAAGATCTGCCAGTCCGTGACTTCCTCAATCATTATTTCGGAAACCTCGAGTGCTTTCTCTTCCAGAGTCGCTTTATCGAGCTGGCTTTCCCCGGACATGGCCTGCAATTCCTCTTTTATTCCTTTCAGGCTCAAAGCCATCGCGTTGGAACGATCTGCCAGTTTCCGGAATTCTCCCTGATTCGAGATTGCATGACAGGCTCCCGCCGCCGCAGGGAAACCTGCGGCGCAAAGGGTCAGCCATGGAACAATGCGTACATCGTGAATGAAGAAATGAAGCACGCAGGCAACGAAAGCCACAATGACAAGCAACCATCCTATATTGAGAAGAGCATCTTCATTGCGATGCATCTTAATCGCATTGCGATTATGATAGGATTCCTGGTCAATCAGCCAGTACTCGATATATTCCAGGCAATGATTTATATAAGGAGCGGCGATTCTGCCCTTGGGTAAATGGGTTTCGCGCAGGATTGCATTTAAACGCCAGTCCATCCAGCTGCTTCTCAAATTGTGATGCGGATGATAGGCCGCCGGGTGAGGTTTGGGAACGACGACTGCGAGAGGATGGAGATAACAGGCGATGCGCAGGCGTTCGGCAAGATACCGGCAATCCACCATTCGGTTGTGCCATCGCCGCTTGCGTAGCACATAGACAATCAGCAGGATTGCCGCGATGGCAACCAGTTCGCCGATCAGCCAAGCTCTATAATGTGTGGATGAGGCGTAACTCAATATCGCAAAAAACACTGCAGCAACTCCCAGCGTGTAGTTTGCCAGGAACGCCCCGCGATAAAGCCCTGCCAGACGGTTGGCGACTTCATCAATGAAATCCCGATGAACTATCAGAGAATCGACGGCAAATTCCGGGAAAGACCTCTGCTCCGGCGGCTTGGGGACACTCGTACCCAGAACCATAACCTTAATGAAAATGTTCCAGAACCCTCCCAACAGGGATTTCTCCCGCATCTTCGACGAAAGATAGGATCCTGTAATGTCCTCTCTGTCGACTGCTGAAGTTTCAGCTTTCTCGCGAAACCATGGCGGCTGGATCAGATCCTGCACAACCTGAGCAACGAGTTGTGGCGTCAGAATTTGAGTATCCGGATTTGCTGCGGTATTTATGATTCTATCCGGAACTTGAGTCGGATGGATCCAGATAATGGGTATCTGCCGTTGCCTGGCAATATCCACAATATCTGCCGTGCCGCCGTTGCTTCGAACATGCGATTCATCGTAGACGGCAATCAGCATATCGGAATGATCCAACAGCACGCGTCCCATAGACTCATAGGCATTGGGCTCTGAACGCCTGACCCCATCAAGTTCCAGAACGCCTGCTGCGCGCCGCAGGAGTGCTTCAAACTCCTTTTGACTTGCCTCGCCGGAGAAATCCTTGCAGTATTCCTCGCGATGCAAAGGCAGCAGGCAAAAAAGCTCATACTCCGTCGCGAGAGCTTCCGCCGCAAAAATGCGGTCGGCTCCTTCCGCCAGCGGAGATATGGCGCGGGACACGATCGGGCCGCCGTCATAGCAGGCGCGCAGTTCCGCAGATGTCGCATTCAGCGCGGTTTTGATCATCTGCAACGCTTCCCTGATCCGATTCGAAATATCTATTGAGACTTCCGGATTCAAATCCCTGTGTCCGGTCACCCCGACACGCAAAGCCAGTTTCGGTTGCGGATACGTCGTAGCCATAGTCCAGCTCCGTTTGAGCGCTTCCGTTCCTTATGCGCAGCCCGAAAGCCTTTAGATACATCATTGGCACGTATTACTATAGCGGTAATGTCGACCGAAAGCGTACCTCAGTCAAGCACTATTAAATCCGAACCCGGTCACGACAAAAAGAAGCTGAGCGCCGATTCGCTTTTAAGCAAACATCCGGCTCTGCCCTCGCTGAGGGACACAGTTGACACTGCAGGTGATAATCTGACGCATATCGGAACCGCATCTTTTTGTGGAGCGCCGAAGGCGCGGCTCCATATCAGCTTGGGGCAACGCCCCAGGAAAGGGAGATCCAGGATGAAAAGGAGGGCTGAAAGCCCGATTCATCGGATTAATATGGGGCGGGCTTTCAGCCCTTACCGACAAGGGTATGATTTCGATTCCTGGGGCGTTGCCCAGGCTGATATGAATCGGGCCTTCGGCCCTTCACTGATGCGAACCCCGCCCTTTTTTGGGCAGAACCCACAGTGCCAACTGTGGGGTACAGCGAGGCCTCTGCCGGAGTGATATTTACAGCTGAAAGCTGAAGCCGGACAGCCTGCCGCCTCCCTGAGTCTACGAAAATCCTACGGATGTCATCAGTGCAAATGCTAAACTAGCGGCCATGCCCGAAAACAATCTTTTAAGACCTGTCCCTGTAGTCCGACTAATTATCCTGGATGCATCCGGCCGTGCCCTGATCCTCCGACGCGCAGCCGGAGATACCGGCGGAGGATATTGGTGTCTGCCGGGCGGCAAAATTGATTATTGCGATACCGTCAAGCAGGCTGCGGCCCGGGAACTGGAAGAAGAAACGGGCCTGCGCGCAACCGGCCTGAGCTTCCTCTTTTATCAGGACAGCCTGCCACTGACGCCCGGCGCGATGCACTGCATCAATTTTTACCTGGAATGCACGGTCGAAGGCAGACTGGTTTTGAACGAGGAATCCGTTGAAGCGCAATGGATCAGCCGCGAGGAAATGTCCCGCTTCTCCATCGCCTTCCGGAATGACGAGGGACTTGCCCGCTACTGGGCGGGCCGCGGCGGTCGTTAGATACGATCCTGAAAAACCGATCTCCGTAAGGAAAATCCGCTATGGCAGACAGACAGAAACTCGATCCGGAAACACATAAAAAGCAGATCAAGGCTTATACGGAGGTGTTCCCGTGCTACAAGACCTATGCCGGGACGCTCCGGCGTGTTCTCGAAGAGGCCTGCAAGACATCCTTCCCGGAAGCATTCGTCCAGTCCCGCGCCAAAACAATATCCAGTTTTGCGGAGAAAGCGGCGCGCAAGTTCGACAAGTATCCGGACGCGGTGAACCAGATGGATGACTTGTGTGGAGCCCGCGTAATCGTTCAGACGACGGAACAGGTTCTGGCAGTGCGCCGGTTCATCGAAACCAACTTTCATATTGTCGAAAAGGAAGATAAGGGCCTTCTATTGGGTGAGCAGCAGTTCGGATATCGCGATATGCACTACATTGTGCAATTGCGCCCGGAGCGCGACGATGATCTCGGAATTACGCCGCAAGAGCGAAAAGACATTGCCGATCGCAAAGCCGAAATCCAGGTCCGCACATGGCTTCAGCATGCATGGGCGGATACGCTGCATGATCGCATATACAAAAACAAGATGAACATCTCCTTCGAAGCAAAGAGAACGGGAAACCTTCTTGCCGCTTTGATGGAAGAAGGAGACAGAAATTTCAGCCGGCTGACCGATGAATTGGATGGCCTGATCGCCAACTACACGGCCATCGCGCCCAGGAAAGAAATCATGGCGGAGATCGAAATCCAGGAATTGATTCTCAGCAACGAGGAAGGGGAGAAGAAGCCGGGATTAGCCATGAAACTTGCCCGTCTGGTCGCGGCTTGCGGCGATTACAAACGCGTCGATGAACTGCTGACTCCGCACGAAGGCGTTAAGAGCGCGAATCGGTGTGAACTGCTGCTCGATCTCGGTTATGCCCTTTGCCGCCTGTATCGGAATTCTCCGTCCTCAGAAGGCTACCGGCGCGGCCGCGATTATCTCGAGCAGGCTTTGAAGCTGTGTGAAAGCACAGAAGTGCTCTTTGTTCCGAACCTGCGAAAGCGAGAAAGCATGCATGCACGCGCGCTCTCGCGTCTTGGATGGGCTCTGGAAACCGTCCCATCCGAAGCGGCGGAAGCGCGGGAATATTATCGGCGAGCGCATGAGCATGAGCCTGCCAATCCCTATTACCTGGCGGATATGCTGGGCCTGGAACTGAGCTTCGGAAACAAAACAGGTTTGCAGGAAAATATGCGTACCATAATCCGTGAAGCGGTCAAAACATGCATCCGCCATGCCACCGCCGGAATCGAACTCCCTTACGCCTATTTCACCTGCGGTCGTCTAAACCTGTTGCTGGGCGAAACCTACAAAGCGCTTGGATCTTACGCCCGCGGCATCCGGCATTGCCTTGCAGGAGACCATTGCGTCCCCGCCGATCTCCTCACCAGCGAAATGGAATGGCTCGTTTCGACGCATCGCGGTTCCAGGATTCCTCAAACCTATCAGTATGTCATCGACCTTCTGACGTACAGCCGGGCAATTGAAAACGGTCAAAATCCTGCGACGTCAAACTCTCCGCTGAAATCTCCGGTGCTGATAATTGCCGGCGGCGCCGAGAGCATGGATGCCGGAGCGCTGGAGAAAATCCGTCCGCTGGTTCTGACAGCACTGACAGACTTCCGCGGAACCGTCATCGCCGGCGGAACGACTGTCGGTGTGCCCTGTTGTGTCGGCGACGTGGCTCGGGAACTGGCCGACAAGGGTAAAAAGCAGTTCAAGCTCATTGGATATCTGCCGACGCATGTTCCGCACGGAGTGTCTCAGCACCCGGGCTATGATAAAGGAATCGCAACCGGCAACGATTTTCTGCCGGACCAGATTTTGCGCAACTGGAAAGACATTCTTGAAGCCGGCATGAAGCCGGAGGAGGTGTTGTTGCTGGGTTTCGGCGGCGGGCGTTTGAGCGCCGTTGAATACCGAATAGCCCTCAGCCTGGGAGCCTCGGTTGGCCTTGTGGAAGAATTGAACGGCTCGGCCGAAGAGCTTCTGGAAGATCCCTTATGGTCCAGGGTTCCAAATTTATATCCATTGCCCTTCGATTCCGCCACTATTCGGGCATTTGTGCTCCCTTCCGCCCGTGCATTCGAGCAGTCCATACAGGAGGAAATGGCCAGAAGCTTCCACGCCCAATATGTTGCCAACAGTACGGGAAGGCTGCCGGCGAACATGAAGCCCTGGAACAAACTCGACGAAACTTATAAAAAATCCAACCGTGAACAGGCAAGGTATTCGGTGGAGATTCTGAAAGCCTGCGGTTTCGGGGTGAAAGAGGTGAAAGGAACCCCGGAGATTTTTGAGGAATTTTCAGAAGAAGAAGTGGAACGTATGGCGGAGATGGAGCACGGCCGCTGGAACGCCGAGAGGCTGCGGGACGGCTGGCGCTTTGGGAAGGAGCGGAACGACTCCGAAAAGATTCATGACTGCCTCTTATCCTGGCTCGATTTGCCGGAAGACATCAAACACTACGATCGGGCCGCCGTCCGCGCTTTTCCTGAAATCCTGGCGCAGGCCGGCCTGGAAGTATTTCGGGAATAATCCGGAAAGCGATGCAGGCGGCGTCGAGCGGCGATTCAAATCTCAGAAGCCTCGATCACCATCCCGTCCGGTTCGAAGCAAGCATCCTCGAACTGCTGTAACAAAAGAAGGAGATCCGCGAATAGCACTATTCCGCAAGTGGTTTGCGGGCCACAATCATAAAATCGGCAAGCTCGGCGACTGTCGGAATGTTTAATATGCTGGTTCGATCCTTGTTTTTATCCCCTTCATCCAACTCCGCATAGGGTACCAGGCAGTGATGTCGATGCCGGCTCCGTTGAGCATTTTCTTCTTCACTATTTTGGGGCCGGGGGGCTTTTACCCAGCCGTTAGAAACTTTGATTTCCATCCATCCGATATGCTCCTCTTCTGCCAGCAGTTCCAGATGATTTCTGAGAATCGCATCAACATTCTTCACTGCTTCCCGGTTTCCCGCTTTCTCAACCAGCTGCAATCCGATCAATCCCATCAGAATCGGGATGCGCGCCGCAGCAGCGTAATTGTCCCCCTTAGCCTCCGGCTCGAGATTATCAAATCCAACATTGTAGGCGTTTTCCCTGTCGGCCAATTCAGCCCAGGCTGCGTGGATTGCACGGGCTAATGACTGCGCATGCCGTTGAAATGCCCGCGGCTGGTTCATGATCGCGATAAACAGTCCAGGTTCTTTGAGATTCATCCCCAATACTTCGTCGGTCGGCAGCGATGAACGATGATACTCCCCTTTGCTGCCTTGCCGCACGGCAGCGACTATCTTTTCCATGGAGCGCGCGCCATGAGTATAGTGGTCCACTTCGAGCAAGGCGGCAAGCAGACCGGAATCCATGCTTAATCGCATGGAGCTCTTTCTATCTCTGGGATCCATCATCCCCAACCATGAACGCAACAGGATAGCCCGGCGCACAGGGAAACAGACATCAGACGGATCATCCACCCACTGCTCGCCGGGCTTATTGGCAGGATGAAATGTCTGTCTTCGGTTCGGCCCCAGGACATTAAGAATTCCATGAAGACGGCTTTTAAAGTCAGGGCCTTTCTTGAGTCTGAAATCAGCAGCGGCCTGCTTATGCTCATTCAGGGCTTGCGGATCATTGGCCCAGGGCTTTTCAGGCGGCCCAAAGCTTTGCGCATTGTAGGAAGTGGCGCCTGCAAAAACCAGAATACATCTGCCGATCGGATGAGTAATCTGGCCCTCCTGGAACTTTCCGTCCTGCATCGGCGCCAGAAGATATTGCAGCCATTTGTAATTCTGCGAGTCAAACTCATCCATGAACACAATCGGTATGCCGCCTTCCAGCACCTTATCGCGCACTTGATGGAAAGCGCCGATCAGGTCCCGGTTGTCGCCAAACTGCGAGAGGTTGAATTCCAGAAAGGACTTTCTCCTGCGCAAGGTCGTCTCGGCGATTTGCCGGATGGCGAAGGATTTTCCGGAACCGGGAGGACCGAACACGGCAATAGACAGCGGTTTTGTCTCCGATTCGTTATTCTCGTAGTCCTGTATTAAACGCTGGATATTCCGCAAAGCCTCGATCTCGTCCCGGTCGGCCGTGAACAGCTTGCCGAAACTCGCATAGGGCACGTTCTTGAGTCCTGCCAAGCCAAGCATGGCAACGCGGCGCCCCAGGCCGTAGAAAGGCTGTGCCGGAGCAGTCCGGGTCTCACTGGCTTCAAGGATGCGCCATTTGCCGGATGCGGAGCATGGTTCGGCGGACGCTGATTCTAAATTGCTTATCTCGTCAAGCATCGCGGCAGGGATGTCTGCCTGACCGAATTTGCCGAGCTTATCAGCATCTATCCGCGGGATTCGAGGACCTGCCACAGGCGATTCAAGAATCGGTCTCCCAAGAATAACGGAAGCCAATGCTTCAACCGGAAGTTTAGGATCCGATCCTTCGGTCATTCCATGGCCGAGAGCACGAAGCAATCGCATCGCATACAGACCGTTCTCAATCCCGGAGGGCAATCCTGCTTCTCCACTCAACGCCAGATGTGCGGCCAGAGCCCCGGCATAGGTGGAATGGAATCCGTAGGCATTACCCTCGGACCCGCAATAATCCTGAGCCCACTCGCCCTCCATGCAGCCGGGATCAAAAAGCAGGGTGAAGTCTTTCTTTTCAAACGCATCCCTTCCTTCCTTCGAACGCTTCATCCAAAGAGCACCGTCACCATATAGAGTGACAATCACATGCCGCGCACGCCGCAATCCTTCAAGCAACGGGCTCTGAGACAACTCACGCGCCAGATCCAGCGCAGTCCGTTCCCAGGAAATTTTCCTGCTTATGCGAATCTCAGAGCATCGCAGGTGGCTGATCGATACAACTACAATCAATCTATTGCAAAGCTCTTCCGCAGTGCTCAGTTCCCACCATAATTGTCCGAAGCCGACCGGAGCGCTTGTTTTAAGGACAATCCATTGCGGCGCCGTCTTCAAATCTTCCCTGGCTTTTTGCAGCCAGCCGGGGACCTTGAAGCGAGATCCGCCCGCGTTATCTTCAACCAGCACTATGTCCGGACTGAAGCGATCATCAACCGCTTTCGGCAGTTCCAAAGGAGGCAGCGATTGTCTGTTTGAAACCTGGCCCAGGCTCATGGAACGGCGGACGCGCCAGACGGCGGCTTTTCGGTCGTCGGGAGTCTTTCCCAATGTCCCAAACGGGAATTTATGCCACAGAGCAGCCGTAGGCGGAGGGCTGTAATCCTGCGGGTTATGGAGAAAGCCCACTTCAATCTTCCTGGGCTCCGTACAGAGTGACTGAACGGATTCCAGAACTCTCCAGGCAATTCCTGCCCCACCGACTGAAACATTGATCTGAGTCGGCGGCGTTCCGATCGGCGGATTATCCTCATCCGTTTGCAGATAGATATCGTAATCAGAACAATAATCGCCGGTAACGAGAATTCTTTTGGCACTGGACATGCGGCCTATCTCCTATGGCATTTCCATGGATCGTATTTATTCACAAGCACGATTCCACAAGCAATCCTTTTTTATGCAATCCGGTCCTTTCGAACCAGCACATGAATGGCGGAACGTGTTCCGGATCGCATCTATCGCCCGGAAGAATCGATCATCAACAGCTCTTTGATGATTGGTTGAGTCGAATGAAAGAGATATCCAATCCGGCCGAGCTATCGGATTATCCATCCGACTTCGCCGTTTGCCGGCTACTCCGCTACAATCCCCTGCTGAATGTGGTGCGAACCCGACAACAGGGTTTGAGCGATGGACAGGGAAAAGCGGTTGAGGCGATCGGCGGCAGCGAGAGATGCGGCATCCTCACGCAACGCGCCGGAGACAAGATGCAGGCGGGAGAAGTTGCTGAAGATCACCTTGTATAGGGGCATCTTGATCCGGCGATTCCCCCAGGCGACGTCCGTATTGAGGAATCTTCTGAATGCCTGTGACAGCGAACCCCAGCAGCGGAGTGCACGCTTGGGAATATCATTCAGGGCGGCTCCGTCCAGTTCCTGCAGAAGATTCAGGAAATCCCGGATGACCGGTTGCGGATAGACCGTTTCAAAGAAACGAATCATCCCGGCATCGGCCTCGCTCCGCAGCTCGCAGAGTTCGCCGCTCAGACACAGATACAGCAATTCAATCGCATGCCGGAAATACTCCATATCAAAATAGATAGAGCATAAATAACCGGGACGCTGGTCCTCATGCCATGCAGCCTGGAAAACATGACGGCCTACGTTAAAGAGAATATCGTCGATGCTTTCCTTCCTCCAGTCTCCCTGCATGTGATCCATAATGCCTTTGCGGAATTGCGACAGACGAAGGAAATAGGCTTCGTGACCGAAATTCATAAGCTTTATAAACCGCTCGTCGGAAAAGCCATAGCCGGGACTGGCGTAAATGTCTTCTACAACAAGGCTGTATTCTGCCCAGTAGTCATAACGCCTGCGGCAAAGATAAAAAGCAGGCATTCCGTTCTGCAGCATGCGCACGTCAAAATGCAGGCTGCCGTACTCCGTATCCATAAGTGCCGAATTAATGCCGGCCGGATCGCATAGAGCAACGGTGTGCTTCGAATAATCCCCCTGAATCACATGCTTTTCCGTGAGGATTGCAGTGATTCTTTTCAGGTCATCGATCGATCCTCCGCATTTCTCAAGCTTGTTTCTTGAAGCATCATAGGAGCACATCCCGGCAAGGAGCGGTTCCAGTTTCTGATAAATATATTTGAATTTTTCTTCCATAACCTAAATCTCGTCACATACAGAGACTGTCGCGATGATGCTGTCCATATAAGCAGAAATTTCCATGTGAGTCGCGGCTTCAGCCGCGACGCACATGATTCAAGACATGCCTGTTGGCAGGAGAACCAGGCAGTTCAGCCCGCATTAAATCAACGCCGTTCTCTCATGCACGATGCGACGTAGACTCCGATTTTTTCCGCAACGGCCGGATAATTATCCAAAAGGTCCTCCGGTACGCGAACGATGTTGTCTACCAGATCTTCCAACCCTGTCTCAGCCTTAGCTCCCAGTGCTACCAGAGTCGTGTGAAGCTTTGCCGCATGCTCGCCTTTGGCCATTTTAAAGAAGGAACGCACTTCTTCCGTGCCGCTCATTCTCTCACGAAAGGAATGGTTCCATTCGCAGTCTGAAACCAGGATCATGTAGATGGATCTGCCCCGAGCCAGTTTCGAGGCTTCATTAAGCATGAATGATAGAGAAAGCACGTCTGCCTGCACGCCCGTTCCCGCGTCCGGAAGGGTTGCAAGCGCACGAATTGCCTCACGACGATGAATGGCCGGTGTTTTGCGCGGATGATAAATCCACTGAACAAGCGGACCGGTTACTCCCCTGCGAATCACTCCGCTATGGTAAAGTCCAGCCATAATCTGCACCCGGCTTTTGACAGTCGAATCCAGCCAGGCAGCTGTAAGGACTTTCACCATCCTCATCTGCCTGGCACACAGAGATGCAGATGCGTCGCAGGCAATCAATAAAACCGGAGCCCCTCTCCGGTCCACTTTTTGTCTGGTGCGATGCCGCCGAAACACGGCGCCTGAGAAATCCGCCATCGGCAACCGCCCCGGATCAAGAGATCCATTGCTGTGGATCCGTTCCGTTTCCACAGACTGCTCTCTATTCGGGTAAAGGTTGCGCCTTAAAGCCTCGGCGATGCTTCGAGATTCGCTGAATAGTTTGTCGCAGGAAATCCTGTCGCCGGACAGCTCTATCGGCCGGTCGAAGATCTCACCACTGCATTCCAGATCTCCGTTCAGGAGAACCTGAACCTGATGGCCGTCCGTCTGATTGCCCTGGATCAGGCTTTCGGAAAATGCGCCGAACATCATCGAACGCTCCACATGGTCCGATCGTATATCTTCCCACTGTCTGCTCTGGCTGCAGGTTTGCTTCAGGATGGTGGCAAAATTCATCGCGGCTTCCAATGCCGCCTGAGCTTGCCCGGTCTCTTCACTGTCGCCATTTTCCGGGCCGCTCTTGTGCAAGTCCGAAACCAATGCCAATGCAGCCTGTTCAGCCGTGCTGGTCGTGTCAAAAAGTGCAGGAGGGTTGGGCCCATCCAACGGATCGACCAGGGAACCGCTGACATGAACGTTTCTTCTGCCGAATTTGTGTGGCCGTTGCACATCTCTCGTGTCAGTCGCCGATATTTTGTCCTCTTCTGAACGCTCGCCTTTCCCCTCCCTCTCATCGGGAAGGTACTTCACCAGACCGGCAGATATCTCCATCACCCATTCCGATCCGATCTCAAGCAACGATTCAAGTTTTGCCGTAGATAATCTCTCGAAGTATGGCTGGGAGATATCATCGAGATCCGTCAGCAGGCATCGCGTAAGCGGATGCAATACCTGATGCTTCCAGGCGGGAAGAATGTCGCCGTACAAAATTGCAGCGCACAGGATTTCGGAAAGGGATTCAAAACGAAAGCCCTGCTGGGAAGCGGAAAAGAGGCGATAGATTTCAATCAAAGACATGTCTGGAGCTCTGGACAGGTCCTCAAGTATCAATCGGGTCTGCACAACCTGAATCACCATGCTCTGGAACGGCCTGAAAATTTTCGGATCGACGGACGCGAAGGGAGCAAGTGCAGGTCCTTTCATTAGATCCGTAACATGTGACCCCAATGCTTTCGAAGAAGCCGCTGCGGCAAATTCCAGAAACCCCGTAAGACCAATGGCGGCGTAAGCAGCCAGAGTGGCTGGATAGGTTGTATAGCATGGGGCAAGCTGAGGCTTAGCCTTGAACCTATAGCCGGCATCGACCGTAAATCCGGCCATTATTGCAGCAGCCGCCTGAGTCTTCCTGCACGCCCCAAAAAACAACCGTTGCGCGGGCATTCGCAGCGAATAATCGAGGTTTTGTTTGAAGGCATCGCCGACGCCGATGCCCGCCCAATCGGATTTGCAGCGCCTGTTTCGGATAAAGCAGGAATGGATTCCGCTGTCCGACAAAGGCGTCCGGGGCTTTTCTATCGTTTTGTATTTCATTAAAACAACTTTCCTAAGGATATGGAATCTTCTTCGTCTTGTCCCTGCAGACCGAATACCTGGTTGAAAACCAGAGCTGCGGCTTTGCGATCATCAGAGCCGGCGTTCCCCAGGAGGGTGGATAAAGCGATCTGGTGAAGACTCAGATGAGGAAGTGTTTTGGCCATTCTCAAGAAAGCCAGGTATCCGTAGATCGTAGGCGGAGGCACAGATTGAAGACTACCCTCAGATTTGCTGCGGCGGATAGCATGGCCCAGATGAACCACGTCCTTCAGTAAAGACCGTTCGATCTTTCCCCATTCGCCTCCCGAACAGAGGTATTCGAGGACCTGATACTCCTGTTCCGCCGACAGGTAATCCATCGTCAGGTTGATCGTAAACCGGCGTTTGAGCGCATCATCCAGTGTGACCAGAGTATGTATTGCATCCGATTCCGCCTGATAGTTGCTGTCCACCACCCAGGCGATTTTCGTTCCGTCAACGCGGCTGCCATTCGGCAGAAGGATATCGCCTCTCACCATGAGGTCGAGCAGCCCGCCTTGGACGCTGGCAGAGTGGACGCGGCCCATTTCACGAAGCCAGATCAGAGCGTAGAACGTACCATTCGATTCCATACAATGCATGAGAGCATTGACGAGGAGACTTTCCTCGTCAAAAGTGGTTCCGCTTTTCAGCGCCCTCCGCTGGTAGAGTTCGCCGGGCGTTTCAAAAGTTGCCATTTCAATGGGATGCACTTTCAAGGGCTTTTCGGGATATCCGAGCCCGCGGCAGATTAAGCTGAAATTCACCGGCTCCAGGAAAAGCGCCTCAATCAAAGAACTCTTCGCGGAGCCGCTCTGTCCGCTCAGGTGCGTGATTTCACAATTCACGATTCCGTATACCACTATCTCAATGAGTGATTTTGGCAGGAACAATGAATTGGCTCCCGGCGCGGGCAAGAGACGGATCAGATCGGTGGGGCCGGCCTTTTGATATTCGCGATGCTTATCCACATGATAGATTTGAGATGACACCCTAACCTCCCCTATTCAGGATTGATTGCCAGCTTCCCATCCGAAACCGGTGAAACGCGCAGGTTTTTTCCCCGGAGCGAGCTGTGCTTTCCTTTTAATTCGAGGAACGCCTCCGCAGCCATCATCCGTCCATGCTCCAGCAGCGCGCGCGCCCCGAACGATGTGATGTTCAACTCCAGGGAAGCCACAATTGCAGCGCCCACGCCCTCTTCCATACTGACGTCTCCGATCATCAGGCTGGTGCGCTCTGCTGCTGAGACGATGGCTTTCCGGATTGCCTGTTCGAGAATGGATGCCAGCGCCGCGCCATCCAGCGGATCAAAAATCACCGGAGTTCCGACACGGCTCAAGAAAGCGCCGGAAAGCATTCTCTTGATCTCGGCTGCGACACGCGCGCTGATATCCCGGCGTGAAAGCTGCTGATTGAATCCGATACTCTTCCGGCAGGTTTCATCCATGCCGTCCGGCAGGTTCATGGTGAAGGCAAAAATCAGGTTTGCGCAGGAGAACATGGAGCCTGCGGCGCTCTGGCCTTCTCCGGTTTCGAGTATTTGAAGAAACAGGTCCGCAAGCACGGAGCGCACAGACAGAGGTGCATGATCCAGGTCGCTGATCTCAATGAGCGCGCCGCGAAAATGCTTGGCAGCCTGTTCCAGCCGGCCCTGCTGATAGGAACCGACAATACCACGGCCCGATCCGAGCAACTGCGCAGCAGCCGTGTAATAATCCGGCATGCTCGCCGCATCGATGTTGATATAGGGAATATCGAGGCGGTTGGCGAGAAGAACAGCGCTTTCCGACTTCCCTGTTCCCGGTGTCCCCTGAGCGCAATACCGGAGCGGTTGATGGAGCGGCCGGGTCAGGCATTCCATCCGCAGCCGCGCAACAAGCGCATCGAGGGCAAAATCCTGTGCAAGCAGGCGCTCCCGCAGACAGGACGGCAGTTCAGGATCGGTGAAAGCTTTCAGGAAATGATTCTGTACGACTGCAGAGCGCTTACTGCGGCTTTTTGATGTGAGCCCCGCAAGGGTCTCAGACATGGAACTCACCGCCGAAACATAATCCGACATGGGAAGCGGATCCTGCTGCCCTTCAGCCCATACCCTGACGGTCCTTGCGGCAATGATCGGCAGTATCCGTCTCTGCTCCGAGGAATCGTGGGATTCAAGCGCTTTGAGGATATCTTCGGTCAATAATTTTGCCACGCTTTTTGAGATCCCGCCATGCGACTTGCCCGCCTTGCGCACCGCAAATTCCACCAGACACTCTATGCCGGATGCAGGGACATGGCGCAGGACCGGATGAAACGGATCATTCCGCCCTCCCTGTCCTCCGCTGAAGATGGACTGGAGCTGTTCCTGAGTACCGGCAAAAAATACGGGATGCCCTGAAAGTGAGAGTTGCGACAGCATCGCCTGGACTTCGTTATTCAGCTCATAGGCGTTCGTGCCGAGACTTAAGCGGACCGCAGGGATGACAATGGTTCCCGGAACTTTTCTGGACAGCTCAATAACCGATTTCGGGTTGATGGCAGGTTCACCGATGATTCCCAGCACCCTCCCCAGCTTTGCAGCCGCCTGCGCCAGAGCGGCCAGGGCATAGGTCTCCGCAGCAGGAAATGCCGACTCGATGGCAACGGAAACATCTCCATTCAGACAATCGAGCGTTGTCTGAGCCCAATTCAGGATTTCCTCATCGCGGGTTTCTATCAGATCCAGCGGATAAACGGGCTCAAGAGTGAATTCCTCCAGTTTCGCAAAAAGATCCGCCAGCCTCTGAGGGATTTCCAATGCGGGTATTTCCTGTTGAATGACGATGGCCAGTTCGTCCAGCTTTTCCAGTTCGGCGAGAAATGCGCTTTCGCGTGTCACGGACATCGGCGTCGCCTGCACTTTCAGCGCAACCCATAAGCCGGTTTCTCCGTCAGCCGGCTTTCGAGGGGGCTTGATGATCGCGCACTTTTCATCAAGCCTGGCCAGGCGATTGAAAAGCACTCCCGCAGGAATTCTTGCCTTGCCTCGGGTCCGGATGATCTCGAAATGAATGTGGATCACCGCGTTGTCGACGATTTCAGCGGAAACGGACTGAATTCCGGCCCGCTGTTTCGGAATGGAGGAAAAGGAATTGCCGTCCGCAGAAAGCTTGACTTCAAATCCGCAGCATTTGCTGATGAGTGCCGCAACCTGGTTCAGGCTTACAGACGGTCCGGCTCCCGCCCATGGATCATTAACCGGCACCTGCGATTCCTCGCGCATTGCACTTTATCCTTTCAGTGGATCACGGATGCTCAAATGAAGGGATAGCAATAAGTGTGCCTGATAATGAAGTTTAAATAAGTTGCGGTTTTTGTATGGATTGCAGATCCGCGCAGCAGAAGACCGTTGAGTTATGGACCTTGAGTTTCAATATTCCCGAGTTTAGTTGAGTCCCCTGCCCCATGCGTCTTCAGACTTGCGTGAGTTCCATGATTTCATGCTGGATACGGCCGAGGGTCAGGTCGTACCAGTTTTCCAGATGTTTTTCCCAGTACGCAAGCACGCGAGCCGGATCGATCTTCAGCTGGTCCATCAGCCCGGCAAATCTGCCGACAAATTGCGACACTTCCGTATGTGTCTCATAGCCATAAAAGGCAGACGGATCCATGCACAGGCCGTCCAATTCTTCATATGGCTCCCGAAGCGCGGATAATATGCGGCTAATGGATTTCTCATCCTGAACAATCCCGCGTAACAGCGGGCGCAAAACCACTTTGCATTTCCGAATGTATTTTGCGGCCTCCCGCAGATTCTGCAGGCATTCGGCCCGATACGCCTCCGCTCCTCCTGCCGTTGTAGGGACATCAAGGCTTCCGAGAAGATGCTCCGGATTCTCCATCGCCTCTCTAAAATAGGCTTTGTTTACCCTGGTCAGGCCCTCCGCACTCATGTAGGCATGCAACCGGTTGAGAGCGTTCTGAAGAGCCCGGTAATTGCCCAGAAGTGTGTATTCCGGCAGGATATGAATGATCTCGCGGGGCAAGGCGCCGTCCGGCCGGCCGGTGATCTTTTTCCAGCATTGTTGCGCAAGATACTCCAGAGCTGCGGGCGATTCGCGGAGAGAAGGCGTATAAATCGGGATGCAAGCCAGGCGCGAATAGAGATCCGCCATAAATTCGCGCCGCGCAATCATACCCACAAGATCTTTGTTCGTAGCTGCCAGCACCCGTGCGTCGACCCTGATCACCTTTGTCCCGCCGAGCCTGTAGATTTCCTTGTTCTGCAGCGCGCGAAGTATTTTCGGCTGGTGCTCGATCGACATGTTGCCGATCTCGTCCAGTAAAAGAGTCCCGCCGCCCGCTTCCTCCCACAAACCTTTCTTCGTCACTTTTATTTCGGGAAGATAATGGGCTTCAACCCCGAACAACTCCGATTCCAGAAGGTAAGGAGAAATGGCCGCGCAGTTGACAGCCAGGAACTTGCCCCCCTTTTGGGCACGCCGGCTGCGGTTGTGTATTTCTCTGGCCACAAGCTCTTTGCCCGTGCCGGACTCGCCGATGATCAGTACAGGCAGATCATTCCCCGCTGCGACCTGAATCTGTTTGCGGACTTTTATGAACGCAGGCTCACGCCCGATATAGACGCTCGCCAGTTCCGGATCGTCCGGTATGTTTTGCAGAAAATATGCATGAGACGGCGGATTGGCTCGTTTTGCGCCGGCTTCTCTGTTCAGTCCCTCAAGGACCTTGTCGTTTACCGCAATTAAATAAATGTTACAGTCCTCGCCCGCTTCTTTTAGAAGATGAGAAATGCCTTGCAGAGCGCGTCCCGAAACGGAATAGTCCGCCCTGATCAGCGGTATTTTGGGACGCTTATCCAGCATGTATTTTGAGAGCGCAATCGTCTGGTTATGTACGCCGCTTCGACGCTGTTTCCCGCAGTCATGAATGGCATTGCGCAATTTCGCAAACAGAGCCTCCGATTCACTAATGCCGATCACATGAGCAACAGGCGCTGTCCTGTCTCTCACCAGGAGGAGTTCCTCGGCGGATGCTATCGGCAAAGAATCAAAAGCAGGCACTGCGTTCGGCGTAATGCTGATGGAAATAATTCTGATCTTGGCTTCCGGATCGTAGTCCATGACGATTTGTCTCCGAGTCTGGATTAGCGCGCGATTTTGAAATTGCCGCATCAGTAATAATCCAGCTTGAAGTCAAAAAGCAAGCCACGAATGGTCCGGCCTGATGACCGGACGCACATGATAGAAGCGATTAGTCTTTCTTCATGTGGGGATGCCCTGAAGGGCATCCATGGCCCGAAGGGACATCCAACTCAATAGCGCGATGGCGGTCAATTCACTTGAATAAATCAACCTCCCCGCCCCCGGAACACGGCTAATGCATTGATTCTGCGCGGCTCTGAATTCAAAGGTTCTACTGGCCACGATGTTGCATGGATAGAAGATGCAAGCCCGAAACAGGACATCGAAGGAGCGACAGAATGAAGGAACGCAACGCAAAAATCCAGGGAAAGACCGTTCAATTGAGTCCTCCGTATCAGGGGACTCATAGCCGGATCGTGGCAAGAGAAAATGAAATGAGAAAGGTGCTCGCTGCCTGGATGGGGAGACAATCCTCGCAGCCGCTGTCGCCGCTCCTGGTGGGAGAACCCGGCGTGGGGAAAAACCGGATCGTCTACGAGTGTGCCCGGCTATGCGACAAGGAGCTCTATATTTTTCAGGGACATGAAGACGTCACGGCGGAAGACCTGATCTGCTCCGTACGCTTCAGCGACGATCCCGGCAAAAAAATGGACTACATCGTATCTCCGCTGGTGACGGCAATGCTGCGCGGAGGAGTGTGCTTTATCGACGAAATAGCAAAGATCAGGCCGCGTGCGCTGGCGCCTCTGGCAAGTATTCTGGACGAACGACGCTATGTCGATTCCGTTCTACTGGGCGAACGCATCCACGCTCATCGCGGATTCCGCTTCATCGCGGCTACAAATACCGACGATCTGGATGAAACACCGTTGCCGGAATTCATACGGTCGCGCATGCGTCCCGTTATCCGGGTTGAGTATCCGGAGCGTTCCGAAATTGACGGAATTATCCGGTCCCATTTCGAGGAAATGAAGGCCGACGGATCTTCTCTGCTCGACAGGTTCTGGGAGTTGTGGACAAACAACGGAATAAACCGGCCTCCAACTCCCCGGGACAGCATCTACATCTTCGGCTATGCACTCAATCTGGCCGACTTTGAGTCGCTGAGGGACCGGCGCCCCTGCAATCTGGAATCGGATTCATGCGAATCCGCTCCAATCGAGGAAAAACATCTGGATAAAGCCTTTGATGTGTTCCGGGAAAGCACACGGAGAGATAACAATGTTCCATCCACCCATATCCATTCATCGACAAAACAGTGATCTGTATGCCGTGCCGGCCATACACTTCAGCCATATCTTCGCCGCGGAAGTAAACCGGATCTGCTTTCATCCTGCAACACAACCGGACGCTATCGCCGTCGAACTGGGCCCCCAAACCGCCATCGCCGTACGGAACCGGATCCGGGAACTCGAAACGGGAGCCGCCAATCGGTTTCCGGTCATGTTCGGACTTATCAAACGGAACCGGATGATTCGCGCATCGTTCAAAGAAAAGGCATTCCGGCTTCAGAGGAAAACCGGGAAAGATCTCAGCGAACTGCCTCCGGAGATCCTTTATAGAGAACTGGGATTCACGGATCATTCCATTCTCTATCTTTCTCCTGTCGACTCGATCATTGAAGCCATCCGATGTTCGATTCAACTTGGGGTGCCCTTATATGGAGTGGATCTTGAAGAAATGGCGAACGGTCTGTACAAGCCTGCCGTGATTCAGGATCCGCAATCGATGCACAACGGCATGGCCGCCTATCTGAAGACCAACGCCGCGCTGGCTGACGCCACGCGCGACCCGGAAATCGATCTGCGAAGAGAAACCGCGATGACGGCCCGCATCCGGACGCTAATGCGGCAATATTCCAAAGTCCTATTTACCTGCGGGATGGCTCATTGGCAGAAGATTTCGCAGATGTTTGAAGACGATTGCATAAAACCTGCGCCCGTTTTCGAGGAACAGAACATGGATCCGGCTGATTTCAAGAAAACCATCATCCACCCCTCGATTGCCGTTCAATACATGGATCTGTTCCCGGCATTGGCCGAAGTCTATGAGGAACGGCGGATCCCCGTTCCGGACATTTCCAAAGAATGGACGAAATCTCTTCGTTCCCGGGAATTATTCCGCCGCATTCTTAAAAAGGCGTTCAAACATCATTTTGATAAACCACTCGATACTCTCCCGGGAAAGCGGACCTGTGACCTTGAGGCATTCCCCGGCTTTGAAGCCTACCTGCACGGAATGCAGCAGCTTGCCCACAGGGCGGTCCCGGACTTGTCCATGGTTATCCAGGCTGCAAAGGAAACGATGAGTGAGGCATTTGTGAATGCTCTGACGGAGACCTTCATGAAATATCCCTGGGTTCGACCCGAGGCTCATCCCGATTGCCCTGTCCTCATGCCTCCTGCCGATGAAATAGAGGATCTCGATTGCGCGACGCTTGTCGACAGCGGCCTCCCGTCAAGCAAGCGCATCTACCTGCAGTCCATTCCGGACTTCCGCCCTTCGTCGAAAAACAAGCGGATTGTCTACAAGTGGGATGCAACGGTGACTACAAACTCTTCCTGGTACAGATATACCTGGCGCCCATGGGAATACCTGATCAGTTCCATGACGTTTCAGGCGATACAGGCCGCCAGGAAAAAACAGCCTGCGCGTAAAACCATTGTTTTCGAGGGCAACCTTCTGGACGGTATAGACATGAAATCTACTCTGAGAGATTTCTCCCGGGGGAAAAACCGGTTTTTTGTACGAGACCGTATTTTTAAAGAAACACCTCTATCCATCAGATCCATGGACGGATTTCCAGTCGTATGGATTCTGTCCCCGGAGAAACACGACGCCGCCGACTGGAAGGTACTGATTGAGCCTCTGGATTACATAAAGAAGCATGTCCGGAATGCTGAAGAATTCCAGACAATCCGGAAGACAAAAGGGGACTGTATGGTTGCCAGCATCGGCTACGGATATTCACAGACCATAAATCACAAGGCAATTCACGGCTGCTACTATGGCGTTGACCATTACCATGGGATAGCGATCTTCCAGCCCATTTTCTGGACAAACCGGCAGTTTGCACAATGGGCGGAAATGACACGCTATAACCGCAATCCCATCTACGGCTATGAGGGTGGAGATTTATTCTCTGCAGGCAGATTGAAAAAATGGTGCGAGAAAAAACATGGAATTGCTCTCGCAGAGCATGACTGGCCTACCGGCCTGGCGCTGATGGTTCTCCCATTCTGCAGGGAGTGCCTGACCGTGGTGATGCCCGAAAGCTGCCGCCTCGAACCGATTGTATTTGAAAGAGCGCGCAGGGATGGAGTGAGAGTTGCTACGCACCGGCTTGAAATGTTTTCACCGCGGCAAATTGAACGTCTGGCCATGTGCCAGATGGTCCCGGCAATCAGTGTGGAACCGGAAACCAAATATGAAACATCCGTTGAACGTGCAATCGGAGAATCGCAAACGCAGAACCGCGAGCTTGTTCCAATGGAATGGCTCACATTCGGCGCCAATCGATAACGGCACCTCGATAGGAGTTATGCATGAAAGTGCTTACAGACCAGTCCGATAATCTCGACCGCATTGACTTCACGGCGTCATCTTTGTCTGAGCTCGTTTTTGATGATGAACCGCTGGAACATATTCTTTACGGCAAAGGCGGCAAAGGACCGACTCCGGCCGGCCTCTTCAGGAAATCCAGAGAATACATGGATGGAATCCACGAGGCATATGCCAAAGGAGACATACAAACCGTGATCGATGCCTCACGGCAGCTCATGTCGGACGATTGCACCATTTCGATGGGAGTGTGCTTCAGGATTGCGGGACTTATGAAGAAGATCGTGCCTCATATCCCCAATCCTGTAATGCCATTTGATCTGACGCCCCTGCAGCCTCTGCTTGAGAAGATCTGGCAGATCGCCGCAGAAAACGGAGATGCCGCTTTGCAGAAGACAGCCGGCTCATCCCTCTATCAATGGTATCAACACCACAGGCATTACGAGAAAGCCAGGATCATCCTGCGGGAACTGATCGAAATCCACATCCGGGATGGGGATCGTTCCGAGGAAGCGGTAATGAGAAACAATTACGCATTTGAATATTTTCTCGAAGGCCGTTTCCAGGAGGCTATCCCGGAATTTGAAAAGGCCGCAATGATTTTTGAGGAGACCGGCGAAACAGGTCAGTGTGCAAATTCGCGGTCAAACAGCTGGATGTGCAGATTTGAATCGGGGGATCTGCCGGAAACCGAGCGGGTCGAAGCAGAACTCCGACGGCTGGCCGAGATCCTCGAACACAGAAAATACTGGCAGGCAAGAAAGCCATTGATTCTCCTCGCCAGAATTGCCGAGCGGCATTCCAGAATAAAAGAAGCCATTTCTCTGGTTCGGCAGGCGATGGAAGCCTGCAGACATGCCAACACCCGGTATCCCGAGATGGATGGGGAATACCTGGCCTATCTAATAGCACTGCAAACGGACGCAGGGCCGGTGACGGAATAAATGAGCATCAGAGCCTTACGCGGAGCCCTCAGTCGGCGTCTGTTGCCTCCCTTCTTGCACGAATGAAAGTAATGGATACGCCAAAAGCATCTACTAACTTCGGATGCCCGTCCTTGGCGAATAATCGGGCGACAAAACAGACCACTATGCTTTTTGCTGGTGACAGGCACGGTTTGTGCAGTTTATAGTTTCCGCTGCTGACATCCGGACACGAAACCTCTTTGCGCAATCGCCGGGGTCATTATTTATACCTGCAAAAAGAACGGAGGGTGGAACGATGAAACGGGGCATGGCATTGATTGCTGTAGCTGGTATCTGTGCAGTTCTTGTGGTCTCTCTGGTGATGGGAATCGCGCAGGATAATAAAGCGAAGCCTGCAAAAAAAGCATTTATCCCTTCTCCCGTATTTTCCCCACCCTACCCACCATTGCCGCACCATTTCAGCGACTTGAAGACCATTCAAATACTGTGCCAGGCTCCGAAGGGCGCGATTAAGCGGGCGCTGATGCAGCCGCTCGAAGCTGTTGGCGACGCCGATACGTTTGTCCTGCTGCTGGGCTGGACGCTTGATGTGGAAAAGGGCGGGTATAACGTCCACGAAATCGCGATAAATGCCCCGGTTCAGTGGAAAGGCCAGCGCGGCAACACCACCCTGATCGAGTATATCGACAGCGATATGGGGCTTCTCGCCGGCCGTGAACCCTTCGGATGGCCGAAGAAGATGGCGGATATAACATGGACTCAGACGGCGACGGGCTGGACGATCACGGCGAATAAGCTGAAAGACCAGGGCAGCATTCCGCTGATGAAAATCGAGTACACAATATCCAAATCGACTCCCACGGTGAAATGGCCGGAAATGGGCCCCATTATGCTGGTAAGGCGCACTCCCAACGCATCACTCTCGACTCCCGCAATAGGCGAGCTTATTTGCCTTGGCTGTAATGTTCCTAAACCGAAAGCCGGTACTCCCCTGGAAATCCCGGCCGGACCTAAGGATTCGAAGGGTTCCGCTACGGTTCAGTTCTTTGACGGCCCCCACGATCCGCTGACGTTCTTTGGCCCGACCAAAGTGCTGGATGCGAAAATGAGCGTTATGGATGGCGATATGGGCGGTCCCGGGCTGGGCTTGGGCGAAGTGCTGACCCGATGGGAAGAGTAAATATCACTCCGACAGAGCCGGAGGCTTGCTTAAAAGCGAATTCAGGACTGAAGATGGATCTTGCGGAGCAGGGCCGGATAGCGTGGGTCGGAGCGCACGAAATCCAGCACCGGTTCCTGCAACAGGTTCATGACCGTCATCGGGTCACGATCGTCCAGGGACCTTTCCGCGGAAACCAGCACGTTGTCGGGATCGTTTAGCCCGGCCCAGGCAAACATGAATGATTTCGCAGGCACATAGGAATGTCGCTCCGCTTCGCGGAGTCTTTCTATGATATTCCTTACCTCCTCAAATCTTCCGGCCTTTCCCAGACCATACGCAAGCATCCCTACAGTGAAAGGATGGCCGGAACAGAGCTCGCAGCCTTTTTCCAGAGCGCCGATAGCTTCAGCCAGTTTTCCCTGCTGGATATAAGCCAGACCGAGAACGCAGTACGCCAGATAAAATGCCGGCTCCATTTCGATCACGGCGTGAAGATGGCTGACAGCCCGGTCATACTGCCGCCTTGCGTAGGCATAATAGGAGAGCACCCAATGAGCCAGCACCCACAGAGGATCAACGGACAGTGTGCGCTCGATTAAGGCCGTAGCTTCCTCCACCCGCCCCTGAGGCCATAAATAGAAATTGGCATATCGAAAAAGCACAAAGGGCGAGTTCGCATCCAACTCCAGAGCACGCTGGAATGCGGATTCCGCAGCCCGCCAATCGCAATCGGCAATTCCCAGCATGGTGCCCAGGAGGGCGTGACCCTCCGGAAGCGAATCGTCCATTTCCAGCGCCCGTGTTGCTGCTTCTTTTGCGCCGGCGAGAGCCTCTTTCGGGTATTGAAATCCGTAGAATGCCTTCTGCAGATAAGAATCGGCCAGTCCCAGAAATGCCAAAGCATACTGGGCATCGGCTGCGATGGCCTGCTCATAGAAATGTCTGGCTCTGGCGAACCCTTCCGATGTGCGTCTTTCGTGATGGTAACGTCCGCGCAGATAAAGAGAATAGGCTTCCGGACTGTCCGTATGGCGCTTCACCAGAGACGCATCTTTTGCGAGATGCACGCGGAGAGTATCCACGATAGCGTGCGAGATTTCATCCTGGATGTCGAGCACATCCCTCATCTCGCGGTCATATCGTTCGGACCAGAGTTGATATCCGTCCGCCGCGTTGATTACCTGCGCCGTGACGCGCACACGGTTTCCGGAGCTGCGAACACTCCCTTCGAGTATATGCTCAACATTGAGTCTGGTGCCGATTTCACGAACGTCCAGATTCTTTCCCCGGAATGCAAACGCGGAAGTCCGGGCGGTAACGCGCAGGCCCGGCAGCCTTGCCAGGGCGCTGATGATTTCCTCCGTCAGCCCGTCGCTGAAATATTCCTGATCCTTGTCTCCACCAGGATTGGCGAAAGGAAGAACGGCAATCGTCTTGACCGGGCTTAAGGCGGTCGACAAAGGAAGACAAGCCTCCAGCGCATGTTGAAGCTCGGCGGCGCTTTGAAACCTGAGATTGCGGTCCTTCTGGAGGCAACGCGACACTACCTGCTGCAGGTTGGCCGGTATTCCCGGCAAGGGTTCCGGCGTTTCCCGCAGAACGGCAGTAAGAATCGCCAGATTGGATTCCCCACGGAAAGCACGACGGCCGGACAGCATCTCATGCAACAGGCTGCCAAACGAAAAAATATCCGAGCGCGCGTCAATAGGTTTACCCTCAGCCTGCTCCGGCGACATATAGGCGGCAGTTCCGATGATGGAGCCCTTTGCCGTATCATCCGTCACAGTGTCTGTCGACTGGGACGATTCAATCAGCTTGGCAAGGCCGAAATCCAGCACCTTCACCCGGTACGCAGCGGCTGCAGAGCCGGTAATCATGATGTTGGCCGGCTTGATATCCCGATGAATGATTCCAGCCGAATGAGCGGCTACAAGCGCCTGCGCAATCTGCAATCCCAGATTCACGGCATCTGAAGCGGACAGCTCTCTGCAGGCAAGCATGTCTTGAAGAGTCCGCCCGATGATATATTCCATTGCCATCAGATCAATGCCTTCCACCCGGTCAATGTCGAATATTGTGACGATATTCGGGTGATTCAGCGCGGACGCAGCTCTCGCTTCGCGCTCAAAGCGATTTCTGCGCTCCGCATCCGCCGTCAACTCAGGCGGCAGCACCTTCAGGGCGACGGTTCGTCCAAGCCGGATGTCCAGCGCGCGATACACGACTCCCATTCCGCCCCCTCCAACTCTCTCCTGGACGTCGTAGCGGCCCAGGGTGCGGCCGGTCAATGCGGCTGAAACAGACTCCCAGCCGTCGGCGAGGGATATCATTTGCCCTCGGAACGCCGGAGCTTCCAAAAACATTTCAGCCGCCTTTTCCTGTGCGAGCAATGATTCGACTTCTTCACGCAGAGAGTCATCTCCTGCGCATGCGCGGGCAAGTAACTCCGCACGCTCTCCCTCTGCGAGAGCTGAGGCTTTGTGAAATAAAGCTTCTATCTGCCGCATGCGTTCCGGGTTCATCGGCGTTTCATTTGCGCTGCAATTCACGCAGCAGCCAGGCCTTCGCAAAATGCCAGTCGTTCATGACCGTGCGGACGGAAACATTGAGTATCCTGGCGGTTTCTTCCACGCTGAGGCCGCCGAAAAAACGAAGCTCGACCATCTTGGCTTTCCTGGCATCAACGGCGGCCAGCAAGTTAAGGGCATCGTCCAACTCCACAATATCCGTATCCTGGCCGATCGGAATGGCAGGGGATTCTTCAAGTGAGAGCTTCCGGACCGCTCCGCCCCGCTTGGCGCGGCCACGTCCGCGCGCATGATCGACCAGCACGCGACGCATCAACTGGGCGGAGAGGGCAAAAAAATGAGCCCGGTCCTGAAACGAAATTTCTTCAGCGCCCAGCAGACGAAGGTACACCTCATTGACCAGTGCTGTGGTTTGCAGCGTATGTCCAGCCCTCTCTCTGGCCATTTGACGGCGGGCCATCCTGCGCAGCTCGTCGTAAACAAGCGGAGTCAGCTTATTCAATGCGGACTCATCTCCCTCGCCCCAATCCTTGAGAAGCATGGAGACTTCGCCGGCTGAAGGTCCTGTCACATTGGCACTCCTTTCCGTAGGTCGACATCATCGCGACACGGAGCCCCGAAGGCGCCTGCAAAAAAATGAGTCGGAAACATAGTGCCGTATGATGCTACATTTCGTGCGGGCCACGATAATTTTTGTCCGTGGCGGTGGCAAAATGGAAAATGGGCCGGTCCACCTTCTTTAAGATCAGCGGGCAATGCCTGATGCCCTTGGGAACGAAGATGACACAGCTTTTAGTAATTGTGTGAGGTTCGTCCTCGATCCAGAACTCGATTTCCCCACCCAGGTCAGTGGGATCAGCGGGATTGGAACCGAAAAAGGTGACTGCTTCCCCAAAATCATGGGCATGCCCCTTATCCACAACCACCACTTCCTTCGATTGCGGCCAGAACCAGGCGCAGTCGACATAAGGAGCGCCCTCGAATACACCGCCATGCAGGCAATACACGCGGGTACCAAGGGCATCCGGCTCTTTGTTCAAATCCGTAATGATATATTTTCCGTATTTTGATTCAGCCATTTTGTCCCCTCCCCTGATCCCAGGATTACCGTGATTGTGCGGCCCGCCGCACTACGTTTGCCTGCCACACCTTCGTAGTGATATTTAACAACATCATACCCGCAAACACCA
Organism: Acidobacteriota bacterium; assembly: GCA_016929335.1. GTDB lineage: Bacteria > Acidobacteriota > UBA6911 > UBA6911 > UBA6911 > UBA6911. The sequence goes on along the minus strand of JAFGIY010000075.1, from coordinate 9,909 downwards.
GTCTGCATTTTTGTGAGGCAGGGACTCTTAGTCGTTAGTCGGCAGTGTTGAAACCAATCAGATGGGAGATCCCTCAGCTCCGGCCGGGCGGAGGGACGCACTTGATACTGTGGGTGTCCTATCTCATGTGAAAATTCCCATGTGGATCGCGGCTTCCGCCGCGACCTGGAGTTTATAAATTTTGGAGACGTCAGCAGCCAAAGAATTCGTCCCGTTAGGGACGAGGTGATTTTAGCCCGGCGCTTCAGCGCCGGGATTCAGTGGTAAAAAAGAAACGGAGTCCCGTAGGGACGATTGAGAGGATACGTTTATTTTCTGAAAAATACGGTATTGAATATGATGAAAAATATGTTTGGGGATGAATTCAGTCGTTCCTATGAGAAAGCACCTCCACAGTGTCAAGTGTGGGCGACAGCCAGGGCTCTGCCGGAGGGTACTAATGACCAGCGATTAAGAATCCTTGTATCGCGCAACTATGGCATGGCGGCTAATCGTTTCTTCAAAGCCTCTGCTTCCGCGGCAGCGCCGGCTGTTTCAGCGGCGCTGATCTGATATTCCAAAGCTTTCTTCAACCTCAGCAGATTGGACGCTCTTTGAGCCGGATCGGGTGCATGATCGCAGGCAAGCTGTAAAATTTTTGCCCCTTTTGCATACGAATCCCTTGCGGCATTCAGATTGCCCATCTTTGCGTGCGCCTGTCCCAACGTTACTAACAAGGCGCCCAGATCGCCATCATCCTCCTTCAAATTTGACTTGCCGAATTTATAGGCACGATTCAGATAATCACGTGCTTCCTTATACCTGTTCAGGCCAAGGGCGGCAAAACCTGCCAACTGGTAAGCACGCATCTTTGTCAGTTCTCTGTGTTTCCCGAATTTGTCCGCAATAGCAAGATTTGCACGACACACTTCATCGGCATGCTGCCAGTCGGCTGCATTGGTTAAATCACGACATTTGCTTTCCTGTTCAAAGTATTGACTCGCCAGCATCCGGTCTCGTTCATAATCCTTCTCAGTAAACTCCAGCAGAAACGGGATCTCGACCGTTGTCGCAAATGACACAGCCTTGCCTTCAGAGATGTAGGGTTTGTACCTGCTCTGCATTACCGATTGGATTGCGCTTTCAGTCAGCAACGGGTGACCGCTGATTACTCCATAATTTTTCACAAATCCACTTTCCGAAACAGTAATAAAGAGCTTCACAATTTCCTCAACCCTTGCTCTTCTGGCCAGCTGGGGATAAACAGGTATAGGTCTTTCCAGAAGCAATGCCTCGGCGGCATTTTGATCAAGCTTGACCTGCCCATACAATGCAAACTGACAGCAGATGAACAAAAGGACCATCGCATGAGTCACAATACGAGCCATTTTCGCGCCTCCAAAAGGCAATGATAAGCCAATTAAGAATTGATATGCATTCCAAAAGATATCCCTGCGGGACATGGATGCCATGAAGAGCATCACCACATGATCGCTAATTGGCATAAAAATCTCATGCGGGTGCGGGCTTCAGCCCGCACTCCGGCCTGAAGGCCGGACCCTGGAGTTTATACATATTTTGGGGAGATGGACGTCCCGTCAGGGACGGAATGATTTTAGCCCGGCACTTTCAGTGCCGGGATCCCGGGACCGCCGAAAATAAATAACTGAGTCCCGTAGGGACGATTGAATTCATCCCCAAACACATTTTTCATCCTATTCAATGCTATTTAGAAAAGACAGGTGCTCCTCCTGATAATGTGGATAAAAATGGACGTATAGGAGTTAGCCGCTAACGTATCCTTTCAATCGTCCCTACGGGACTCGGTTTCTTTACCACTGAATCCCGGCGCTGAAGCGCCGGGCTAAAATCAACTCGTCCCTAACGGGACGAATTCTTTAGCTGCTGCCGCCTCCAAAATGTATAAACTCCAGCGTCCGGCCTGAAGGCCGGACCCGATTGAGGTAGAAACACCTTAAGGACGCAGTACACAGTGGAACAACCTGATTTCAGTTCTGGCTGCTTTACCTGTCCAAGTTCAATGAAATCAATGCAGCGTTGCATATTCACCGGCTGATTTGGACAGCAGTGCCGGTACGAAGCATTTTCAGGGCTTCTACGGAGCGGAATCACGCAGCAGAAAGCGAAGAAGAGAGCTGCCTTCGCTCATGTATTGGAGGGGAACCCAATCCGGCTTGAGAACCGGCAGGCGGTCTTCAGAGTAAAAAGGAGGAATTCTCGCCTGATACCGCATGATACTTCTCCCGATCTCATGCACGGCGGTCAGGCTCCCGAAAAGATAGATAATCATCAGCACACTCATAACCCACCGGCTCTGCCGGCTCCGCGCAGGCGAATCATGCCGTGCCTCCAGGAACTGAACGATCACGGTGATCACGGCAACAGCCAAAACCAGCAGAGCAGGCATAGACGCTTTCATGATGAAATCGTTGATTCCCGGCGCTATAGCGAATGGAAGTACGATGAGGATCCCGCAGGAAATAATGAAAAGCCTCCACAGTTCACTCGGAATGCCTATTTTCCGTTTGAAGTACCAGAGAAAAGGCGCCGCCCAGAGCACGTGCAAAACAAGAAACTTGACGTAATCGAATGCAAATCCTCTGATGCTCGACGGTTGCATCCAAATCGCTCCGAAAGGGATGCCGGAGCTTTTCGAGCCATAGTAGGCAATACCAAGGAAAGCGGCCGGCAACAGGGCAAATGTCCACCTCCAATCTATGCGGAGATATTTTTCCCAATCATCGAGTGAGAAGCGGAGCATCAGCAGGAACGGCAGCATGCCTGCGGCTACATAGGGGCACCAGAAAAGCGTGATCAGCCAGACGATGAACGATCGGAGAAGCGAGCGGCGTTCCAAGGCATCGAGGAAGAGGGCGGTTCCTGTCCAGGAGGCTATTGCGGAGTTCGGAAGCCAGAACAGCTGAGATGTAACCGATATATAGTTGAAGCGCGTCCACCACTCGAGATGCTTCGGAAATACGGGCCACCCTTTATGATATGCAGTCCCGATCCAATCGCATCCGGAGAAGAATATAAAGAGCACAACAGTCGCGAGAATGCAGAATCGTCCCCTTGCGCCTGCTCTCCTGACCAGCCAGGCAAGAGTCAATGTGACAAAAACGAGGAGTTGAAGCATTAGAACGACATTGGCGGCGACCCAGCCTGCAGCCTTTCCCACAAAGGCGGGGATAAGATAATAAGGGAGGTAGTAAACGAGGAGAAACCTGTCGGACTCATAGCGAACGGGCCAGTCCTTGCGGACCAGATCATTCATCATGGCATTGTGCTTTTCATGATCCCAGTTCTGGAAACCTATTCCGGCTGTTCCGGAGAGAGATATCCAACACACGGCCACCAGCAATATCAGGCACCAATCTATGCGACTGAGTTTTCGGCTGTCGGATTCTTCGACCCGGCAACACAGGATGCGCCATAAAACCAGCAACAGTCCAAATCCGGCGAAGATCGCCGCGGGGATCCGGAACCAGGTGACAATAAAAAGGATCACCGGAGAACAAAAGAGAACCAGCAGTGTGTTCTCGATAGAATGGGATGGACGATGTTGACGATTAGAGAGCATTTTGGATTTCAGCCTTCCGGATGTTTTGGAAAGTCCACAACTCACTGATCAGGCGTAATCCCTCTCTGATAAAATTAAATCCTTTGATCGATGAGGCCCCGCCCGAACGGGCTCGAAAGGAAATATCGAGCCAGCGGATCCCTGCAGTACGTTCAAGGAGAATGCTGATGAATACGTTTGACAGGTTGACACCCTTTGGCACGAGTGGAAGCACGGCTTTCAGGGATCCGGCGCGCATAAGCCGGTAGGGCGAATTCGGGTCACGAATCCACGTACCCGTGCAGAGAAATACTGCGAGCGACAGTACTCGGGAAACAAGCTTGCGCAACAGACCGTCCCGGCGGATCTTCCTGAATCCAAAAACCGATTCCGCCTGTTCTCTTACTTCCCACAACTGCCGGAAAAAGTGGGGATCGCACTGGCCGTCCGAATCGATCTGCAGGACCCATTCCGTGCCCGATTCGGCCGCCATGTGATACCCCATCATGCATGTTTGGCCGTGCCCTGAATTCTTTTTATTGATGACCCGCAGCTCCGGACTCCCGGCGGCGCATTCCCTGAGAATCCCGGGCGATTTGTCCTGCGAACCGTCATCCAATACGACAAATACAAATGGATCGCCATGAAGAACGAGACGCAGTTCGGCAAGCCACTCCTCGAGCACGGATCGAAGGTTCGCCTCTTCGTTATATACCGGCATAATTACCCACAGGCAATGCTTCGACATACAATATCTTTCACCCTTGATTCCGGCGCTGCAGTATGAGTTCGGCGAGATTCATTGCCCGCGCAATGGCATGGTCCATGTCATAGTACCGGTACTCTCCGAGGCGGCCGCAAATCAGAATTCCGGGGCAGTCTTCCGCAAGACGCCTGTACTTTTCATACAGCGCAAGGTTTTCGCGATCAGGAAAAGGATATTCGAACTGATCCGGATCGGACGCCGTGAAGGGCGTTTCATGCGTAAGCAGCGTGCCGCGGCAACGCCTCTGTTCGCCGGGCTGCATGAGATTCTTCCATTCAATCGTACGAATGCGCCGGGAATGACCCGAAGGATTGTTGATGACCGCGTGGGACTGGCTGTAATCGACATCGGCAAGAAACTGCAGCGCTCTTTTTTGACTGCGGTATTTCAGCCTTCCCAGCCGATAGTTGAAAAATGCATCAATAGGTCCCGTGAAAACGAGGAGCCTTTCCGCTTTGATGTCGTTCCGATGCTTTAAGAAATCAAACTGCAAACGGACGTCGATCCCGAGAAGCAGGCTCTCCATGAAATGCGTATACCCGCCGGAAGGCAGTCCCTGACAGGAGCTGCGCATCAGACGCGGATCGTTGTCCATACGGACATCAAAACGCAATGCCAGTTCAGGAACCAGCGTATCAGCCTGAACACCCCACTGTTTTTCCGTATAGGGTTTTACGAGCTTCTCATACACGAGCCTGGGCATGATCGAGAGCGCCTTTTGCTCGAAATCGGTCGCAACGCCTTTGAAGCAAGGTTCCCAATCGGGGCCGATGGTCCGCTCGATGTATTCCGCCGCAATGGGCCAGTTTTCCAGCTTCCCGTCCACGATGGTTTTAACAACGGCCTCGAACGGATAAAAATGGGAAAACCTTCTGACAAAATTCCAGATCTCCCTGGAAGAAGTGCGGAAGAAGTGCGGCCCATAGGTGTGATAGCGGATCCCGCTCTCGTGTTTCTGATCATGAACGTTTCCGCCAATGTGTTTCCGTTTCTCCACCACAAGCACTCTGCAGCCCGCATCCGTCAGGACGCGCGCGATTACGGCGCCCGTGAGGCCGGAGCCGACAATCAGGTATTCAATTCCCATTTCTATGCCGATGTTCTCTGATCACCATATGTTGATTAGAAAGTCGGGGTCGGAGTCGGAATCGGCGTCGGCCTTTAAACCATTAATGGGCGAAGCACACTCCCGAAAATGTCAAACTCCTGCTGCCTCCCCGGCAGAGCGCTGACTGTTACCCCCACTTGACACTGTGGGTTTGCTTTCTCATGTGGATCGCGGCTTCAGCCGCGACCCACATGAGAAAAACCTCCACAGTGTCGACTGTGTCCCGGCGCGAGGGTCGAGCCGGGGTTTTACTTAAAAGCGAACTATGAAAAAACCTGGACTTGGTTGCCTGAAGGAAAACGGTCCAGGCCCAAGTCCAGGTTGAGGTCGAAGCTGAAGTTCAAGTTTAAATCAAGAAGTCATAAGCGCTCTTCCTGAAACCTATCAGCCGAGTTTGTTTCTGCTTTTCAGGGTATCCGCGACTTTCTTGAGGTTCATCTTTTCAAGAGTCTCGCGTGTCGGATAGCCGTTTTCGGGATTGTAGCCTTCAAACTTATAAAACCTGGTTTTAAAGTCCTCGACTTTTGCCCGATCCAGCTTGCGTCCCTTGCCTGTGTCATATTTCCACTTGCCGTCGATGTACATCGTCATATCGCTGCCCATGGTCGGCCTGTCGTAGATATAGTCAGGGTATACCTCCGTATCGCGATGTCTCCCCTGCAGTACCCAGATGGACCGGTCCAGGGTGTAGATCTTGTGCCCGATTTCCATGTAGTCGGCAAATTTGAGATTCTTTCCGCACACGGCATTCCAGAATTTTTCTTCAGCCCGCGGCGTGGGTCCTCTGCGGTCAGCCGTATTGTTGGTGATGCACATAGGCCAGCGCCAGCCGCAGAATCCGCCGGCGCCGATCCAGAATTTTTCATAGTGCTTGATCCACGCGACCTGCTTGACTTTGGAATCGGAGTAAATCCCCGTGGGCCCGTCGCTGTGGTCAACCATGAACGGATCTCCCTGATACGGCTCCATCGCGTCCGTGTACAGTTTTGCACACTCTTCGGCTGTCAGGTAGGGATCTCCCGACCATGCCATCCAGTGGATAGGATAATTGGACATCATATGCAGCATGAGGTCGCGTTCACCAAGCAGCGATGAATAGCCCCATTCCGCTTCGACTACCGGATCATAATGATTCGCGGTGCCATAGTAGGCCAGGCCGAGTTTGCCGCTGTTCACATCCTCTTTATATCGTCCGATCTTTTCCGCGAACCGGGCGCACGCCTCGGCCAGATCGTTGCCGATCCCCTGGCGCAAAGATATCGCCCGCATAAGGGCGTCGGCGTATGCGAACGTTCCGGGTTTATCCAGCGGCAGATCGGTATCGATCTGTTTCCCTTTTCCCAGGACTCCCTCTTTATAAAGAGTCTGGACATAGCTCATCAAAGGCATCAGCTGCCAGTGGCCCAGGCCGTACTTCTGCATCAGATCATTGCCCTGGCGCGTGAATTTGACGGACCCTTCCACATTGATCACCATCGTTCCCGCGCAGACCGAGTCGTTGCTGTCGCCGGTGGCCAGTCTCATGCGGCATCCTCTGGGACAGGAAGCGCATGCCGACGCGCGCGCAGGCGTCAGCGGAAGATCGCGGTTGAGCACGTTGCCGCCGCTGGGACGCCCGCTGATCAGGCTATAGGGCCCGCCGGCGCCGAAACGCTCGGCTTCCCGCGGATTGTCCACATTCCACTGGAACTGCCGGAACCAGAGCCTGGCATCCATGAATGCCTTTGGATCGGCAATAGGAACGTCGCTCGATCCGATCGCGCTGATCGCCTTTAATTTCTTCGAGCCGAAGACTCCTCCAAAACCGCACAGCGCAGCTTGCGATCCGGGACCATGGAGAAGGCAGCCAAGGCGGCTCTTGTTCTCTCCCGCCGGACCACAGCAGACAACCGCAGGGCTTTGGGTCGTATAGCAGTTCTGAGCCAATTCCGCCCATTCACCGTATTTCAAACCGGGCATAACGCGCCGGGATATTTCTTCCTGCGTATCCCAGGTATCCATTCCCCAGATTCCCTTGGCGCTTTCGATCGTAACCTTGTCGTTGACGATATTGATCCAAACGGGCTCGCTGGAAGCGCCTTCAACTACAATGCCGTCCCATCCCGCAAACTTCAGCTGAGCGGTAAAACGACCGCCGAAGTTGCTGTGGCCGAACCATTCAATCGGATACAGCATCGGTCCGAGACCTTGCACTTCACATCTTCCGGAACCGGGCATAAAGGTACCCGAAAACGGAGACGCCATCATGATGATGAGGTTCCTGGGATCGAAGGCTTCAAACGGCAGCTGGTCGCCGACAAGATCAAAGAAGACGGCAGAGCCTATTCCATGACCGCCGCCGAATTCCTCGTACTTTGCCGTATCGATTGTGGTGACGGCCTTTGTTGTCAGATTGACTCTGAGTATTTTACCGGTATATCCGCCTGTCATAGTTACTCACCTCCTCCCAGCTTCCATACGGGATTTCTCTTGGGCACGATCGTGCTGTTGTCCACCAAACCGAGGTTGTACCAGTGATCGTTCCGGAGATTCACGTCGTAGCCTTCCGTCTCCTTCTGATCGGGCATCTCGGTTACAAATTTGATCGCCATCATCGGGCAGGACTCCACACAAGCCTGTTTGCCTCCCGGGCCGCCCTTTTCATTCCAGTAGGGAGTGTCAATGCACAAATCGCATTTGGTAGATTTCCCTTTGCCGTCGATGACCACCCAGACGGTACGATGAGGCTGCTGAGGACACATTCTCAGGCAGGTTTTGCACCCGATGCACTTATTGCTGTCAATCCTCCGCACATTTCCGTTTGCCGTATCCACATAGGCAGCACCGGTCGGGCAGCTTTGAACGCATACCGGAACCTGGCATTGCCGGCAGGGCGCCATCTTTATATCATTGGGGAATTTTGCGAAAGCGTCCTGAATAATCTGGATTCGGGAGCGAGACAGGTTCTGCACTCCATAGTGGACCAGCGAACAGCTGAGCATGCACGTCGTGCAACCAATGCATTTTTTGCTGTCATAAACCAGATAGCCTTTGGACGGGGGATAGGTAGTCCCGGCGGGTGAAGGCAATGGCGGGGCAGCGGTTTCTGCGCCGGCCTTTGCCGGAGTTGTTGCGATCAGTGCATCAACGGCAACAACCGTTCCACCTGTAACCAGAAAGTCGCGCCTTGATATTTGCTTTTTGGCCGCAGGTTCCTTGTTTAAAGCCTCTTTATCTTCAGGCATAAAATAACTCCTTTACGTGGCAGAAGTCTTGAATGTCATTATTAATTCCAAGCCTTTTCACGCCCGGATAGGGGGGATTCTACAGCGAAACGACACGCCAGAAACACAAATTTAAACAGTCAAATCGGGGTCGGGGTCGGCGTCGGTATCGGGGTCGAAGACTGAAAAGCAAAAAGACAATACCGACCCTGATTTATTTGCAGTTAAACTTCAACAACAAGCGCGGGATCAAAGCCGGAAGCTTCGGCTTCAAAAGGATAGCCGCCGGGATTCGAGAGCACGCGCGTTTCTCCGATGCAGTAATCGGTGGGCCGATGGATGTGGCCATGAATCCAAAGCCTGGCTCGACTCGCGCCGACTACATCATCGAGATTCGATGCGTAGGCGGCGTTGATGATGTCGTCCGCTTGCGCGGGATCCACCGACCTCGCACTGGGCGCATGATGCGTGACAATAATTACAGGTCGTGCTGCGGATGCATGGAATTGCTCCCGAAGCCATTGCAGCGATCGGGCATGGAATCCTGCCGTATCCAGGCCTCTGAGCCGCCTGAATTCCGGGCTGACGCGGATGCGGCGATAATCATTCATGATGTCGGCTGCTGCACGCCCGGCTCTTGCGGAATCGCCCAAAAGAGCGAAATCCGTCCACAGGGTACAGCCCAAAAAGCGGAAGCCATTGTACTCAAAGCAATCGTTCTCCAGGATATGGATGTTCGTGCCTGCACAAAGACGGCGAAAATCATCAATGAGCTTTGGTATCGCACCGCCATAAAATTCGTGATTGCCCAATACGTAAACAACCGGATGTTCCGGGAAATTTTTGCGGATCCATGTAAGAGCTGATTTGCCCGGACGTATATCACCCGCCAGAACCGTGATATCGGCATCAACGCGCGGCAAGGTTAAAGCGCCAAAATCAACATGCAGATCACTCAACACACGAATTCGCATACTCTTTTCCCGGCAGAATTCCGGATCCGATAAGAGTACACGAAAGACAGATTTTCACTAAGGCTTTTGGAGAGCGGCAGCCTGCTGCCGCCTTAAAAGATGTCGGGACAAGGATCTCCCAAAGGGCACCCCTGGAATTTATACATATTTGGGGGAGATGGACGTCCCGTCAGGGATGGAATGATTTTAGCCCGGCACTTTTAGTGCCGGGACTGGAGTTTATACATTTGAGACTGGAATGATAATGGAGGACCCGGCAAACAGCCGCGAAGCGGCTGCGAAACGAAGCCCAGGGTTGG
>JAFGIY010000074.1 GCA_016929335.1 Acidobacteriota bacterium | reverse complement strand
GGGGTCGGGGTCGGTATCGGGGTCGAATCGGAAATGATATAAAGTGCGAACACAATTGATATGCTCCATGACTACAAGCCGACCCCGTTACCGACCCCGACCCCGAGATATCAAAAAGCGCCCCGCTGTGCGGGGCAGGCTGAAGCCATGGCTTCTAGCCGTGGTCGATCACAAGCAAAAAATGCCCCCCTAAAAATTGCTCTAAGATGGTTTTTAAGGCTAAAAATTGAATCTTATCCCTTTGATTCCTGCTATTTATGCCGGTCCGACCCCCGACCAGCATTTATTTGACAATAGAAACGGCGGTCCATAAAATGCCTTTAGTGCTTCATATATTGCTTTACGAAAGGCACTGACGGGTCCCGCAGGATACCCCTCCGGGAGGATTTGTGGTTGGTCGGGCCGCCATCCGTAAAATCATACAAAGCCATCGAAGCTGATATTGCCTGTCGGATACGGCGCAAGGTTTTCACCCCTTTCTTGATGATGAGAAAGTTGCCAAGAAACAGGCCATCCTCAGCAATAAATGGCAGGGCTGCAATTGCCCGGAGGCACTCATGGGACTAGACAAAATAGTTGTTTTGATAATGGCGCTGGCGTTTTTTGGCGGATTAGCATACATACTTCGGAAAGGTCGGCAGAATGAACAAATAGAAGATCAAGCTGTCCCGCCTGTCACTCCCGACCCAGTGGAAAGCACTCCTCCCAAAAAACCGCGGAAGAAGAATCAAAAATCCTCGAAGCGCTGATTCCTTTTGGGTCGGACCGCCATAAGATCCTATGATATCTGTTATTTATCCTGGTCCGGCCGCGGTATGGAGATAGCATCGCCCTTTTCCTGGACGATGCGGCGATACCAGGCGTCCGAATACGGCGGATGCTCGCGTTTAGAGTTCATACCCTTATCGGTGTGAATGTTGCCGTCCAGATATTTCCATAGAAGGAATTCGCCCAGCTTCTTCCATCGTTCCATTACGAGATTGGCCCGGGAGGCGCTGTATCGGGTTAGAAATTCCCGTGCCCGGAATGGTGACTGTTCATACAGCTTAAGGGCATCCGCTTCCGCATCGGGCTGTTCAGCCATGAATTTCCCTTCCAGTTCACGCTGGACTGTCTGGATGTCCATGATCATGTCGCTATATCGGCCATAAGCCGTATTCGCCACCCAATTGAATACCCAGAAAGCGCTGTCCCAGCTGAATTCGTCAAAACTGCCCGATTCTTCGCCCCATGCCTTCGGAACTTCCTGAATGCCGCAGTAGAATGGGACGTACACGCTGCTGTACGAATCGTCCATGCCGAACCAGATGATTCCCCCGATGGGATCCGGCAGCCAGGAGCGCGACTGCGTCACGAAGGAGGCTCCTGTCTGCTGTGTGCTTATGGCGCGCTCATGGAGGTACTTCCTGCCGTCCAGTTCCCATTCCATGGGACGCCAGCGATAAGGAAGCTCAAACGGGCCGGCGCCCACGTCTTTCCGCATATCAAATTCCGTATCTTCGAAGTGGTCGCGCATAAGCTCCATGACATCGCGGACGGACAACCTGGAATCCGGTTTGATCCACAGGGGAGGAAGCGTGGCGTTTTTGACGCCCTTCATAAAATCGGAGCTGAGGTTAAGGCTTGGGGCGGAGCGGCGGAAGACGCTCCACACACGGCTTTCGCAGAAACGCAAGCCGCTGAAGTCCGGGGGGCAGTAAGTGTCGGCAAAGCTGAAGGCCTTGTCTTCTCCCTTGAACCAGCCTTTTTCACGGGCAAAAGAGATGACGTCCTTAGCATAGAGGCAATTCTGAGGATCATTGAGCGGGAACTGACGAATTCGTGCCAGATTGGCATGGGCACTGATAGTGCCGTCCGGCACCTTCATCGCCACCCAAACGGCGCCTTTTTGGCCCTTGCCCTTGCCGATGATTTCAAAGATCCAGACCTCATTGGGATCGGCGATGGAAATCGATTCTCCCGTAGAAGCGTAGCCGTATTCATCGACGAGCCCGGCCATGGTTTCAACAGCTTCCCGGGCGGTTTTCGCTCGCTCCAGCGCTATCCACATCAGGTTATCGTAATCGACGATGCCGGAAGGTCCAGCCAGTTCCTCGCGACCTGTAAAGGTGGTTTCGGCTATTGCCAGCTGATGCTCGTTGATGTGGCCGACACGCGCGTAAGTGAAAGGAGCTTCCTTCACCCGCCCCAAAAACGCGCCCGATTCTCCACTGAACATGTTGCGCATCGTCCCGGCGATGTGAATCCCTGCAGGTCGGTAAGCAAGCTTGCCATAGAGCTCATGGCTGTCCATGGCATAGGTGATCATGGTGGATCCGTCTTTGCTGGCTCCTTTCGTAACCAAAATGCTTGTGCAGGCATGTGCCGGCCGGCCCGTCAAGGAGACGATCATGCCCGCGGCGATGATAATGAGGCTAAGCGTTCTGTTCATGTTTCAATCCTTTCACCGGAATCGGTTTTCCGTCTTACGATCACAATGCAGTGTAACTTTGCAGGGTTCTTCCAGTAAAGCCCATCGGGAACGGATTAAGCTGAATTGTCGCTCAGATGCGGTTTGACTTCTCCGGAAATCGTAGATCGGTTGCTTCATAAATAATGGCGTTCCGGCGGCATCGAGGCAAAATGGTGGCTTTTATGCTGTACCTGGGATTAGGATCTCTTCCATTCGGATCTATCGATGTAATTGCTTTTGTTCCGGACTTACCTGAGGCATTTTAGCTATAAGGAGAAGCTCCAATGGCCGATAGGATGCGATTCGAAAAGATACTGGAACCCGGCCGGATTGGCAGGGTGCGAACCAAAAACCGGATTGTCAAGACCTGCGGCGGAGCAGAAGATGTGGCAGGCAGAAACAGAGCCTTTCTGGAAGCAATCGCCCGGGGCGGAGCGGGCTTGATCATTTGGGGAGACGTGGCCGTTGAATACCCGAGAGGCGTTACAATACCCATCACTCACAGGCATCTCGAAGATGATCAAAACATTCCCGTATTCGCCAAAATAGCCGAAGCCGTACATCGACACGATTGTCCTATCTTTATGCAATTGTTCCATGCAGGGCCACAAGCATTTCTGCCTTCAGGTCAGCAGACAATATCCTCATCAAGCCTGACTGAAAGCGAGGTGTCTGAACGGACTGCTTCCATGATACCCAAAGAATTGACTGTCCCGGAAATTGAAGATCTGGTGGATAAGTTTGCCAGTACGGCAGAACGGGCCCGGAGGGCCGGGTTTGACGGCGTAGAAGTCAACGGAGCCCGGATGCATCTGATTAACAGCTTTTTATCCCGCGCCTGGAATAAGCGAAATGATAAGTACGGCTGCGCCACCCTGGAAAACAGGTCCCGATTCCTGGTCGAAATTATTCGGGAAATTAAAAGGCGCCTTGGAAAGGATTTTCCGGTTACAACGCTTATCAACGGCATTGAGCTCCGAATAGAAAAAGGCATAACGGTCGAAGAAGCACAGGGATTTGCCGCAATACTGCAGGCTGCCGGTGTGGATGCCATTCATGTGCGTGCTTTTGGATACCATGGCTTTCAAAGCGTCGATGCTTCTCCAAGAGGGATTTATTATTCCGAAATTACAAAGCCGCTGCCAAAGGAACTCGACTGGAGCCAAAGAGGCAAAGGAGCGATGGCGCCTTTGGCTGCTGCGGTGAAAAAGATTGTCTCCATACCCGTGATCACGGTAGGTGGACTGGATCCAGTCGTCGGAGAAAAAATACTGGAAGAAGCTCAGGCGGACTTTATCGGCATATGCAAGGGCCTGATGGCAGACCCCGAAATCGCCAGTAAAATCGCAACAGGAAGAGTCGATCAAATTGCCTGTTGCCCGGATTGCGGCGATTGTTCCAGAGCACTCTTATCCATGGTGCGGGCGCCGGAGTTCGTCCCCATTCGATGCAGAGTGAATGCCGCTTTGGGCTCCGACCGAAATTATGAAATTTTGCCGGCGCAGAAAAAGAAGTTCGTGCTGATCGTCGGAGGCGGACCGGCAGGCATGGAAGCAGCCCGAGTATCCGCTATCCGTGGCCACAATGTCATGCTTTATGAAAAAGAAAACCGTTTAGGCGGACTGCTCCCCTGGGTAGCCATGATAAAAGGCCTGAACACGGATTCCGACGCGATGATGCTCGCCGATTATCTGAAAAATCAGATTGCCGGGCGTGGGGTCCATATCCGGTTGGGGAAGGAGTTTCATCTATCGGCAATCCGCGAGATCAATCCGGACGCAATCATACTGGCAACGGGAGGCGTTCCCACAACTCCGGCGATACCCGGAATAGATCGCAATAATGTGATCCGGATGGATGATCTGTACCGAAAAATGAAGGATGATCTGGAACTGATCGAGCCCGGTATCATGAGAGGAATGTCCCGATACTGGGAGTCTATTGGCAAGAATGTACTGATCCTCGGCGGCACAATCGAGGGTTCCGGATTAGCCGAATTCCTGGTAGAGCGATGCAGAGACGTAACGCTGGTGGCAGAGAACACCATATGGGGCGATGAACCGCTTCTGAGATCTCCATCCATGGAGAAAGTCACAAGGATAGCCGAATCTCGTTTCGAAGAGATAACCGATAAAGGGCTTATCATCACCTCAAAGGAAGGGAAGAGACGCCTCATTGAAGCCGACACGATAATCACCGCCACAAGTCCAAGGCTCAACACGGAGCTTTTTAAAGCTGTTGAGGGGAAGGTCCCTGAAGCCTACCTGATCGGCAGCGATGATAAGGAACCAGGCAACATTATGAATGCCATCGGCAACGGCTACCGGATTGCCAAGGCAATCTGATTTGCTTATCTTCCGAGAAAAGTGCCACGAATTGCACGAATTGCTTTTTTTATCAAACACGCAGCTGCGCGATTTCCGTGGAGGAAGGTTTCCGCGGTCTCTTTTTATCTGCCGCAGGCTTTATTTAATGCGCCGGATGTAGAGGGAGCAGGGCTCTCTGCCCGGCGTTAAAAACGGCGCGATGCTCTTTAGCTTATCGTAATGGTTGTGGTGCAGGTAATTGAGTGCACCCAGAATTTCCCAGCAGCTGTTGTGCGACAGGAACGCTTCAATCAGGAACTGCTCGTTCCAGAAAACACAATTCTTCACCAGCGACTGCTCCGGATAATTTCTGGGCGAGTAATTGTCATGGGTGTGAACGATAACACCCTTTTTCAGGATCGGAAGCAATTCAAGATATTCGAAAAGCACGTCTCCCTGAGGCCTTATGATATGAGATGAATCAATGAACAGTATATCGTCTGCCTGCAGTTCGGCAAAGAATCCCGAGCCCAAATCCTCCACCTTTTGCCTGATTATCGTCACTCCTGTGCTTTCGAGCCAGGGCCTTTCATAGGGTTCTATGCAAATGTGGCTGCATTCGTAATTGGAATTTTCCCGGCAGTTTTTTTGCAGTGCCCTCTTTGCCAGCACAGTCGAGTTCCCGCCGCCGATTTCAAATAACCTTCGCGGCTTAATCCGCCGGATCAGCTGGTACCAATATTCGGCGTCTCCCGGCCCGAACAAAAGATTTGCCGGATCATAACCGAATAAACCTGCCTTCTCCTGCTGAAGTTCTGCAAGCTCGTGAGAGAAAGACAATTCAGCGAGCATTTTGAGCTGTCCCGGGACATTCCAGTCGATGCCCGGAAGAATACGTTCCTGGGATAAAGGCTGCTTCAGGTTTCGATAGTCGAATTGAGGTTCGTAGTAATGGTTGCGAATTGGGAAGACGCCAACGTTCATAAATACTTTTTTGCAGAGCGGCAGCCTGCCCACGCCTACGCGACGGATGGTTTTCAGCAACCATGCGGCAGGATACACGAAGGGAAAGGTCAGTATGTCAATCAGCGGCAACAATCGGGCACGAAAATTTTTCACCGCAGATAACCTGTATTCTCTCAAGCTCTGAAAATTACGGCTCCGGGCAGCCATGGAATGGGCATTATACTCGATATTGTGTTTTGCCCATAATGACGGATGGGCATTCATCCGGTTTACTGTCAAGCGTGAGCTTGATTGAGATTGAATGCCAATATACTATGCCAACCAAATAGAAATGCCTGGGAAGAAGCCTGTAGGGTCATTCCCGGCGATCAGAATGGAGCCTCCATGAGTGACTGGGCTGTGCGTGTTTACAGGCTGGCGGCCAGAATAATGGGATTGGCTCTGTGCCGGCACGAAATCGTCGAAAGCGTATATGCAAATCGAGGCGTGGGAAGGGGAGAGATTGCATTTGGACGGAGCGATATAGATTTGTCCATAATCACGCGCACTCCGGACCCGGAGACCGGTGATGCAGCGGAACTGCTTTCTCTCTATCGAAGAGTATGTGTGCTGCGGCGCATCAATCCTGCGCTTACCCATATGATGCTCTATGATCTCCGCGGACTGGACAGATTTCCGCGGGCCGATTCCTATATGGGGTCGCAGGAGCGGCGCAGCATGTTCCTGCTCGCCGGCAGGCCCGCGCCGATTCCCGTAGTTCCGGTGCGGCGCATAGACGCTGTCCGATATGTGCCGTTCTGGTGCGATCGCCTGTTTCCAATGGCAATTGCGCAGAAGAACCGGAGAAACCTGCGCAAGGTTACAATAGAAATCTGGAAATCATGGGCCGTGGCCCGGGGCATTGTCGCGGAGCCCTATCTGACCTTACGGGAGGGGGAGCAGAAGGCACGCTCGCATCCGGCCGGATCCGGGCTGGCGGAAGCAATTCATGATCCCCGCCGGTCCGTCGAGTTCGTTATGAAGCTTGCAGACATGCTTCATGACGAGCTTCTGCCACCGCTTGAAAAACTGCGCGAGCCCATGATATTGCGTCAAATGATGCCTCCCAGGTCCAAACAACGGATTCTGATCATCCTTCCACATGCCGAAGCCTCCTTACCGGCGGAAGGTTTCGAGGCACAGGCTTTTATTGCCACTCCCGAGCTGCTGGACCTGTCTCTGCACTATTTCAATCCATTCCTCGAGTGGAGTTTACCGCCGGAATTAAAGAGGCTTGGATTCTCCACTCCCAAGCCGATCGAGTTTGTGCGCGCCTGCCTTCTGTTTGGGCAGGAGAATACGTTGCGGCTGCCCGGCTTTGCCCGCAGCGAGACATGGCTTCCTCATGCAATCTCCGAATATAACGAGTACAGCATTCCATATCTGCGCAACGGCGATGTCCCTCCTCCGATGCCGGAGGACGCCGCGCGCGCCGCGCTCGGGCACAATTCGGACTCTTCGGAATACTACCTGAATGAATATACCCGGCTGTATCACCGAACGGTGAGACAATTGGAGATTCTGGAAAGACTGGAAGAACCCGGCATCTATCCGGCAGCCTGAATTCGTGGTAATGCGTGACTGATATATTCCGACTTTGAGCTACTTCAGCCCCAGCGCCTCAGTCGTAGCGTCGTATTTATAGCGAACGTAGTCAAAATCAGCCGCTCCGCCGCTGGGACCGAAACTGAAAATGGATATCCGGGATCCCTTCCAGAAGCGGAATCTCATGCGAAAGGACACTCCGGTATCGACATACTCCTTGCCGTCCAGGCTGTAGAATAGCCCTCCGGTATCTCCGCTGTTGATGCCGCGAAGCCATACGTTCCTTTGCCGTAGAACGGGCCCTTCGCCTTGCTCCCATAAAATTTTGAGCACGCCGCTTTCCTTCCCGACCCCGACCCATCCAAAATCGCTGCCGCTCATAAACGCAAAACCTGCACGCTGGCCATCCTCCATCCGGCGCACATCCATTTTCACGTCAATCAGTCCCGCGCTGTCCCAGAGCTTTTGTGTGAGAGTGTTGCGTGCCAGGCTTAGGGAACTTGCGGGCCGCGCCGTAAGGCGAAGCCATCCACGCCGCCGGGTTAAAGACCACGCGGCCGGCACAGGATTGTGATTCCATTGCCAGATGGGTGAAAGCGTTTTGGATTGAAATTCATCACTGGTCTGCGGACGCTCTATCGGAAAGGATTTGCCGACATTCGGCTTTTTCCAGATGCTCACAGGTTGGCCGTTATCGCCGAATACAGGCCAATCGTCGTCGGTCCAGCGGACAGGATTCAGATAGCAGATGCGTCCCAGATAGCCCGTGGATTTGAATCCTATAAACCATGTTTCGCCGCTTTCAAGTTCGACCATGCCGCCCTGGTGCGGGCTGCCTGCGGGAAATACTTCCCTGCGTTCATACGGCCCGTAGATATTTTTCGCGCGCAAAACCGTCTGCCATCCGGTCGCTACTCCGCCCTCGGGCAGCGAGATATAATAAAATCCCTTTCGTTTATAAAACTTCGGCCCTTCCGCGACCTTCCCGCGATAAATCTCCTTGCCTTCATCCAGCAGCCGTGTTCCATCCGGACTCATCTTATGAAGGATGAGCGGTCCCGCACCGTGATAGCTGTGTACCAGATAGGCTTGCCCGTCATCGTCCCAGAAAGGACAGGGATCTTCCCACTTCTCGACGGCTTTGACCGTTATCGTTTCGGACCATGGTCCGGCCGGATCTTTTGCATGCCACATGAACAGCCCGTCATATGGAGTGCAAACAAAAACATAAAACTCGCCGTTGTGATAGCGAAGCGATGGCGCCCAGGTTCCTTCGCTATAGCCTTTCATTTCGTCGTATTTGTCAGCCATCGCCAAACGATCGAAAATCTGTCCAATGACGCGCCAATTGACCAGATCTTTCGAATGCAGGACCTGCATCCCGACAAAATGGAAATCGGAGGCAATAAGATAGAAATCTTCGCCGTGGCGCAGAATGTCGGGATCGGAGTAGTCCGATTTGAGAATCGGATTCCTGTAAGTCCCATCTCCCTGATCGCCCCAGGTAAGAATCCCATCATTCTTGCCATTGAGAAGGCTTGCCACAGCCAGCAGAAGCAGAATAGAAAATGCGATGCGATTCGGTTTCATGGCATTCAAGGATATCATCTTATCTGTGGAGTGCGCTAAGAAAAGATCAGCCACGAATGAACACGAATTACACGAACCGGGATGGTAGATATATGGGCAGCGCGGAGCGCTGCCGCCCATATGCCTTCTCCTAAAATTCGTGATCATTCGTGGCTTAATTCACATTCATGATATGCAAAGATCTGTCTGACGCGCTACACTGGGATTAGCAAGGAGCCACCGAAGGAAATTCATTCATGCTTCCCCGGTTATGGCGTCCATTTCTTTGAGAAAGACAATCCGCTGCCGATAAGTAAAGCGTGCGAAAGATCCGGTCTTTCAGTGCTCAAGGAGAATGGATGCTTAAATCCTTCATCAGGTTTCTGATATTTCTTGCGGTGCTCTGCGGCATCGGCTATCTGGCCTTCCATCCGTTTCTGAATTGGCTGTCCGCCAAGGCTATGAATTACACGGTTGCGCGGCTGCAAAGCCCAAACCTTGTGCTCAGTGATCCATCGTTCCGCGATGCCGGGTTTATCTTTCCCAATACGCTTGTATGGAAGGATTTCGGCATGACTGCCAGAATCAAGCCGCGCGACGCTTCCCAAAGAATATTGAGGGCGAAAGTGAAGGCAGAAACCCTGGTGCTGGAGGCTGAAGAATTTTTCAGCGGACTCTTTGTCATTCATGTTAAAGGACTGCGTGTTACTCAGGAGTACATATCCAAAAGTGCTTCTCCTGCCTATGAGGATTCTCCGGAAGAATTGCAGGAAGGCATTGCGACCGCCCGGTTCCGGTTGGATATGACAGGTTTCTCAGGCATCAAAATGCAGATAAGAAATTTCGCCGCAGAGATGAAGAAATTTACGGAAGAAGCCAAAACGGCAATTCCGGTCCAGCTGTCGGCGAAAGAGATACTGAAGGTAAGGGGCAACTCCTATGCTGTCGATCTACGGATTGTAAAAAAGGGAGATGCGTATCATCTTGTCGCGGATCGCGGTGATCTCGAAGTCATAGGCAGAAAGATATTAGCCAAAAACCAGGTGCTGACACAGGCCGACATAGGAATTATTTCCAATAACCCTTTCCGGGCGCCACAGCTTTTAAGAATCAGGTCGAAGGCATCGAATGAGGCTGCAAGCGCCTATACGCAGAATCCGAAAGTTCCGGAACATGCCTATCGGCACATTTTATGGAGCTATCTTCTCGCAAAGGAATACGGGCCGGATTTTGCTAAAAGGGTTACTGATGCGCACGAGGTTTCGTCAGATGAAGGAGGCAAGGAGGATTCAAGCATTAAAGCGCATCACGCACAGGACCTGGCGAATAATGAACTGGGAAGAAGATACGCCGCATCGGGATATGGTGAATCGGATATCCTGAAACTTGCTATGACAGACCCGCACGTTGTCCGCTGAAGAAACTCCAAACGGGCCTTATTCTCCATTTTTCAGCGAACGCCAGATGCCGCCCAGGATGTTGAATAAATCAACATTAAACTTTTCCTCTTCAGCGGTGTCAAGATTGGCGCTGCCTCCAAGACGGGCAAGCATTTCCAGATTGCGCCTCTCCTCCCGCAGGCTTTGTCGGGCTTCTTCAAGTTTTGCCTTTTCTCTTTCCCGAGCTCTTCCAAGTCCGCCGTCCAGAATGAATTGAACGATCTGTCGGAGTTCATTACGATCAAACCATGTTCCATGTGCCTTGCACCAGTCCACGATTACGCCGGAGCAGCCGGCAAATTGCCGGCGATTCATCAGCTTGTTGCAGCGAGGGCAGGGGATATACGTCCGTTTGTGCAGGACAACGGGAGAACCGGCGGCAGATGCCGGTTCCGGGGAAAAACCCATGACTGCCTGCTGTTGTTCCTGATTTGTACAGATTTCCTGCAGCGTTTCATTGTCAATCCACAGGCCTCCGCAAGCAGGGCACTCTTCAAGATTCCTATTTTTGATTTGGACAAGCAGGAAGGTTTCATTGCAGCGCGGGCATTTGCCTTTTGCACGTTCGACGGGCTTGCCCTCCGCCGCATTTCCCCCGCACCAGGGGCAATGTTTCATCCCCGTGAAAATCGCGCCGAAGCATTTGGAACAGACGATGGTTGCCAGGCTTGAATGGCAGTATGCACAGCGGACACTTTCGGGCGTAGCCGCAGCGCCGCAATTCGGGCAATTATATACTCCGCTTTTAATTCGAGCATCGGTCATAATCCTTAAAAATCGGAAGAGGCAGGCAATAGCTTTAATTTGGATTCTGCCGCCGGCGCCTTCGGGTAATAAACGCCGAGAAGAGCATTCCCACATGAAAGCTGCGAAAATGCGCATTCCATGTGGTCGCGGCTTCAGCCGCGACCCACATGATTCGATGCATGCCTGCTTGCAGGGGAATCTCGTTTCTATTTGTTCCGTGATTTGAGACAGCCTCTTCAGCCAGGACAGGCAAACCCCAAACAGTCTTTGCCCATAAACCCTATGAGAGGAAAAATTTTCTGCTAATTGTAAGAGCTGATGAGAATGATGACGCCGACTATTGCGAGCGCAGCCAGAACCGCCGCGGCGATTTTCCAGGCGCTGTATGGGCGGTCGCCCTGTACTTCTCCTGTGCGTGCATTGATGACTATGCGGTAGACTTTCTCGTGAAAACGATATGCGGAGAGCCACAAAGGCAACAGGATGTGCTTGAACGTAATGCCGCTATACCGGGTCTGAGCGGAATGAATCCGCTGCTCATCACCGCCGATATCCTGCCGGATGCTGTTTTGTATGGCCGCTGACATCACGCTTTTGGCTGATTCAAAGCCTTCCGGCAGAGAGACCTGATAGCTCTCAGCCCGGAATCCGCTGAGATATTCATCCGCATAGGGAACAAGGTTATTCAGATCCCACGGCGCCAGTTCTTCGATATGTTTTGCGGGCAATGATTTGCTGGCGAGAATCAGAATATCGTCGAAGCTGTTGTGGACCGTCCCGCTCGCAGGGCGCCATCGGGTATGTCTCACCTGGCGCGTGCGCCGGACGGAGCGACCGTTGACCATCGCGGTATAGGCTTCGGTTGTGTAATAGTAATCGCCGCGCTCCCCCTGGTAGTTCGTGGTTGCGGCGCTGTCGTAAGTCCAATATGGAAGGTAAACACCGGCGAGTTTGCTGTCCGACCGCGCATATTGTTTGAGCTTGCCGGGGGCAAACCAAAGACCTTTAATCCAGCGGCGAAAAGAAACAAAAGCCTCTTTCCTGCCGATCTTGAACGGCAGCAGCGATTCCGGTTTGATAAGGCGCGAAACGCTTCCTGAAAAAACCATATTTGCCCCGCAGAAAGGGCAGATGCCTGCGGCGGATTCCGCAGGCATAGTGGTTTCAGCCCCGCACTTTTCGCAGTGGATCCTCTGTGCTTCGGAAGATTCCTTTTCATTCCCGACCTTTTCCAGGAATTCTCTGTAATCGAGCTCACCGACGCTTTCCTCAGATCGCGGGATCAAAGTCTCGAAGCCGCAATACGGGCATTTGAGCGCCGAAGTGCCGGGAGCAAAATTTGTCTTCGCTCCGCACCGGCTGCATGTATGCTGTTGCACTCCTGCCGATTTCTCGATTTCCTTGAGATTTTCCATTCAACGACTCAATGCATGCGAATATGAAAAAGGCCGGCCGGCTCACGCGCTCGGCGGCAGCGGCGGCGGGATGCTCGCAAAGATGCCTGCCAGCGCCGGGATCTGTCCGGCCGGCGTCCATTGTGTCATCCCCTGAGTCCAGACAAGCGTCTGTTGCGTCAGCCTTCCTGATGCAGCCTGAGAAGCAAGCGTCTGCATATCAAACGGTCCCGTTTGCTTCCCCTCGATCGCCGCGAAATAGGTCGCGGCTCCGGGGATTGGCGGCGGGGTCCCGGGCGAAGCCGCGGCGGGCTGCTGTCCTGCCAAAGCCTGTCCAATGGGCTGTGCCATTGCCATTCCCATGCCGATTCCGGCTCCGGCTGCTGCCAGGCCGCCGGGATTCTTGGCGGCGTCGGGGATTGAATTCGCAATGTTGAATTGAGTGTAGGCGGCAAGGTTTCCGACTACGCCCATGCTGGTTCTCTTATCCAGCGCTTCTTCCACCGCCGGAGGCAGTGAGATGTTTTCCACAAGAAGCTTTGTCAGCTGCAAACCATAGCTTTGAAATTCGGGAGCGATCCTTTTCGTCAGGAAGTCACCGAGCTCTCCGTAATTGGCAGCCATGTCAAGGACAGGTATCTTGCTTTGGCTTGAGATTTCGGCAAATCGCGAAACGATCAGGTTGCGGAGCTGATTCACAATTTCTTCGACCGTGAAATGGCCGTCGGTTCCGACAATCTGCCGGATCAGGACCGGCGGGTCGCTGACTTGCACGACATAAGTGCCGAAAGCGCGCAGGCGGACAGGTCCGAATTCCGCATCCCGCATCATGATCGGATTCATGGTCCCCCATTTAAGATCAGTGAACTGGCGCATGGAGCAGAAATAGACTTCGGCCATGAAGGGGCTGTTGAGGCCGTACTTCCATCCCTGAAGCGTTGAGAGAACAGGCAGGTTCTTGGTTTCCAGGGTAACCATCCCGGGTTGAAAGACATCGGCGATTCTGCCTTCATTCACGAATACGGCTGTCTGGCCCTCGCGGACGGTCAGCTGCGCGCCGTATTTGATCTGATTGTTGTATCGTTCGAAGCGATAAACCATTGTGTCGTTGGTGTCGTCAATCCATTGCACGATGTCGATGAATTCGCCGCGCACTTTATCCCAAATGCCCATAGCTTCTGCTCCTTTTTGTTGTCCAGCCTTCCATCATTGTATCATTAACGCTGACGTAAGCTTTCAAGTTCAGATATTATTCTGTTGTGGACTTTTGAGACGGTTTCTTCCGGCAGGAGGCGCAGGCGGAAGCCGGTCCTCTTATGAAAGATATGAGACGCCTTTTATGCGTGTGCATCAATTCTTAATTCGAATGTGAAACGGCTAAGGAGAATTGCTTTCAGCATGCAAGTGATTACTTTGCGCGCACTGGCTGACAATTATATCTATCTGCTCCTCGATGGCGATGCGCCGGAGGCGACCGTCGTCGATCCCGGAGATGCTGCACCGGTGTTTAAATATCTGAAGGAGACCGGACGCCGGCTGACGGCGATCCTTAATACTCATCACCATGGCGACCATACCGGCGGAAACAGGGAATTGCTGAAGCGCTTTCCCGGGATTCCGGTATACGGCGGTGCGGGCGATCGCGGCCGGAT
Organism: Acidobacteriota bacterium; assembly: GCA_016929335.1. Taxonomy (GTDB): domain Bacteria; phylum Acidobacteriota; class UBA6911; order UBA6911; family UBA6911; genus UBA6911. Next base: position 32,198 of record JAFGIY010000074.1, on the reverse strand, counting down.
TCCGACACAAACGGTCTTTCTTATGGAAGGGGATGAAGTAACCGTGTGCAGATCAAAAGCCCGCATACTGGATGTCCCCGGGCATACCAGAGCCCATATCGCCTACTTTTTCTCCTCTGCTGACGGAAGCGGCGATCTTTTTTCCGGCGATACCGTTTTTGGAGGCACCATCGGCAATATGTTTGAAGAGACGCCTGATGTGATGTACGAATCGATTCAGAAGATCCGGGCGCTGCCGAGACAAACCCGAATCTGGTGCTCGCACGAGTATACGCTGCAATACGTTCGCGAATCGGCCGGTATCGATCCGGGAAATGTCCGGCTGTCCGGAAGGCTTAAGGCACTTGAGGCCGCGGCGCATTTGGGCAAGCCGACCGTGCCGCTTCTTCTGGAGGAGGAATGCGCCACAAATCCCTTCTTTCGCTGGGATGATCCGGATTTGACAACCCATGTGTCGGCGCCGCCGGGGATCGCGGCTTTTCGCCGTCTCTGCGAAATCACCTGACCGGCTTGACTTGGGCTTATCCAATAGCTTAAATGGGCCGCCATAAAAGCCGGCCGGTAAATTTTCAGTCCTTTGGGCGCTTTTCCCTCCGAGCGGCGGAGTCCTCGGCCGTTGCGGAAAACGGGATTTGCCATTCGGTGAGACGGTGGGCGCGGGAGATATCAGAAGGCCAGGCTCATTCCTCGGAAGATACAAATCCGATGCGACGAATCTTCTTATCCGGCGGCGCCATCAATTGCCGGATGGCATCGAACACAACTTTGAACTGACTATCGTACTTACTTTCCATGGCGGCCACTTCTTCGGTGAAGGCATAGGGCGCGACTCGGCTGCCGCCCCAGCCCTTAATTCCGGGCTCCCCGGCTTTATTTCTCAAACTTGAAATGCCAATTCGGCATTTCAAGTTGGTCCACTCCTGGTTGGTAAGCTGGAACATAAAATCCGCCGGAAAACGCTCGGCATTCCGTCTTACAGCCCGATTTAATGCACTGGTCTCAATCCCATACAGCTGCCCGGATTTTTTCTTGCCAATCCTTGTTCCAGCGGTTACATTTAGCAGGATTCACCTATGGGATAGCATCCCATAGGTGATGCTCTGGTGGCAGGTGTGGAATAGGGCCTTGGAGATACTTTATAAAACTCGAAGGCTCTTAATTTTCTTAAGGGAGACAGCGGATCGATGTGGAGGCCGGACATTATAAAGCAGCTGGAAGCTATCGTCGGCAAGGATTCTGTGCTGACTGAAAAAGAAGACCTGGCGACCTATGCCTATGACGGCACCACGACATGGTCTCATCGCCCCGATGTGGTTGTGCTGCCGGTAACCACATTGCAGATCTCCTCGATTCTAAAGCTGGCAAATGAAAAGCGGATTCCGGTAACGCCGCGCGGATCCGGCACCAATATAAGCGGCGGCTCGATTCCCATTTGCGGCGGGATTGTCCTTTGCACTACAAAGATGAACCGGGTTCTTGAGATCAACAGAGCGAACCTGACCGCAACGGTTGAGCCGGGGGTTGTGTTGCAGGATCTCAACAATCTTCTGGCTAAAGAAAATCTTTTTTATCCTCCCGATCCGCAGAGTTTCCTCAGCTGCACTGTAGGCGGAACAGTGGCGGAAAACTCCGGCGGCCCCCTGTGCATTAAATATGGGGTCACCAAGCAATATGTGCTGGGAATGGAAGTGGTGCTTCCCGACGGCTATATAATAAAAATCGGCGGATCCACCGTTAAAAACCGCACAGGCTATGACCTCCTGCATCTGTTTACCGGTTCGGAAGGCACTCTCGGGATAGTCACAAAAATCACGCTGCGGCTCATTCCCAAGCCGGCGGCCAAGCGGACGATTTTTGCCATTTTCGATGATATGACGGCGGCGGGGGCTGTTGTGTCGAAGATCCTGGCGAACGGCATTGTGCCCGCGAAAATTGAATTCGTGGATAATTTCGTCATCCGCCGGATTGAGGAAAAGATGCAGATCGGCCTGCCGGTTGACGCCAACACGATGCTGCTGATCGATGTGGACGGATCTCTCGCAGCGGTCGAGAGCGAGGCGAAGCAGATACTGGATCTGCTGAATGAAGGAGGCGCAAAAATCGCGCGTCTGGCGAAGGACGATGCGGAATCCATGATGTACTGGAAGGCCCGCAGTGCCGGATTTGCCGCAATCTACAGCGCCGCCCGAACGGTGATCGCCGAAGATGTAACCGTGCCGAGAGACCGGCTTTCCGATTTTATAAAAAAGCTGGATGAGATATCGAAAAAATCCGGTTTTGAAATCGTCCTCATCGGGCATGCCGGCGACGGAAACATCCACCCCAGCGTATTTACCGACAGCCGCGAGAAGGAAGATCTGGAACGGCTGGATCAAACCCTTACCGAAATTTTCGAAGCGGCGCTCGAACTCGGAGGCACTCTCTCCGGTGAACACGGAATCGGGCTGGAAAAGAAAAGGCTTTTGGCAAAAGCGCTCGATCCAAGGGCGATTGATATCATGCGGAACATCAAGGGGATTCTGGATCCGAACAATATAATGAATCCGAATAAAATCTGGGAAAACTCATGAGCTCGGCAGCACTCAAGGAACTGGTCAGGTTCGAAAAGGACACCGAACAATGCATGAAGTGCGGTTTTTGCACATATGTGTGTCCGGTCTATCAAGCGGAAAAGATTGAGTCGGGCGTTGCTCGCGGCAAAAACGAATTAGCCAAAGCGCTGCTCAACGGCAGTCTGGAGTTGAATCGCAATCTGGCGGACCGTCTCTATAAATGCACCGCCTGCATGGCATGCACCGAAAGCTGTCCTTCGAAGGCTCCTATCCCCCGCATTGTGGTGGCCGCACGCGCGGATGCGGCGCGGGTCATGGGAGTACGCTTCCCCTATGGCCTCGCCTATCGCAATCTGCTTACGAACCGGAAGATGCTGGGCAATTTCCTGCGTGTAGCCGGATTTTTCCAGTCCGCTCTTATGCCTGCAACCAACGGCACCATCCGCCATTTGCCCGGCTTTATGTCGGGATTGATCAAGGGACGGAATCTGCCGGCCGTCGCTCCCAGATTCCTGCGTGACATGGTCGGCGAAGTGACGAAACCGCCGCGCGGGATGAAGTCGGTTATGCGAGTCGGCTATTTCCCCGGCTGCATGAATGAATTCAGCCTGCCGCATATCGGCAAAAAGACCATTGATTTTCTGACCCGCCAGGGGATTGAAGTCGTGATGCCGAGAGAGCAAGGGTGCTGCGGAGCCGCAGCGTTCCTCGGCGCGGGAGATTTTGAGACGGGGCGAAGAATCGCCGATATCAATGCCGCGGCATTTCCGGACGTCGACTGTATCGTTACCGATTGCGCCACCTGCGCCTGTACTCTCCGGGAATACCCTCACTTCCTGGCGGATACTCCGGAACGGCAGGAATCCTATGGGAAATTTGCCGGAAAGATCCAGCATGTCTCGCAGTTCCTCATCGACACTCTGAGTCTATCCTCATCCTCATTCCGGAATGCTGAAGCGCTCAAAGGGAAGAAGGTGACCTGGCACGATCCCTGCCATCTGAACCGCCATCTGGGGATAAAGGAACAGCCGCGCCGGATCCTGAAATCCCTGGCCGATTGCCGTTACATCGAGATGCCCGATGCAAGCCGCTGCTGCGGCATGGCAGGGCAGTTCAGCCTGTACTACTACGAGCTTTCCCGCAAGATTGCCGAGAAGAAGATGGAGAGCGTCGAGGCCAGCGGTGCAGATATCGTGGTGACGGCGTGTCCGGGCTGCCAGTATCAGTTGCAGGATAATATTGCCCGGCTCAAGATGCCTCAGAAGGTCATGAACCTGATGGAAGTCTTAGGTTAGCCCCAAAGTAGAAAGTGCCACGGAAGATCACGGATTCGTGATCATTTGTGGCTAAAGAAGCTGGGCGGAAAGCTGAGCGGCGACTTCAACGCATTTTTCGCCGTATTTCCGCACGCTCTCTTCCGTCATTCGGAATGCCGGCGCCGCCAGCGAGATGGTGGCAATGACCTGACCTTTGGGACTGAATACCGGCGCCGACACGCCGCTGACTCCTTCCTGGAATTCTTCCCGGTCAATGGCATAACCGCGTTCACGCGCAGCCGCCAGGTCTGCCTTATAGACCGACGGCTTGATGATGGAGTTTTTGGTCGGCGCCGGCAGCCCCTCTATCCGCATGATTTCATTGACGCGTTCTTCCGGAAGCCATGCAAGCAGGGCCTTCCCGTTTGAGGTTGCCGTCGCCGGGAATCTCAAGCCGATGAATGGAGATGCTCGTATCTGGCTGGGAGGTTCTCTCTTATCGATCATGACCATTTTGGTGTCGTTCATGATCGCCAGCACGGCGGTCTCCCCGCTGTAATCGACAAGGGCCTGCAAATAGGGCTTGGCCAGCTGACGAATGTCCAGATTGTTTAATGCGACCCGTCCGTATTCCGCCAGCGCGATCCCAAGCGCGTACCTTTTGGTCACTTCATCGCGCTTCACAAAACCGTGATGACAGAGCGTCGTCATCAGCCTCTGCACGCTGCTTTTATGGGAACCGGTCGCTTTTGAAATATCCGCGAGGTTCATTTCGCGGCCCTCGGCCCTGAGCATAGCGAGTATTTCCAGAGCTTTATCCACTGCGGGAACAAGGTAAACCGATTTACCGGGTTTTTTCCTGCGCGCATTTTTCGATTTGGCGGCCACGCCTGCTCCTCCCTGAAATCTATTTGTCTTTCTGCGGCTGCAAACAGTCTACGTATATCCCTCTTTTGCACTTATAACAATAACATAACTCCGGTCAATATCGGGGTCGGAGTCGGCATCGGTATCGGAGTCGGTTTTTCATTTCTCCGTTTCGACCCCGATCCCGACCCCAAAACGAGACTAAGGGACAATTTGTTTTTTATTGAGCTGCATAACTGCTAAATTTAAGTTTATCGGCTCGGTGTGGTGCGGTGTTCTATTGAGATGTTTTCCGTTTCTAGGAGTGAATAGCTAATGAAAAGCAGACTCAATCCCTTGCTGGATCCTCGGGGAATCCAGGATAGACCGGTCATCAAGCTGGCTCCAAGAGTCAGCCTGGAGGAGCTTAAAAGGGGAAAAATTCTTTTCTATAACAATACAAAACTCAGCTTCTGCAATTACGGCGAAGTGTTTGTTCGCATCAAGGAACGCTTTCGCGAAATGGGAATCGGCAATTTTATCGACTACGTCGAAACCGTGCGCGGCAAAGACACGGCAGCGCTTGAAAAATATGCCGCCATGCTTGCAAAGGAAAAGCCGGCGGCTGCAGTCGTGGCCCTGGGAGATATGGGCACATCACCCGCAACCTGCATTGTAACCATGGCGCTCGAGAAATTGGGCATCCCGAGCGTTTACATCACGGCGCCTCCCGGCGGCGAGCTCGTCGAAGGAGTTGCCGTGTACAGGGCGGGGAACCTGTGTCTCTGCAAAATCGATATTTATCAAGCCAGCACTGCAGAAGATGTCCGGAAGGAAATCGATCGGAAATGGGACTACATCATGGATTCGCTCACTGCGGGCCCCGGGCGATTGCAGGAAGTCGCGCATATCGATTTTAGGATGGATATCATTCCTCCTGCTGAGAACGGATTGCTGCCTGTTACCGAGAAGATTGAGATGATGGAAGACCGGCTGTATGAGCCGGGCTGTTACATGGAAGAGGTCATGGAATATCTCGACCGTGAACATATCGGTGATGGATTGCCCGTCATTCCGCCGACACAATCCCGGCTGGAAAAGATGTTTGCGTATTGTCCGTTCGATCCCGGAATGACGCTCTGGCGTGAAGTCGGTCCGACCGGCAAGGACGTTACGGTCCGGGATGTCGCAATCGCCGCTGTAATGGCGGGCTGCAAGCCTCAAGCCATGCCTGTTCTGGTGACGGCGTTCAAGGCTTTGGCCGATCCCCGATACAATCTGCTTCAGTCGGTTACAACGTCGCATCCGGGCGGAAACCTGGTTCTGGTCAGCGGCCCTATTGCTCAGCAGATCGGCATTTCCGGGAAGCAGGGCTGCCTGGGGCCGGGCTATCCGGCGAACGCGACTATCGGCCGGGCCGTTAATCTCGTCATCCTGAATGTCTGCCGCGCCGTGCCCGGCATCTGCGATCTGGACTGCATCGCTTCTCAGGCGGAGTTCACCTATTGCTTTGCGGAGGAACCGTCTTTAGCCCAATGGAAAATGATCAATGAAGAGCATTACGACGCCCAGACGACCACGGTCTATGTTCTGAAAGCGGAGCCCCAGCACGATATCATCGATTTTCTGAGCCTCAACGGCCATGACTTGCTGGATACCATCACGGACTGCTGCACTACCCTGGGTACCAATAATGCATATATCCCCGGACCGCTGGTGCTCGTCCTTACTCCGGATCACGGAATGATGCTCGGGAATTCCGGCTATACCAAAGACATGATTCGCGAACATATTCACCTTCGCGCGGTGCATGATGTGCCCATGGTAAGGAATCGCGGGCTGGTGCCCGTTCGCCCGCCGGAATTTGCCGACAAACATCCCATGCCGGTAACTCGTTCCCCTAAGGATGTCGAGATTGTGGTCGTTGGAGGACGCGGAGGACATTCGGGCGTTATCCTTCCGTGGGCTTTGCACAGCGAAAGCATTGTGCTGCCCGTGTGTTTGCCCGATGGGAAGGCCGCCCGAAATATTGAACAGTTTAAAAGATAATGGAACCGCGTATCTTCACAGATTCTCACGGATGCTTGTCCGTATACCCGGGAAAATCCGCGGTTAAATAGAGGAAGACAGGTTTATGGAAATTTACGGCGAATATGATGTCGTGGTCGTCGGTGGAGGAACTTCCGGTGTCGCGGCGGCTATTTCGGCAGCGCGCGCCGGTGCGAATACAATCCTGATTGAACGTCTCGGTACGCTCGGCGGTCAGATGAACGTTTCCGGGCCTCCCGGTTTTGCCTACGCCTATATGTTCAATCCCCGCTGCGAGCAGATCATCGGCGGCATTATGGAGGAGACGCATAGCAGACTGTTGAAGGAGGGGCACGCATTGCCCCATACCACGCCGGATTTTCGCGTGGGCTACAGCTTTTCGCTGGTGGATCCGGATTACTGGTGCCTGCTGATTTTCGAGATGATGGCGGAAAGCAACGTGAGCCTTCTGCTGCATTCTCTTGCAGTGGATGTGCTCAAAGAAGGGAACGCCATAAAGGGCGTCGTGGTCGATAACTACTCCGGACGCCAGGCCGTCCTCGGCAAGGTGATCATTGATTGCACGGGGGAAGGGCATGTTTCGGCGAAAGCCGGCGCTCCGTTCGAGCAGGTTCCGAAGGAAGAACTCGAGCCTCATACCGTCTCTTTCACTGTCGATGGCGTAGACTGGGATAAGGTTCTGAAATACGTGAGGGAGAATGCCGCTTACGAATTCAATGCCATGACCCATCCTTATCTGAACTGGACCCAGGAACAGATCGTGGAGCGGATACGCAATGTGAAGGATATTACCGAAATCAGCAACTTCATGGGCTATTACTCCCTGAGGGATAAAGCTGCAGCTGCGGGAGAATACCATCCTTTCAGCGGCGTCGGATTTTTCATAATGCCCAGAGACAACGGTGTGTTTCAGGCTCATTTTCAGCATTCGTCCCAGGTCGGCAATGCGGATCCCACCAACATCCGGGACCTGACATACTGCGAGGCAGAGTGCCGGAAACAGATCCGCATGGCTCTGAAATTCATCAAGAAATACATGCCCGGATTTGAAAAATCCTACTTAACACGGCTTTGTATGGAGCTGAGAATCCGCGAGAGCCGGAGAATCATGGGCGATTACATCCTGAGAAAGGCGGATGTCGCCGAGGCCCGGAAGTTCCCGGACGTCATCGGCAAGAGCTCCTTTTCATCCGGCGCGAAGCATGTGGCTACAAAAGACACCATCACATATGAAGGAATTGTCTATCCAAAGGATGGCGGCTCCTATGACATCCCCTATCGCTGTCTTGTACCGCAAGTCATTGAAAATCTCCTCGTAGGCGGCAAAGCCATCTCAACGGACCGCGATTCCTACGCCCGGTTCCTTCAGGAGACCATGGTAACCGGCCAGGCGGCCGGAGTGGCTGCCGCTGTTTGCGCCCGTAAAGGCATCACGCCGCGGCAACTCGAACAGGATGTGTCGGAGTTGCAGTCGATCCTGCTGAAGCAGGGCGCGATTCTATATGGAACGCATTAAGGAATAGTAATATTTAAGATTGACGATTTGAACTGCCATTCAGGGTTTTCCAATCGTAAATCGTCAATCGTAAATCGTCAATCTGCAGGGGGAAATATGGAGTATCGACCATGGACCTGGAAGGTTCCGGAAAACTACAAAGAAACACAGCCCGGCATCAAACGGCAGGATGCCCACGAGAAGGTGAGCGGCAAAGCCGTATATACAAGAGATATTTATCTGCCCGGCCTGTTGTATGCCAAAATCCTGAATTCTCCCTATGCACACGCCAAAATTAAAAGTATCGACACAAGCGAGGCTGAGGCGCTTCCCGGAGTGAGGGACGTACTCAAATTCAGCGATCCCGATATCGAATATGACAGCGGTATCGGAGCCTGGTACGAGGTATCGGGCATGTACGATGTCCTCACTCTTCCGGGAATCAGCGACTATTACCAGCATCCGATGGGAGTGGCCGTTGTAGCCGACAGCGATGAAATCTGCGACAGGGCGTTGAGGCTGATGAAAATTGAGTGGGAGGAGCGCCCATTCATACTGGACATGGAGGATTCCGTCCAGCCCGGCGCCGTAAAGGTTATGTCGGAAATTAAGCGCGTCCATTCAAAAGCCAGAGAACCCAATACCATCGTGGCGGATGATGTCACCTACGGCAACGTCGAACAGGGTTTTGCCGAAGCGGACAAAATAATCGAATACAAAATCAGGCGTACAACCCACTCGGCGGCCGGCGTCGAGGCAGCTGCCTGTGTCGCCCAATGGCGAGGAGAGTTCCTGGATATCTGGACTCATCACCAGGATATTCCGCAATGGTTTCTGGTCCATCCCACAAATACGAGAGAAAAGACCGTGCCGCCCCTTGCGGAATGGTCCAGAATCACGGTAACGATGCCCTATCAGGGCGCGCTGTTCGGCGGCTATTCCTGGCTCGGCTACTCTTCGTGTTTCACGCGCCTCGCCGTAATACTGGCCAGGCGCGCGGAGGGAAGACCGGTCAAGCTTACGTTCGACGAAAGCAACTTCTGCACTTTGAGTGATGATGCCGGAACCTACACATGCAAGATCGGTGCTAAGAAAGACGGCTCTATTACGGCTTTCCACTGGCACGTCGTCGGAGTAAGGAATTCCGCCATCGAAAAAACTTACGAGTGCACCGGGATCCCAAACATCCGCGGCAGCTACGAGTGGGGACTGGTCAATCAGGGGCACATGATCTGCATCCGGCACGGCGCTCATTGCAGCCTGCCGCATAATGTGATGATCGACCGGGTCGCGGCCGAATTCGGATTGGATCCGACGGAAGTTGCCCTGAAAAATGACGGGTGCAGAGGGCATGACTGGGAGTGGATCACGCGCTACCAGAAAGAGAACGGCTTCCCTCAGCGTTGGAGCCTCAAAGAGGTGATCGACAAAGGGAAGGAAGCTATAGGCTGGGATAAGAAATGGCACGCTCCCGGCACGAAAAGACTTCCCAATGGGAAAATGCATGGCTTGGGATTTGTGGAAATTAATGAATGGACGTGGCAGGCGCCGGAACCGGCCATGACCTACGCTTCCCTGATGCTGCGCAACGGCATCGTCGCCATTGTGGGCGTGCGGAGCGACATCGGAGTGGACAGCGAATCCGGCGCGCGCCATATCGTAGCTTCGGAGACAGGATTGAAATACGAGGATACCGTTGTTCACATGCGGCGGTCCGACAACAGCAGCTTTTACATGTGGCAGCCGGGCGGATCCTTTTCCACTGCCTTCATCAACACTCAGCTGGTCCTTGCTGCCAGAGAACTGAAACGCAAGCTTCTGGAGTATGCGGTTCGGCCTACACCGGCTTACAACACCAGCCACTTTTTCAAAACGGAAGGGCCGCCGGCGTTCCCCGATAAGAAGCCCGAAGATCTCGACATACAGGACAGCCACATCTTCGAAAAGGCAAACCCGGCCAACAGGAAAACCGTAAGGGAAGTTGCGGACATTTTCTGGGATGCGGATCCGGCCATTACGCATCCGGTGGTCGGCAGAATCAGCGGATTAACCATGGACGGGAAGCCGGATGCCAATTTGTATGTCATGGGGAGGCAGGCACATTTTATCGAGGTCGAAGTGGATACCGAAACCGGCCTGGTTGATGTGACCAATATTGTCTGCGTCAATGACATTGGCCATCTGTTCAATCCCAGGGGTGCGGAAGCCCAGCAGTATGGCGGCGCCGTTATGGGCTTGAGCAGAAGCACCATCGAAGAGCATGCGTGGTGTCCGCGGACCGGCGTAAGATTGGATCTGGACCTCGTCAATTACCGCATCGGAACGATGAACGATTTTCCTCCGTCCACGTGCCTGATCAATGAAAGCCATCTCGGTTATGCGGCTTTCGGCGCGTATGGCATTGGCGAAAATACCGGCGCCGCCATGTCGGGCATAACCGTATCGGCCGTCTACAACGCGATCGGCAAATGGATTATGGAATACCCCACCACACCGGACAGGGTCCTGAAAGCTTTGGAGAAAATTTGAGATCGTTCCCGATTGCCCGTTGAAGCTCCAATCGTTTAGAACTGGAAACGGGAAACCGGGAACGGGAAACGCGAAACGCAAGGACCTACAACCGCCGCCACCACGAGTTATACTTTTCGTGGAGTTCATCCAGACCGGGCATCCGATAGAAAACCGTGTTGGATCCGGCTGAAAACCAGAAGCCGTGCTTGATGGCTTTGTAACTCACGAAATCCAGATTGGGATTCAGGTTGACGGTTTTGGTCTTTTTCTTAGCATCCTCTTTCAGTTCTTTGAGTGCCGTGGGCAGGTTGGTGGGATTTACGTTCGGCAGCGGCCCCACGTTGAATCCGTGCACCTGGTTGCTGGCGACCATGGCTTCGACATCGAGGTCGTACTGAGTGAAGAAAATCTTGGGCGCTCCCTTAGACCATGTTTCTTCGGTAATATAATGGCCGAATTGTGGAGGGTTCAGGCTGGACGCTACCAAAATCCGCAGGGGGCAAATTTCCTGATACAGGCGAATGTGCGGTTCCGCACTCCTCGTCGGCATTTCAGCCTTATCCAATCCGAGGACTGCGCCGTCGGTTGTAACAAGATACAGCCTTTGGAGCGCAGAAAAGTCTATGTGTTCAAGCACACGATAGGACATTACAAATTTGGTACGTTTGGGCCGTCCCGGTATGCCGGAGTCGGTCAGTTTCAGATAATTGTCTATTCGGAGAAAATCATTCCGGTAGTTGATGTCTATTTCGGCAAATATCACCTTGCCCGTGAAGTGCCTTGGGCTGCCGATCGAATAGTGCTGGCCGAATTCTTCCGGCGTGAGCTGCGACGCAACCAATGCCTCGTTGGGAAAAAGTATCAAGTAAAGGTGTTTCTGAAAATCAGACATGCGAGCCTCCTCTGTATCCGTACGGCCTTTGCAGCAGGATCTGCCGCCGATCCCGTCCGGGCCGGACCGTATTATCGGCAGGCGTTAAATCCTTTTACAACCTTATGAAATTACATGCCGCTATATTTGGGAAATTCTATCACAGGAGATAATTTCATAATAGACAGATAGTCTCAGCCAACCGAGAGCGGAGGCAAAGCAATGAATGATGCGGCAGGTTTGATTCTTCGAGTCCTGGAAGGCTGACATTTGAATACCAACAGACGAAGAGCTTCCAGGACTCGAGAAGAATCAGAGCTTTTGAAGTTAGTTGATTACCTTTAGAACCTTGACCCGGTCATCCAAATCACTGCTCCTGAGGAAACCAATTGCAGATTTGTTTGCGGCGATAAACTGCTTGACGCTTTCAGCATCCTTCTTGGATACAGGAAGATCCACACTGTGTTTGATCCGCATGTTCAGCCAGTATGCCTGCATCTGTACATAGGATTTTCCGAACAGATTTTGATAAAAATCATTTGCCGCTGTGAAATCCACGGGAATGATCTCTTCCTGGGTGTTCGCAAGATTTCGAATTTCCCGGAGATAAATGCCTTTCAATGCCGCCACATTGATGGAGTTGCCTGTAAGCATCTTGTTAGCCACAATCACATAATCAGAACTGTCCGATCCCGCAACGCACGGTGCTACAACAGTTAAAGCCAATACCGCCATCATGGCAGCGATTCCAAAAACCGTCTTCATCTTAAAACTCTCCTTCATTTTCACATCAATCCCTAAGATCGATCCCTCACACCTAGGGCTCTACTTTTTGGTTCGAGTGTCTATCGTCAGAACCTGACGAATGCTTTAGTCGAAATTTAAGCTTTTTGGGGTATATCCACAGGAGGGTTAAAGATGAAGCTGTCCTTTTAACTTGCGGCGAATTGCACAAACCCGGTAATCCGTGCAATCCGTGGCTGTTTTTTTCTATAATGCCCGGCAGCACCACTTGAGGAAAAGGAGGGGAGTATTATGCGCAAAGTTTTGATGGCGCTAGCCGTCGGAATTCTTGCTGCGGTCGTAGTCCAGGATTCTCCTGGAGCTCAGACAGCCGGGAATTCGAAGCTCAGTGCGTCCGATGGCCGGTATGAAGTCCTCAATCCATGGGCGGAAGTGGATCCGATCCCGCTCAGGGGAATTTCGCCGAGGGTTGAAAGCCTGGCGGGCAAGAAGATCGGATTGTTTGCAAATTTCAAAAGAGCGGCGGTACCCATTACTGAGTCCGTCGAAAAGAGGCTCGGCGGGATGTATCCCGATGCATCGTTCAGCCTTTATCATTCCACGCTGCCGAATGTCAATGAAGCAGAAACCAAAAACCGGGACAGGTTCCTAGCCTGGATAAAAAGCGTCGATGCCGTTGTCGCCGTCGTTGGAGACTGAGGGTCCTGTACCAAGTTCCTCGCATATAACGGAATCGCGATCGAGGATCTTGGGAAGCCGGTCGTGCTACTGGCTAACAAAGGCTTTGTTTCGGACGCTCATTCAGCCGCATCGGGCAAGGGTATGCCTGGAATCAGAGTTGTAGGTACGACAGTCCCCTGTGAATCCACCGTCAGAGCGGATATTGATGCAGGCGTTGTCGGTGCGATGCAGGAAATCATCGAAGGCTTGACCCGGCCTTTGGCCGCCGAAGAAAAATCTCCAAAACCAATAACGTCAAAGCCCCCCAGGATTGCCTTTAAGGGCAATTACGAAGAAGTGAACCGCTATTTCTACGGCAAGGGGTGGACGGATGGATTGCCCATCGTCCCGCCAACAGAAAAGGCTGTTGCCGAAATGCTGGCCGGGACAGATCTGCCGCCGGACCACGTCGTGGCTAAAATCATTCCGCGATTGGGGCAAGCCACGGTTGAGAAAATTGCGATTAATGCCGTCATGGCGGGAGCGCTTCCCACCTATATGCCGGTGCTGATTGCAGCCGTGCAAGCCGTGTCGGATCCCAAAACAAGATTCGATACTTTCGAGGTAAGCACGGGTTCCTGGGCGCCTTTCCTGGCAATCAACGGTCCAGTACGCAACGATATCAACATCAACTGCAGCTCGGGGGCGCTGAGTCCGGGGAATATCGCCAATGCGGCAATCGGCCGGGCTCTTGGCCTGATTATCAAAAATATCGGTGGAGCCAGAAAGGCCATCGAGGACATGGGAGTCATCGGAAATCCGGGCAAGTACTCGCTCGTAATCGGAGAGTATGAAGAGGAAAGCCCTTGGGAGCCTTTGAGCGTTGAGCGCGGCTTCATAAAAGGAGACAGTACCCTCACCGTCTTTTTTCCCAACACCTTCATTCAGACCATCCCCGGTGAAACAAACGCGAAGGGGATTCTGACCGCCCTTGCAGGCATGGGCGCAGGCGGCATGTCCGCTCTCATCGTGATTCCATCATGGGCCAAAGTTCTGTCCGGCGAAGGGTATACAAAGCAGAAAGTCAAAGAGTACATAGCGGAGAATTATACTTCTCCGTTCGCTGCGCTGCCCGGGACCCGGAAGACTGCAAGGCCGAAAATGGATATCGACAATCTCATGATTCTGGTCGCAGGCGGGCCGGGTTCTTTTATGGCCCTGCTCAGAAGCGTCGGCGGCTTTGAAAACGCTCTCGTCACCAAGAAGATCGAGCTCCCCAAGAATTGGCATAAGCTCGTCGCAAAGTACAGGGACATCATACCGAATCACGAGAAATACTGATTCAGGTTTCCTGTCCCCGGTTTCCCGTTTCCCGTTAAAAACAGATTGTCTTTAACGGGAGACGGGAAACGCGAAATGCTTTCTGGAAGCCGCTTCTTGATGCTGTCAGAAAATATGAATATTGGGCCGGTGAAATTCAGCTGCAGCCGAGTGAGTTGAAGGGCAATGCGGCCCTGCTTGGAGCAGGGCTCCCGGCTTTGGATCAGGCCTTCGACAATATTGTCTGCATGCGCAGCGAGAAATATATTCCGGCGGGTTGCAGATCGACACAGCCCGGACGTGTCGCTGCAAATCCTTTTTGCCGTTGTCGCATTCTGCCAGTTTAAAAATTTATGGAAAAACAAACGGAAAAAACCGAACGCCTGGTATCCCTGGATGCATTAAGGGGATTTGACATGTTTTGGATTACGGGCGGCGAAGGCTTGATCTTCAGCCTGGCCGCTTTCAGCGGATGGCCCTTTTTAAAGTGGGCTGAAGTTCAGATGCGTCATGTGCCCTGGGAAGGTTTTGTCTTCTATGACATGATCTTTCCTCTGTTTCTTTTTATTGCAGGCGTTTCCATGCCTTTTTCAATTCTCAAAAGAAAAAAGCGCGGCGACAGTCTCAAAAGCATCTACGGGCATCTCTTCATAAGGCTGTTCCTGCTCCTTCTGCTGGGACTGATATATAACCGGATCCTTTCTTTTAATTTCGAATATCAGCGGTGGGCCAGCGTGCTCGGGCGTATCGGGCTTGCCTGGTTTTTTGCGGCCGTTATTGTTCTGAATGCTTCTGTCCGAAAACAGATTCTATGGTTTGTTGGAATACTCTTTTCTTATTGGGCCGTCATGAAATGGATTCCGGTTCCGGGTTTCGGCGCCGGGGTTCTGACACCTGAAGGGAACCTGGCCGCATATATTGATCAGAAACTGCTGCCCGGTTTCCTGTGTTGCTATAAATACGGCGACAACGAGGGAATACTATCCACGATTCCTGCCGTTGCTACTGCGCTTCTCGGAGTCCTTACCGGGCATTTCCTTGCCATGGAATCTCCGCGGCTAAACGGGATTAAAAAGGCTTTCACTCTGTTGGCTGCGGGGATTGCTTTCCTGGGCGCCGGCAATGCATGGGGTTGGGTATTCCCGATCATTAAGAACATATGGACAAGTTCTTATGTGCTGGTTGCCGGCGGCTGGAGTCTGATTCTGCTGGCAATTTTCTATTTAATCATTGATGTATGGAAGATGCGCCGATGGTCTTTTCCCTTTGTCGTGATCGGGATGAATTCCATTACCATTTATATGCTTTCGGCGGGAATCATCGATTTCAATGGCGCAAACAGGTTTTTCTTTACCGGCGTAATCAATTTCTTCTCCGAACCGGCGCGGCCTGTGATCAGTGCGGTGGGTGTCCTTATCTGCGAATGGGTGTTTCTGTATGTTCTGTACAGGAAGAAGATATTCTTAAAAGTATAAATGTTCCCGCTACATCCGGGATCTTCTTAAAACAATTTTCTGAGGCACGCTTTGAAACCCGGAAAATGGACTGAAACCCTTTATTTTCGAGCATGATTCTATGTCATTCATAAAACCGAAAATCGCGGCGCCGCTGGATCCTGATTTTATGCCGGCGGCGCTCCGCAATCGTCATTATATCAAGACGGCAAAATCTTCCGGCGCTTCCGAACCTCTTATTATCGGACTGGAACGTGAGAATGGGCTGTTCTCGCGCCATGAAACCATTGTGCAATCATCCGCGAATGCAGATACGCTTCAATATGCGGATCGCGTGGTGAAATTTCTGCTTTGGTCGCGTGGAGCCTGGCGAATCTGGCTGGGAGGCTCTGCAGTTGTCGGAGAATATATTCGGCAATGCTATGCAGACACCGGCAGTCGCAGATTCGACGTGGATCTGATGATGAAGGTTTATGAGCGACCCTTCGAGGTCAAAGTGACAGACACCCGATTTGTCCCGGGCTGCAGGGAAAGGAATGCGCGGTTGGGAGGCCATCTTGACGGATGCCGCATCGGCTTTGATCTCGGTGCGAGTGATTTCAAGGTTGCGGCGGTAAAAGACGGCGATGTCGTATATAGCGAAGAATTTCCCTGGAATCCCCGAGATCAGCCCGATCCCGAATATCACTACCGTCATCTTACGGCCGGAATAAAGCATGCGGCAGAACGCCTGCCGCGGGTGGATGCGATCGGCGGCAGTTCAGCGGGCGTGATTGTGGACAATAAAATAATGGTCGCATCGCTTTTCCGAGCGATTCCGGCTTCCCGGTCGGATCAGGCGAAGAATACGTTTCTTCGCATTCGAGACGAATGGGGCGTCCCCCTGGAGGCTGCCAACGATGGTGATGTGACGGCTTTAGCCGGCGCAATGTCCATCAAAGCGAACGGCATGCTGGGAATTGCAATGGGGTCGAGCGAGGCGGCAGGTTATATCAACCCGCAAGGCTTCATGACGGGCTGGCTGAGCGAATTGGCGTTCGCTCCCGTGGACTACAACGCAAGCGCCGCTTTGGATGAATGGTCCGGCGATTATGGCGTTGGAGGCCTCTATTTCTCTCAACAGGCAGTGAATAAGCTGTTGCCTGCTTCCGGCATCAGGCTGCCGGAAGAACTGGATCTTCCGGAGCGGCTCAAGGAAGTCCAGAGTCTGATGGCCGGCGGCGATCCGCGCGCCGCAAAGATTTATGAAACCATCGGCGTTTATCTCGGGTACACCATTCCTCATTACGCGGACTTTTACGATTTCAGCCACATGCTGGTCTTAGGGCGTGTCACAACAGGCGCCGGCGGTGAGCTGGCTATTGAAAAGGCGCGTGAGGTATTAAAAGCGGAATTCCCTGAATTGGCCGAGAAAATCACATTGTATGTGCCCGACGAAAAAAGCCGCCGGGTCGGCCAGGCGGTTGCAGCCGCAAGCTTGCCCTCATTAAAATAATGGAAATTGCGGACGAACTATGAAATTACACAATGAAACCAGTGAAATTTTCATTCCTGACAATATTGCAGTTGAAGATGCGCTCAAACGCATCACGCATCTAGGCATCGGGGCGCATCAGGATGACCTGGAACTCATGGCCTTTCACGGTATCGTCGGATGCTATGCAAGAAACGATCTTTGGTTCGGCGGCATTACCTGCACCAATGGCGGCGGCAGCTCGCGTACCGGAATTTATGCCGGTTTCAGCGATGCCCGGATGATGGCTGTGCGCAGACGGGAGCAGAATGCGGCTGCAGTCGTTGGAGGCTATGGCGTGATGATCCAGCTTGATTATCCGAGCAGCGCCGTCAAATCGCCTTCCGATTTTTCTCTGAAAGAAGATCTGAAACGGATCCTGAGCCGGATGCGTCCGCAAGTGGTTTATACCCACAATCCGGCGGACAAGCACGATACACACATCGGTGTGGTGGTGGCGGCACTGCAGGCGATGCGTGAACTGCCGCGCGAACAGCGTCCTCTAAAGGTCTTAGGCTGTGAAGTGTGGCGCAGTCTCGATTGGCTGCCGGATTCGGACAAGGTGCTGATGGACGTCAGCGGACGCGAGAATCTGGCCGGTGCGCTCAGCGGAATCTTTGATTCTCAGATTGCCGGCGGCAAACGCTATGATGCGGCTGTTCTCGGGCGGCGAAGTGCAAACGCAACATTCTTCGAGTCCCATGAGACGGACAAGACGACTCAACTGATTTTTGGAATGGATCTCTCGACTCTTGTGGCAGATGAATCCATAGATATTCTCGAGTACGTCACGGGATTCATCCGGAAAATGGAGAATGAGATCAGAGAAAAGCTCGCCGGACGTTTGGGTGAATAATGATTTGATTCTCGCCGTCAGGAAGAGATCACGGCTGCATGGAAATCGAAAGCGGCGCGTCGGAGACAGGGTTGCATAAATCATTAACCGTATCATCGACTGCCGGTTTGAGTAATCGCCTTCGCGTGCTGCTGTCAGGCAAAGCAATCGCGGAAGCAACCGGGCGTGAATTCGCGATGCGGTGGCGGCCGACGGAAGCGTGCGGCTGCACATTTGATCGGCTTTTTCAGAATGAATGGAATGTGCATGTCGATACTTTCTTTGATTACAAAAATGTCTATGACCTGTCGAACGCTCCATACGGATCCTTCCCGGAATGGCTTTCATTGAATGATCCCGCTGTTTTCGTCTTTCATTTTTCATTCTTGTTCCAGCCCGCCCGCTTCAGCCGGCATCGGTCTCTGCTGGAACGAGCGCAGCAATTGATGCGCGAGCTTAAACCCGTCGACCCTCTCCTCAATCGCATAGAGAAATTTCGCGAATGTTTATTTCGCGCCTGCATGATAGGCGTTCATTTGCGGCGCGGAGACCTGATGCATCACCGCCCGGACACGACGGCAAACCTTGAGGTGATGCTGGAGCAGGTGGACACCTGGCTGGAGCAGGTGCCGGATGCCGGGATACTGCTGTGTACCGATGATGGTTCGCGCAATCCGTTCACGCATCACTCCCTCCCGACCCAGAATATCCGATCGAAATTCATGCAACGCTATGGAGAGCGCGTGGTAATGACAGAACCGAACCTGGATCGCGGCAAACCTCAGGCGATTGAGGACGCGCTTGTGGAATTATGGCTTCTGCGCGCCACCCAGTTTTTCGCCGGAACTCGCGGCAGTTCCTTTTCCGAAATGGCCGTATTCGGCCGCGATATTCCATACGCTCAACTGGCCGCATCGACCAGGTCGTATCAGCGACAGGTGCGCTGGCTTAAGCGACTTGGCCTGTATAATCTGATAGCGCGAATGGCCTATTATGAGCTTGGCAGGGAAGCTCCTTATGCCCAGCTGTTGCATCGCAATCTGCGCCGTTTGCGCATTTTTCTCACCGGCCGTTACTGACTTTTTGAGGTTTCGCGCTTCTGACGGGTGGCTCTTTCAAATACGAATCTGCCTTCCGGTTCAGCAAGGGACGGTACTGAAATAATCCCTATAGGCGAACTCGAAAGACACCTGGCAAATGCCCCAGAATTCGGGACGCGGCGAAATTTCGCCGCTGAGGGCGGAAATCCGGACGCCGGGACGCGGCACAAAACCCAGGCCCGTATTGTAATTCTATCCGATGTTCATCCACCTGTAATCCAGGATCACGAGATCGTTTGGATACGAGACGGCGAATCTGCTCATCTTTTACGGGATTGAGGATCCCGTAACGGATGATGCCGTCGGGGTGTTCAGCGATCCGGATATTGGCGAGCTGTTTATTTTTCTTACTGAATGGGGTTTGGTCTCCGAAAGTGACGCGTTTATGGTCGGCGGTTACATCGAGGAATACGACATTCTCGACATCTGGAAGGCATATGAGGAAACAGATGAGGCACGCATCCAGCGTGTTTATAAAAATCTGTATGAAGGCTCTTACAACCACTTGGATGCCTTCGTCCATAACTATGCGTTACTCACCGGAGAAAACTACGAGCCGCAATTGTTGACAGACGCGCAGTTCGATCTGGTCATGGCTTTTGCCACCCAGGCCAAACAAACGCAGAGACCGAAACAGAGGAAAGGCAGATAGACTGCAAAGAAGAGAAACCGATTGTAATCCCGGTCAAATGGGATTTCAAAGCATGCCTATCGGCACACAATCAAATAGCAGCCGTGTGCCGGGTTCTTTACCAGAACTTGCTGCATAAACATACGGATGCCTTCCTTTCTGATTTTGGATGGATATGTTTGCAGTCATTAAGAATTTATTTATAGGCTGAAAGCCGAATTGTCTAAATACCAGGTTTTCCAGCAGAGCATTTAGTGAAAACAGGGCGGCAATGGATCGGCGCCTCCGATTAAAGAAGGAAGTAAAAAAACAGCACGGCGATTGCAAGGAAAATAAGTGTCATTCCGCTGCCGGCCTTTAAATAGTCCGCATTGCGATAGCCTCCGGAAGACATTAATAGCGCATTCACCTGATGTGTCGGCAGAATGAAGGAATTGGAGGTGCAAACGGCAGCCATCAGCACCAGAGGACGCGGATCCAAACAACCGATCTGTGCCATGCCGACTACAAGAGGAGCCAGGACTATAATGGCGCCCACATTGGACATAAACAATGAAAACAGTGTGGACAATATTCCAACGGAAAGAATTATGAGGATCGGATGAAGGTCTATTGCCAAGGCCATAATCTTTTCCGCCAGGAACTGAGCGGCGCCTGATTTTTGCATGGCAACGCCAAGAGGAATAAGCCCGGCCAGCATGAACACCACCTTCCATTCAATGGCATGATAAGCTTCCTGAATGCTCAGAACCCGCATCAGTATCATCGCGACTGCGCCGGTGAAAAAAGCCATTGAAATGGGATGGCCAGTAAGCGCAAGAACAACGGCAAAGGCGAAACAGAGAATGGCAATCCGGGTTTTAGACTGATCTTTTTTATCCGCTTGAAAAGGCGTCGCGACCACAAAATCAATGCTGGATTTCAAATCACTGATTTTATCCCATGGGCCATAAACAATAATTGCGTCACCTGCTGAAATTTCCCGGTCTGAGAAATCCCCTCGCCATTCTTCACCTTTGCTGAAGATCATTACCGGTTCTACCGCATAGCGCTTTCTAAAGGAGTATTTGCGAATGGTATTCCCGACCATTTCCGAACGCGTTGGGACAATCACTTCAGCAAATCCCGCGTTTGGCGCATCAAGCAGGCCGGCAAATCTATCGGACCGCTTTGCCGGCGTCAGACCGTATTCTGCCGCAAATCGGGAGATATTTTTTTCTTCGCCCAGAAGGGCGATTGCCTGTCCCGCCTCCAGCATTGTTCCACGCCAGGGCGCATATACCACATCTTTACCCTGTATTATGGCAAGAATATTGATTTTATAGCGATCCCACAGGTTCAGCTGTTCCGGAGTTTTATTTGCCAGAGGACTCCCCTGCGCAATAACATGGGGCCATATGTTGTGCGGCAGATGAAATGCCTCAATCAGCTTTTCCTGTTCGGATTTTTCATCGCCGGCTGTTTGAGAAACGGGCAGAACAGATTTCCCCAAAACCAGCATAAAGACGATGCCCGCAAAGAGCAACAGTGCGCCAACCGGCGTCACACTGAACAAACCGTACGGTTCCAGTCCGGCGCTGTGCAGAAGATCGTTCGTCAATATGAGCGGCCCCGAGCCTACCATGCTGATTGTGCCGCCCAGTATCGCAGCAAATCCTATAGGCATGATCAGTATTGATGCGGGGATTTTTCCTCGCCGGGAAATATTCAGGATGCCCGGCAGAAAAAGCGCGACTGCTCCGATGTTCTGAATAAATCCTGACAATATGCCGATTGATAAGGACATAAACCCGATGATTTTTGGTCTATGATTGCCGGCTTTTTTCAGGACTATGTGCGCGAACCGGTCCATTGCACCCGTCTTTGCGATGCCGCGCCCCATAATCATTACACCCATCATGGCAATCACGGCGTTGCTCGAAAATCCCGACAGCATTTCCTGAGGATGGAGTATGCCCGCCCACCCTAATGCCAGCATGCATAGAATGGCAACAACGTCGATGCGGACAATCTCAGCAACGAGAAAGACCACAGTAGAGACAAGAATAGTCAGAACAAGAACAATCGAGGTGTCCATTGGTCAAGTTTGCTTTGGCAATGCCGGATTAGATCGGTCCTCCGGGTTTTGGCCATCCTCTGAAAAGCTTTTTGCGCATGCGAATAGGATAGCCGCATAGGGGTGGAGCACTGCACAATCATTGCGTCTAATCGGAGCGAAATCCAGGCGGGCTATCATTATAAAAACATATTAACCGAAGAAGGTTGGTGGAAGTAATAAAAATGTCCACATTGGTCTCTGCCGATTTTGCCGGATGTAAAATCATAAAAAAACAGAATTGAGCATTTCACCGCCGGCTAATTCGTCAAGCATATCGCCCTCGAATTCCTGCCCTCGCGCACGGTAATTCATGCGCGAGCTTAAGCTCGTCGATTCTTTCCCCAATCGCATAGAAAAATTCGGGGATGCGGCAGAAACCAGACATTCAGGCACCGGCAATATTTCATGGTGATATCGCTGACCGCCGGCAAACCTCCTGCGAAACATTGAATGATACAAACCGCCCAAATTTGGAGGCAATGCGCCGATTTCATTCACGCTCATCCGGCATTCCGGATCGGAACTGCATAGTGCATCCAGCGTCATCTCTGCAAAGAGCCAGTCGCGCCCCGTGAAAGAGCTGCCGTAACGACGCATCTCTTCCCCAAAATCGAGTTTTTCCTCTTTTATCCATCCGGCTCCGGCGGATTCGATTCCCGTCCAGATCCGGCGCGGCATCTCCCCGGTGCGGACGACTTCCTCAATGATGGAAGGCAGCTTTTCAAAAGCAGTATTTGAATCAGGAAAAGCGTCCAGCCAGCTCAACGGAAGGATTTGAATCGGGGGCACCAGTTCAGCCAGCCTGATTGGAACGATGGGACGCTTCATTGCCTGGGCATACAGCAGTTCATTCCTGCAGAAGCTCTCGGGACGCAGGCTCCAGGGCGACAGCAGGGCAACCATTAAATCGCTGTTTTCTATTCCCAATTCAATACGGATATCAAAGGCTGCGCCAACCGGAACTCCCTGTTTGATGTCTATCCAGGGAGTGTGTCCCCGGTTGCGGAGCCATTCAGCCATGCTCATGGCGAATTCTGCTGCGTCCTTCCGTCCATAGCTGATGAAGACCTTCACTTGAGACCTCCGCTTGTTGCATTGCCGGCGCTGGAATGTGATCCATCTAGAAAAATATCTCGAGCCTTGCTCCAACGACAACCGCATTTTTTATCGTTGAGTCTGCGCCCGGATTAAAGACAAACTGGAAATCCGGCTGCAACGCAAGATGTTCGCCAAAAGCCGCACGATAACTTATTTCCAATGCAGTCTCAGCCGCATCTCGTTCGGGACAGCATATTTTGCCGCATAGCTCTGTTCTGGCAAAAGCGATGCCGGCTTCATCTGCCGGGCGGAGAGGAATCAAACCCTTATACTTAAGTCCTGCGCCAATATAGGAATTGAATTCATTAATGTCTTCGTCAGGCGCTACGCCGATTTGCAGAAAGGCGCCGAGTCCGCGATTTTCATCTCCGTGAATCCTTTGATCTGCAATGAAATATACCCCCTGATTTCCTTTGTGCCTGATCGGTGTTCCAATGCAGTCGACCTTAAGAAGATCATCGAATCTTCCGGTATTATTCCAATATCCGGCTTTGACTGTTCCCGGAAGCGTCTTTCGTCCGAAATGATAGGACGCTTCCAGAGAGACAAGCGCTCCCGCTTCATTATTAAAGGTCAGCCTGGGAAAGTGCTTTTGCACTGCGGGATCACCGGGATCCCCGTTGTAAACGCCCATCAGGAATTCCCAGGATTCATTCGGACTGAATCTGGCGCGAAATGCCGGAGCCGCCAAAGGAAATATGCCAGGCCTTCCTCCCCCGGAAATTTCCTTGGAGATGCCAAAAGAGCTGTTAATGAAGAAACCTCCGTATTCAGTAACGGCAAACTCGGAATTCAGATCGTGAATTCCCAACAACAGCGATAATTTTTCACCGAACAGCAAATGCTCATACCACAGTTCGTAAAGGCGTGTGGAACTCGGGGCTTCAATGTTGCTTACAACCTGTGTATCTCCACAAATCTCTTCGCTTAGAAGGGCGCCTCCTTGATTGGAGAGAGCGCGGACGAAAAATTTTCCATCGTTCCATAGTCCCGCTTGTTTCGTATTTACGGTTGCGGATAAATCTATTTGATGCAAATGCGTTTGATCTCTTTTCAGTCCTCCCCGGGTGTTTGCCCAAAATTCTCCCCAATAGACGGCCTCATAACCGATCCCTGTTCTTTCCGACCAGGATTCTGTTGCGTTTGATTCGCCGGCAGATTCGCTGCTTTCCTGACAAAACACAAAAGATGAAATGGATATAACGACCAAAGCAATCAATAATGCTTTTCCCTTGTTCCTCATGGCTATGGATTTTCCTTCGTTTCGTTCAAAAAGAAAAGGGCATAATAGTCATCAATTCTTCAGAGACGCCCGTTGTGCCCTCACTTCCGGGTACCCAATACCGAGCTTCTTGATTATGCGAACCGCCAGTGGAATGGCTTGATGCGGGATTACCACCTCCCGCGCTGGCAGATGCTTCTGGACGCCACGCTCACCGAGCTAAAAGGCGGCAAACCCGCCGACCGCGCCGTGCTTGAGAAGAAGTGGCGCGAACACGAAAAGCAATTCGCCACAACAACCGGCGGCAATTATGCGAGCCGGCCAAATGGCAACTGTTTTGCCATGAGCCGCGCCCTGTACAAGAAGTACTCTCGCTTGTTGCAGGAAAACGGGAAGTGATTGAAATGAACAAAACGCCACGGATTACACGGATTTTGAGAATATTCCCAACCGCAATACTATGCTAAAACCCGGTGTTTTTGGGGAATCCACCTAAGCTGACAGCTGATGGCTGAAGACTGACGGCTGACAGCTCCAGCTCGGCCGCACTGATCAATCCGTGGCGTTTTCATATCTTCCCGAGGGCTTTCAGTGCGCGCTGCGGTGTCAGAGGATAGTCCAGAGCCCATTTGCCGGTGGCGTTGAAAAATGCGCCGGCCGTAATGCCCGACATGGAAGCGCCGGAAGCTTCGCCGACGCCGCAGGCGCCGTATGACGAGTAGCCCAGGTGGCTTTCGTTGAGGATGCACTTTATTTCGGGGTAATCGTTCATCGTGCCGATGTGGTAGCCGATGTTGTCGAAGTTCAGTCCGACGCCGGTACGCGGGCAGTAGACCTTTTCTTCGGTTGCACTTCTACCCAGTCCCATGATTGCCCCGCCGTATTGCTGCGCCTCTGCGCCGCGGCGGCTGAAGAGCTGGCCCACGTCGTTGACGCAGACTATGTTGGTCACGATTATTTCACCGGTTTCGGTGTCCACTTCCACTTCGATGAAGTGCGCCTGCCGGCTCATGACGTACATATTCGGATGCGGTTTCCCGTTCAATGTCAGTCCCGTTATGGCCGGCGCAACCGGATGGACGATGGCTGGATCTTCTCCCCAGAAGGCATTCGCGACCTCTTTGACGCTTTTTCTATTGCCGGGATTTGCTTTTTCGAAAACGTAGCTGTCTTTGATATCCAGTTCTTCGATCCTTTTGCCGGGAAACATGGGCTGAGGCTTTCCCATCATCGGCATCATCATCATTCCCGCCGGACGCGACCGCACAGCGTAGCCGAGAATTTTCTTCTTCATTTCCCTGGCAGCCAGAACAAGCTGCGGCGTGGAATTCCCGATTCCCATGGCTCCGCCGGGAACCCAGAACTGGTAGGCGTGCGCATCGGACCTATGCACATGGATCACCGTGTCTTCGTATCGTAATCCCGCTTCTGTGGCCACGCATTTCCGGAATGCGGATTCCGTATCCATCCCGAAATCCGCTCGTTCCCCGATGATGTGGATCTTCCCTTCGCGCATGATCAGGCAGCCGAACTCTCTCCCCGCCATCCAGCTCCACTCGTTGATGTGCACGAAACCCAATCCATGCATTCTCCCGTTGGGCAGTTTCACAGTTCCGGGGGCATGCCATTTCTTGTCCCAGTCGATCGCTTTTTTCCCAAGTTCAATTACTTCTCTTAAACTCTGCCGCTGAGGAAATCCGTTCTCCTTCTGGTACTGTGTGACCCAATCCCAGTCATGCCCCTGGCAGCCGTCATTTTTGAGAGCCACTTCTGTCGGATGCATGCCGAATTCCGCGGCGACTTTATCGAACATAATGTTGTGCGGCACGCAGCAGTGCGCGCCGTGTCGGAAACAAATATGATGGCCCGTGTTGATGAGAGCCCATTCCTGCGTGTTCTTCATGTTGGGAATGGCGGTGGCCTCATGGGTTTTGTCTATGTGCAGCTCTCCAAACGGCCCGATGACGTGCCAGTCGCAGGCCGTAATTGTTCCGTCCTTCTTTGCGCCGACCTTGCACCGGTAAACGGCCGCGTCGTCGCCGTTAGCGTAAAAATTGCTTTCATCATACAGCAGCTTCACCGGACGGTTTTTTGCCCTTCGCGCCAGTATTGCCGCCATGCGTATGAAAGCCGTGGAATAAGCGAGCCACGCAATGCCGCCGTACCAGGCGCCCTGATAGGGGGTGTTTACCGTGATCTTGTTGTATTCGCAGATGGCTGGAATCGGCTGTGTTCTGTCCTTCGGCGGAGACTTGACTTCAACGGACGAGGGCGAATATCCGAGTGCGACATTCGGCAAAGAAATGGAGGGAGCAATAGCGCTGGCCAGGATCGGCTGCATGTGGGCGGTATGGTGCGGCCATATATCGAGGCAATCATCCCGCCACTGGACGACGCAAGCCATGGCTTCGACGCCCGCAGGCGTGTTCGTTCCCCTCGTCAGCGTATATTCAATAACCTTGTCCGCTTCAGCGAAGCCCTTCTGGACGTCCCCGATTTCCGTAGTTCTGGTTACAACACCGTTTGGCGGCTTCGCCTTCGGATTATTGCGGAGCACTTCGGACATAATCCTGGGAGCATCCGGTTTCATCGATTCTTCCATGTCCAGGATGAACGGCTGTTCTTCCCATTGGATCTCGATCAGCCGGAGCGCACGATCGCATATTTCCTCGCTGTCCGCTACCACGACCACGCCCATCGGATGCTGATAGAAGTCACCGGTTCGGGGAAGCGTGAGAATGTTGTACTGGCTGGCGCAATATCCGCCGGTGCAGTTTTCCAGAGCGATGTCCGGATCATCAAACCTTAAAACATCCCGGACTCCCGCAAGCGCCTCGGCTTTGCCGGTGTCCATGCCTGCGATTCTGGCATGAGCGTAAGGGGAAATAAGGATTTTTGCGTACAGCATTCCGGGGAAATTCAAGTCCCTCGTAAAGAGTCCCTGGCCCGACAATTTATCGTGCGCATCGTGCCGCGGCGAACTGTATTCGACAGGCGAAAATCCCTCGGGAACCCTCCATGTCCAGGGTTTGTGTTCTTCCGCCATCTGAGTCCTCCCTGATTTATTCTTAAAATACAAGCATGCCACGAATAACACGAATTTCGCTAACACAAATGATACTATTAGCGAAATTCATGGCTGTTATTTCACAAACAGGAGAGAAGAGAATGAGCTTGAAAGAATATGTTGATTTTGCGAATGCGAATAAGGCCTGCTACCTTGCAACCGTTGACGGGGATCAGCCGAGAGTGCGCTGCCTGGGGATGTGGTATGCCGATGAGACCGGCTCTTATTTCCAGGCGCAGAGCGTTAAAGCCATGTGCAGGCAGCTGCAGAAAAATCCCAACGTGGAAGTGTACTTCAATACGAAGGATTTCAGCAAAGTGATGAGAGTCTCGGGCAAAGTCCGGTTTATCGAGGATCTTGAAGTGAGGGCCAGATGCATCAATGAGCGGCCCTTTGTAAAGAACTTCGGAATCACCGAACCGGATAATCCTCTGCTTGCCGTGTTTAAAATATACACGGGAGAGGCCTATTTCTGGACAATGGCCGACAGCATGAAAGAAGACAAAATCCCAAGAGTCAAATTCTAGGATTGTCGGGATATCAAGTCTGATCCCGTTTCGCGCCAAAGGCTTTTAGCGGGAAACCGGAAACGGGCAACCCTATTTCTTAGCCCTTCCCATCAGGTAAGCTTCGATGTTGAAAGTTGCGCCGTGGGCAAGAATGGGTTGTCCGCCGGCAGCATAAAGAATTTGTCCGGTGACATAATTGGAAAGCCCGGAGGCCAGAAACAGCGCGGGGCCGGCGATGTCATCGGGCCGGCCGATTCTTTCCAGCGGCACTTCCTTCCTGGAGATCGCATCAAAGAGCGCTTCTCTCTCAGGCCCGGCCGGTACGAGTGCATCCCAGAAAGTTGTATCCACAGGGCCCGGTACTATGGCATTGACATAAATATTTTTCGGAGCGAGCTCGAACGCGAGGTTTATCGTCAGCCCCAGAATGCCCGCCTTCGCAGTATGGTAATGAAGAACGGAAACACATGGGCTTACGGCGCCCATGGAGGACACAAAAATTATCTTGCCGTAGTTATTCTTTTTCATGTGCGGCAACACGGACATGGTCACCAGAAAAGGGCCTTTCAGGTTCAGATCGACAACCCTGTCCCATTCTTCCGCCGTGATATTGTCGGAATTGCCCCTGCCTGCAGTGCCGGGAACGCCGCCTGCGTTATTGACAAGAATATCGATCCTGCCGAATTCCCTGATCGCGGCTTCCGTCATTCTTTCGATTTCTGCGACGTTCGTTATATCCGCTTTTACGGCAATAGCCCTGCGGCCGCGCGACTTGATTTCGTCGGCGACTTTCTGCGCAGCATCCAGGCTTAAATCGTTGATTATCAGATCGCACCCTTCTTCCGCGAACTTATGAGCGATCCCTCTGCCCATCCCGTTCGCACTGCCGGTGACGAGAGCAACTCTATCTTTTAGCAGCATCCCCAACCTCCGTTCCTTGCTGTTGACTGCAGCAGCCGCACATCAGATTCGGCCAAGTATACCTGATTTGCAAAAAAAAGCTCTTCGGGTATTTCGTATCTTTCGTGTTAAAAATAGAACGCGAAAACCGGTAAATGCAGCGAAGCTGCAGAATGCAGGAGTGAAATGGATTGCATGAAGTCGATTTTATCAGGACTGCTGTGCCTGACTCTGCTTGTCGGCCCGGCGCTGCCCGTTGACAGGACTGTGATAAAGCTCGAATTCTCGAGCTTCACTCCTTCACACGATAAGCTCAGCGTGATGCTTGAAGAATGGTGCAGGGAGCTTGATCGAAGAAGCAACGGCCGGATCCGGGCGAGCTTTTATCCGGGCGGGATTCTTACTCCTGCGGCACAGACGTATGATTCCGTGATTACCGGCATCGCGGATATCGGATTCGGCCCCATGGGAGTGACGCCGGGCCGGTTTCCGCTGACAGAGGTCATCGAGCAGCCGCTGGGAATTGAAAGCGCTGTGATGATGACCCGATTGTCCAATGCTTTTTTCAGAGCTTTCAGACCGAGGGAGTTTGATCAGGTTAAGGTGCTTTTTCTGCTGACGGCAAGTCCGGGATTGCTCCACACCAGGCGACCGGTGAGAAGGCTTGAGGATCTGAGTGGAATGAAGGTGCGGTGTCTCGGAGGGAATGCGGCGAAAGTGCTCAAGGCTCTCGGCGCCGTACCGATCGTGATACCGACTGGCGATACGTATGATGCCTTACGGAAAGGCATTGTGGACGGCGTGGTGGCGGCATGGGATTCGCTGGAAACACTTAAATGGGGAGAAGTTCTGCAATACACTACCGTGAGCTGTTATGCTGCCGTCGGGTCACCGGGATTCGCCGTGATGAACAAAGCCAGATGGAACAGCCTTTCTCCCGATCTGCAGGAAATAATCGATGGGATGTCCGACGAATATGCTGAAAAACTGAGCAGGCTCTGGGACGAGAAGGATCAGAACACCAAAAGAAAGTGGAAGGCCAAAAATCACATTTCCATATTTCTGAGTCCGGAAGAAGAGAAAAGGTGGGGAAATGCCGTGCTGCCGCTCTATGAAGGATTTGTAAAAGAGAAAGCCGCAAGAGGATTGGCAGCCGAAGAAGCGTTGCAGTTTTGCAAAGAATGGGTAAATAGAAATGCACGGCTTTCCGGTTCAGTCCGGACAGGAATCAAAAAGTGATTAAGATGATGGGAAGCTTGTTGAGAACTCTTTCGGGCCGGTTGGGCTCATGGATGGAAATCTTCGCAGGCATTGCCCTCGTCGGAGTGATGCTGTTGATAGGCGCGGATATCGTCGGAAGGATTTTCGGCTGTCCGGTATCCGGAACCTATGAAATCGTCTCGCTCGCCGGCGGATTGATCGTGGGCCTTGCATTACCGGCGACATCCAGAGCAAAGGGACACGTTTCGACGGATCTTCTGGTGGCGAGGCTATCGAAAAAGACTCGGCTTGTCCTTGCAGTGCTGACACGCATAATCGGCATCGTCATTTTCCTGCTTGCCGGCTTTGGCATGATCATGATGGGAATCCGCCTGAAAGCTTCGGGCGAAGTAACTGCAGTGCTTGCTCTTCCTTTTTACTATGGTGTTTATGCCATCGGCGGGGCATTTCTGATACAGACTCTGATTCTGCTGTCCGAGTTGTTTGAAACGATACATCCCGAACCTGAACGGTGAATCCGGATGAATGAAGTGCTTATCGGTTGCATCGGCCTGTGCTTGCTGCTGGCTCTTTTCCTGACGGGGATCGAGCTCGCTTTTGCCATGACCTTCATCGGATTTGTCGGATTCGCCATCCTCCGCTCTTTGCCTGCGGCAATAGATCTGCTGGCGAAAGACTATTTTGACGCCTTTGCCTCCTATGCTTTTGTCGTGGTTCCGCTCTTTGTACTGATGGGCCAGGTTGCCTTCAATTCCGGAATTGCCGAGAAGATGTACGGGACTTCGCGCAAATTCGTCGGCCATGTGCCCGGGGGACTGGCGATGGCGACCGTAGTCGGAGCGACCATATTCAAAGCCATCTCCGGGTCTTCTCTTGCAACGGCTGCGACTTTCTCAAGCGTTGCTATTCCCGAGATGGATAAATACGGGTACAACCGGAAGCTGTCGACCGGCGTTGTCGCGAGTGTAGGAACTCTCGGCATCCTTATCCCGCCAAGCGGAACGCTCATTATCCTGGCCATGATTACGGATCAATCCATCGGGAAGCTGTTTCTTGCCGGAATCGTTCCCGGCCTGATGATCGCCGTTTTGTTTCTGGTGACGATTGTGGTGTGGTGCCGTTTGAATCCGTCTCTTGCTCCCAGAGGTGAAGCCGCAGGCTGGAAAGAGCGGGCCGGATCGCTCCCGCAGATTTTCTGGCCTCTGCTGATTTTTGTCGTCACGGTAGGCGGCCTGCTGGCGGGATTTTTTACTCCCACGGAAGCCGGCAGTGTCGGCTCCATTGCGGTGCTTCTGCTTACCTTTTTAAAGAGGGATCTGGATTATAAAGGTTTTGTGAAATCCGTTCGCGAATCATTGCGCATGGGCTGCATGGTCCTGATGCTGATCGGGAGCTCTGCGGTGCTCGGTCATTTTGTGGTCATTTCAAAGATTCCGAGCGTCATCGCTGCGTGGACGCTTGGACTGCCATTGCCTTCCTGTGTGATCATGGTCGTAATCCTGTTCATCTATCTTGTGGGAGGATCATTTGTAGATGACATGGCGTTCATGATTCTGGCTACCCCGATCTTTTTCCCCGTGGCCATGAAGCTCGGATATGATCCCATCTGGTTTTCCATTGTCCTTGGCGTGACGATGATGATCGGCGTAATAACGCCGCCGGTGGCGGTCGCTGCCTTCATTGTGAAGAACATTACGCAGGAGTCCATCGGCCGGATATATAAGGGCGTTCTGCCGTTTTTGATCACGCTTGTGTTATCGCTGCTTCTGCTCTTTCTTTTCCCGAAGCTCGCGACCTATCTTCCTCTTGCAGCAGGCAAGTGAAATCCGAGGCTTTCGCCTTGGCATTTCAGGGGAGCAGTAAAATCTGCCGGTGGCTTACCATGAGTTGTTTCTGCCAATATCGATAAGTCTTACGCCAGCTTGAAGGGGGATCACTTCGGGGTATGGATGTCCTGAAAACTGAATCGCGCCCTGTTTCCTGGTAGCGGCTGAAGCCGCAACCCCTGGAGTTTATACATTTTCCTTAAGCCGTAAAAGCTGAATTCAGAGGGATCCTGTATTAATGCCGCGCTTTGTATGATCTTTCTAATAGCAAATCTGGCGTCTGCTCTGCAGAAGCCCTGAAGGGCTTCGTATCAGAGCCCAGGGGTGGCCGCATTTTTTGCGGTCAACCCTGGGAGGAACCGTGCAAGAAGCCAACCCTGAAAGGGTTGCGTATTCGCTCAACCCTTTCAGGGTTGACTC
>JAFGIY010000073.1 GCA_016929335.1 Acidobacteriota bacterium | reverse complement strand
GCCAGTTGCAGGGTTCTGTGAGGATTCCGTGAGGTTATGTTTAAGGCCGGATCCATCCGGGGCCGCCTGGCGGTTCTTTGCGTCTTAACGTCTTTGCGTTTAAAAAATTCACGTTTAAACTTAATGCCGTTGCAAACCGGTCTGCAACCGGCGTAGCCTGAATTCGGCATACAACGCATTCCATCAAATCGAGAGGTGCCCTATGCCTCCGGACAGCACCCAGGGCAAATACTTGCGGCGATGCCTTGACGATTTCCCCGCGATTTGCAGGTTGAAATACGGGGCGGAATTCGACCTCGCCTCTGTGGAGGAGAGGGTCGGGCACCTGCGGCGCAGCACGCCTCTGACCTATGCCGACCTCAAGTACTTCGAATCGCCGGAGCACTGGTGGTTCCGGCGCTACTGGGTGTTTCCGCCTAAAGACCACATTGAGCCGGCGCTCGAGAAGGAGACATTCGACTTCTGGAATCTGCCCGAGAGCAACGAGCCGGATACCATCCGCAGGCTGCTTTACATCTTCAAATCCATCGAGCTCGTTTCGATCATCCTCCGTTTCATCCGTCCGGAGCACTACGCCATCTACAGCTCGCCGATCCAGTACATGCTCGACATCAGCCACGGCCGGGACAATGTGGAGACCTATTTGAAATATCTCGGCAACATGCGCGAGATTGAGAGGCGCTATGGTTTCGTTCGCGTCGCGGATGTGGACATGGCGCTATGGGTGCTGCACGAAAAATGCTTTGGGCAGCACCAGGATCCCGGCATTGCGGCGGCTTACAGCGCGGACGATTTCATGCTGCGGCTGCGCGCGAACAATCTTGTGGCGCCGCTCGCGGAGCTTTCGGACGCCAGGCTCGCGGGGGCTCTGGTCGCGGTCAAACCGGATCTGGCGGTATTGATCGCGTGCCACTGCTTCGAGATCCTGATCCGCCGGCTGGCCGGCCTGTTCCGTCTCCCGGAGACCGAATCGAGCGCGCCGCTGGATCAGTTGATTGCCGCGCTTCCGAACTATGGCTCGGTGGGTCCCGTGCGCAAGGCGCTCTGGCAATCGCTCCGGCAGGTGCGCAATGACCTGTTTCATCAGGGACGTAAGCCCGGCCCCCGTGAGACCAAGCTTTTATTGGACGAGGTCAATGCATTGGAATCAGACATCAGCAAAGAAATATCGTGAAATTGGTGGTGTCCTAACAGGAACAATCATGCCCCGCAACGACCAGGTGACCCGACAATGGTTTCTGCTGCAGGCGCTGGAGAAGCCCGGCGGCGCGACGATTGACGAGCTGGCGAAATCCCTGCCTGAGGACTACGCCTGTCACCCGCGCACGATCCGCCGCGATCTGGAGGCGCTGGAGCGTCGCTTCCCGCTTTACACCGAGCACTCGGACGGCCAGGCGCGCTGGAAGCTGGTGGAGGGTTTCCACCGCGTGCCGGCGCTGCAGTTTTCGGCCACGGAGCTGATGGCGCTGGCGTTCACGCGCGATCTGGCGCGGCCTCTGGAGGGAACGCCGATCAAGGAGTCGATCGACTCCGCGCTGTCGAAGGTGCGTGGCGCTCTGCCGGCCGCGGCGGAAGAGTTCGTGGAGAGCCTGCACGAGTGGTTTTCGGCGGGGATCGGCCCGCACAAGGTGTACCGGGAGCACCGTGAGACGATCGACCAGCTGGCGCGGGCGATCACGAAGAAGCGCACGGTGGAGATGCGGTATTACACGGCGGCACGGGACAAGACCTCGAGGCGCAAGGTGGACCCGTACCGCATCTGGTTCGCCGCCGGCGGGCTGTACCTGATCGGGTATTGCCACATGCGGCGCGAGGTGCGCATGTTCGCGGTGGACCGGATCCTGTCGCTGACGGTGACGGCTCTCCCGTGCCAGATGCCCCTGGGCTTTGACATCGAGGATTACGTCGGCAACGCCCTGACGGTGATGCGCGGCGGCCCGCTGATCGACGTGGAGCTGCGGTTCGACCGCAAGACCTCGGCCTGGGCCAAAGGCCGCATCTGGCACCCCAGCCAGAAGGCGGCGGTGGGCAAGGACGGCTGTTTGACGCTGAGGCTGCAGGTCGCGGACACGCCGGAGCTGGTCGGCTGGATCCTGAGCTTCGGCGCAGGTGTCCGGGTGACAAAACCAGTGGAGCTCACTCAGCGCCTAAAATCCACAGCCACACAAATCGCAAACCAGGAATGACTCAGGATAGAAATGCAGCTAAAAGAGATGAGAAGATTGCCGGGTTCGGT
The DNA here is from genome assembly GCA_016929335.1 of Acidobacteriota bacterium. GTDB lineage: Bacteria > Acidobacteriota > UBA6911 > UBA6911 > UBA6911 > UBA6911. The sequence continues at coordinate 2,068 of JAFGIY010000073.1, read as the reverse complement.
TCACAAATTTGAGGATGGAATATCTTTACAATTATATCACTGCATTAGATGGTGTGAGCAGTCCCCCAAGCGATATCTTTAGCTGGGCCGCAAGACAAAATTTGCAGGTCTTCTCCTAACACAAGCTTCTCTTAAGGAATGCAAAGGATTTTTACCGATCGAAATGAGACCGCAAAAGCATTTTGTTTAATTCTTGTAGCTATCAATATCTTAGAGGAAAACGAGAGCCTACGCTAACGGCAAGGTTTCTGTGAAACAAGCTTGGAGAGGATAAATCGAATCGACCCAATGGACCAGGGAATCATACATTTCGAAAAAACGCCATACTTCGAAGATTCGACTGCCTTCGTTATTCTCCGAAATACTGAATTGCAGTCAGGAGCTCGCGGATTCGATCCCCGCCAGCTCCACCAAGTAACTTCTTCTTTCCATTTGGTTTAGAGCTTCCCGAGATCTCATCGTTTTGGCGCCGAATCGGTGCATGGGGGTTATTTGGGGGTAATCAGGCTGTCTTATCGGCCTGTTCTGCCTCTTTTGCAAGCGCCCTGGAAAGCGCCTCAACGGCTGATTGTTTGTGATTGGGTGATAGGCGAGCGTACCTAAGAGTCATTGAGATGCTCCTATGCCGGAGGATCTCTTTGTCTGTGGCGGACCGTCAAATACGAGGACATCTATCTGAAAGACTATACGGATGTCCCGATGCTGATTGGCGGGCTTGGCAGTTACTTCGATTTCTACAACCGCGAACGGCCGCATCAATCCCTGGGATATCAGACGCCAGCGAGCCTTTATTGCACCGGAAACAGTGCGAAAGGGAGGGTGGCATGAAACGATCACCCACTTCTCCCAGAATTAAACAGCACCATGGTTGGATTGCAGCCGGCGATGAGTTCCGCAGCGCTTCGCGATTATTGTCGGATGGCGCCTTTAAGCTGTTCGTTCGCCTTAGTTTGGAGGCAGACAGCCGCACCGGGCGTGTGTACGCCACCTATAAGCAGCTTGCGGCAGAGCTGAGAAAATCAAAGCGTGCCATTGTGACGTATGCGGCGGAACTGAGCGCAGAGAATGTGTGCGAGATCCGGCTGGCCAATAATCAGTACCGCCAGAGGATCTTCGAAATCGGCGACAGCTTCTGGCCCTATGAACGGGAAACGTCGTCCAGTTTCGGTGCGCCCGATTCGTATGTTACGGAAGTACAGAGGCTATACCTCTCGCTCGGATGCACCTGGGCGAAGCTCGGCGCGGCGGATGTCAGGAAGGCCCAGGAATTTAAGCAACGCAGCGTACCGCTGGAAATTGTCCAAAATGCTCTGCTGTTGGGGGCCTGCAGGAAATATTCTTCCTGGCTGGACGGGAACGACTCAGCGCCGAATGGAAGCCTTGCCTATTTTGAAAATCTTGTAGCAGAGATTCAACAACAGCCGCTGCCCCAAGGATACAAGGATTATCTGCGGATGCAACACAGGAAGCTTGCCAAAACCTGGGCGCAGAAAAGCCGGTCTCAGTCAGGCATCCTAAAATGAGGAATTCTGGAAATTCGAACAAAAACTGCTGGTGCAAAATAGTAACCAGCAAAAGCGCAAAAAAAGAGACGAGATGATGATGGTTATGTTCCTATATTGTGCTGTAATTCAGAGGCAGAATTTCCACCTTATTTAGATCCATTTTTTGTCTGGACTTTGGGGAGCACCTTATGAATCGCGCGGTGAATATTATTTTCAGGTCTGAATTAAGCCCGTTGAATGCGCATAGATGCAGTTCAAGCTGTACGGCGAGATGTTACTTATCGGAATTGACCAGAACAGAATCGTCCGCGATCAAAATGGTGCAATATTAACACTTCAACTGTTTTGCGACAAAAACCAACTATCGGGGCGTGTCAGAGTAGATGAGGGCATTTGCCCGCAGCCTATAATGCTATTTATGGCATCTTCGCGCTAAACTGGATTTCTGTTCCCATGGACACAAAGGTCAGTGATAGAATCCTGAGATCCGATACGGTCTGCTGATGGATGACTTGGATAGAAAAATCCGCATCAAGGCATTCTTATTTCTTGAGGATCTCTGT
>JAFGIY010000072.1 GCA_016929335.1 Acidobacteriota bacterium | reverse complement strand
TCATGCGGTCGATGGTCGGAGCGTCGAACAAGTCGGTGTTGTATTCGAAACTGCCGGCGATGCCTTCGGGGCTTTCCTCAAGTTCCAGTGTGAGATCAAACTTAGCGGTAGCAGTATCTTCCCGGATTGGTTCTATGATGAGGCCGGGCAGATTCAATGCGATGTCGGAAGCGTTCTGCAGCACCATCATAACCTGGAACAGGGGATTGCGGCCTGGATCGCGTTCAGGCTTGAGCTCTTCGACCAGTTTTTCAAAGGGAAGATCCTGGTGGGCGTAGGCACCCAGGGCGACTTCCCGCACCCGGCTGAGCAGTTCACGGAAAGCGGGATTGCCTTCGAGGTTGGAACGTAGGACGAGGGTGTTGACGAAGAATCCGATCAGTCCTTCCAGTTCGGCGCGGCTGCGGTTGGCGATGGGGGAACCGACGGCGATGTCGCTCTGCCCGCTGTAGCGGTGCAGCTGAGTCTGGAAGGCGGCGAGAAGTGTCATGAAGAGAGTGGTTCCTTCGCGGCGGCTCAGGTCCTTCAGGGATTGGACTAGAGAGGACGGTAGAATAAACGGGCGCCGGCTTCCTTGATAGCCCTGTATTGGAGGGCGTGGGTGATCTGTGGGGAGTTCGAGCATTGCCAATCCGTGGAGCTGATTTTTCCAGTATTGAAGCTCACGTTCAAGCGACTCGCCCTGGAGCCATTGACGCTGCCAGACTGTGTAATCTGCATACTGGATCGGCAGAGGGGGCAGCGGGGAGGGTTCATCTCTCGAGAAGGCTTCGTACAGCCGGCGCAGTTCTCTTAAGAATACGCCATGCGACCATCCGTCCGTAACGATGTGATGCATCACAAGGACGAGCACGTGTTCCTGTTCGGACAGATGCAATACGCTCGCGCGGAACAAAGGCCATTGAGTGAGATTAAATGGGCGTCTGGCTCCTTCGGCCGTCAGGCGGCAGACTTCTGATTTCTGCTCCTCCACAGGAAGAGGACTGAGATCGATCACCGTCAGTTTCCAGGCGTCTCCGTCCTCGATGCGCTGGACAGGCTGTCCCTGTTCTTCTGCGAACGTTGTACGCAGCGCCTCGTGGCGCCGCACGATTTCGTTGATGCTTTGCTCGAGTATGCTGTAATTCAGCTGTCCCAGTACACGGAAGATCAGAGGTATGTTGTAAACAGGGCTCCCGGGATTCCACTGTTCCAGAAACCAAAGCCGCTGCTGCGCGAAGGATAGAGATAGAGTCTCTTCTCTTGATACCGCGACCAGAGCCGGTGTGTATGCTTGCCGGCCTTCATTCAAAGCGAACCGGATATATTCGGCCAACCCTGCAATGGTGGGCGATTCGAACAGCCGCTGCAGCGGAAGATCTGTTTTGAAGACATTTCGCACATAAGAGACTGCGCGCGTAGCCATGAGCGAATGCCCGCCAAGCTCAAAAAAATTGTTGTGGATGCCGATCCGCTCAACGCCAAGTACTTCCGACCAGATTGCAGCCAGAGCTTCTTCAATCGGAGTGCGCGGCGCGACGTACCCTTCCTGCAGTTCAGGCCTCAGTCGGTCCGGCTCCGGGAGGGCTCTGCGATCCACTTTGCCGCTTGAAGTGAGCTTCATCGCACTCAGCGTGATAAAGACGGAAGGGATCATGTAACCCGGAAGTTTTTGCCGCAGAAAGCTCCGCAACTCGGTGACAGCCGGAATCTCCGCTTCTTTGGTCGCAGGAGTCAGATAGGCTGCAAGGTACTTTTCTCCCGGCATGTCCTCCTTTGCCACGACGGCAACGGCGCCGAGACCCGGATGCTGTCCGAGCGTGGCTTCGATCTCCTCAAGCTCGATGCGGAAGCCGCGGATCTTGACCTGAAAGTCCATGCGTCCGAGATACTCGATATTGCCGTCGGCACGGTAGCGGGCCAGGTCGCCGGTCTTGTATAAGCGTGCGCCCGGATCACGGCTGAAGGGATCGGCGATGAATTTCTCGGCAGTCAGCTCGGGGCGATTGTGATAGCCGCGGGCAACGCCGATTCCGCCGATGTGCAATTCACCCGGGACTCCGACGGGTACGGGCTGAAGGGTTTTATCAAGAATATAGATCCGGATATTGGCTATGGGCCGGCCGATGGGCACAATCTGCTCGTCGAAATTCGGCCTGCAATCCCAGCTGGTTACGTCCACAGCCGCTTCCGTAGGACCATAGAGGTTGTGCAGTGTGACGGCAGGCAATCGTTTAAAGAAGGCATTCTGGAGGTCGGCAGGCAAAGCTTCACCGCTGCATAGAACGCGCTTCAGAGATCTGCACGTCTGCACATCCGGGTCCTGAAGAAAAATCCTCAACATGGACGGCACGAAATGTATTGTGGTGATTTGTTCTTCTGCAATGAGATCGATAAGATACCGGCTGTCCCGATGACCTTGAGGCTTTGCAATAATCAGTCGAGCCCCCGCGATCAGAGGCCAGAAAAATTCCCAGACAGAGACGTCAAAACCGAAAGGCGTCTTCTGCATAACGGCATCGCCGGACATGAGCCGATATTCGTCCTGCATCCATAGGAGGCGGTTGATAATGCCCCGATGGGTATTGATCACGCCTTTTGGTTTGCCTGTAGATCCGGATGTGTAAATCATGTAGGCGGCGTTTTCAGCGGTGACGCCGCTCTGAGGGAGCTGTTCGCTTTCGTTTTCAATGGCGGCGTTTTCCGTATCGAGGCAAATCACGATGGCGGATGCAGATTTCAGCTTTTCGCGGAATGGCTCCTGAGTGAGGATGATGGGCGCTTGGGCATCCTCCAACATGAAGGCAATGCGATCGGCGGGGTATTCGGGATCGATTGGCACATATGCGGCGCCGGCCTTGAGAGCTGCATAAAGAGCGATGACCATCTCAAGAGATCGTTCCATGCAAATTCCCACGATAGATTCGGGACCGGCGCCCTGCTTTTTGAGGTAACGGGCGAGTTGATTGGCGCGTGAATTCAGCTCGCGATAAGTAAGCTGCCGGCCTTCAAAAACCAGCGCCACGGCATCCGGGGTGCGCT
>JAFGIY010000071.1 GCA_016929335.1 Acidobacteriota bacterium | reverse complement strand
CTGCAATCGTATCGAAGACATTCAAGCAGACATATTGCATGCTATCAGCAGTCGAGGGAGAGAACGGAGAGATCTGCGTTCGAGGCCTAATGAAGGACCTGAAGCCAAAACGGCAGCCAATCCTTCCTATCCCTGGGTTTTTCGGGGCAAGAACGGTCGAATCGTTTTTCCGTCCAATCACAATGGAGGAGCAACCCCATGGATTCTATTCACGGTACGCAAGCTGAATCATCCTGACAACGCTCGCCGGCAGCATGTCCTGCACCTTTGAAGCGTCATGAAAAATCTCGTCTCCTGATACGCTTATGGTTTGATTGTCCTTCCTATACCGGACCGCAATTGTAAACCCATTCTTTGAAGACAATCCGATCACGCCGTTCCAAGCCTCTTTTGCCGATTTCATGAAATCCTTGTTGACTGCCGACAGGCCGCCGAACGTAATCTCCGCCCCTGTTTTCGTGAGCAGAACAACCCTGTATATTTCATCAACCTCCGAATTCCGGCTCGATGCAATCTGTTCCAAGTCCCTCTGGTCCAACTCAACGGGAGCGTGCTTTGTGGTGCGTACGAACAGGAACTCCTGCTTCTGGCCGGCTGGAAGATCTTCCTGGCCAGCCTTTGCTCTTTTCTCTGCATCTATGAGGTCGGCGAGGCGGCCGTACTCGGGATTTCTAAAACTATTGAGGAGTTCCGCCATGGTGAAGCCATCGTCGTTTCCAATAAGGTAGTTCGGCACGCGGTTGGGAAATATCGCACTCCCTTCTTTGGGGCTGAATCCCGTATCGGCCAAGCCTTCGGCCGCTTCGGTCATTGCCCTGCTCAGTTGGTAGCCGGCCATTTGATCGCCGCGGTAATCGTTTCCAACGATCAAAACGGCCGCGTTTGCGAGAGATGATTTCTGAAGGTCGTCCAACGCCTTCCCTATTTTTGCGTCGGTCCGGTCGAGCTCGCTGAATCCCACAATTCGACGAAACCTGTTTGCCGCAAGCAGGGCTTTGTCGCCATCTCTGAGGACGACAAACGCCATTTTCCAAAGATTTGTGTCCGCCGGCAGCCCTTGCGCTGTTTTCGGCGGCGTTCCGGAGTTGCCGCCGGTCGAAGCAAGGATGAATGGGGCTATATCTGCAAAAATGACATCCAGGATGGGAAGGAAGTGCTTCTTGCCGGATTGTGACATTTCCGCAATCTTGTTTTTCAACATGGTTTCATTGTCCAGAATCCTGCTGCTTTGAATCTGGTCCAATTTGGCTGCCGCAGACGGATCGGCGTAGAAAAAGACATTTTCAAGAGGTTTTGGGGCAGCCGGTTTGAGAGGCTTGATTTGGACGCCGAACATCTCCAGTATCTGATTGCTGTCCAATTTTGAATCAATGTCACACAGATACCGATATGCGCCCGAGGGCGTGCGGGTATACGCGGCGCCGGCCCTGATCCCGAGCTCTTTGGCTCTCTGGATTCGATCCTCAGAAATGGACGTAAAAACGTATACCTCATCGGGCTGTTTGGATGCCAATTTGGCGGACGACAAATTGCCCGACATTTCATAGGAGATGGCTCCAATACGTATGCCGTTCAACACAACAGCCGAAACCTTCATGTTTTTGGGACACGCCTTGCCCGAGACGCGCGGCGTAGCGGCATCCTTTCCCGCCTGCCTGGACGGCTTTGGGACGGCCGGCTGTTTCGCTCCGGCCTGAGGCGCGGCAATTGTCGCGCTGCAACAGCCGACTGCGAGCAGCCAATATGCGAAGACTATCCGCATGGAACCTTCGATAGTTTTCATGGAAAATAGGCATAGGGTTTTCATGCACACTCCTGTTCAGGATGCTCATCCTTGAGCGAAGCTTATAGATAATGTCATCGACTCAATAAATCCGAAACGATATCTCAATGCCGGTCATGACTGATGCCGCCCGGTCGTCGCGCCGCCCGGGAGTGAACTGCCACTTTTCAAGGCTGGTTATGACCGACTCATCCAGCCCAAGTCCCAAGGGAACAATAATTGCGATAAGGTAATCGTGTATTAAAAAGCCATTTTCGGCAACAGGCTTTCCAGCAGCGGCGCAATGCTGCGAGGATCACCCAGTCGGACCAATGCCTGGCCAACATTCATACTGTTAAATAGAGGCTTATCCAGCAGCACCCAAAGCGGACCGACGGCTTGTTTGTCTCCCAGTCGCCCAAGAAGCCAGACAGCGACCATGTTGAGCTGATGAGAGGTTGAATGCTCCAGATATTTCGGCAAGGACTGCAAATAACTCGCATCCGCCGCCATCGTATCGGCCTTTGGAGCTGCCTTTGCCGGCATCGGGGGATATCCTGAACGCAACAATGCACTGTTCGGATCTTTGAAAAGCTCAGCCAATGGATTAGATCCCGCGCTCAAAACCACCGATGCGACGAACAGCGCGAGAAAAAATCCATCCCACCATCTCCGGATCCATCCGAGCAATCCAACCGCTGCCGCCGCGGGGCAAACCAGAATCGCTATCAGAAAAGATGCGACCGATAATCCGGCCAATGCCTGCTTGACAACAGTCCGACTCTCTGTCGCTAATGAATAGGCCTCAAACAGGTTGTGCAGAATCGCGAACACAAAAAAACCGGAAAGGGATAAAAGCATCAGGAACTTGAATTTCCGAACACCCTGCCAGCGATATGCATAGGCAAGGATGAAGAGAAAGCACCCGGCAAAAAGCAGGAAGGAACATATTGGGGCGTTAACGCCGCCGATTAAAAATCCCACGATTACGGCCGCCGCCCCCATCGCAGACAATGAAAGCGTCATTGTCCGGCTGGGTGTATCGATGAATACCTTTGAAAGAATCATCATGGCCGAACTCCCTGGAGTTCAGATCACTGTTTCGCCTGAAGCGCTGATTTGATCAGTCTCCTTCCGATATCTGCCGGGTGCTTCAGCGCATCGGTGTCGGTCTGCCCCGGTTCTCTGGTAAAGCGGAACTTTTCCAATGTATCAAGTGCATCTTTTCCCGGATGCAGGCCGGCGACAAATCGTTCCCATTCACTAAGATACTCCTCGCCGAGGCCCGTTTGCCAGATGCAGTATTGGAGAAGATTCTCTCCTGTTAAAACCACCCCTCCAAGATGATCCTTCTGGAAATCCTCGCGGGGCTCCACCCAGTCGGCATATCCGAATGCCGGCAGACGTCCGGGTTGCTTCCCGTCCGGCAGATTGGAATCCCACATCGCTTGTTTATGTGTTTCGTCCCATTTGCCGTTCGTTCGAAGCGGTTCCGAAGGCAGAGACAGCCGCACGGTGATGCGATCTTCCTCACTGCTGCTTTCCATTCCCAATAACACGATAACCAACTCATCCAACGCCTCCTCCGGCTCCGGTTTCCTCGCTTCGGGATCGGCGCGCTTTTTCGTCTCCCAAGCCCGGAGTTCCGCCCGATAGGCTTCCGTGCCGGTGAGGTATTCCTTTAAGGAATTCCCGAGCGCGCTCGGATCAGCCAAAAACATGAGAGTCCGCGGAAGCGGCTGTCCGTCGGTAACGTCCAGTTTCCGGGCAATGAGCCGCTGCAGCAGGGTGCATAACACACTGTCGTCATCCACATCCCCGACTCGAATCAGAGCCGGCGAATCGTTGAGGGTCGCATACCCGCGCTCAATAAGGTATTGTCCCAAGCGCGACAGGTATCCTTTGGAATTGGACCAGCCATCTTCTTTGTATGCCGAATCCGCTCTCTCGAAATACAGGCTGAAGTTTTTCAGGTCGCGGCGGAAATCCTGCCCCAGAAAGTGATGCAGCTTTTTGTAATTCGATTCGCGCCCGAAGTGCGCTTGACTCCAACCCACGGCAAGATCCGCCAACTGATCGGCTGCCTGATATTTCTTTTCGATCGCCCCGGCCAGGTCATCGTTTCCGCGATAGCGCTCGGCATAAAATCCCGCGGCGCCCATGCTGGTAGTCAGGCGCTTGTACCAGCCCGAGCCGCCGATATCGCCCGGCAGCCGCCCCATGAATTCGCCCCTCGCGGCGTGCCGGTTATCCTCACTCTTCAATTGATCCTTCGGATACAATGCGGCGATTGCCGCCAGTTCGTTTGAGTCGAAAGCCAGAAATCGCCGTCCGTCCGCGGATTGAGATTCAGTGTCTGCGCGGAAGAAGATGAGTTCTCTTTCCATGACATTGCCGCGGGGCGTTAAGGTCAACTGGTAATAGTTGCGCGGACAGCCGGCGGTCAATACGGCCATCACCGCGAGAAAGGCTAGTGCTGACTTTTTCATGCGAATCCCTCCTCCCTGCTCCTAAACCTTAAATGAAAAAATCTATAATATAGGAAATGGTTCTCGGTTCAGGGTTCAGCGTTTCCGGTTGTAAGCTCTTAACCCTGAACGCGGGACCAAACCGCGCCACGATATGTTCAGCCATCCAGCGGGCTAAAGCCCTCAGGGCAAACAGCAGACTGGCACCGAATAGAATCAGTCCTTGTTTGGGACGCCCGGAACAGATATGCATTGCCGGAGATCTGACACCCATGGCAGATTTCCTTTAGGGGACCTATGGATAATCGAGAATAACCACAATAGGCTAGGGCTTGGCTCGTTCCCATATTTCGTCGATCGTTTGTCCATTAGCGAGGCTGCCCCTGTGATACCATTTATCCCCATCAACGGCAGCGGTAAAGGATGCTTGCGAATTCCTGATAACCTCATACTGATACCCTATCCCATATTCTATCTTCTCCTTGTAAACATTGCCGCTTAGTGTATAGGTCCCTCCCGCAGCGCGGCTTATTCTTCCCGTGATTCTGTCATGTGAGAGCCATATAAAGCCCACTGGAGTAATGTGCTTATAGGTCGCCAAGTCCCGAGGTGTCGACCTATCTATGCCGTCTACTTTCATTGAAATATTTACCCATGTTCCAATCAGACGGGAGCGCAGCTGTTTCTCTTTCTTCGTATCCTTGGCTTGCATGATCCCCGCGATGGCTTTTCTGCTTTCTTCAGCTGCGGGCGATGATTTAACTGCTGCATTTTTGTTGCAGCCACAAAACATTGTCAATAACAAAACCGCACATGTAATGCAAATAGACCGTTTGAACATGATGGGCCTCCGCAGGAGTCTGCATTTTCGACTCTCTGAAATGTGACGATTGGCTACCAACAACCGGAATCTAATTCGCAATTGACGCGCCAGACCATTATTTGTTGATTAGGCAAGGGCTATCGCTAGCGGCCAAATGTGGAGGTGGCTGCATGTGAAAATCCCCTTTCAGGCGCAATACATTAGCTGCATATAAGATCAGGAACGTATCAACCGGCGGAACCGGATGCGACTTGGCAGCTTATTGGGCCTATGGCGGCCCTCGGCCGCAACCAAATGGATACAATGGTTAGGATTATAGACTTCTTGCAGAAAAGCAAAGAAGTCACGGATAAAGAATCTATCCATCTCATTTCCGAATTCCTTTTTCCAAAGCAAAAGCATTTAAGCTCAAACAGAAAAATACGAAAAAGCTTATGAGCACCAATTTATCGGCGCGCTTGCTGCTGCCATTCTGCATAACGCAATCCCGAAAGTCGCGCAGCCGTGTCCGGAATTGCCATGATTCGAGTCAGCAGGCTGCTATCGGCTTTCCCGCTGCTATTCAGGTGGATCTGATAATAGCCGCGTGTGTGCAGAAATATTGTCCGATTCAGTCCCGACTCCCTTGCAGGAGCTTTAAAACTCAGATAACCGTGATCCCCAAGGTTCGGCATGTCGTAGTAAGAATCATCGATGCGGGCAATCTGAGGCAATCGATCCCGGGCCTCCGAGTCCCGGCATTTGATGGGATGAAGAGTCTGCATTGTCACCGCCTGATTGGGAGAGTAGTCTGCTGCAAAGGAATTGAATGCCCAAAAACCTTTGGGAGGACGGATCCTGATATTGAGCCTGTCTCCTTTTACGTGACTGACATCCAAATCAACCACACGGTATTCAAGCACGAATGGACCGCCGCCGAGCAACAGTCCGCGCTGCACCCATCCCCCCGGTTCCTCCACCTCGATTTTCAGCATGAAGAGCTCTTCACGTTCATTCCATGCCTGCAATGCAGAACGGTCGGCCGGATTGTTATCGATCGAGGAATACCATGAATACACATCGCTTCCACGGAGTTGCAGGAGCTCTTTGATCATGTAGGAGCCCCAGAGAGAAGTGCCCCCATTGACGACCAGCTTGGCTTTCACGGCTTCAGGAGGCTTGGGAAAGGCGAGGCGAATTTCCTGCCTGAATCCCCGGTCGGAATTCTTCTCGGATTCCAGTTCCCAAATACGCTTGTCGGTTTCTTTAAGCCAGAGAAGAAGGTCGCGTCCGTTTTCGTCGACAACCGCCTCCGGCGCCTGAAGCGATTCCAGAGTATACAGATTGCCGGCACTGTCCATAGCAACACGGCCTGCACTATGGTCCGTTACGATAAGCTCCATGAGGTTGGTGAACTGGGTTTCTTCCACTTCATTCTTAATCATGAGCCGATACATCCCTTTGTCGGGCACCAGGTGTTCCAGTTCAGAATAATCGTCCCGTTCCAGGCCGCGTGTGACGGCGCCTCCGTAAGGTTCGGAGTCGAAGACATACTCTTTCCCATTCCAGGAGTAAATGAACGGGCAGGATTCCTTTGTCGCGGCAATGATAATTGCGGCTGCAGCAATCGTTCCGAGAACGATGCCTGCGACCAATCCCACCGTGCGTGACGTGGAGAGCTCCCTGCGCTCAATCCAGAACCGGTCGATCTGGTCGAGCGAAATGTTATAGGGCTGATTCTTGACCCGGGCGTCGAGCTTGCCTTCCCGGATCACTCCTCCGGGCGGTTGGAAGGAGATTTCTTCGCCGGCTTTCGTGGTGATACCCACTATCCGCTCGGCTTCCGGATTCTGAATGGACGGAGTGGGTGTATGGAGCACCTTCGTTGTATGGCAGCCGAAAATCGGGAATAAAAGCGTGAGTCCTGCAATAACAGCGATGATTCGTTTCATCGGGATTGCCTCCTTTGCCAGTTAATCCAGAATAGCCACGCAATAATAAAAAGCGGGCCGGCAATTGTCGAAATCCAGATCAGCCTGAACACTGGAGAATAGGGACGCGGCACAAGCATTGCCCACGTGGAGAATAGCAAGCCGACGAATGTATAGAGGACGGCGCCGATCCATTCCCGCCTCCAGGCCAGAATCAAAACCAGGATCAACACGAATACGGGAATCTGGTGGATAATGAATGCCAGCAGGGTTTGCCAGATACCATGATTCCCGTCAAAAACATCCAAGGCAAAACTGCTCAGAAAAGAGATGAAGATAATAGTCAAGACACGAGGGATCCAAAACAGTGCCCGTTTGGTGAAATTGGTCATATCCGCCTCCTCGAAGAATAGTCCCTTGCACCCTGTCAAATTGGAAAACCGCTCATGCGTCGCCGGTTCTTCTCCTTCACTTAGATAACTGCAATTTGGGTGGGCGCTGGACAGTTATCAGTCAGATTTTTGCTTTAAGCTTTCTAATCCCGGAGGCTTGCATCCCGATCTCGAAGGCTGCAAGGCTCCAGTTGGTTCACTTGAGTCAGGCCGCAGATTCTCACGAACGGCTGGAGCGGCGGGATCCTTCCAGCGGCGGCGCTCGTTCAATGGGATGCAATTACTTTCGATCCTGCCTTGTAGAGGGCTGTGTCGGTTTGTAGCGCTTCCAGGTTTGGTTGTAGATGCCCCTGTCGAGGTCGATTTGTTTGAAAACATCACCGTCCATGGTAATCTTGATCCTTGCAGCTCCACCGATGACTGATTGCATGCTTTCGTCCGCAAAATCTATTCTCTCAGTCATGATATCGCCTTCGAGTATATATCGCCCTCCAAGGAGATAAACCACCAATCCGGTTTTGGGATCAGGCGTTGCAGTAATCCAGTGCGTCCCTGTAAATGATATCAGCCCTTGTGAGGATGTGTTAAGGCGGTGTGCTTCGACTAGAACCCATGTGCCAATGATTTGGTCTGCGATCGTTTTTGTGACGTGTTCATCTGAGGGCGGGATGACTGCATTAGCAAAAGGCTTCACATCCAGTTCGTTCACGCTGATCACTTGAGGGGGTGGAAGAAGAGCGCTGCAATAAGGTAATCGTGTATTAAAAAGCCATTTTCGGCAACAGGATTTACCTGCAAGATAAACCTGCAATCGGATCTAAGACATTCAAGCAGACATATTGCATGTTAACAGCAGTCGAGGGAGGGAACGGAGAGATCTGCCTTCGAGGCCCAATGAAGGACCTGAGGCCAGAACGGCAACCAATCCTTCCTATCCCTTTGCGCTCCGAAAATAGTTCGAGTCCCTATCTCCCAAGAAGATATCCTGCGCGCGAATGAAGTGGCAAATGAAGGGGATATTGCCTTCGACCGCAAAGATATTTACGCTGCGTTGATAAAGTATCTCGAAGCGGCACGCCTGAATCGCTATAGCGAATATTTGTACAACCGGCCGGGCATCGCCTATTCCCAATTAAAGTTTTACACGGAAGCCAGCCAGCTTAATCCCAAATACCCGTATCCCTATAACAACCAGGGAACCGTATTATTTGAGCAGCAGTTTTATAAAAGGGCCGAGAAACAATTTAAGAAAGTCATTGCCCTGAAGGCAAACGAGGCTTCCTTTCACATGAATCTCGGATCACTTTATCTGGAAAGAAAGAAATATGATAAAGCGATGGCAGAGTGGCGCAAGAGTCTGGCCTTGGACGCCAATATCTTTTCCAGGCGGAGTGCCGCCAGCCTTTCCAGCAGCAGCGGCTCGGTAAAGGAAAGAAACTATTATTTGGCGCGCCTTTTTGCTCTCACCGGAAATGTCGATGTCGCTATAGATAATTTGAAGCTGGCAATTACGAACGGATTTACCGACCTCGATGCGATTGCCAGAGATCGAGAGTTTGATCCTGTCCGGAATGATGAGCGCTTTATTGAATTCCTGAAGAACGCCGAGCTTCTTATCAAACTCCAGTCCGACGTCGGCCTGCCGGCCAATCCACTCAATCCCCAGATTCAATAGTACTGAAGTTGATCCGGGGCTGAAAGCCCAGCCCAAAACTCAGGCAGGCAGCGTTGCGTTTACCGCATGCAGAAGATCCCCAATAAGGGGATGGACGGAATGGGAGGTCGTCGACAAACAAGGCTATTGGATGATTTCCTTGACGCGACCGACGATTCCGTTGTCGAGCATGACCTTTATGCCGTGAGGATGGTTGGGGGAGTTGGTGAGAATCTTTTGAACGACGCCTTCCGTGAGTTTCCCTGTGCGCTGGTTCTGCTTTTCTACGACGCGGACTTTCATTCCCGGTTGAATCTGAGCTCGGATTTGGCCGTTCATGGTTTCATTATGGCTGGAACTCTCTGGCGAGCATAGACAATTCGAGCGCAAATATCTTGACGGCTATGAAACACAAGTATTGAAATGACATCAGGCAGAAATCCGCAACCGACGGCGGCGAGGCCCTATTTCCTGGCGAAGCGGATCGCCATCAACCACATTTGGCGGGTCCCATTTCTCCGCCAATAGGTCACGTACTCGGTCCGGCCGCCGTCTTGCGTAAACTCCGAATGACCAAGCCCGTGTGTTGTCCAGAACCATCCCGGCCCGGATTGCAGGGTGTCGGCCTCGATCATCCCCACGTCCAACCAGGGGCCCTCCGGATGGTCAGCGAAGCGGATATCGATTCGCGCGTCGTCCAGTCTGCTGCAGATTGCCATAAACTTGCCGAAAAACGGATTCCAGTGGATGCTCAGAATCCCCCACTGGACTGCTCCCTGCAGCACCGGCCGCGCATCCTTCCAGTTTCTGCTCCAGCGGCCATTGGCAACAAAGAACTGCCACGCAGCGCGATTGAGGGCTGCGGCGAGCCGGACACGGGCCAGAAGGCACGAACTACCGCCCCGGTCTACGCTCGCGTATACGTATATCCAGTCGCCTGCAACCAGGGCCGCCGATCCCCACTCCGGCTCGTCCGGGTCGAAGTGGATCGTCGGCGCATCCATTTCCGAGCGCACTACGGGCCGATCGAGCATGAGGCTGTCGCGAGTCCAGACCGCCAAAGATGCGCCGACGCGGTCGTCAGCTTTCCAAGTCCCGCGTTTCAGCATCCGCCGGTAGAAGACGAGCACTCGATCCCGCTCCGGGTCGGCGACGACTGCTCCAGGCGCAAGAGCCCACTTGACCCCGCAAGGCTCGATACAATTCTCGCCATTGTGGGCATCGTTAAACGCCTGATCGTCTTTCGTCAACTGCAGGAACTCGCGCGGCCGACCCGTATCATCCTTCAACAGACGGAGATGCTGCGGGCCTTCCCTGGTACCGAGGCGGTCCGTCCATGCTACGGTCGCTTGCCTGAGGATTTCGCCATTCTTTCCCGGATTCGCTGTTTTCGTCTCTGCGAAAACCCATATCGACCTTCCGCCGAGAAGCGTGCTGTGCCCACCTCCTTCGCAACCGATCACAGTCTGGTCAAACCGCAGCGGTCCGAGATCCCACGCTTCCTCAACAAAGATCCCGGGGAGCAGGGCTCGGAGGCGAGTGGCGTCAGCTGGGCGTTTCCATGCCTCATAAAGATTCGCGAGCCTGTTCCGGGCAATCTGCGTCGCAGCATTATTTCTGCCCCGTTCCTTCTCCAATACCGGGATAGCGTCCAGAAACAGAGGCTCAGCCTCCTTAGACCGGCCCAGGGCGATCAGCGAGGCGCCCAGATCTGAGCGAAGCTTGGCCAGACGCGAGGGATCGGGCTTGCCGGCCATACCGAGCAGGTTCAGCACTTCGCGAAAGACAGGTTCTGCTGCCGCAGCATCGCCTGCGTGCAACAATCGCGAGGCCTTTCGCTCAAGCACAGCAGCCAGCGATCGCCGCGTTTCCACCAGGCTCGCCGATTGGGCCGGAAGTACTCTGCTGAAGCGTGCGAGTGCTTCGCGATGGATCCCCTCAAATGCCTCATCATCGGAAGGCGCATTCGGCCGGAGCGCCCGTTTCCTCAGCTGTTCAACCAGGTCTTCCGTCCATTCCGGATTTCTCTGGCTTGAGACGATGACCTTGCCCTTCATCTGGGCCAACGCACGCTCCGCCAGGGTGGCGGACTCATCGGGGGATAGCAGGGCGGTCAGCAGGGCAGCTGTCCTAACGGCGCCGGGATCACGCCTATCCAGTGCCCGGTTGACAAGATCCAAAGCCTCACGCTTCAGCTCTTCCTGCTCTTTTTCGGCTCCGTCATTTGGGACCTCGTCATTCATAAGCTCCTTGAGGATTGCGAGTCTATTCACTATATACAAGGCGAGGTCCGGCCCTCCGTTTGCGAGCAAGGATCGGTGGAGCTTCATCGCTTCGCGGGAGCGCGTCTCATACCGGCTGACATCTTCGAGCAGGACAGCCTGAACCGCCTCCGCCTCCAGGAGCCTGCGGCGCGCCTCCGTTTCAGCTCGCTGTCGCGCCGTCTCGGACCTTATATACAGCGATGTGCTTATCACAACACCGCCGAGCAGGACCAAGAACGACACGGAGGCTGCGGCAACTGCAGCTCTATGCTTCCGGAGCAGTTTCTTCAACCGGTAGGCGCGGCCCGGACGTCCAGCCACGACCGGTTCATCCGTCAGGTGCCGTGTTACATCAGCGGCGAGTTCCGATGCTGATGCATAGCGGCGGCCTGGATCCTTCTCCAGCGCGCGCATCGTAATCCATTCCAGCTCGCCTTGAAGCTGACGGGCCAGCGAACGAACGTCGGTGTGGCGCTTGCGCGCCACCTCCGGGGCCGTATTTCCAAGGCTGCTGAACTTCGTCGTCGGCCTGGGAGGATCCTCTTCCTGAATGATGCGAAGCATCTCCACCGCGGCGGCTCGTCGAAGGGTAGCCGGATCGAAGGGAAGGGCGCCGACGAGAAGCTCATAGAGCAGGACACCGAGCGAGTAAATGTCGGTCCGGGCATCTACGTCCAACGCCGTTTTCCCCGCCTGTTCCGGACTCATGTACTCCGGAGTGCCGATCAATACTCCCTGCTGGGTGTACAGCGTCCGCGCGGTCAGTTGATGGCCCACGGCCTTCGCCAGCCCGAAATCGATCACCTTTGGAACCGGCTTTCCATCCTCCGAAGCCACCAGTATGTTCGACGGCTTGATGTCTCTATGAATGACGCCCTTCTGATGGGCATGCTGGATCGCCTCACAGACTTTTGTGAACAGCTCCAGGCGCTCGCGGACCGACAAGCACCGCATGTCGCAGTAGTCGGTGATTCGAATACCCGGCACATACTCCATGACGAAGTAGGACCGACTCTGCTCGGTGACGCCCGCGTCGTAGACTTTGGCCACGTTCGGGTGGTTCATGACCGCAAGGGCCTGGCGTTCGGCGTCGAAACGGGCGAGGACCTCGCGGCTGTCCATTCCCGGCTTGATAATCTTGATCGCCACGCGCCGGCGAATCGGTTCGACCTGCTCGGCAAGATAGACAATGCCCATTCCCCCCTCGCCAAGGATTTCGAGAATCCGGTAGGGCCCGATTGCGCCAGGAGTTTTAGCCTCCCATTTTGTAGATCCAGAATCTTGAGCCCAAGATCCGGTCTCGGACTTCTTGTCCTGAGACTTCAAACCCAGCTTGAGCAGGCATTGTGGACAAAGACCTTCCGGAGCGACGTCTTCCGGCAGCTTCGCTCCACATTTGGAACAGACTTGATTTTTTCCCATGAGAACTATCCCGCCTTTCCCTAATCTTTATTAAGGTAAATGCGGCGGAAAATTACAGCCTGAAAACTACGAATTGAGGGTGGTCAGAAGAAAACGGATCTCATCGTCCACTTGCTCAGGATCTGCCACCGTTTGAGCAACCTGCTCTCGCAGTAACCTTCCAAAGCGTTTCCGCAGACGGTGAATGGCCACTCTTAATGCTTCGGCGTTCATGCCCAATTCCTCGGCAACCTGACTCTGCCTGGTCCCTTCCAATTCACCGGTAAGAAATCCTTCCAGACGTTCAAAACGTTCCAATGCCTGTCCCTCAATCGCTTCCTGGCGAAGTCTGCCGAAAACTTCCGCCAACACGGAGTTTGCCCATTGCCGTTCAAAAAGTGCTTCCGGAGTTATTCCCTCAGCAGGTTCATGCCTAGGATTCTCAGCCTCCGAAAAATCCAGCGGAATAAATTGTCGATCCCCTCCTCTTTTCTGTGCCCTCTCCCTGTCACGCGAATCCGAGAGGAAATTCCTCACTGAGGCGAGAAGAAAGGAACGAAACCTGCCCCTTTCCGGATCTGCCGCCTTCAGCGACCGCTTCTCGAGTAGCTGGGCGAAGAAAGATTGCGTTAGATCTTCAGCGGCGTTTGTATCGTAGCCGCGATGGCGAATATAGCTGTAAACCGGGCGCCAGTATCTCTGACAGAGGGTTTCCAGAGCTTCACGGCCACCCGGATCCTCGGAATCACCCGCATGAAGAACCATACTCCACTTTGTAGTGGTGAACGAAGTGGGTGTTCTGCCGGACATCGTAGATCTCTCCTATGAGCTCACTCCCATGGTAGCCACAGCCTGAGTTGTCCAAGGAATAACTACTGGCATGAGTATAACAGAAGGTGCTTTACAACTGATACGCAGCTTTTGTCAAAACGGACCTGAGTGACACGCGCAAAAGAGCTCGAAGTGCAATTACCAATTCCTATCCGTCGCGGTCGACACATGAAACATCCGGATGTCTTTTCCTTAATAAAAAGGCAGAGCGGATCATTCCATAAGCGCTCGGAGGAGTTTTCCCCGGGATTTACCAACACCTACGATGCTCAGTACTTCCATCCCACCGAATCATCCGCATTTTCCATATGCATTCTTCTTCCGGTCCGGCTTACTTCCGCCATACGCCGTCCTGACGAACTACCATAGCCGGGAACTGCACGATTCAGCTCAGCGGGCTCTTTCCCCCCTCTTCGTCTTCTGACCTGATGGAGAGTAGGCCTGCAAATTTTTTAAACCTCGGAGAATCAATGGTTGATGTACCTTTTTAGCATCAAGCCACCTGTCTTCAGAAAAAATCATTTCCTCTTCTCCATCACCGTTGACATCTCTTATGCTTGCCTGGACATCCCTGTCGATATGAACTTGTTCATTCATCCAAGACAGCTGCAAATCGCCGCCCTTAAAATCGACTGCGCTTAAAACATCCTTCTCGTCTATGCAGTTGGCTGCATTGGTCAATCGAAGCACAATTTGCTTGCGATCTTTCAGACGCCGCACGCCCATTATCTCGGTTATTGCATATTTTTGGGGAAAATCCGCATAGGCGATGCGGCGGAAACTCTCTTTTGCAACCCTGTAAATGGAAAACCGGGATTGGGTTTTTTCTCGAATATCTGTCGCAGTTATAAGTTCGGGGATTCCGTCATCATCTACATCGTAAAACCTGTTCATCACCTGGCCGATATCTCCAGACTCGTCTATTTGAGCGGCCCATCCCTTGGGGGGCCAGATTTTTAAAAATTTCTCCGAAATCCGCCGGAATACTTCCGCGCTCTGGCCTCCTGGGAAAGTAAATCCACACCTGCGATCAAAGCCTCGCCATTGCCATAGAATCCATTCGTAAGCTCTGTCGCCATTGAGATCTGCAAATTTGATATCCGAGGCATCTCCCAGTTTCACAAGCCTCCTGCAATCCGGAAATAGAACATAAAATGTGCCCCAATAGACGCCTTGCTGACAAAACACAATTGCAGCATTTGTTGTCAAGCGCTCTGATCTGGGTGGGAAATCAATCACAACGCAAGGGTGATCAAGCTCCGAATCAAACGCCAATCGTGAAATTTGATCAGAGTCTATTCTATACACCTGCATGTGAGTCTGATAAGTCTCGGCCAGATGCCAAGTGATGAATACTTCGAGGCGGCCGTCGTTGTCAAAATCGAATACTGCCGAGATCTCCGGGTGATGTTTCATTACGGCCTGCGGTAGATTTGTCAGCCGCGCCACAAAGCGTTTTGATGCATTGACTCGGTCGATTTGTCCGGAACTGCGCAATGCATATTGTTTGACCGTTTCACGGCCGGACAGAACGCGGATAAGATCGTCCTTGTTTTGCCCCGCTAGACAGATGGGAAACAGAATAAGTAAGATTTGAAGGGAAAATTGGATTACTCTGAACATGTTCATAACGACAGCTCCAGGCCTTAACCCGCATTATTCATGAATCCAAGCAATCATAGCGCCATTGAATGATCGGTTCTGCTCTCAGAAATTCTACCTTGCCAGACCTACGGAATTGAGCCAGAAAGCCCGGTCGGTATTCTTAGGAAGTGCGATATATCTCAGTGGCTTCCGAGAAGTGATTCTGCCTCTTCGAGCAGGCTGCTCTTGGAAACCCTCTGTTGTTTTATTATTTTCTGGAGCTCCCCCAGACTGGCTCTGGCTTTCGCGATATCTCCCAACTTAAATTGGGCCATTGCCAGAAATGTTGTACTCGGTATGGAGGGCTCGCCGCGCCGCTCACAGGAAATTGCAGTTGTCTTAACAACATCTGCGTACTTTCCCATCCTGTACTGGGCGGCTGCCAGGGTGTCCAGAATCTCAGGGTTCCGGTCCAGCCTCATGGCAATTGCCTTCTGCAACTGCACGCGGTGATGTCTAAAGAGCTCCTCAAAAGCGGACGCATCGCCGTGGCGAGCGCGATCCAGCAGTTCAAGTGTTTCCCCGAAATCCATCCCCATGTACGCCTCAATCCTCAATTCCAGCGTTTTGATTTCCAGATCTTTGCCTTTCCAACGCCTACCGAAAGGACATTGCTGCCGTCCGGGCTGAACGCCACAGATTCGACCGGACCGTCAGCAGGCATGGTGTGCAGCGGCATGAGCGAAGCTGCGTCCCAGATTTTGATCGTTGTTCCCACGACTGAAATCAAACGGCTGCGGTCCGGGCTGAACGCCAGTGAGCTAAAGGAACTCGCGTTCGATTTCGAGCTGGCAAGCAGCCTGCCGGTCTTTGTGTCCCATACGCCCAAGGTTCCATCGCTGCAGCCGGCATAGATCCGGTTCCCGTCCCCGCTAAAAATCGCGTCCGCGCTTGCGCAGGAGAATGAGAAGCGCTCCTTGCCGGTCGAGCTGTTCCAGATTCTGACGGTCTTGTCAGATGAAGACGACAGAGCCAGGCTACCATCGGGACTGAAGCCTGCCTGCACGACGAGGTCTTTGTGTCCCCGCAAAACGGCAAGTGATCTTCCCGTTGCTGCCTTCCAAATCCGCACTGTCTTATCTTGACTAGCAGAAATCAGCCGGCTGCTGTCGGGGCTAAAGGCGAGCCCGCGAATCACATCTTCGTGGCCGGTCATGGTTCTGAGAGGCTTTCCAGATGAGATATCCCAAAGGGCAACGGTTTTGTCTACGCCAGCAGCTGCGATGGTTTTGCCGTCTGGGGCAAATGCTACACAATATATGTTCCCTTTCTGACCAGTCAGAATCAGCGGTTGTGAGCCGGGGGTAAGGTTCAACAACTGGATTTCGGAGCCAAAAACAGCTGCGAGCTTGTCTGCGTCCGGATTGAGAAAATTGTTGCCATTGGCCCCTATCGGCCAGCGGAAAATCGAGGTCGTTTCTCCGGAGACAGCATCCCAAATAATTGCCAATCGGCCATCAGGATTGCCGGGGTGGCGCCACCATTGATCCGATTTCCAGATGCGAGCATTCACGGTGATGCACTTGCCATCCGGTTTCCAAAGAGCGGATGCCACCTCGACCTTAGGAATCTCAAGCGTTGTGACATAACTCACCGAACCTATATCCCAAAAGCGTATGGTCCTATCTGCGGAACCGGAGATAATCCGTGTGCCGCTGGCATCGAAGACGGCGGAGGTGACTCCGGATTTATGCCCTGGCAGAGAAACGAGCTCCTTCCCTGTAGCGGTCTCCATCACATAAATAATACCGTCGCTGGATCCCATAGCTATGCGTTCCCCGTCTGCACTGAATGCCATGGAAGCCACATTGCGCTTAAAGGTCCGCACGAATCTGCCCGAGGAAAGATCCCACAAGCGGACAATGCCATTCCAGCAACCGGATGCAATTTGTTTCCCGTCAGGCCGGAATGCCAGACTCCCGATAGGAGCTTCATGGCCCCGAAGAACTGCGATCGGGGCTCTCGAAGGCACTCCCCACACGCGCACGGATCCGTCATGGTTGCCGGCAGCTATGGAATTGCCATCATGGCTGAAAGCAACCGCGGCGACACTATGGAAATCGCCGGGAATCGAGCATAGAACTTTGCCTGAACCTGTATCGCAAACCCGCATCATGCTATCCCATGTCCACGCCGCGAAGCGCGTACCGTCCGGGCTGAACACAACCGAAATCACCCTTCCTAAGTCGTGCAGCATTGTCGGGCTTGAAAAGGAATTAAGTATGGAGCTTTCACCCTCCCACACTCCTGCGACGGGAAACTGGGTGCTGCTGATGGCGGCGCTGTGGAGATCCCTGGAAATTTCCAGAATGTTTCTCAGAGGATTCCACTTCTGCTCGTCTGTTTTGCTATACGCGATAAGCCGGGCTCTTCTGCCCAAGGGGTATATTACGCCGGTCTCGCCTTTCCAGAGTGTTCTTGCAATCAACTCACCGTCGCGGCTGAAGGCGATCACATAGGGGGAACCTGCTGTTCGGGCGCTTTGTTGTGCCACGGATTTGTTAAAAGGAACCAGTTTCTTAGATTGGATGTCGGCAGCCTGGATCTCGTTTTCTTCCTCAGACAGCCATAGAACCTGGGTGCCATCCGCATTTAGCGTCAATTGGGTAGGTTTGGAATTCAACTGGATCGTCGCCAGCTCGGGATTGAGCCGCAGGTTCATATGCTGCCATTCCCATCCGCGCAGACTCGGGCTGCATGCCGAGAGGCGATGTTGCGCGCCATCAAACGAGTTTGAGCGCAGATAGATTTCGGCAGCGGCCAAGTTGGCAGCATAGCTGTTCAAATCCGCGGCGGAACGCGCTTCCTGCTCGCGTTTCAAGGCGGATCGTGTGTTTGCGTTTTCGCGCAGTAGGCCTGCGTAGTAGATGCCGCTGAGAGCTAGGATGAGGGCTCCGGCAATTGCCGTGACGGCGGCCAGTTTTGGATTGCGCCGGCACCAGCGGGCGATGCATCCGACCGGGCCGATGCGCCGAGCCCGGATCGGTTCCAGCTTGAGC
This sequence comes from Acidobacteriota bacterium, assembly GCA_016929335.1. Classification (GTDB taxonomy): domain Bacteria; phylum Acidobacteriota; class UBA6911; order UBA6911; family UBA6911; genus UBA6911. The sequence goes on along the minus strand of JAFGIY010000071.1, from coordinate 1,029 downwards.
CAGCGCTGCAGATCATCACTTAATTCCAGAGCGGACCGATAGCGGTCTTCCGGACGTTTGGCCATCGCCTTCATGACGATCGTTTCCAGGTCGCGCGGGACCGCAGCGCTCAACTTCCGCGGCGCCACGGGCTCTCGGGTTGCGATCTGCATTAGAACTTCCTGCGGCGTTTTTCCCTCGAATACCGGTCGGCAGGTCAACAGTTCGTAAAGCGTGGCGCCCAGGCTGTAGATGTCGCTGCGATGGTCGACAGGGCGCTTTGCCGCTTCGGCCTGCTCGGGGCTCATGTAACGGGGCGTGCCGATCAGGGTTCCGTTTTGCGTCATCCCCGGATCGTCAATCTTTCGCGCCAACCCGAAATCGGCAATCCAGATCACTCCTTCGTTGTCCAGAAGCAGGTTCGAAGGCTTGATGTCACGGTGCACTATTTTGCGCTCGTGCGCATAGGCAAGCCCTTCCGCCGCCTGGATCCCGATCCCGGCAACCCAGCGAAAATAGTCATCCGACCGAGCGGGCAGCCCGGCGCGAATTCGACCCAAGCGATCAGAACGAGTCTTTGCCCTCCTGGTCTCTTTCGATTTGGGAGACGATGCTTCTAATGATAATGACACTGGCATATCCGAAGTGCTGCCGGATGTGCGATCTGACGCAAGCTCCCCGGAAAAGCCATCGCCTTCGGCCGATTGCATGGTGCGGAGAATTCGATCAAGACTGCGGCCCTCGATGTACTGCATGGCAAAATAGGGTGTTCCGGCAATCTGTCCTACATCGAAGACGGGGACAATATTTGTGTGATGCAGGCCGGCGGCTGTCCTGGCCTCGCGGAAGAAGCGCTCGAGGCGCTCCGGACCGTCAAGCGTCCGGACCGGCAGCACTTTCAACGCTACTCTTTTTTCGAGCAGAACATGGACGGCTTCATAAACGATTCCCATGCCGCCCCGGCCAATCTCCCGTTCTATGCAGTAATTGCCGAAGACAGAACCCGCAGAAAGCGGAGATGGCGGTGGTTCTGTTGCAGCAGAAATACCT